>NZ_VJOO01000003.1 GCF_007556755.1 Tepidimonas fonticaldi | reverse complement strand
ATGGGGGACGGGGCGGCATGGCCCCTTCGGCCAGCGGGCCCGCATCGGGCGGGGCCGGCTGGGGGTCGAAGCTGCCCCCTGGGGGCAGCTCCAGGTGGGCGGGCATGGCCAGGTGCGCCGGCAGCGCTCGGGGGCGCCGGCCCGCCCCGGGCGCTTTCGGGGGGGCGGGCGAGCGGCCCCGGTTGTTGCCGCGCAGATAGCGGTTGCGGCTGTCTCGGCCGCTGCCGGCGTGGTCCAGGGGCGGCAGGTAGCGCGACAGCTCCTCCAGCGCACGCTGGTACACGTCGCGCTTGAACTCGATCACCAGATCGAGCGGCACCCAGTAGTCGTTCCAGCGCCAGGCGTCGAATTCGGGGTGATCCGTGGCGCGCAGGTTCAGGTTCCAGTCGCCGCTGACCAAGCGCAGCAGAAACCAGATCTGCTTTTGGCCCTTGTAGTGGCCGCGCGCGTCGCGGCGGATGTAGCGGTCCGGCACCTCGTAGCGCAACCAGTCCCGTGTGCGGGCGATGATCGCCACGTGTTCCGGGCGCAGACCGATCTCCTCGTGCAGCTCCCGGTACATCGCCTGTTCCGGGGTCTCGCCGCGGTCGATGCCGCCTTGCGGGAACTGCCAGGAGTGGGTGCGGATGCGCTTGCCCCAGAACACCTGGTTCTTCTGGTTGAGCAGGATGATGCCGACATTGGGCCTGAAGCCGTCTCTGTCAAGCATAATCGACCCCAATTTTCAAAAACTGTCTCGATTATGCATCGCAGGTCGGGATTTGTGTCGCCATGAAAGCCTCCCAGTTCTTCATCTCCACCCTCAAGGAAGCCCCGGCCGACGCCGAGGTCGTCAGCCACCGGCTCATGATGCGCGCCGGCATGATCAAAAAGCTCGGTGCCGGCATCTACACCTACATGCCCATGGGGCTGCGCGTCATCCAGAAGGTGGAGCGCATCGTGCGCGAGGAGATGAACCGCGCCGGCGCGGTGGAGCTGACCATGCCCATCATCCAGCCCGCCGAGCTGTGGCAGGAGACCGGGCGCTTCGACAAGATGGGGCCGGAGCTGCTGCGCATCCGCGACCGGCACGAGCGCGACTTCGTCGTGCAGCCCACCAGCGAAGAGGTGGTGACCGACATCGCCCGCCAGGAGCTGCGCAGCTACAAGCAGTTGCCGAAGAACTTCTACCAGATCCAGACCAAGTTCCGCGACGAGCGCCGGCCGCGCTTTGGCCTGATGCGCGGGCGCGAGTTCATTATGAAGGACGCCTACAGCTTCGACCGCGATGCCGAGAGCGCGCAGCGCAGCTACCAGATCATGGCGCAGGCGTACCGGCGCATCTTCGACCGCTTCGGGCTGCGCTACCGCGCGGTGGCGGCCGACAGCGGCGCCATCGGCGGCGACCTGAGCGAGGAGTTCCAGGTGATCGCGGCCACTGGCGAGGATGCCATCGTCTACTGCCCGACCAGCGACTACGCTGCCAACCTGGAAAAGGCCGAGGCGCTGCCGCCCGCGGGCCCGCGCCCGGCGCCCGCGCAGTCGATGGCCAAGACCCCGACGCCGGGCAAAAGCACCTGCGCGCAGGTGGCCGAGCTGCTCGGCGTGCCGCTGGCGCGCACCGTCAAGTCCATCGTGCTGGCCACCGACGAGGTCAACGAGCGCGACGAGATCGTTGCCACCCGGATCTGGCTGCTGCTGCTGCGCGGCGACCACGACATGAACGAGGTCAAGGTCGGCAAGCTGCCCGGGCTGGAGCTGGGATTCCGCTTCGCCACCGAGGCCGAGATCGTCGAGCACTTCGGCTGCCGCCCCGGCTACCTGGGGCCGGTCGGCACGCGCAAAGCCGTGACGGTGGTGGCCGACCGCGAGGTGGCGGTGATGGCCGACTGGATCTGCGGCGCCAACGAGGTCGATTTTCACCTGACCGGCGTCAACTGGGGGCGCGACCTGCCGGAGCCGGATCTGGTGGCCGACATCCGCAACGTCGTCGCCGGCGACCCGTCGCCGGACGGCAAAGGGGTGCTGGCGATCGAGCGCGGCATCGAGGTCGGGCACGTGTTCTACCTCGGCACCAAGTACAGCCGGGCGATGAACGCCACCTTCCTCGATGAGGATGGCAAGCCCAAGCCGTTCGAGATGGGCTGCTACGGCATTGGCATCACGCGCCTGCCGGCGGCGGCCATCGAGCAGAACCACGACGAGCGCGGCATCATCTGGCCGGACGCGATCGCGCCGTTCACAGTGGTGATCTGCCCGATCGGCATGGACCGCAGCCCCACCGTGCGCGAGGCCGCCGAGCGCCTGCACGACGAGCTGGCCGCGCACGGGGTGGACGTCATCCTGGACGACCGCGGCGAGCGGCCCGGGGCCATGTTTGCCGACTGGGAGCTGATCGGCGTGCCGCACCGCGTCACCCTTGGCGACCGCGGCCTCAAGGACGGCCTGGTCGAGTACCAGCACCGGCGCGACACCGCGGCCACGCCGGTGCCGCTGGCCGACATCGTGGACTGGCTGCGCGGCCGCATCGCGGTGTGACCATGGATACGGCCCCCGGGCCAGGCCTCGACCGGCGCCGCTGTCTGGGGCGGCTGGCGGGGTTGGCCGCACCGGTGCTGGCGGGGCGGAGCCTCGTGCCCATCGCGGGGGCCTGGGCGTGGGCGGCCGCCGCCCCGGCGCAGGCCGGTGCCCAGATCGAGGAGCCGCTGTCCGACGCGGTCCGCCACGCGCTGCAGGCGGCCGTCGAGCAGCTCGATCCGCCGGAGCCCGAGTTTCTGACGGCCGAGGAGCGGCTGGCCTACCTGCGCTGGCTGAGCCGGGCGAGCTGGCAGTTGCGGCGCCGCAAGCCCGAACCCCAGGCGCGCGTCGATTTTCTGCAAACGGTCTGGTACGAAAGCCGGCGCGCCGGACTGGACACGGCGCTGGTGCTGGGCCTGATCGAGGTCGAGAGCGCCTTTCGCAAGTACGCGATCTCGCGGGCCGGCGCGCGCGGCTACATGCAGGTGATGCCGTTCTGGACGCGGGTCATCGGCGATGGGGATCCGGACAAGCTGTTCCATCTGCAAACCAATCTGCGCTATGGCTGCGTCATCCTGCGCCACTACCTGCAGCGCGAGCGCGGCGACCTGTTCCTGGCCCTGGGGCGCTACAACGGCAGCCGCGGACGCGCCCCCTACCCGAACGCGGTGTTCGCGGCCGAGCGCCGCTGGCGGCTGGCGTGAGGGCCGATCCGCACGGCGACCGAACTTCCGGCCGAATCCGGCCTCTGATGCGTGACCACGTGATGCCCGGCGGCGGGCGTCCGGTCGGTGAGGAGATGTCCATGCGTTGGCTGATCTGGGTGGTGTTTGCGCTTGCGATGGTGCTGTGGACGGCCGTGGTGTTCGTCGGCACCCAGCTCCTGGGCTGGGCGGCGGGGCTGCTGTCGTCCGGACAGGACGCCGCCGCGGTGACGCAGGCGGTCCAGCACTTTCCCTGGCCGGCATGGCTGGTGCTGTGGGTGGATCCGGCCTGGCTGCAGCAGCTCGCCGCCGCGCTGACGCAGTCGTGGGCCTGGCTGACGGCGGTGCTGCCGGCCTTCGCCACGATCGCCGGCTGGCTGGTGCCGCTGGCCTGGGTGGCGTGGGCGGTGGTCGCCTTCGGTCTGCTGGCGCTGGCCGTGGTGCTGCACGTGGTCAGTGGTCGCCTGGGGCGCCAGTGGGGCAGCCTGGCGGCGTCGGTGCGGGGACCCCATGGCCGTTGAGTTGGCGCGCGCGCTGCGCGAGGCGGCGGCCCGGCTGGGCGAGATGGCCGATTCCCCGCCGCCGGGCGGTGCCCCGGTCGCGCTGAGTCTGGGCGAGGTCGTCGATCTGCATGGCCACGGCTCGGGGGCCGTGCTGCTGATGGTGATGGCGCTGCTGACCGTGCTGCCGGTGGCCGGTGCCGGCACGGTCCTGAGCTTCGGCCTGTGGGCGCTGGCGCTGGCCTGGATGGCGGGACGTGACGCCATCGTGCTGCCGCGCCGCGTCGGCGCCGTGACGCTGCGCGGCACCTGGGCGACGCGCGGCCTGGAGCTGCTGGCCATGACCTACGAAACCGCCGCGCGCTGGCTGCGTCCGCGCTGGCCCGCCCTCGTCCACCCACGCCTGCGTCTGTGGTGGGGCCTGTGGATCGCGCTGATGGCAGGCATCATCTTCCTGCCGCTGCCGTTCGGCAACGTACTGCCCAGCCTCAGCCTGATCGCGCTGAGCCTGGGCTGGATGTTCCGCGACGGGCTGGCCTTGCTGGTGTCCGGGGCCATCGGGGCGGGGGCGATCGCCTACCTGGTCACGCTGTGGCAGGGGGTGGAGCACCTGTTTCGCTGGTGGTTCTGACCTCGTCCCCGGCCCTCACTGCAGGAAGCCGATGCGCGCGCGTCCGCCGGCAGCCGCGGGCAGGTCCCGCGTCTCGATGCGGTCGCGCCGGTCCAGCCGTGCGTTGCCAAAGCCGGTCATGAGCCCCCGGCGCATCTCGCGCGGGGCCATGCCCGCCAACTGATCGAGCACGTCGTCGCCCGGCTCCTCGTCGAACAACCGCCCCCAGTCGTGTGCGGCGCGCAGCCGCTGGTAGAGCTGGCGCGCAATGCCGCGGGCCTCGTCGCGCGTGGGCGGGGCGATCTCGAACACATTCATGCGGTTGAGGATGGGGTCCGGAATGGTCCGCTCGTCGTTCGCGGTGGTGATCCAGATGACCTGGCTGGCATCGATGGGCACCTCGGCGAACTCGTCCACGAAGCGCTGCGCCGTCTGCGGCTCCAGCAGGCCGTAGAGGGCGCCCAGGGGGTCGTACTGCGCGTCGCTGGCTTTGTCGATTTCGTCCACCACCAGCACCGGGTTGGCGTAATTGCCTTCCACCAGGGCCTCGAACACCTTGCCGGGTTTGGCGCCTTTCCATTGCGACGACGAGCCCGACAACAGCCAGCCGGCGGTCATCGAACTCATGGGCACCAGGGTCATGGTGGTGGCCAGCAGATCGGCGAGCTGCTGGGCGAAGTGGGTTTTGCCGACACCGGGCGGCCCCAGCAGCAACAGGGGGGTGATCTCCAGGCTGTCGCTGCTTTCCTGCGCCAGCGCGACGTGGCGCCGCACGTCGTCGAGCACGGCGCGGAAGTTGGGCAGCTGCTCGTACAGCGGCTCCAGATCGGGCACGCCAGAGGGCTTGACCGCGAAGCGCTGCGGGCCGCGCTCCAGCATGCGCTCGTAGGTTTGGCACAACGTCGCCTGTTCGCGATCATTGCCCTGGGCCTTCAGGCGCCGCAGGCGCTGTTCGACCTCCTCGGGGCTGAAGACGTCGCGCACCCGCGCGATCGGCAGGCCGCGGGTGGCGGGGATGGCGGGAACGGGGCTGGCTTCCATGGCACTCTCCTTCGACGACCAATCCTGCGGTCATTGAAGCATGGACCGTGCCAACGGCCCAACCCGGGCAATCCCGGATGGCGTATCTGCGCCGCTGGCGCGACCTTATGAGGTTGATGCCCCGAGGAGCTGTTGCAGCTCGCCGGACTCGTACATCTCCATCATGATGTCCGAGCCGCCGATGAACTCCCCGCGCACATAGAGCTGCGGAATGGTCGGCCAGTTGCTGTATTCCTTGATGCCCTGGCGGATTTCGGGGTCCTCCAGCACATTGACCGTGACGAGGCTCTTGGGATCGACCCCGCAGGCCTTGAGGATTTGCACCGCGCGGCCAGAAAAGCCACACATCGGAAAGCTCGCCGTGCCCTTCATGAACAGCACGAGGTCGTGGGATTTGACCAGTTGGTCGATGCGCTGCTGTACGTCGCTCATGGGTCCCTGCGAATGAGGTGATGAAAACCCTGGATTATCGCCAGTCCCCCGACCTGACGGGTGCCCGGCCGCCCATGCCCCCACCGGGGGCGGTATCACCCCGGCCAGCGGCCGCCGGTGCAGCGGCGGTGGCCGCCCAGATCGCGCCGATGGTCGATGTCGCGCCAACCCCCGTGTTCTAACAAGCTGGCAACCGCGTCGGCCTGGTCCCAGCCGTGCTCTAGGAGCAGCCAGCCGCCAGGTTCCAGCCGCGCAGGGGCGCCGGCGACGATGGCACGCAGGTCCTCCAGCCCATCCGCTCCCCCGACCAGGGCGCCGATGGGCTCGTGCCGCAAGGCGCCCAGGTGCGGATCGTCGGCGCGCAGATAGGGCGGATTGGCGACGATCAGGTCGAAGCGCACCGGCCACAGGGGGGCATCGGCCGTGCCGGCGTCATCGGCCCCCCCCGGCCAGGGCCGCCAGTCCGACCACCAGCGTCCCTGCACCCAGCGCACCGGCAGTCCCAGCCGCCGCCCGTTGGCCGCGGCCACGGTCAGGGCGTCGGCGCTCTGGTCCAGGCCCCAGACGGCTGCGTCCGGCCGGGCGTGCTGGAGGGCCAGCGCGATGGCACCGCTGCCGGTGCCCAGGTCCACCACCCGCACGCCCGCGTGTGCGGGCAGCACCGCCAGCGCCCAGTCCACCAGGGTTTCGGTGTCGGGGCGGGGGTCCAGCACGCGTGCGTCGACCCGCAAGGTCAGGCCATAGAAGCCGCGCTCGCCGGTCAGGTACGCCAGGGGCTCCCCGTCGATTCTGCGCTGGCACAGGGTCGCGTAGCGCGCGGCGGCCTCGGGCGCCAACGGGGTGTCGTCGTGGGCCAGCAGCCAGGCCCGGTCCGCCAGCGGTCGCCCCAGCGCATGCAGGAGCAGCCACTGGGCGTCCAACCGGTCCATGCCCCGCGCCTGGGCCGCCCGCAGCGCGTCGCGCAGGGTGGACGGCGCATCCGCACCGCAGGCCGGTGGGGGGTGGGGGGGCGCATCCATGTCCGGTCGGTGGGTCAGGCGGCCCCGGTGGCCCGCGCTTCCAGCTCGGCCATCAGCTCCGCGCCGTGCGCCAGCTGCAGCCCGTGGATCAGATCGTCCAGATCCCCCTCGAGCACGGCGGGCAGCTTGTACAGGGTCAGGTTGATGCGGTGATCCGTGACCCGGCCCTGGGGAAAGTTGTAGGTACGGATGCGGTCGCTGCGGTCGCCGCTGCCGATCAGGCCCTTGCGCGCGGCGGCCTCGCGGGCCTCGCGCTCGCGGCGTTCGCGCTCCTGCAGGCGCGCCAGCAGCACCTGCAGCGCACGGGCCTTGTTGCGGTGCTGGCTGCGGTCGTCCTGGCATTCGGCCACCAGGCCCGTGGGCAGGTGGGTGATGCGCACGGCCGAGTCGGTCTTGTTGACGTGCTGGCCGCCGGCACCGCTGGCGCGGAAGGTGTCGATGCGCAAGTCGGCGGGGTTGATCTGGACCGTCTGCGCTTCGTCCGGCTCGGGCAGCACGGCCACGGTGCAGGCGCTGGTGTGAATGCGCCCCTGCGACTCGGTGACCGGCACCCGCTGAACGCGGTGCCCGCCGGACTCGAAGCGCAGCCGCCCATACGCGCCCCGGCCGATGATGCGCAGCACGACCTCCTTGCTGCCGCCGAGCTCGCTCGGGGATTCGCTGATGACCTCGGCGCGCCAGCCCTGCCGCTCGGCGTCGCGGACGTACATGCGCGCGAGTTCGGCGGCAAACAGTGCGGCCTCCTCGCCGCCGGTGCCGGCGCGGATTTCGACGAAGGCATTGCGCTCGTCGTCGGGGTCGCGCGGCAGCAGCAGGGTCTGCAGTTGCGCGGCCAGGGTGTCGAGCTCGGTCTGCGCCGCGGCTTCCTCGTCCGCGGCCAGCGCGGCCAGGGCCGTGTCGCCGCTGAGCTGGGCCTCGGCCGCCAGCTGCCGGGCGCTGTCCCGATCGGCCTCGCGCTGCAGGTAGCGCCGATAGGGCTGGACGATGGCATCGGTCTCGGCGTGCTCGCGCGTCAGGGCGCGAAAGCGTTCCAGGTCGGTGGTCGCGTCCGGCGCCGCCAGTTGGGCGTCCAGCTCGTGCAGGCGCAGGCGCAGGCGCTCGAGCGTCTCGCGAACGAAGGGTTTCATGGGCGTGGGGCGGGCCCGTCCGCGGTACCGGAGCGTGCGGACGGTGCCTCCAGCCGTCCGCGCAGGAATAGGCGCGACACCACCTCGGCCGTGTGGCGGCGGCTCGCTTCGTCCCCGCTGTGCAGCTCGGCCAGCGCACCGTGCAGCATTTTTTGCGTCAGTCCGCGCGAGAGCGCCTCCAGCACGGTGTCCACATCCTCGCCACGGGCCAGCAGGCGCCGCGCGCGGGCGATTTCGGCCGTGCGCCAGGCGTCGGTCTGCGCCTGCAGATCGCGGATCAGCGCGACCACGCCCGCGTTCGGATCGCGCTGACGCAGCCAGTGCATGAAGCTCTGCACGCCGGCGTCGATGATGGCCTCGGCCTGGGCGACGGCGGCTTGGCGCTGGTCTTTGCCGGTCTGCACGACCGCGGCCAGGTCGTCCACGGTGTACAGGTACACATCGTCGAGGGCCTTGACCTCGGCCTCGATGTCCCGCGGGACGGCCAGATCGACCATGAACATGGGGCGGTGGCGGCGGCGCTTGAGTGCGCTTTCCACCATGCCCAGCCCGATCAGCGGCAGGGTGCTGGCGGTGCAGCTCACCACGGCGTCGAACTCGTGCAACCGCGCTGGCAGGTCGGACAGGCGCATCACCTCGGCCCCGAACCGGGCGGCCAGCTTTTCGCCGCGCTCCAGCGTGCGGTTGGCGATGACCATCGCGCGCGGCTGGCGCGCCGCGAAGTGGGTGGCGGCCAGCTCGATCATCTCGCCCGCGCCGACGAACAGGATGCGGATGTCGCGCAGGTCCTCGAACAACTGCCCGGCCAGCCGCACTGCCGCGGCCGCCATGCTGATGGAGTGGGCGCCGATCTCGGTGCTGCTGCGCACCTGTTTGGCGACCGCGAACGAGCGCTGGAACAACTGGTGCAGCGTGGTGCCGAGTGCGCCGGCCTCGTCCGCGACGCGCACCGCGTCCTTCAGCTGACCCAGGATCTGGGCCTCGCCCAGCACCATGCTGTCCAGCCCGCTGGCGACGCGAAAGGCGTGGCGTGCCGCCGCATCCTCGCGCAGCACATAGGCGTGCTGCATCAGCGTCTCGGGGGGCACGCCCGCGGCCTCGGCCAGCCAGTGCGCGGCGGGCTCGATCAGCGGCTCGTCGGCGGCGCAGTACAGCTCGGTGCGGTTGCAGGTGGACAGCAGGGCGGCTTCGGGCTGGCGCGCCACCGACGCGCGAAACCGCCGCAGCGCCTCGGGCACCTGGTCGAGGGCGAAGGCAAACCGCCCCCGCACATCGAGCGGGGCCGTTTGGTGGTTGATGCCGAGCGCCCAGACTGCCATGGTTGCGGATTATAAAATTTTGGGCTCCGTGGATGCCCTGGCCCTGCTTCTCCATTTGCTCAACCTCGTGGCGCCGGCCTGGGGCCTGGCGGCGCTGCTGGCGCCGGCGCTGGCCTGGCGGGGGGGCGCGCGCCCGCGCTGGCGCGCCGGGCTGGCGCATGGGGCATGGCTGGGGGTGTGGGGCTCGGCCGTGCTGATCGCGGGCCTGGTGCTGACCGGCCGGGACGGCCGCATGGCCACCTACGCCGCGCTGGTGGGCGTGATGGGCACGGTCGCGGCCTGGCGGGACGGGGCCGGACGCCGATGACCCCCACGGGTATCGGGGCGCCGACCCTGATGCCAGTGGTGCCGGGGTGCGCTGCGGTAACATCCGGTCCCCGTGTCGGCCGCCGCGCCTCCCCAGCGGGCCCCGCCGGCGCGCGGTCCGCCAGCCGCTACCGCCCATGAACGCTCCGACGCCCCTTCACGCCCTGCTCGACGCCGAGCCCGACGCCCCGCGCCTGCGCGAGATTCCGTACAACTACACCTCGTTTTCGGACCGGGAGATCGTCCTGCGGCTGCTGGGCGCGCGCGCCTGGGCGCTGCTGGAGCAATTGCGCCGCGAGCGCGCCACCGGCCGCTCCGCCCGCATGCTGTACGAGGTGTTGGGCGACATCTGGGTGGTGCAGCGCAACCCCTACCTGCAGGACGATCTGCTGGCCAACCCCAAGCGCCGCGCCGCGCTGATCGAGGCCCTCCACCACCGGCTGGGCGAGATCGAGAAGCGCCGCCGCCCGCAAGAGGACGCGCAGCGCGACGCCCTGGTCGGCGAACTGCTGGACCATGCGCGGCGCGCGGTGCAGGCCTTTGCCCAGGCGTTCGACGACATGGCGGCCCTGCGCCAGCGCGTCGTCAAGGTGCTGCGCCGCCACACCCACAAAGACAACATCAAGTTCGACGGCCTCAGCCGCGTCAGCCACGTCACCGACGCGACCGACTGGCGCGTGGAATACCCCTTCGTCGTCCTGACCCCCGACACCGAGGCCGAGATGGCCGGACTGGTCCAGGGCTGCATCGAGCTGGGCCTGACCATCGTCCCGCGCGGCGGTGGCACGGGTTACACCGGCGGTGCAGTGCCCTTGACGTGGAAGAGCGCGGTCATCAACACCGAAAAGCTGGAGTCCATGACCGAGGTCGAGCATGTGCGCCTGCCCGGCCTGGACCAGCCCGTGCCGACCATCTGGACCGAGGCCGGCGTCGTCACCCAGCGCGTGGCCGACGCCGCCGAGCGCGCCGGCTTCGTTTTCGCGGTGGATCCGACCTCGGCCGAGGCCTCGTGCATCGGCGGCAACATCGCGATGAACGCCGGGGGCAAGAAGGCGGTGCTGTGGGGCACGGCGCTAGACAACCTGGCGAGCTGGCGCATGGTCACGCCCGATGCCGAGTGGCTGGAGGTGCACCGCATCGGCCACAACCTGGGCAAGATCCACGACGCCGAAGTGGCCAGCTTCGAGCTGCGCTACTTTGCCGCCGACGGCAAGACGCCGCTGCGCACCGAGCGGCTGGACATCCCCGGTGCGCGCTTTCGCAAGGCCGGCCTGGGCAAGGACGTCACCGACAAATTTTTGAGCGGCCTGCCCGGCGTGCAGAAGGAGGGCTGCGACGGCATCATCACGAGCGCGCGCTGGGTGGTGCACCGCATGCCGGCGCACACGCGCACGGTGTGCTTGGAATTCTTCGGCAATCCCAAGGACGCCGTGCCCTCGATCGTCGAGATCAAGGACTTCATGTTCGCCGAGCAAAAGCGCACGGGCACGCTGCTGGCGGGGCTGGAGCACCTGGACGACCGTTACCTGAAGGCGGTGGGCTACACCACCAAGAGCAAGCGCGGCACCCTGCCCAAGATGGTGCTGATCGGCGACATCGTGGGCGACGACCCGGACGCCGTGGCCCGCGCCGCCAGCGAAGTGGTGCGGCTGGCCAACGCCCGTGCGGGCGAGGGCTTCACCGCCGTCAGCCCCGAGGCGCGCAAAAAATTCTGGGCCGACCGCAAGCGCACCGCGGCGATCAGCCGGCACACCAACGCCTTCAAGATCAACGAAGACGTCGTGATCCCGCTGGAGCGCATGGGCGAGTACACGCTGGGCATCGAGCGCATCAACATCGAGCTGAGCCTGCGCAACAAGATCCGCCTGTGCGACGAGCTGGAGGCCTTTTTCGCCCGGGGGTCGCTGCCGCTGGGCAAGGCCGAAGACCCCAACGATGCGCCGAGCCCCGAGTGGCTGGCCGAGCGCACCGAGCAGGCGCTCGCCCTGATCCGGGACGTGCGCAGCCAGTGGCAGGCGTGGTGCGACGGCCTGGACACGGTGCCGGCCGACGGCGGGCGCACGGTCTTCGAGCAGTTGCAGGACCACACCTGGCGCGCAAGCTGGAAGACGCAGATCCGCCAGCCGCTGCGCGACCTGTTCACCGGGGCCGTGTTCGCGCCGCTGCTGGCCGAGTGCGAGGCCATCCATCGCCGCGTGCTCAAAGGCCGGGTCTGGGTGGCGCTGCACATGCACGCCGGCGACGGCAATGTGCACACCAACATCCCGGTCAACAGCGACGACTATGCGATGCTGCAGACCGCGCACGAGGCGGTGGGCCGCATCATGGCCCTCGCGCGCAGCCTGGACGGGGTGATCTCGGGCGAGCACGGTATCGGCATCACCAAGCTGGAGTACCTCAGCGACGACGAAATCGCCCCCTTTGCCGACTACAAGCGCCGCGTGGACCCGCAGGGGCGCTTCAACCGCGGCAAGCTGTTGCGCGACGCCGCGGCGCTCGGCCCCGACGTGCACGCCGCCGACCTCAGCCAGGCCTACACCCCCAGCTTCGGCCTCATGGGCTACGAGTCGCTCATCATGCAGCAGAGCGACATCGGCGCCATCGCCGACAGCATCAAGGACTGCCTGCGCTGCGGCAAGTGCAAGCCGGTGTGCTCCACCCATGTGCCGCGCGCCAATCTGCTGTACAGCCCGCGCAACAAAATCCTGGCCACCAGCCTGCTGATCGAGGCCTTTCTGTACGAGGAGCAGACGCGCCGCGGCGTGTCCATCCAGCACTGGGAGGAGTTCGAGGACGTGGCCGACCACTGCACGGTCTGCCACAAGTGCGAGAGCCCCTGCCCGGTCAAGATCGACTTCGGCGACGTGTCGATGGCCATGCGCAACCTGCTGCGCAAGATGGGGCAGAAATCCTTCCGCCCGGGCAATGCGCTGGCGATGGCCTTCCTCAACGCCACCCGCCCCGAGACCATCAAGCTGATGCGCTCGGCCATGGTGGACGTGGGCTACAAGGCGCAGCGGCTGGCCCATGACGCCCTCAAGGGGCTGGCACGCCGGCAGACCGGCGCGCCCCCGGCCACCGTCGGTGCGGCGCCGGTCAAGGAGCAGGTCATCCACTTCATCAACAAGAAGATGCCCGGCAACCTGCCCAAGAAGACCGCGCGCGCGCTGCTGGACATCGAGGACAAGGCCTACGTGCCGATCATCCGCGACCCGCAGCGCACCAGCGCCGACGCCGAGGCGGTGTTCTACTTCCCCGGCTGCGGCTCGGAGCGGCTGTTCAGCCAGGTGGGCCTGGCCACGCAGGCCATGCTGTGGCACGTCGGCGTGCAGACCGTGCTGCCGCCGGGCTACCTCTGCTGCGGCTACCCGCAGCGCGGCAGCGGCCAGTTCGACAAGGCCGAGCAGATCATCACCGACAACCGCGTGCTGTTCCACCGCGTGGCCAACACGCTGAACTACCTGGACATCAAGACCGTGGTGGTGAGCTGCGGCACCTGCTACGACCAGTTGCAGGGCTACGAGTTCGACAAGATCTTCCCCGGCTGCCGCATCATCGACATCCACGAATACCTGCTGGAAAAGGGCGTCAAGCTCCAAGGCAAGGAGGCCTACCTCTACCACGACCCCTGCCACAGCCCGATGAAGCTGCAGGAGCCGCTCAAAACCGTCAAGGCGCTGGTGGGCGAGACGGTGGTGGCCAGCGACCGCTGCTGCGGCGAGTCCGGCACGCTCGCGGTGACGCGGCCCGACGTCTCGACCCAGGTGCGCTTCCGCAAGGAGCAGGAGCTGCGCAAGAACGAGCGCGAGCTGGCCGAATTGGCGCAGCGCACCGGGGCACAGGCCACGCCGGGCCGCACCAAGATCCTGACCTCCTGCCCGAGCTGTCTGCAGGGCCTGAGCCGCTACGGCGAAGACCTCAGCAACGGCCTGCTGGAGGCCGACTACATCGTCGTCGAGATCGCGCGCCAGATGCTGGGCGAAAACTGGCTGCCCGATTACGTGGCGCGCGCCAACGCCGGCGGCATCGAGCGGGTGCTGGTGTGACCGATTGCCCGCTGTGCCGCGACGATGGCGGCCTGCTGCTGTGGCGCGGTGAGGGCTGGCGCGTGGTGCGGGCGCTGGGCGCCGAGGTGGCCGCCGCGCCCGCGTGGTACCGCGTCATCGCCGCCGCGCACGTGGCCGAGTGGAGCGACCTGCCGCCGGCCGGGCAGGCGCGCGCGATGACGCTTGTGACGGCGGTGGAGCGCGCGCTGCGCGCCACGCTCGCGCCCACCAAGGTCAACCTGGCCAGCCTCGGCAACGTGGTGCCGCACCTGCACTGGCACGTGATCGCGCGCTTCGACTGGGACAGCCGCTTTCCGGCGCCGGTGTGGGTGCCGGCGCAGCGCGGTGACGACGCGCTGAGGCTCGCGGCGCTGCGCGAGCGGCTGCCGGCCTGCGACGCCGCCGTCGTGCAGGCATTGGATGCGCTGTCGATCACCCCCGTTCAGGAGAATCCGCGATGACCTCTGCGCCCCATCCCCACCCCACCGAGCTGACCGTGCACGGCGCCTCGCGCGTGCTGGAGATCGCTTTCGACGACGGTGCGCGCTTCCGCATCCCGTTCGAGCTGATGCGCGTCTATTCGCCCTCGGCCGAGGTGCAAGGGCACGGCCCCGGTCAGGCGGTGCTGCAGACCGGCAAGCGCCACGTCGAGATCGTCGCGCTGGAGCCGGTGGGCCACTATGCCGTGCAGCCGACCTTCTCCGACGGGCACGACAGCGGCATCTACACGTGGGAGTATCTGTACTTCCTGGGCAGCCGGCAGGCCGAGCTGTGGGTGGATTACGAACGCCGCCTGGCCGAAGCCGGTGTGGACCGCGACGCGCCAATGCCCGACCCGGCCGCGGCCGGGTGTGGCCGCCACTGAACGGTGCCGCCGCCCCAGCGTCTTTGGCGTACCATGGCGCCATGACGCAGACGCATTTTGGCTTCGAGACCGTCGACGAGCGCGAGAAGGCGCGGCGCGTGCGCGCCGTGTTCGATTCGGTGGCGCCGCGCTACGACTTGATGAACGACCTCATGTCCGCCGGCCTGCACCGCTGGTGGAAGGCCTATGCGGTCATGGTGGCCAATCCGCAGCCCGGGCAGCGCGTGCTGGACATCGCGGGCGGCACGGGCGATCTGGGGCTGGCGATCGCCCCGCGGGTGCGGCCCGGCGGGACGGTCGTGCACACCGACATCAATGCCGCCATGTTGCGCGAGGGCCGCGATCGGCTGCTCGACCACGGCATCGTGTTACCCACGGTGGTGTGCGACGCGGAGCAGCTGCCCTTCCCGGACGGGCATTTCGACCTCGTGACCGTGGCGTTCGGCTTGCGCAACATGACGCACAAGGAACTTGCGCTGCGCGAAATGAATCGAGTGCTCAAGGTCGGCGGCAAGCTGCTGGTGCTCGAGTTCTCCAAGGTCGCGCCCCCGCTGCGCAAAGCCTACGACTGGTACAGCTTCCACGTGCTGCCGCGACTGGGGCGCTGGGTGGCGAACGACGAGGCCAGCTACCGCTATCTGGCCGAGTCGATCCGCATGCACCCCGATCAGGAGACGCTGCGGGCCATGGTGCGCGAAGCGGGCTTCGGCCACGTCGACGTGCACAACCTGACCGGTGGCGTCGTCGCCTTGCATGTGGGACTGAAGACCTGAAACCTGCCCCGGCGCCGGGGCTGTACGGAGACATCGACGTGAACACGAAAATCGGGACCTGGCTGCTCGTGGCGGTGATGACGCTGTCGTCGGCCGAGGTGTGGGCCAAGCGGCTGGGGGGCGGTGGCTCGATGGGCAAGCAATCCAGCAACGTGGTGCAGCGCAACAGCGCGCCGCCGCAGCAAGCCCCCGCTCCGTCACCGTCGCAGGCCCAGCCCGCGCCCGCTGCGCCCGCCGGGGCCGCGGCCGGGGCGGCGGCCAAGCCGCAGCGCCCCTGGGGCGCGATGCTGGGGGGATTGGCGGCGGGGCTGGGCCTCGCGTGGCTGGCGTCGGCGCTGGGCTTTGGCGAAGCGTTCGCGCAGTTCCTGCTGGTCCTGCTGCTCGCCGTCGCGGTGCTGGCGGTCATCGCCTGGATGCGGCGCGGCCGCGCGGGCTCGGCCGCTCGCTCGCCCTTGGCGGTTCAGGGGGCGGGCACCGCCACCTCGCCGGTGACGCCGCGCAGCTACCAGCCGGGCAATGTGGGCAACGACGCCTCGGCCCGCCCGTGGGAGCGCACCCAGTTCAGCGGGGTCGATGCGGGCGCCTCCGGCACCGCCGGGGCCTCGGGCAGCCTGATCGGCAGCGCCCTCGGCAGCCACGCGGCCCTGTCGGGCTCCCAGTCCTGGGGCATTCCGGCCGACTTCGACACCGAGGGCTTTTTGCGGGCGTCCAAGGACAACTTCGTGCGCCTGCAGGCGGCCTGGGACCGCGGCGACATCCCCGCCCTGCGCGCGCTCATGACCGATGAGATGCTGGCGCAGATCGAGGCGCAGCTTGCCGAGCGCGAAGCGGCTCAGTCCGGTGTGCCCAACGTCACCGAGGTCGTGTCGCTGGACGCGCAGCTGCTCGGTATCGAGGACCTGGGTCGGGAGTACATGGCCAGCGTCGAGTTCTCCGGTCTGATCCGCGAGAACCCGGCGGAGGGGCCGGCGCCGTTCCGTGAGGTGTGGAACATCACCCGGCCCAAGGAAGGGCGCGGCGGCTGGCTGGTCGCGGGTGTGCAAGCCTTGCAGTGACGCGGCGGCGCGACCGCGTGCCGATCCGGCAGAATCGGGGGCATGACTGAGCCCCCGATTTTTTTTCAGCCCCGGCCCGGCACGGGCCCGTGGCGGCTGCCGACGCCGCCGGCCTGGCTGCTCGACGAGGCCCGCAACCGCATCGTGCTGCTCCTCAACCATGTGCTGCAGCAGGAGCCCGAGGCCATGCACCGCCTGCGCCGTCAGGCCGGCAAGTGGGTGCGGGTGCGCTGGGGCCGGGGGGGGCCGGCCGCGGGTGCGGGGGACATGGGGCTGGTCGTGCGCATTTCGCCGGCCGGTCTGCTGGAGAGCGCGGCCGACGAGGTCCGCGCCGATCTGGTGCTCGCGATCGACGAGCCGTCCCCGCTGACCTTGGCCGGCAAGCTGGCGCGGGGCGACAAGCCCGCGGTGGCCATCGAGGGGGATGTGCAACTGGCCGCCGACGTGGCGTGGCTGGTGGACAACGTGCGCTGGGATGTGGAGGAGGACCTCGCCCGGCTGATGGGCGACGCCATGGCCCACACCCTGGTGCAGACGGCCCGCACGGCAGCCTCGGCCCTGCGCGCCTGGGTCGTCCCCGCCGCGCAGGCCGCCCGGGAGCGGGCCGCAGCGCTGCGCGAGCGTGTCGCGCCCCGGCGCGCGCCGGACGACAGCGGCGGGACGGCGCCATGAGGCGGTGGCTGCGCGGCTGGTTCATCGTCTGGGTCGCTCTGCGCTACGGCCTCGACGAACTCGTCCTGTCGGGCTTTCGGCACCCGGTGCTGGCGTCGCTGCGCTGGCTGGTCACGGTCGGGCGCAACCTGTCGGCCCCGCGCGGGCAGCGCCTGCGCGAGGCGCTGGAGCGGCTGGGGCCGATATTCGTGAAGTTCGGGCAAGTGCTTTCCACCCGCCGCGATCTGCTGCCCCCGGACATTGCGGACGAGCTGGCGCGGCTGCAGGACCGCGTGCCGCCCTTTCCGACCGAGGTGGCCATCGCGACCATCGAGCGGGCCTTCGGCCGACCGCTGGATGCGGTGTTCGCCACCTTCGAGCGCGAGCCGGTGGCCAGCGCCTCGATCGCGCAGGTGCACTTTGCCACGCTGCGCGACGGGCGCGAGGTGGCGGTCAAGGTGCTGCGCCCCAACATGCTGCCGGTCATCGAGAAAGACCTGGCGCTCATGCGCACCATGGCGGGGTGGCTGGAGCGCCTGTCGCACGACGGCCGACGCCTCAAGCCGCGCGAGGTGGTGGCGGAGTTCGACAAATACCTGCACGACGAGCTCGACCTCGTGCGGGAGGCGTCCAACGCCGCGCAACTGCGCCGCAACATGGCCGGCTTGAACCTGGTGCTGATCCCCGAGATGTACTGGGACCACTGCCGCAGCGACGTGCTGGTCATGGAGCGCATGCGCGGCGTACCCATCAGCCAGGTGCAGCGTTTGCGCGAGGCCGGCGTGGACATCCGCCAGCTCGCGCGCGACGGCGTGACGATTTTTTTCACCCAGGTGTTTCGCGACGGCTTTTTCCATGCCGACATGCACCCGGGCAACATCCAGGTGTCCCTCGAGCCCGAGACCTTCGGGCGCTACATCTCGCTGGATTTTGGCATCGTCGGCACGCTCACGCAGTTCGACAAGGAGTACCTGGCGCAGAACTTCACGGCCTTCTTCCGGCGCGACTACAAGCGCGTGGCCGAGCTGCACATCGAGTCGGGGTGGGTGCCGGCCGGCACGCGCGTCGATGAGCTCGAAGCGGCCATCCGGGCCGTGTGCGAGCCCTACTTCGACCGGCCGCTCAAGGACATCTCGCTCGGGCTGGTGCTCATGCGGCTGTTCCAGACCTCGCGCCGCTTCAATGTCGAGATCCAGCCACAGCTCGTCCTGCTGCAAAAGACGCTGCTCAACATCGAAGGGCTGGGGCGCGAGCTCGACCCGGACCTGGACCTCTGGAGCACGGCCAAGCCGTTCCTGGAGCGGTGGATGCTGGAGCAGGTGGGCCCGAAAAAATTCTGGAGCCAGCTCAAGGCCGAGGCGCCGCACTACGCCAAGCTGGTGCCGGAGCTGCCGCGCCTGCTGCACGACTATCTGCGCCAGCGGCCGACCGACCTGCGCAGCGAGATCGACCGCCTGGTGCAGGAGCAGCGCCGCACCCAGCGGCTGCTGATGATGGTGATCTATGTGCTGTTCGGCTTCGTTGCGGGCTTGATGGCGATGCAGTGGTGGCTGCGCATGCGCCTGTGGTGAGCGCCGCCCTTGAAGGTCGGGCACGCATCCCCCACCTATAATGGGAAGTTTTTCCGGATTCGTGTCCCAACTTCGACTTCCTTGCAGGTGCAGCCATGCCCATCTACGCGTACAAGTGCGAGTCCTGTGGCCACGCCAAGGACGTGTTGCAAAAGGTGTCTGACGAGCCGCTGAGCGTGTGCCCGGCGTGCGGCGCGGCGACGTTTCGCAAGCAGTTGACGGCCGCCGGCTTCCAGCTCAAGGGGACCGGCTGGTACGTGACCGATTTCCGCAACGGCGGCGGGTCGGCATCGTCCGCGTCCACCGGCGCGGCCGCCGCCACGGCCACCGCCGGGGCCAGCACGGCCGCGGCGACCGACGGCGCCGCGGGCTCCACCCCGTGCGGGGCAGCCTGTGCCTGTCATTGACCGGGCGCGTGTGGTCGGCGCCCTGCGGCGGTGGCTGCTCGCGGGGCTGCTCGTGCTCGTCCCCCTGATCGTCACCCTGTGGGTGCTCGACTGGGTGGTCTCGACGCTGGACCAGACGCTCGACATTCTGCCGGCCGCGTGGCAGCCGGAGCGCTGGCTCGGCATGCGCGTGCCGGGCATGGGGGTGCTGCTGGCGCTGGCCATCGTGCTCGGGATCGGGGCGCTCGCGTCCAACTATGTCGGCAACCAGTTGGTGGCCTGGTGGCATGCGCTGCTGCAGCGCATCCCGGTGGTGCGCTCGATCTACTCCGGGGTCAAGCAGGTCTCGGACACGCTGCTGTCCGAAAAAGGCAACGCCTTCCGTCAGGCCCTGCTGGTGCAGTGGCCGCGCGAGGGCATGTGGACCATCGCCTTTCTGACCGGGGCGCCCGGGGGCGACGTCGCGCGCCACCTGCCGCCCCAGGACTACCTCAGCGTCTATGTGCCCACCACGCCCAACCCCACGGGCGGCTACTTCGTGATGGTGCACCGCCGTGACGTCGTGCCGCTGGCCATGACGGTGGACGAGGCGCTGACTTACGTCATTTCCATGGGTGTCATCGTGCCCGGCGGCCGCAAGGGCCCGCTGCCCCCGTCGGCGGCTGCGGTGCCCGGGTCGGCCTGAGTCCCGTTCGATTCCTCTCCCTTCCAAGGTTTTTTCCATGCACATGCGCACCACCTACTGCGGTCTGGTGACCGAGGCCCTGATGGGGCAAACCGTGACCCTGTGCGGCTGGGTCAACCGGCGCCGCGACCATGGCGGCGTGATCTTCGTCGATCTGCGCGATCGCGAGGGCACCGTGCAGGTGGTCTGCGACCCGGACCGCCCGGAGATGTTTGCCACCGCCGAAGGGCTGCGCAACGAGTTTTGCGTCCAGGTCAAAGGCGTGGTGCGCGCGCGCCCGGAGGGCACCGTCAACGAGTCGATTCGCAGCGGCCGCATCGAGGTGCTGTGCCACGAGATCACGGTACTCAACCCGAGCGTGACGCCGCCGTTCCAGCTCGACGACGAGCACCTGTCCGAGACCACGCGCCTGACTCACCGCGTGCTGGACCTGCGCCGCCCGTACATGCAGCGCAACCTGATGCTGCGCTACCGCGTGGCGATGGAGGTGCGCAAGTTCCTGGACGCCAACGGCTTCATCGACATCGAGACGCCGATGCTGACCAAGAGCACGCCGGAGGGCGCGCGCGATTACCTGGTGCCCAGCCGCGTGCACGACGGCATGTTCTTTGCCCTGCCGCAATCGCCCCAGTTGTTCAAGCAGTTGTTGATGGTGGCGGGCTACGACCGTTACTACCAGATCACCAAGTGCTTCCGCGACGAGGACCTGCGCGCCGACCGCCAGCCGGAGTTCACGCAGATCGACATCGAGACCTCGTTCCTGACCGAGCAGGAGATCCGCGACCTGTTCCAGGGCATGATCAAGACGGTGTTCGCCAACACCATCGGCGTGGATCTGGGCGAGTTTCCGGTCATGCCGTATGCCGAGGCGATGGCGCGCTACGGCTCAGACAAGCCGGATCTGCGCGTCAAGATGGAGTTCACCGAGCTGACCGACGTCATGAAGGACGTCGAGTTCAAGGTGTTCTCCGGACCGGCCAATCAGCCGGGCGGCCGCGTCGTCGCGCTGCGCGTGCCGGGCGGTGCCGAAATGAGCCGCTCCGAGATCGACGCCTACACCGAGTTCGTCAAGATCTACGGCGCCAAGGGGCTGGCGTGGATCAAGGTCAACGACCTGGCCGCCGGCCGCGACGGCCTGCAGTCGCCGATCGTCAAGAACCTGCACGACGCCGCCCTGCAGGCCATCCTGCAGCGCAGCGGGGCGCAAAACGGCGACCTGCTGTTCTTCGGCGCCGACAAGGCCAAGATCGTCAACGACGCCATCGGCGCGCTGCGCGTCAAGATCGGCCACAGCGACTTCGGCCGCAAGAACGGCTTGTTCGAGGACCGCTGGGCGCCGCTGTGGGTGGTGGACTTCCCGATGTTCGAGTACGACGAGGACGAAGGCCGCTGGGTGGCGGTGCACCACCCGTTCACCGCACCGAAGGACGGCCACGAGGAGCTGATGGCCACCGACCCGGGTGCCTGCCTGGCCAAGGCCTACGACATGGTGCTCAACGGCTGGGAGCTGGGCGGCGGCTCGGTGCGCATCCACCGCGCCGACGTGCAGCGCAAGGTGTTTGCCGCGCTCAACATCGGCGAGGAGGAAGCGCGCGCCAAATTCGGCTTCCTGCTCGACGCGCTGCAGTACGGCGCGCCGCCGCACGGCGGGCTGGCCTTCGGCCTGGACCGTCTGATCACGCTGATGACCGGCGCCGAGTCGATCCGTGACGTCATCGCCTTCCCGAAGACGCAGCGCGCGCAGTGCCTGCTGACGCACGCCCCGAGCCCGGTGGACGAGAAGCAGTTGCGCGAACTGCACATCCGCCTGCGCAACCCGCAGCCGGCATGATACGATGGAAACGATTGTTACCACAGGAGCCCTCTCATGACCGACAACACGTTGCAACCCAAGGACAAGCTCGTCGCCGACCTGAAGGTGGTCGTGGCGGATGCAGAGGAACTGCTGGCGGCCACCGCCCATTCGACGGGGGAGAAGGTGGCCGAACTGCGCGAGCGCCTGCAGGACAACCTGCGCTCGGCGCGGCACCGTCTGGCGGATGCCGAAGCGGCCCTGCGCGAGCGCACGCGCGAAGTGGCCAAAGCCACCGACCACTATGTGCATGAGCATCCCTGGAAAGCCATCGGTGTGGCCGCCGGCATCGGCCTGCTGGTGGGGATGCTGATCGGCCGCCGCTGATTCGCCGCGCCGGGGCGGTTGCCGCTCTGCGAGCCAACGGCATGGCACAAGACGAAAGGTCGGCGGGCAGCGCGGCGTCGGAATCGCTCGGGTCGGCCGTTCGGGGCTGGCTGCACGACACCGCCGAGTTGCTGCGTGTGCGCCTGGCACTGCTGGGCGTCGAGGCGGCCGAACACGCCCAGGATGTCGCCGAAGCGATGGGCGCGGCGGTGGCCGCCGCGGTGCTGTTGTCGCTCGGGCTCGGTTTTCTGGCGGTATTGCTGACGGTGCTGCTCTGGGACAGCCACCGGCTGCTGGCTCTGGCAGTCTTCACGGCGGTGTTTTTGACGCTGGGGGCCGTGGCTCTGGCGCGGGCGCAGCGCCGCTTGCGTGGGGTCCGCTGGTTTGCCGCCAGCACCGCCGAGCTGGCCCGTGACGTGGAGCGCCTGCGTGGCCGGGGGTGAGGCACGCGAGCGCCTCGCCGCGCGCCGGCAGGCGCTGCAGCAGCGCTCGACCGAATTGCGCGAGCGCTTGGCGATGCACGGCGCTGCGCTGGCACCCGCCATGGACTGGGCCGATCGCGCGCGCGAGGGCTGGCGCTGGATGCGCGCCCACCCCTGGGTGCCCCTGGCCGGTGCGGCGGTGCTGCTCCTGCGGCGCCCGCGCATGGTCTGGCGCGGGGCCTGGTGGGCGTGGCGGGGATGGCGGCTGTGGCAGCGCTACGCCATCTGGCTGGATGCGTTGGGGGTGCGGCCCGGACGCCGCGTCCCGGGGGTCGGGGGGCGTGCAGGCCGCGCCTAACCCGTTAGGGTATGCCGATACAATGCTTCGCAACGTATAGACAGGACGCGCCCCATGTTCGTCATCGTCGGCTGGCTGGTGGCCATCGGCTGTATCTTCGGTGTCTTCATCATCCACGGTGGCAACATCGGGGTCATCATGAAGGCGCTGCCCTTCGAGATGATCACCATCTTCGGGGCGGCCATCGGGGCGTTCATCGCCGGCAACCTGATGAAGGTGCTCAAGGGCGTCGGCCGGGGGTTGGGGGCCTGCTTCAAGGGCTCCAAGTACACCAAGGCCCGGTTCATGGACCTGCTGGCGCTGCTGTACGACATTTTGCAAAAGGCCCGCAAGGAGGGCCTGATGGCCATCGAGAGCGACGTCGAGAACCCCGAAGCCTCGCCCTTGTTCCAGAAATACCCGACGATCGCCAGCGATCACCACACGGTCGAGTTCATCACCGACTACCTGCGCCTGATGGTGTCGGGCAACCTCAATGCGCACGAGATCGAGGCCATCATGGACGCCGAGCTCGACACGCACCATGCCGAGGAACATGCGGCGGTGGCAGCCCTGCAGCGGCTGGCGGGGGCCCTGCCGGCTTTCGGTATCGTGGCGGCGGTGCTGGGCGTGGTCAACACGATGGGCTCGGTCGGTCAGCCGCCGGCGGTGCTGGGCGGCATGATCGGCTCGGCCCTGGTGGGCACGTTCCTGGGCATTTTGCTGGCCTACGGCTTTGCCGAGCCCCTGGCCAGCCTGCTGGAGCAAAAGGTCGAGGAGGCCAGCAAAGAGTTCCAGTGCGTCAAGACGACGCTGCTGGCCAGCATGCAGGGCTATGCGCCGATGACGGCGGTCGAGTTCGGGCGCAAGGTGCTCTTCTCGACCGAGCGGCCAACCTTCAGCGAGCTCGAGGCCCACGTCAAGAAAAAGTGACGACGCCACCCTGACCCCCCGCTCGCCGCCCCGAATCCGCACGTCCCATGGCCTCCTCCGGCAAGCCGCTGCAGCCCATCATCGTCAAGCGCGTCAAGAAAGGCGGGCATGGCGCGCACGGGGGTGCCTGGAAGATCGCCTACGCCGACTTCGTGACGGCGATGATGGCGTTCTTCCTGCTGATGTGGCTGCTGGGCTCGACCACCGAGGGCGACCGCAAAGGGCTGGCCGACTACTTCAACCAGCCGCTGAAGGTGATGCTGTTTGGCGGGCCGGGGTCGGGCGGCGCGAACAGCATTCTGGACGGCGGCGGCGACGACCTGACCAAGAGCGTGGGCGAAGACGCCAGCGGCAATGTCGACGAGAAGATGCGCGAGCTGGGCGCGCAGCTCGCCCGGGCCGAGGCGATCCGCCAGGACAAGCAACGCATCGCCACCTTGCGGGACAAGATCGAAAACATTATCAACCTCAACCCGCAACTGTCCGAGTTCAAAAGCCAGATCCGCCTGGAGATGGTGCAGGACGGCCTGAACATCCAGATCGTCGACGATCAGAACCGGGCGATGTTTGACACCGGCAGCGCGCTGGTCAAGCCCTACATGCGCGAGATCCTGCGTGCCATCGCGCAGGCGGTGGCCGAGGTGGACAACCGCATTGCGCTGTCCGGCCACACCGACGCCACCCCGTATGGCAGCGGCGAGCGCTCGTACAGCAACTGGGAGCTGTCGGCCGACCGGGCCAATGCGTCCCGCCGCGAGCTGGTGGCTGCCGGGCTGCCCGAGGGCAAGCTGGCGCGCGTGGTTGGCATGGCCGACAAGCAGCTGCTGTTTCCCGACCAGCCGTTCGACCCGCGCAACCGCCGCATCAGCATTCTGGTGCTCACCCGCGAGGCGGAGGAGCGCATGTCCAAATCCCTCGAGGCTGCGCCCACCATCAACGACGAAGGCGATGCCCGATCGGCGCTCGAGGCGGCGCAAAATCCCGCTGTCAAAGCGCCACCCGCTGCCAGTGGGCGGGCCGTGCCCTTAAACTAAGGGCGTCCCGGACGGAGTCTTCCATGGCCGATGTGCGTTTTTTGATTGTCGACGACTTTTCCACGATGCGCCGGATCGTGCGCAACCTGCTCAAGGAATTGGGGCATGGGGATGCCGACGAGGCGGAGGACGGCTCGGCGGCGTTGCACAAGCTGCGCAATGGCAAGTTCGACATGGTCATCACCGACATCAACATGCCGAACATGAACGGCTTCGAGCTGCTCACGCAGATCAAGTCCGACGAGAAGCTCAAGCACCTGCCGGTGCTGATGGTCACGGCCGAGGCGCGCAAGGAAGACATCATCGCCGCGGCGCAGGGCGGGGCGGCCGGCTACATCGTCAAGCCGTTCACGAAAGCCACGCTCGAGGAAAAGCTGACCAACATTTTCCGCAAGATGGGTTGGGCCTGACGGCACCACGGGGAGGGTAGGCCATGACCGATGCCGCATCCGAAGCGCCCAAGCCCGACGGCAAAGGCGACATCTATCAGCGTCTGGGGGAGATCACGCGCGAGCTGCACGAGGCGCTCAAGGCGCTGGGCTACATGCCCGCGCTCAAGGACGCCGTCGGTGAGCTGCCCGACGCGCGCAGCCGCCTGGAGTACATCGCGCGCCTGACGGGCGAGGCGGCGGAGAAGGTGCTCAACCGGGTGGACGAGGCCAAGGCCGAGCAGCACACGGTGATCGACAGCAGCCGCCAGTTGGTCGAGACGATCGGCGCGGTGCCGGGCCTGAAATGGGCCATGCCGGAGCTGCTGGAGTGGTCGCACAAAATCCAGGCGGCGGCCGAGCGCACCGACCACCACCTGACCGAGATCATGATGGCGCAGGATTTTCATGATCTGACGGGGCAGGTGATCAAGAAAGTGGTCGCCCTGGCCGGCACGCTGGAGCAGCAGTTGCTGCAACTGCTGATCGAAACCGCCCCGCCCGCGGCGCCGGCGGAGGCGTCCGGCAGCACCGCGTCGAACGAGCCGCGGCGGCCGGAGCTGTCCGGGCCGGTGGTCAACCCCGAGGGGCGCACCGACGTCGTCACCAGCCAGGCGCAGGTGGACGATCTGCTGGCCAGTCTGGGTTTCTGACGGCGGGCCCCCGGGGGCAGGGGCGGACGCGGAAGTGGCGGGTTTTGGCCGCCTTTTGGGCCTTTAGAAAACCCGGGTGCCGCCGGACAATGCGGTCGTCAGCCACTGAACGGCCGCCATGGAATCGACCCAGGACAAGAACCAACCCGCCACCCCGCGACGCCTGCAAAAGGCGCGCGCGGATGGCCAGGTCCCCCGGTCGCGGGACCTGACGCACCTGGCGGTGCTGGGCGGCGGGCTCGTGCTGCTGTGGTCCACGCTGCCGTGGGCCTTTGAGCGCCTGCGGGGCGCCATGCGCGAGGGCCTGCGCTTCGACGCCGTCACCGTGCGCGAACCGCAACGCATGCTCGAGCGCCTGGCGGATGCCCTGCAATTGGCGCTGGGTTACTACCTGCCGCTGGGCCTGGCGGTGATCGCCATCGCGGTGATCGCGCTGGTCGCGGCCGGGTCGTACGCGGTGAGCGCCAAGCCCTTGATGCCCGACTGGTCCAAGATCGGGCTGCTCAGCGGCATGAAGCGCTTGTTTTCGCGCCAGCAGGTGGTCGAGGTGCTCAAGCTGCTGGCCATCACGGCAATGATCGCGCTGATCGGCGCCTTGTATGTCGAATCGCACATCGGCGCATTCGCCAGCCTGCTGCTGCGCCCGCTGGATGCGGCGCTCGCTCAGACGGGCGAGTGGTTCGTGATCGGCGTGGCCTGGATGCTGGCCGTGGTGCTGCTCGTGGCGCTGGTGGACGTGCCGCTGCAGCAGTACCTGTACCGCCACCAGTTGCGCATGTCGCTGCAGGAGGTGAAGGACGAGCACAAGGAGACCGAGGGCAATCCCCTGGTCAAGAACAAGCGCCGCCAGCGGGCGCGCGAGATTGCTTACGGCCAGAGCGTGCGGCGCGTGCCCGAGGCCGACGCGGTCGTCATGAACCCGACCCACTACGCGGTGGCGTTGCGCTACGACGAGCGCACCATGGCGGCCCCGCATGTGATCGCCAAGGGGACCGATCTGCTGGCCCTGCGCATCCGCGACGTCGCCCGCGATGCGCGCGTGCCCGTGCTGGAGTCGCCCATGCTGGCCCGGGCCTTGTATGCCCACACCGAACTCGACCATCCCGTGCCGGCCGCGCTGTTCACGGCCGTGGCGCAGGTGATGGCCTACGTCTACCGTTTGCGCGCCGCGCTCAAGGGACAAGGGCCCATGCCCAAGCCGCCCCGTCCCGAGGTGCCCGTCGAACTCGATCCCCTGCACGGTCGCCAGCCGGCCTGAACCCTGTCCTGAGCCTTCCGACCCATGAACGCCGTTCTGCAATCGCTGCAACAGTCGCTGCGCCCCTGGCGGGGCCACGGTCAGGCGCTGGCCGCCCCGGCCCTGGTGTTGCTGGTGCTGGCCATGCTGGTGCTGCCTCTGCCGCCGTGGTTGCTGGACACCTTCTTCACCCTCAACATCGCGATTGCGCTGACGGTGATGATGGTGGCCGCCTACATGCGGCGCGCGCTCGACTTTGCGGTCTTCCCCACCGTGTTGCTGATCACCACGCTGCTGCGGTTGTCGCTCAACGTGGCCTCCACCCGCGTGGTGCTGATGGAAGGGCACACGGGGCCGGGCGCAGCCGGCGCGGTGATCGAGGCCTTCGGCACCTTTCTGATCGGCGGCAACTTCGCGGTCGGCCTGATCGTGTTCCTGATCCTGGTGGTGATCAACTTCGTCGTCATCACCAAGGGCGCCGAGCGCATCGCCGAAGTGGGCGCGCGCTTCACCCTGGACGCCATGCCCGGCAAGCAGATGGCCATCGACGCCGATCTGAACGCCGGCCTGATCGACCAGGCCGAGGCCAAGCGCCGCCGCGCCGAGGTGTCGGAGGAGGCGGACTTCTTCGGCAACATGGACGGTGCGTCCAAGTTCGTGCGCGGTGACGCCATCGCCGGCATCCTGATCCTGATCATCAACATCGTCGGCGGCTTTGCCATCGGCATGCTGCAGCATGGCTTGCCCCTGGAGCAGGCCGCGCACAGCTACATCACGCTGTCGGTGGGCGATGCGCTGGTGGCGCAGGTGCCCGGCCTGCTGGTGTCGGTGGCGGCGGCCATGGTGGTCTCGCGCGTCGGCAAGGAGGAGGATCTGGGCCAGCAGATCGTCGCGCAGATGTTCGACTCGCCCAAGGTGCTGGGCGTGACCGCCACCGTGATGGCGCTGCTGGGCAGCATCCCCGGCATGCCCAATCTGGTGTTCCTGGGCTTTGCGGCGATCATCGGTGCGGTGGCGTTCTGGCTGGCGCGCGAGCGGCGCAAGCCTTCGGCGCAGGAGCTGGCCGCCCAGCAGGCCGCGCAGGCGCCGGCCGAGACCGAGGCCACCTGGGACGACCTGCAGCCGGTGGACCTGCTGGGGCTGGAGCTGGGCTACCGCCTGATCGTGCTGGTGGACCGGTCGCGCCGCGGCGATCTGCTCACCCGCATCAAGGGCGTGCGCAAAAAGTTTGCGCAAGAGGTGGGCTTTTTGCCGCCCCCCGTGCATGTGCGCGACAACCTGGAGCTCAAGCCCAGCGCCTACCGCATCACGCTGCGCGGCGTCGTGGTGGGCGAGGGCGAGGTGTTCCCGGGGCAGTTTCTGGCCATCAATCCCGGCCACATCCGCACGCCGCTGATCGGGCAGCCCACGACGGACCCGGCCTTCGGTCTGCCGGCGACGTGGATCGAAGAACACCAGAAAGAAAGCGCGCAAATGGCGGGCTACACCGTCGTTGATGCGGAGACCGTGCTGGCCACGCATTTGTCACACTTGATGCAAGTCCACGCGGCCAAGCTGCTCAGCCGGACCGAGGTGCAAGAACTCGTCGAGCATGTGCGCAAGCTGGCCCCCAAACTGATCGAGGAAGTGATCCCGGCCATGGTGCCCATCGGCGTGTTCCAGAAAGTGCTGCAGCTGCTGCTGGAGGAGGCCGTGCACATCCGCGACATCCGCACGATCATCGAGACGCTGGCCGAACACGCCGGGCAGATTCAGGACCCGGTGGAGCTGGCGCGGCGGGTGCGTCAAGCGTTGGCGCCGGCCATCGTGCAACAGATTTACGGGCCGGTGCAGGAGCTGGAGGTCATCGCCATCGAGCCGGGGCTGGAGCGGCTGCTGACCCAGGCCCTCGGTCCGCAGAGCATGGGCGCGCTGGACCCGGGCGTGGCGGACATGTTGACCCAGTCGGCCGCCCGCGTCGCATCGCGCCAGGAAGAAAGCGGCGTGCCCGCCGTGCTGCTGGTGCCCGACGCCATTCGCCAGGGCATCGCGCGGCTGCTCAAGCGCGCCGCGCCGCGCCTGCAAGTGCTGGCGCACAGCGAGATCCCTGACACCCACACCATCCGCATCGGCCCGATCATTGGAGAGCCCGCATGAATGCGCAACGATTCGTCGCCCCCAACTCGCGCGAGGCCATGGCGCTGGCGCGAGCCGCCTTTGGCGAGCAGGCCGTGATCCTGTCCACCCGCTCGACGGAGCAGGGTTTCGAGGTGGTGGCCACGTCCGAGGATCAGCTCTCGGCGATTGCCGCACAGGTGGCTACGCCCGCCGCGGCGACGGGCCGTGCGCTGCCCGAGTCGCCGGTGGGGCGGTCCGGGCGCGCGACGCTGGGGCTGCAGCAGCGCGCGGCGGCCCAGTTGCCGCCCGTCTCGCCGGACAGCTCGGTGGCGCAGGACACCGAGACGCTGGCGATGAGCACGCTGTCGTTCCAGGAGTACGTGCGCGAGCGCATGCTGCGCAAGCGCCGCGAGGCCCTGCAAGGGGCACGGCCGGCGGAGGCGCCGGGGGCCGCCCGGCCCGCGGCGCCGGTGCGGGCGCAGCCCCAGCCGCAGCACCCGCGCCAGGCACCCGTTGCGCCGCGTGCGGACGATGCCATGGTGCTGCCCTTTGGCCGCACCCAGGCGGCGCCAGCGGCTGCGGCGGCCCCGCAACGCCCCGCCGCGCCGGCCGATGCCGCAGCCGCCGGGCAGGCCAATCCGCTCGCGGCCCAGTTGGCGGCGCTGCAGGCGATGATGGAGGAGCGCTTTCAGACCCTGGCCTGGCTGGGGCAGGCGCGCCACAACCCCATCCAGTCCCAGCTCATGCACAAATTCATCCGGGCCGGCTACTCGCCGACCGTGGCCCGGGCCGTGCTCGAGCGCCTGCCGGCGCAACTGGGGGCGGCCGAGGCCTGGCGCTGGACGCTGGAGGTGCTGGCGCGCAACCTGCGCGTGGCGCGCGAGCCGGGCCAGCTGTGCGACGAGGGCGGGGTTTTCGCCCTGATCGGCTCCACCGGCGTCGGCAAGACGACCACCGCCGCCAAGCTGGCCGCGCAGTGCGTCAAGGCCTACGGCGCCAACAGCGTGGGCCTGATCACGCTGGACACCTATCGCGTCGCGGGCTACGAGCAACTGCGCGCCTACGGCCGCATGCTGGGCGTGGTCGCGCACCTAGCGCACGACCGGGCCGCCCTGCAGGATCTGCTGGAGCTGCTGGCCAACAAGCGCATGGTGATCATCGACACCGCCGGGCTGGGTCAGAAAGATCCGCGCATCCAGGAGATGATGGCGCTGCTGCAGGCACCGCAGATCCGCAAGCTGCTGGTGGTCAACGCCGGCAGCCACGGCGACACGCTGGATGAGGTGTTCCAGGCCTACCGCGAGACCCCGCTGCACGGCGTGATCCTGTCCAAGGTGGACGAAGCCGCCAAGCTGGGGCCGGCCGTCGATGCGCTGATTCGCCACCAAGTCGTGCTGCGCGGGCTGACCACCGGCCAGCGCGTGCCGGAGGATTGGCAGCGCCCGGATGCCACCGCGTTGGTGCGCATGTCCATGGGCGGGCACGGCAAGTCGGCGTTCGACCCCACCCCGGCCGAGCTGCCGTTCTTCTTTGCGGACCCGGTGCACGCGGGCTGGCAGCCCGAAGGGGCTGCGCATGCTTGAGCCCGTTCACGACCAGGCCGCCGGCCTGCTGGCGTGGAACCTGCAGCCGCCCACCCGCGTGCTGGCGGTGGTGGCGACCGAGCGGGGCTCGGCGTCGCTGGAGCTGCTGTGGCGCCTGCGCCAAGGGTGCGAGGCGATCGGGGTGGCGTCCGCCGTGGTCGAGGGGCTGCCCGGCACATGGCCGGACGACGGTCCGCAGGCCGGGGGCGTCTGGCTCTGGCACACGCCGGTCAATACCGCCGTATCCTGGTGGCCGGTCGAAGACGGGGGCCGGCCGCTCGTGGCGCTGACCGCGGAGCCCGCCGCCCTGGTGGCCGCTTACCGCGCCCTCAAGGTCTTGCGGCAGGCGGGATTGCAGCCCGTCGTGGTGGCTCTGCCCGACGAGGCGCAAGGCTGCGCCGGTGCGAGGGGCGATTGCGCGCCGGCGCCGTTGCATGCCGCGCTGTCCGCGCTGCAGCGCACCTGCCAGGCGCACCTGGGTTGGGTGCCGGCCGTGTGGTGGCTGGGGTATCATGAATACCCATCGGCCGAGCCAGGAGGCGAGGCGGTGCTGTACAAGATACTGGATGCCGCGTGGACGCTGGACGTGCCCGGCGGCGAGGGAGGCGGACGGCGGCCATGCTGATGTTCTGCCCGGTATCACCGCCCCGGCCGATCCGATCGTCGGAGTTGTTGATGTATACGCCCAAGGGCACGCTCGACCGAGATGCGCAGTTGCGGCAGTACGCCCCTTTGGTGCATCGGCTGGCCCATTTGATGATTGCGCGCCTGCCGGCCAGCGTCGAGATCGATGACCTCATCCAGGTGGGCATGATCGGCCTGACCGAGGCGCTGGCCCGCTACGAGCCGTCCATGGGGGTGCAGTTCGAGACCTTCGCCAGCCAGCGCATCCGCGGTGCCATGCTCGACGAGCTGCGCGACGCGGACTGGATGTCGCGCGGCTCGCGCAAGCTGCAAAAAGACATCGAGGCGGCCATCCACCGGCTGGAGCAGCGCTTGCAGCGCCCTCCCAAGGAATCCGAGATCGCACAGGAGTTGGGCATGTCGCTGGCCGACTACCACGACACCCTCGCCCGCATGCGCGGGACGCAGTTGGTCTACCTGGAGGATTTGGGGGGCCGCAGCGAAGACGACGAGGGGTTTTTGGATCGCTTTTTGCCCGACGACGGCGAGCACAACCCGGAGAGCATCCTGGCCGATCAGCGCATGCGCGCGGCGCTCGTCGAGGCGATTGGCAAACTGCCCGAGCGCGAGCAGTACGTGATGAGCATGTACTACGAGCACGACATGAACCTGAAAGAGATCGCGGCCGTGCTGGGCGTCACCGAGTCGCGGGTCAGCCAGCTCCATTCGCAGGCGGTGGCCCGTCTGCGCGCCCGCTTGCGCGAGCACTGACACGGTCTGCGGCTGCGGTCAGCCGTAGCCGCCCACGCCACCGCGGCCTGGGCGCTGACGCCCCAGGCGGGTGTAGGCCTGCAAATCGTCCTGTGGCAGCAGTTGCGCCAGCGCGTGGCGCGTCGCACCCGACAAGCGGGCCTGCAGGTCGTTCAGGGTGAGCAGCCGTTGGCCGATATCGGCCAGCAGCACGGCCACATCCGCGGGGCGGTTGGCGGGAGCGGGGCGCTGAATCAGCGGGCGCACGGCCGAAAAGGCCTGAGCCAGATCGGCGCAGGCCGCCACCCAGGCGTCGGCATCCACCTCGCCGGCGGCATGCCGTGTCAACACTTGCAAGGCTTGATCGAGCCGATCACGCAGTCCTTCGAGCGCAGGCGTCCAATCGACGTCGGCCATGGAATGCCATCAACTGGAGCGGCGCGCTCCGGCCGCGGCCACACCGAGCAGCTCGCGGGCGCTGCTGAGCAATTTGTCGGCAATGGCTTCGGCGTTCACCGAAAAGCTGCCGTTTTGGATGGCGGTCCGCATGGCCTCCACCTTGGCGGCGTCGAAGCTGTCCGTGCCGGAGCGTGCCACACCGTTGGTCATGGCTTGCGTGACCGGGGAGAACTTGACGCTGGCGCTGGCCGTCTCGGCGGGCGTCGGCGCATTGCTGGTCGCGGGCGAACTCACCCCCTCCGCGGTGCGCTTGGACACCGGAGTCGGCAGGCCGAACTTGGATTCAGGCGAGTTGTTGACTTTCATGGCACTCTCCAGACCCCGTACCAGAGGTCATCTGAGAGCGTTATCGGCAGGATGAGCCCGGACTTTACCCCTTTTTTGACGTTTGTGGGGATTCACAAGGGAACCGAGACCGTCTGGGCATCCACCACGGTGCCGGTCAGCACCCGGCGGTTGGCCAGCCGCACGCGCACGGACTCGCCCACGCGCCCGTCGCCCAGTGCCTCGGCGGTGGCGGTCAGTGTAAAGCCTTGGCCTTCGACCCGCACCCGCACCACACTGCCCATGCCAAAGGCGTAGGGCGCGCGCACCAACCCGGTGCGCAGTACCTGTCCGGCGGCCAGACCGCGCGCGGCTTCCAGTCCCACCCAGTCTTTGGGCGCGACCAGCACGCTGTCGCGGTGGGCGGTCCACTCCACTTCGGTGGGTTCGGCATGCTCGGCGGTCAGCGTCTCGCCCGGCGCGACCGGGCGCCGCAGCACCCAGCCCGGCCCCCAGACCCGCACATAGATCGGCAGGAAGACGTTCCAGGGCACCGGCCCCTCGGTGCAGCGCAGCCCGATGCGGCTGCGGCCCCACAGCCGGGTGCCAGGGGGCAGGTGGGGCTCCACCCGCTGGCAGGGCGCCAAGCGCAGGCGGCTGTCCAGGGTGCCGACCTCGATGTCGGCCCGCAGCGGCACGGGCAGGGTGCCCTCGCGCAATTGCTGCCCCACCTCGCCGTTGAGCCATTGGCCGATCTGGGCACGCCACGGGGCGGAACCCAGCTCGGCCGCAGCGGGCTGCGGCGTCTGGGGCTGCGCCTGCGCAACCCCGCCGCCCCACAGCAGGGCGGCTGCCGCCAAGCCGGCCGACATCGTTTGCCGCCAGCGGGGAGAGGAGGGTCGGGCCGAGCAGAACACAAGCGCACTGTAGGCCGGCAGGCCCCTAAGCAATCGCCCGAAATGCGCCGCTTCGGGGGGTGCTTATCGCCGCTTCGTCCGCCCTCAAGTTTTTGACAATGTCTTCATCGAGCGACGGAATCGCGACACCGTCCAGACCCTCCGGGCAATTGCCAATCTTGTCACGCCAACCGCCGAGGCCGCCATGTTGAACCGACTGACCGATCGCATGGACCTGCTGGGACAGGCCCTGCAGTTGCGCGCCTACCGTCAGCAGGTCATCGCGAGCAACATCGCCAACGCCGAAACCGCGGGCTATGTCGCGCGGGATTTCGACTTTCGCTCCGCTCTGCAAGAGGCCCGTGCCGCCACGCGCCGCACGGCCCTCTCGGCCAGCGACGGGCTGGCGGGCAGCGATCCGCGGCACCTGCGCACGGCGGTGCACAGCGCCGCGGGCGTGGTTGATCGGGTCAAGGTCGCTTACACCGTGCAGACCCAGCCGTCGTTGGACCAAAACAGCGTGGATCTGGACCAGCAGCGCGCCAACTTCGTCGACAACGCGGTCCAGTACGAATCGACGCTGCGCTTCATCAACGGGCATGTCAAGACCATGCTCAGCGCCATCCAGGGCCAGTGATCGGGAGGCCGCCATGTCGATGTTTCGCATCTTCGATGTCTCGGGCAGCGCCATCAGCGCCCAGGCCCAGCGCCTCAACACCGTGGCCAGCAACCTGGCGAATGCCGACGCGGTCGCGGGCCCCGACGGGCGGGGCTATAAGGCGCGGCAAGTGATGTTCGAGACCGTGCCGATGGGTGAGCCCGCATCGGCCGGGGTCAAGGTCAAGACGGTGGTGGAAAGCGATGCGCCCAACCGCCGCGTCTACAACCCGCACCATCCCAGCGCCGATGCGCAGGGTTATGTGACCTATTCCAACGTCAACCCGGTGGAGGAGATGGTCAACATGATCGCCACGGCGCGCTCGTACCAAAACAACGTCGAGGTCATGAACACAGCCAAGTCGCTGTTGTTGAAGACCCTGCAGATGGGGCAGTGATCCCCGCATCGAAGGACAGACGCCATGTTCATGACCCCCTTGAGCAACAGCGAGATCGACGCCTACAACGCCCGCGGCGGCGCGCAGGCCGAATCGACCGACCCCAAGGCCGCGCAGGAGCGGTTTCTCAAGCTCTTCGTCGCGCAGCTCAACAACCAGGATCCGCTCAATCCGCTGGACAACGCGCAGATGACCACGCAGATGGCGCAGATCAACCAGGTGGTCGGCCTGCAGCAGGTCAACGAGACGCTCAAGAGCCTGGCGACGCAGTTCGGCATGGTCAGCAGCATCCAGGGCGCCCAGCTCGTGGGCCGCGAGGTGGCGAGCGAAGGCAACGGCCTGGTCGTGGCCGACGGCAAGGCACGCGGCGCGTTCAATCTGGCTGGTGCCGCGGACCGCGTGAGCGTCGAGATTCTGGGCCGCGCCGGCGAGGTGCTGGGCACCGTCGATTTGGGCGGACGGGGGGCGGGCCTGCAGACGTTCGAGTGGCCGCTCGGGTCGGTCGACCCGGCCCGCGTCGCCACGCTGCGCGTCACCGCCACGGGCGGCGGGCAGTCCGTCACGGCCACCCCGCTGGCGCTGCACAAGGTGCAGTCGGTGGGCTTGGTCGAGGGCGCGCTGCGCCTGCGCACCGATGGCGGCACGCTGGCTTACGACCAGGTCCTGGCCTTTCTTTGATCCGTTTGTTGTTTATTGCCCGACGAGGAGCACACCATGAGTTTCGGAACCGGCCTGTCTGGATTGAACGCCGCCAGCAAGAACCTGGACGTCATCGGCCACAACATCGCCAACGCCAACACCACCGGGATGAAGGCCGGTCGGGCGGAGTTTGCCGAAATGTACGCTGCCTCGCTCGGGGCGGCTGGCGGCAGCAACGGCGGCATTGGCGTGAGCGTGGCCACCGTGGCCCAGATGTTCACGCAAGGCAACATCAAGGTCACGGGCAACAACATGGACATGGCCATCAACGGGGAGGGCTTCTTCTCGGTGCAGATGGCGGACGGCTCCCTGGCCTACACGCGCAACGGCGAGTTCAAGCTCGACCGCGACGGCAACATCATCACCAACAATGGGGCCAAGCTGCTCGGGTATCAGACCGACACCGCCGGCAAGCCGACGTCGGTGGAGCCGGTCCCGTTGAATCTGCCGACCGGCAAGAACATCGACCCCAAGATGTCGACGGAACTCAAGCTGACGATGAACCTGGACTCGCGGGCCGATGTGCAAACGGTCGGTGCACCGTTGACGGCAGCCAACAAGGAGTTCGGCACGTCCATGAATGTGTACGACACCCTGGGCAACGCGATTCCGGTGCAGCTCTATTTCGTGAAGACGGCGGCCAACGCCTGGGACGTCGTGTCCGTTTATCAGCCCACCGATCCGCCCAATACGCCGGCCACGGAAACCAATCTGGGAACGATCTCGTTCGATCCGGCGACCGGCAAGCCCACGCTGCCGCTGACGCTGACCAACATCCAGATTGCGGCTGGCGCGGTCAACGCCACGGCCGGGCTGCCCGCCACGAACATCGATGTGGCGCTGAATTTTGGCGATCCCACCAACCCCGCAGCGGCCACGGTCACGCAGTTTGGCTCCAAGTTTGCGGTTTACGAGGTCGCCCAAGACGGCTACCCCTCTGGCGAGCTGACCTCGATTAACGTGGGGGAAGACGGTGTCATCACGGCCCGCTACTCCAATGGGGTGAGCCAGGCCAACGGTCAGATCATGCTGACCCGCTTCCGCAACGTTCAGGGGCTGCAACCCGTCAACGGCGGGTACTGGCAGAAGACGCAGGCGTCGGGTGACCCCATCATCGGCCAGCCGCTGACCGGCCGCTTCGGCCTGATCCGCTCCGGCGCGCTGGAAGAGTCCAACGTCGACCTGACGCAGGAGCTGGTCAACATGATCGTGGCGCAGCGGCACTACCAGGCCAATGCGCAGACGATCAAGACGCAGGACCAGGTGCAGCAAACGCTGGTCAACCTGCGCTGAGGTCGCGAGGAGTAAGGCATGGACCGCGTCATCTACACCACGCTGTCCGGGGCGTCTGCGGCGATGCAGCGCCATCAGGTCATCGCGCACAACCTGGCCAACGTCACCACCACCGGCTTTCGGGCCGAGCTGTCGACGTTTCGCGCGGTGCCTCTGCAGGGCGAGGGGGCGACGACGCGGGTGCATGCGCTGGAGGCGACGCCGGGCTACCTGGACAAGGCGGGACCGATGCAAAACACCGGGCGCCCGCTGGATGTGGCCGCCGTGGGCAACGCCTTCTTCGCCATCCAGGCCCTGGATGGCACCGAGGCCTACACCCGCGCCGGCGCGTTGCAGGTGAATGCCCAGGGCAACCTGGTCGGCTTCAATGGCCTGCCGATGCTGGGGACCGGGGGTGCGCCGCTCACCATCCCCGAGGGGGCGCAGGTGCGCATCGGGCGCGACGGCACCGTCACCGCCAAGGTGGGCGAGCAAGCCCCGCAGGAGGTCGGCCGCCTGAAGCTGGTGACCCCGGAGGCGGGCCAAAAGCTGGTGCGCGGCGAGGACGGGCTGTTTCGGGGCGGTGACGGCCAGCCCCTGCCGGCCGACCAGAACGCCACCCTGATCGACGGCATGCTGGAGGGCTCCAACGTCGATCCCATCCAGGCCATGGTGGACATGATCGCGGCCACGCGCCAGTACGAAGTGCAAATGCGGATGTTGCAAAACGCCGAGAAGAACGACCAGAGCGCCGCGCAGTTGCTCAGCCTCAACGCCTGAGCGGGAGAATTCTCATGATCAATTCGCTTCAGATCGCCAAGACGGGCATGCAGGCCCTGCAGACGCAGTTGGACGTCATCTCGCACAACCTGGCCAACGTGGGGACGCCGGGTTTCAAGCGCAGCACGGCGCTGTTCGAGGACCTGATCTACCAAAACCTGCGGCAGGTGGGCGGCAACGCCACCGAAAACGCCGAGCTGCCCACCGGGCTGCAGATCGGCCTGGGCGTGCGCACGGTGGCCACGGCGCGCACCTACACCCAGGGCAACCTCCGGCAAGAGGACGACAACCTGGCTGTGGCCATCAACGGCAACGGATTTTTCCGCGTGCAGCTGCCCGACGGCAGCATCGCCTACACGCGCGATGGCAGCTTCAAGCTCAACGAGGGGCAGCTGGTGACCAACCAGGGCTATCCGTTGGCCGACGCCATCCAGGTGCCGCAAAACGCCCGCAGCCTGACCATCGGCAAGGACGGCACGGTGACCGCCACCGTGGGCAACGCCGCCCAGCCCCAGGTCATCGGCCAAATCACACTGGCCAATTTCATCAATCCCGCTGGGCTGGAACCGCTCGGGCAAAACCTGTTTCGCGAGTCGCAGGTCTCGGGGGCGCCCGTCGAAGGGCCCCCGGGGGCCGAAGGCTTTGGGCAGACGCTGCAAGGCTATCTGGAAAGCTCCAACGTCAACGTCGTGCAGGAGCTGGTCAACATGATCCAGACCCAGCGCGCCTACGAGCTCAACTCCAAGGCCGTGACCACGTCCGACCAGATGCTGCAGCGCCTGACGCAGCTGTGATCCCCACCCCTGCCGGAGCCTTGCCATGAACGCCGCCCGCCGCCTGCTCGCCGTGGCCGCCGCCGCCCTGCTGGGAGGCTGCGCCTCGCTGTCCCAGATTCCGGACGTGGATCTGGCCAAACCGCCCGAGGACGGCATCCGCTACCCGCAGACGCGCCCGGCCGTGACCGAAGCGCCCAGCGGCTCGCTCTACACCGCGGTGGCGTACCGGCCGGGCTTCGAGGACCACCGCGCGCGCCTGCCGGGCGATGTGCTGACGATCCAGATCACCGAGTCGCTGTCCGCCTCGCAAAGCGCCAAGACCGATGTGGCGCGCGAAAGCAGCATCGGCGCGAGCGTGTCGGCCTTTCCGTTCGTCACCGGCACGGTGCTGGGCGATCTGACCACCGGCGCCAAGTCCAGCAACACCTTCAAGGGCGACGGCAAGACCGAGGCCAGCAACACCTTCCGCGGCTCCATCACCGCGGTGGTGACCGAGGTGCTGCCCAATGGCCACCTGGTCGTCATCGGCGAGAAGCAGATCGGCGTCAACCAGGCGGTGGACGTGCTGCAGTTCAGCGGCACGGTGGACCCGCGCGTCATCCAGCCGGGCAACGTCGTGCCCAGCACCCAGGTGGCCAACGTGCGCGTGCTGTCGCGCGGTCGCGGGGCGCCGGCCGATGCGCAAACATTTGGCTGGCTGGCACGGTTCTTTTTGACGCTTTTGCCGTTCTAAAGTTTTTCCACAATCGGTTCACGAGGTGATGCGCGATGAACCGATGGACTTTTCTCCCCCGCGGGCTGCTGGCCGCCATGACGATCATGGCCGCCTCGGCCCTGATGCCGGCCCCGGCGCAGGCCACGCGCGTCAAGGACGTGGCCGCCGTGCAGGGCGTGCGCAGCAACCAGTTGGTCGGCTACGGCCTGGTGGTGGGGCTGGACGGCACGGGTGACGGCAACAACGCCTACACCACCCGCAGCCTGGCCAATTTCATGCAGCAAATGGGCATCAGCCTGCCGCAGGGCGTGACGGTGCAGCCGAAGAACGTCGCCGCGGTGCTGGTGACGGCCGATCTGCCGGCGTTTGCCCGGCCCGGGCAGACGATCGATGTGACGGTGTCGTCGGTCGGCAGCGCCAAGTCGCTGCGCGGCGGCACGCTGATCCAGACGCCGCTGCGCGGCGCCGACGGGCAGGTCTACGCGCTGGCGCAGGGCAGCCTGGTGGTGGCCGGGGCCGGGGCGTCGGCCGGCGGCAGCAGCGTCACCGTCAACCACCTGAATGCCGGCCGCATCCCCAACGGCGCGCTGGTGGAGCGCACCGTGCCGACACCGCTGCTGCTGGGCGAGGGGGTCACGCTGGCGCTGCGGGCGGACGACTTTCAGACCGCCTCGCGCGTGGCGGCGGCGATCAACCGCGCCATCGGCGACGGCACCGCGCAGGCGCTGGACGGCCGCACGGTGCAGGTGCGCGCGCCGCGCGACCCCAACGAGCGCGTGGCGTTCCTGGCCAGTCTGGAGGATCTGCCGGTGGAGCTGGCCACGCCGACCGCGCGCGTCGTCTTCAACGCCCGCACCGGCTCGGTGGTGCTGAACCAGGCGGTCAAGCTCGCGCCGGCGGCCATCGCGCACGGCAACCTCTCCATCAGCATCAGCTCCACCCCGCAGGTCAGCCAGCCGCCGCCGCTGGCGCCCCCGGGGGCCCAGACCGTCGTGACCGAGAAGGCGGACATCCAGGTCCAGCAAGACGGCGGCAAGATCATCGAGGTGGAGGCCTCCGCGCAGCTGGCGGACGTGGTGCGCGCGCTCAACAAGCTGGGCGCCACGCCGCAGGATTTGCTCGCCATCCTGCAGGCGCTCAAGGCGGCCGGGGCGCTGAAGGCCGAGCTGGAGGTGATCTGACATGGTGGCCGACGTGCGCTTCACCCTGGGGGCCGACGCCGCGCGCGGGCTGGCGGCGGATGCCCGCAGCCTCGACGCCCTCAAGGGCGCCGCCGGCCGCGACCCGAAGGCGGCGCTGAAGGAGACCGCCCGTCAGTTCGAGGCGCTGTTCATGCGCGAACTGCTCAAGTCGATGCGCGAGGCGACGATGAAGAGCGGTTTGATGGACAACGAAGGCACCGACCTGGGCATGGACCTGCTCGATGAGCAGTGGGCGGTCAAGATGACCGGCCTGCCGGGGGGGCTGAGCGAGATGATCGAGCGCCAGTTGCAGCAGCAGATCGACCCCACGTCGCGGCCGCGTGCGGCGGACGGTGGTGCTGCGCCCGCCGCCACCACCCCGGCGACGCCCCCCAGCGCAGGGGCGGTGCCGCGCCCGACGGCGTCGCAGGCCGCGTTCGTCGAGCAGCACCGCAGCGCGGCGCAGCAGGTGCAGCGCGAAACCGGCATCCCCGCCGCCTTCATGATCGGTCAGGCCGCGCACGAGACCGGCTGGGGCCGCAGCGAGATCCGCACCGCCGACGGCGGCAACTCGCACAACCTGTTCGGCATCAAGGCCGGCCCGGGCTGGAGCGGCAAGGTCGCTGAGGTCACCACCACCGAGTACGTGGACGGCCAGCCGCGCAAGATGGTGCAGCGCTTTCGCGCCTACGACAGCTACGCCGAGGCGTTCCGAGACTACGCGCGGCTGATCACCGGCAGCCCGCGCTACCAGGCAGTGGTGCGCAACCTGCACTCGCCGCAGGCATTCGCCCAGCAGCTTCAGCAGGCCGGCTACGCCACCGACCCGCAGTACGCGGCCAAGCTGAGCCGCGTCATCAACACCACGCTGCAGCTGCAGCGTGCCCTGGCGTGAGGGGCGGGAGAACATCATGAGCGCCCTCAACATCGCCACCCGCGCGCTGACCACCAACCAGTCCGTGCTGCAGGTCATCGGCCACAACATCGCCAATGCCAACACCGAGGGCTACACGCGCCAGCGCGTGGAGCTCAACTCCGTGCCCGGGCAGCAAATGGGCAGCGGCTACTTTGGCAAGGGGGTGCAGATCGAGGCGGTGACCCGGGTGGGCTATGACGCGTTTTTGACGCGGGAGTCCAACGTCACCCGCGCGACCGCGGCGGCCGACCAGGTGCGCCTGCAGTATTTGCAGGGTGTGGAGTCGCTTTTTCCGCTGGGGGACGGCAGTCTGGGCAAGCTGCTCAACGATGCGCTCAACGCCTGGACCGATGTGGCCTCCAGCCCCAACGACAGCGCGGCGCGGCAGGTGGTGCTGGACCAGTTCGATGCGCTGGCCGCGCGCATCCGCGACGGTGCCGCGCGCATCGACGAGATCGCCACCGGTGCGCGCCTGCAGGCGACCGAAGTGACCAAGGAGATCAACCGCCTGGCGCAGGCGATCGCCAGCGTCAACGACGCCATCGCGCGCACCCAGGGCACCGGCGCCAGCCCCAACGACCTGCTCGACCAGCGCGATCGCCTGATCGCGCAGCTCAACGATCAGGTGCAGGTGACCACGCTGCGTGCCGACGACGGTACGCTTTCGGTGTTCGTGGCCGGCAGCCTGCCGCTGGTGCTGGGCAACCGCGCGGCCGAACTGCGCGTGCCGCGCGCCGAGCTGGACGGCGACCGCCAGATCCAGTTGCAGTTCGTGCAAGGGGCGAGTGCCTACGACGTGCCGGCCGACTTTCTGAGCGGCGGCAAGCTCAAGGGCCTGCTCGACTTCGTCAACCGCGACGTCATCCGCACCCAGGCCGAACTGGGCCGCATGGCGCTGGCTTTGGCCACGACCGTGAATCGCCAGCAGCAAAGCGGTCTGAACCTGCTGGGCAATGCCGGTGCCGACCTGCTGACCTACGATGCGTTGAGCGGCAAGCCGGCCTCCACCAACACGGGCGGCGGCAGCGTGAGCGCGACGGTGGCCGATCCGACCCAGCTGAAGGCCGAGGATTACATTCTGGAATTTACCTCCGGAACGCAAGCGCTGATCCGGCGCGGCAGCGACGGGTGGTATTGGAACGGCAGCGGCTGGCAGGCCAACGCCGCCGCCCCGGTCACCGTCAACGGCTACTCCCTGGAGGGGCTGACGCTGAGTGTGCCGACCTCACCGGCGGCGGGGGATCGCTTCATGCTGTCCCCCGGCGCCACGGCCGCGGGTTCGCTGCGCATGGCGCTCTCGCGGCCGGCGGAATTGGCCGCAGCCGGCCGGGTGACGCTGTCGCAAAATCCCTCCAACACCGGCAACGCCACGATCGAGGCCGTCTCCGCCACCGTGACGGCGGGCTCGTGGGCCACGCCGCCCCTGCCCGCCAACCTGACGTTCACCGCGCCCAACACCTTTGCCCTGGCGGGGTTTTCGCCCGCGTCCGTGGCGTATACGCCGGGCGAGCCGATGACCTTCACCTACACCTCGGGTTCCGATACGGTGGAGGTGAAGATCACGCTGCGGGGGCAGCCCAATGCGGGCGACGGCTTCCAGCTCCAGAACACCCCTCCCACCGGGGTTGTGTTCAACGGCAGCAACGCCCAGGCGATGCTGGCGCTGCGCGACCAGGTGATGTTCGACGGCAGCATCAAGCTGTCGGAGGGCTATGTGGCGGTGTTCTCCAACCTCGCCTCGCGCGTCAACGAGGCTGCCACGCGCGCCAGCTTTTCCAAGGCGCAGGCCGACGACGCCGAGCAGCGCCGCGCCAACCAGGCCGGCGTCAACCTCGACGAAGAGGCCGCGCGCTTGCTGCAGTTCCAGCAGGCGTATCAAGCCTCGGCCAAATACCTGCAGACCGTGCAGTCCATCTTCGACACGCTGATCAGCACCTTCCGTTGACGAGGCCCATCATGTCGACCGTCTACCGCGTGGCCACGGCCTACAGCTACGACAGCACGATCAACCGGCTGCAGCAGCGCGGCGCGCAGCTCGCGGAGCTGCAGGACCAGCTCTCCTCCGGCAAGCGCGTGCGCCGCATCAGCGACGACCCGTCGGCCGCGGCCTTGGCCGAGCGTGAGCAGGCTCGCATGCAGCGCATCCAGTCCGACCAGCGCGCGCTGGAGGCGGCGCGGCGCAACATCGAGCTGAGTGAAAGCACCCTTGGGGACGTCAACGACCTGTATCTGCGCGCCAAGGAACTGATCGTGCAGGGGGGCAACGGCGCGCTCAACGCCAGCGACCGCCGCACCATCGCCGACGAGCTGGAGGGCATCCGCGAGCGCATTCTGGCGCTTTCCAACACGCAGGACACGCTGGGGCGGCCGCTGTTCATGGGGCAGGGAACGCTCAACACGAGCGGGCAGCCGTTCGTGGAGAGCGTCGTCGCGCCGACGCCGCAAACCTATGGCAACGACAGCCGGATCGTGCAGTGGCAGGGTGTCGCCGGCCAAAGTGCGCCAACCGAGACGTCGTTGCCCCATATCCTGGATGGCGAGCGGATTTTCGGCCCGTCGGGGACGCAGGCCAACGACAGCATTTGGGAAACGCTCGATCGCGCCATCATCGCGCTGAAAAACCCCAGTTTGTCCGCCAATCAACTCGCCACCGAACTCGGCCAGGCGAACGCCAATCTGACCGTGCGGCTCGACGCCGTGCTCTCCGCCCGCGGCCAGTTGGGCGACTGGCTCAACCGGGCCGACGCGGTGCAGACGGCCCTGAAGGCGCGCGAGGACTATCACATCGAGCAGCAGTCCGATCTGACGGATCTGGACATGGTCGAGGCCATCTCGCGCTTCCAGACCCAGCAGTTGGCGTACCAGGCCGGGCTGTCGTCGTATGCGCAGGTGCAGCGGCTGTCGCTGTTCCAATACCTGGCCTGACGGCGCCCCGGCCGTCACGTGGGCGGCGGTGCCGACTTCGGCTACAGTGTCGGCGCCATGGGCTTCAATCCGCTGGACCACGCGGTCTTCACGTATCAGCCGATCTGGGGTGACGGGCGCCGCCTGATCGGCGCACGCCTGCAGGCGCGCCTGCTGGACGACGGCGTCGATGCTCCTCACCTGCTGCATGCGATGGCCGACTGGTGGTCTGCCGGATCGCCATTCCTGCTGGTGGCGTTTGCCGACCAGCGTCCCGTTTTGCAGGCCTTGTCGGCGTCGCCGCCGGATCACGTCTGGCTCGAGGTGCCGGACTTTGGCCCGCGCATGCCGCCGGAGCTGCTGCAGGCCCTGACGCAGGCCCGGCGCCTGGGGCACCGGCTGGTGCAAAACCTGCCCTTGGCCCGTGCGCATCCCGTCACCGGGAGCGCGGCCGAGCGCTTCCGCTACCTGCTGCACCTGTGGCCCGACCATGTGCGACAGGCCCTGTCCGCGCAGCGGCCCGCCGACAGCCCCGTGCTGCCGGGGCAGTTGTATGGGGCGATCGGCCAAGTCGCCCTCGCTGCGCACTGCCTGGATGTGCGCCAAGCCTGGGGGGTGGTGGGCTGGCCGGATGACGATGCGCTGGCGTCCCGCCCCGCAAGTGCCCTGGGGGTCGACAAGGGCGCGCTGTTGCGCGTGCAGCAGGCCCTGCTGCGCGAGGCGTCCATCGAGACGGTGATCGGTCTGGTGCACAGCGACGTGCTGCTGACCTACCGCTTGCTGCAGTTGGTCAACGGCGATGCCTTCGGCACCGGGCGCGAGGTGTCCAGTGTGCGGCAGGCCGTCCTGTTGCTGGGCGAGCGGCGTTTCCGCGATGCGTTGCTCCGGCTGCTGCCCGGCGCGGTGTCCGACCCCGATCTGCAGCCCGTGCGCCAAGCCCTGGTGCTGCGTGCGCAGTTGATGCAAATGCTCATGGATGCCGGTGCCCAACACGAACTGGCCACCGAAATCTATCTCACGGGGCTGTTTTCCACGCTGGATCGCTGGCTGCGCGTGCCGCTGGCGCAGGCCTTGGAGCGCGTGCCCCTGTCCGAAGCGATCACCGAGGCGCTGCTGGCAGGGGAGGGGCCGTACGGCGTGTACCTGGACCTGGCCCGGCGGCTGGCCGACCCGGCGCAGTCGCAACACCTGCCCGCCCGGATGCAGGAGGAAGGCTTCGCCCTCTCACACGTCAATACGGCGCTGCTGCGCACGCTGGCGCGCTGGCGCTCATCGGTGTGAGGGGCATACCGGGGTTGGTCGGTATCGGGGGCCAAAAAACCAAAGCCCGCGCGATGGCGGGCTTGGCGGTGTGTTTTTGGCTCCCCGACCTGGGCTCGAACCAGGGACCTACGGATTAACAGTCCGGCGCTCTACCGACTGAGCTATCGGGGATCGGTAAGCCCTGCATTATAGCGACAAAATCGGCCGATCTGCCCGGCGTCGCCCGTTGGACAGGCGCCTGTGGCACAGTCCGCGGCGCCTGCGCACAATCGTGGGCCGGTAGCCTTGGGAGCCTGTATGGATTTGCGATTGTCCCCCGACGAGAGCGCCTTTCGCGACGCGGTGCGCGCCTTTCTGCGCGACGAGCTGCCGCCCGAACTGGCCACCAAGGTCCGGCAGGGCCTGCGCCTGACGCGCGACGACATGGCGCGCTGGCACGCCATCCTGCACGCGCGGGGTTGGCTGGCCAGCCACTGGCCGCGCGAATGGGGCGGCCCCGGCTGGGGGCCGGTGCAGCGCTTTATTTTCGAGAACGAATGTGCGCTGGCCGGCGCGCCGCGCATCGTGCCGTTCGGCGTCAACATGCTGGGCCCGGTGCTGATCAAATATGGCTCCGAGCCGCAGAAGCGCCACTGGCTGCCGCGCATCCTGGACGGCTCGGACTGGTGGTGCCAGGGCTACTCGGAGCCGGGGGCCGGCTCGGACTTGGCGTCGCTCAAGACCACCGCGGTGCGCGACGGCGACCACTACGTCGTCAACGGCCAAAAGACGTGGACGACGCTGGGGCACTACGCCAACCGGATGTTTTGCCTCGTGCGCACCGACCGCAACGCCAAGCCGCAGGAGGGCATCAGTTTTCTGCTCATCGACCTCGACAGCCCGGGCGTGGAGGTGCGGCCCATCATCACGCTGGACGGCGAGCACGAGGTCAACGAGGTGTTTCTGACCGACGTGCGCGTGCCGGCGGACCGCCTGGTCGGCGCGGAGAACCAGGGCTGGACGATCGCCAAGTATTTGTTGACCTACGAGCGCACCAACATCGCCGGCATCGGCTTTTCGGTCGCGGGGCTAGAGCGGCTCAAGGTCATCGCGCGTGCGGTGCACAAGGGCGGACGGCCGCTGATCGAGGATCCGCTGTTCGCCGCCCGGCTGGCGCGCGTGGAAATCGAGCTGGAGAACCTCAAGACCACCAACCTGCGCGTGCTGGCGGCGGTGGCCGGTGGCGGTGCGCCGGGGCCGCAGAGTTCGCTGCTCAAGATCCTGGGCACGCAGGTGCGGCAGGAGATCCTGAGCCTGACCCGCCGCGCCGTGGGCCCCTATGCGCTGCCGTGGATCGAGGCGGCGCTGACGCTGGAGGGCGCCGATCAGGCGGTCGGTCCCGCCGGGGCGGCCAGTGCCGCGGCGCAGTATTTCAACTACCGCAAGCTGTCGATCTTCGGCGGCTCCAACGAGATTCAGAAAAACATCGTCGCCAAGACGGTGCTCGGCCTGTGAGGAGGGCCACCCATGGACTTTTCGCTCACCGATGACCAGCGCATGCTGGCCGACTCGCTGGACCGCTATCTGGCGCAGCGCTACCCCATCGACCGTCGCCATGCAGCGGCCGCCACGCCCCAGGGGTACGACGTGGACCTGTGGGCCGGGCTGGTGGAGCTGGGGGCCGTCGCGGCGCTGCTGCCCGAGTCTGCCGGGGGATTGGGCGGGGGCGGCTTTGACATCGCCACCGTGTTCGAAAGCGCGGGCCGGGCCCTGGTGATCGAACCCCTGCTCGGGGCCGCGGTGGTGGGGCAGATGCTGGCCCGCGCCGACGCCCCGCAGGCGTGGGCCGCGTGGCTGGAGCGGCTGGCTGCCGGCGCGGTCGTCGCGCTGGCCCACGAGGAGCCCGATGCCCACTACGAACCCACCCACGTCGCCACCACCGCCCAGCATGATGCCGGGGGCTGGGTGCTCGACGGTCACAAGGCGGTCGTGCCGCATGGCGGCCAGGCCGAGGGCTGGCTGGTGTCGGCCCGGCTGTCCGGCGCCGTGCGCGATGCGGAGGGCATCGCGCTGTTTTGGGTGCCGCGCGGCACACCCGGCGTGTCGGTGCGCACCTATCCCCGCATCGATGGCGGTGGCGCCGCGGATGTGACCCTGACCGCGGTGCGAGTGCCGGCCGACGCCTTGGTGGCCGGCCCGGCGCGGGCGCGCCAGGTGTTGGCGCATGGGCTGGCCTGTGGGGCGCTCGCCCTGTGCGCCGAGGCACTCGGCGCCATGGAGGTCGCGTTGCGCATGACGCGCGACTACCTGCAGACGCGCCGCCAGTTTGGGCGCCCGATCGGCAGCTTTCAGGCGCTGCAGCACCGTGCGGTCGATCTGTGGATGGCGGTCGAGCAATCGCGCTCGGCCGTCATCAACGCCGCGGCCGCCTTCGACGGGGACGACCCGCTCGAGCGCGACCGCCTTATCGCGGCCGCCAAAGCCACCATCGGCCGCGCCGGCACCCAGGTCGCCGAGGAGAGCATTCAGCTGCATGGCGGCATCGGCATGACGTGGGAACTGCCGCTGTCGCACTACGCCAAGCGCTTGGTCATGGTCGACCACGAATTGGGCGACGAAGACCATCACCTCGCCCGCTTCATCGCGCTGAGCCGCGAGCGGGAGACGCGGGCCTGACCGTCCCGGGGCGGGCCGCCCCGGAACCCTGTTCCGCGCACCGCGATCCACCCGCCATGCACGCCCCGCAACCGCCGCGCCCTGCGCCGCCGCACCGCTGGCGCGCCATGGGGCGTTGGGTGGCGGTGGGCGTCGTGGCCGTGGCGGCCGCCGGATGCAGCGTGATCGGTCTGGCCTACAACCGGCTGCCCACCGTGGTGATGTGGCGGCTGGACAGCTTGTGGGACCTGGATGCCCCCCAGCGCCAGGGGCTGGACGAGGCCACCCGCCGCTGGCACCAATGGCACCGCCGCGAGCAGCTCCCCGCCATTGCCGCCCTGTTGCGGCGCTGGCAGACCCTGGTGATCGGCCCCCTCGACGCCGACACCGTTTGCCGCGAGGCCGACGCGGTGCGCGCTCTGCTGCGCCAGGCCGCCGACCGCACGGTCGACGATCTGGCCCATTGGCTGCCCACCCTGACCGATGCCCAACTGGCCCACTGGCGCGAGCGCCTGGCGGAAGGTGACCGGGAATGGCGCCGCGACTGGGGGGAGTCCGACATCGATCGGGGCGTGCGCCTGAGCCGAACCCGCGAGCGTTTGGAGATGTTCTACGGCCGCCTCGACGAGACCCAGCGCCGCTGGTTGCGCGAGCGCCTGCGGGCCGTCGACCCCCGCCCCGACCGGGCCTGGGCGGAGCGGCAGCGCCGCCAGAACGACTGGCTGGAAACGGCCCGTCGCCTGCGCGGCCAAGCCCCCGACGTTGCCGTCGCGGAGGTGCGTGCCCTGTGGGCGCGGACCTGGCAATCGCCCGACCCGGTGCTGGCCGCGCATCAGGCGGCCGTATGGGTTGAGGGCTGTAGCTGGCTGGCCGACTGGCACGCCCAGGCCACCCCAGAGCAGCGGGCCCGGGCCGCCAGCCAGTTGCAGGCCTACGAGCGCGACATCCGCGCGCTGATTCCCAACGGCAGCCCGCCCAACGCCAGCCTGTCCCGCGCCATCGCCGGGCCATGAATGAAAAAAGCCCGCCAAGCGGTGCTTGGCGGGCTTCATGCAGAGCGTAGACGACTGGGCTGGCCGATTACATGTCCATGCCCATGCCGCCCATGCCGCCGGCAGCCGGCGCCGGGGTTTCGGCCTTCGGCGTCTCGGCGACCATGCACTCGGTGGTCAGCATCAGGCCGGCCACGGAAGCGGCGTTTTGCAGCGCGGTGCGGGTCACCTTGGTCGGGTCCAGGATGCCCATCTCGATCATGTCGCCATAGGTGTCGTTGGCGGCGTTGAAGCCGAAGTTGCCCTTGCCTTCCAGCACCTTGTTGATCACGACCGAGGGCTCGCCACCGGCGTTGGCCACGATCTCGCGCAGCGGGGCTTCGATGGCCTTGAGCACCAGCTTGATGCCGGCGTCCTGGTCGGCGTTGGCGCCATGCAGCTCGCCCACCGCCTGACGGGCACGCAGCAGCGCCACGCCACCGCCGGGGACGATGCCCTCTTCGACGGCCGCACGGGTGGCGTGCAGGGCGTCTTCCACACGGGCCTTCTTCTCCTTCATCTCGACCTCGGTGGCCGCGCCGACCTTGATCACCGCCACGCCGCCGGCCAGCTTGGCCACGCGCTCTTGCAGCTTCTCGCGGTCATAGTCGGAGGTCGCTTCCTCGATCTGCACGCGGATCTGCTTGACGCGCGCTTCGATGTCCTCGGCCTTGCCGGCGCCGTCGATGATGGTGGTGTTCTCCTTGGCCACCTCGACGCGCTTGGCCTGACCCAGGTCGGCCAGCGTCACCTTCTCCAGCGTCAGGCCGACTTCCTCGGCGATGACCTTGCCGCCGGTCAGGATGGCGATGTCCTCCAGCATGGCCTTGCGGCGATCGCCGAAGCCCGGGGCCTTGACGGCGCACACCTTCAGGATGCCGCGGATGGTGTTGACCACCAGGGTGGCCAGCGCCTCGCCTTCGACGTCCTCGGCGATGATCAGCAGCGGACGGCCGGCCTTGGCCACCTGCTCCAGCGCCGGCAGCAGGTCACGGATGTTGCTGATCTTCTTGTCGTGCAGCAGGATGTACGGGTTGTCCAGCACCGCCACCTGCTTGTCCGGGTTGTTGATGAAGTAGGGCGACAGGTAGCCGCGGTCGAACTGCATGCCCTCGACGACGTCGAGCTCGTTCTGCAGCGACTTGCCGTCTTCGACGGTGATCACGCCTTCCTTGCCGACCTTGTCCATCGCTTCGGCAATGATGTTGCCGATCGACTCGTCGCTGTTGGCGGAGATGGCGCCGACCTGGGCGATTTCCTTGCTGGTGGTGGTGGGCTTGCTGATCTTCTTCAGCTCGGCCACCAGCGCCTCGACGGCCTTGTCGATGCCGCGCTTGAGGTCCATCGGGTTCATGCCGGCGGCCACATACTTCATGCCCTCGCGCACGATGGCCTGGGCCAGCACGGTGGCGGTGGTGGTGCCGTCACCAGCGTTGTCGCTGGTTTTGGACGCGACTTCCTTGACCATCTGCGCGCCCATGTTCATCAGCTTGTCCTTGAGCTCGATCTCCTTGGCGACCGACACACCGTCCTTCGTGACGGTGGGGGCGCCGAACGAGCGCTCCAGGACCACGTTGCGGCCCTTCGGGCCCAGGGTGACCTTGACCGCGTTGGCCAGGATGTTCACGCCTTCGACCATGCGGGCGCGGGCTTCGCCGCCAAACACGACGTCTTTTGCTGCCATTTTTCAGTTTCCTTTGCGAATAGGGGAGGTGAGCGTTGTCAGACCGGTGTCGGTCGGGGTCACTTCTCGACGACGGCGAACAGGTCGTCTTCCTTCATGACCAGCAGCTCTTCGCCGTCGACCTTGACGGTCTGGCCGCTGTACTTGCCGAACAGCACACGGTCGCCGACCTTGACGCTCAGCGGCTTGGTTTCGCCCTTGTCGTTGGTCTTGCCGGGACCGACGGCCAGCACTTCGCCTTGATCGGGCTTCTCGGCGGCGTTGTCCGGGATCACGATGCCCGAGGCGGTCTTGGTCTCGTTTTCCAGGCGCTTGACGATCACGCGATCGGCGAGAGGACGAAGTTTCATGCGATCTCCTGTCGAAAGGACGATGAGAATGTGAGAAGGAGACGGCGGAGGGTGCTGTTAGCACTCACTGCCGACGAGTGCTAATGATAAGGGCTGCGGAAACGGTTTTCAAGGGGCTCGGGTGGTGCCCGTGACCCGGCAAGGGCATCACGCCGACGGCGGTCGCGCCGTCTGGTGCCGAACCCAGTCCATATAGCCCTCGCTGGCCTCGATGGGTGTGTGCCAGATGGCGGGCAATTGGTAGGGGTGGTGCGCGGCGATGAAGTCGCGCAGCGCCGGCCAGTCGGCCGCGCGCGCCTTGGCCAGCAGCCGCCACTCGGCTTCGTTCTGCACAGCGCCGTTCCACTCATAGACGCTGGCGATGGCGTGCAGCTGCACGCAGGCTGCCAGCCGCGCGCGCACCAAAGCCTGTGCCAGCGCGCGGGCACCCTCCTCGTCGGGCAGCGTCGTGAATACCGCGATCAGCGCGTCGTCCATGGCGATGTCGGGGGGCGATTGACAACCCGTCCGATGGTAGCCGATGGCGGGTCGTGCACTGTGGCTGCTCTTGGCGACACCGTGGCGACGGAAGGCTGGTCGAGCAACAAAAAAGCCCGCTCACTGGCGGGCTAAGTCGTTGATTGATTTGGTGGCGCTTCAGGGATTCGAACCCCGGACCTGCGGATTATGATTCCGTCGCTCTAACCGGCTGAGCTAAAGCGCCATTCGAAGCCGTGATTATAGCCAAATTCCGCGCCGGACCTGACCAGGGCTGATGCCCCGGCTGGGCACGTGTCGGGGGCGCGCAGGTCCCGGCCGGTCAGCGGTGCTGAAAGTTCGGCGCGCGCTTGTCCAGGAAGGCGGCCATGCCTTCCTTTTGGTCCTCGGTGGCAAACATCGCGTGGAACAGCCGACGCTCGTACATCAGGCCGTCGGCCAGCGGGCCCTCGAAGGCGCGGTTGACCGCTTCCTTGGCGGCCAGCACCGCCAGCCGCGGCAACGCGGCGATGGACAGCGCGACGGCCAGCGCCTCGTCCATCAGCTTGTCCAGCGGCACCACCCGGCTGACCAGGCCGGCGCGCTCGGCCTCGGCCGCGTCCATCATGCGCCCGGTCAGCGCCATGTCCATGGCCTTGGCTTTGCCAATCGCGCGCGGCAGCCGCTGGGTGCCACCAGCGCCGGGGATGACACCGATCTTCACCTCCGGTTGGCCAAACTTGGCGTTGTCAGCCGCGATGATGATGTCGCACATCATCGCCACCTCGCAGCCGCCGCCCAGCGCGAAGCCGGCCACCGCCGCGATGACGGGCTTGCGCACGTGGCGCAGCGCCTCCCAGTTGCGGGTGATGTATTCGGTGCGGTAGACGTCCGAGAAGGTGTAGCGCGCCATGGCGGCAATGTCGGCGCCGGCGGCAAAGGCCTTCTCGTTGCCCGTCAGCACGATGCAGCCGATCGCATCGTCGGCGTCGAAGGCCTTGAGCGCGGCGCCCAGCTCGTTCATGAGCTGGTCGTTCAGGGCGTTGAGCTGTTTGGGGCGGTTCAAGGCGATGATGCCAACCGGCCCTTCGGTGCGGGTGAGCAGGGTTTCGTACAGGGGGGATGTCTCGCTCATGCGGGTTTCCTCGGACGGGCGTCAAGAATGGGGTCGTGCGTCGGTGACCACCGCCGACTATAGCGTCCCGGCGGCGCCGCACCGGCGGTGGCGGAGGCCATGGCCGGCCGCCCGGGCGGGTTACGATTCGTGCATCGCGGCGGCATGGCTGGCCGCCCGTTCCCGAGCCAGAGGAGACTCCCCATGACCCAGCAACCAGCGGCCGCGCCGGGGGCCGACGAGATTCTGTTCGAGCGCCGCGGCGCGGTGGCCGTGCTCACGCTCAACCGCCCCCAGGCGCTCAACAGCTTTACCCGCACCATGCACCAGGCGTTTCAGCGCGCGCTGGCCGACGTGGAGGCCGACCGCGGCATCCGAGCCCTGGTGCTGACCGGCGCCGGACGCGGCTTTTGCGCCGGGCTGGACCTGTCGGAGCTGGACTTCTCCCCCGGCCCCGACATGCTGGAACGCGCCAACCCCGGACCGATCATCGAGACCTGCTTCAACCCCAGTGCACGCGCGCTGATGCAGTTGCGCGTGCCCACGGTGGCGGCGGTCAATGGGGTGGCGGCCGGGGCTGGCGTATCCCTGGCGCTGACGTGCGACATCGCCATTGCCGCCCCCGGCGCCAGCTTCGTGCAGGCGTTCAGCAAGATCGGGCTGATTCCCGACGCGGGCGGGAGCTGGCTGACGGTGGAGCGCTTGGGGCTGGCGCGGGCCATGGCCCTGGCCATGTTGGGCGACAAGCTGCCGGCGGAGCAGGCGCGCGATTGGGGGCTGATCTGGTCGGTAGCCGACGATCCCCTGGCGGCGGCGCTGGCGATGGCGGAACGCCTGGCCGCCATGCCGACGCGGGCGCTGGTGAGCACGCGGCACCTGCTGCGCGGTGCGCTGCAGCGCTCGTTCGAACAGCAGCTCGACGCCGAGCGCGATTGCCAGGCCGCGCTGGGCCGCAGCCACGATTACGTGGAGGGCGTCACGGCCTTCCTGCAGAAGCGCGCGCCGCAGTTTCGCGGGGAGTGAGGTCGGCCCGGGCCTCGGCCGGGGCGGGCTGCAGCTGCACGGTGGTGGCTGGCGCCGGCCACTGGAGCGGGCAGCGCAGCACGCGGCCATCGCGGGCCACCCAGCACACCAGGGGTTCGTCCGCGGTCAGCCCGCGGGCATGCAGGGCCACGTCGTCCAGCCGTCGCACGCGCCAGATTTCACCCGCGCGTTCCACGGCCAGCCATTCGTCTCCGGCGGCCAGGCCGGCTGCCTCGGCCGCCCCGCCCCGCAGCACGTTGCGCAGGCGGATGCCGCTGGCCTCGTCCACGCGCAGACCGAGCTGTTGCGCCAAGGGCGCGCGCTCCTCGATCCAGCGCACGCCATGCCGCTCCAGCAGAGGGCGCAGGGGCAACTCGTCGGTGCCGTGCACCCAGGCGTCCAGTTCGGCACCCAGATCGCGGCCGGCCAGGCGGCGCAGCACGGCGCGCAGGTCCGCCTCGCGCATGGGCCCACCCGCGCAGCGCTGCCACAGCGCACGCATCACGTCGTCCAGGGTGGTTCGCCCCTCTATGCGCAGCGTCAGATCCAGGCACAGGGCCACCAGGGCGCCTTTGGCGTAGTAGCTGACGGTCGCGTTGGGCGTGTTCTCCTGCACCCGGTAGTACTTGATCCAGGCGTCCCAACTGGCCTGCGCCACGCTCTGTACCTGCCGCCCCGGGGTTTGCAGCACATGGTTGATGGACTTGGCCAGCAACTGCAAATGGGTGGCTTGGTCGATCAGCCCCGCGCGCAGCAGCAGCAGGTCGTCGTAGTAGCTGGTGAAGCCCTCGAAGAACCACAGCAGCTCGGTCGGGTTCTCGCGGTCGTAGTCGTAGCGGGTGAACTCCCGCGGGCGCAGCCGCTTGACGTTCCAGGTGTGGAAATATTCGTGGCTGATCAGCCCCAGCAGCGTGGTGTAGCCGTCGCCCGCGCGCAGCGGCGCAGGCGCCTGGTCCGGCGCCCGCGGGCCGGGCAGCGGCTGCAGGGGCAGGTCGGTGCGGGCGCAGACCAGCGCGGTCGAGTGGCGGTGTTCCAGACCGCCATAGCCGTCCTGCGTGGCGTTGAGCAAAAACAGGTAGCGGTCGATCGGGGGCGCGCCGTCGGGCCCGTGCCACAGGGCCATGGCGGCCTCGCACACCTGCGCGGTGTCGCGCAGCAGCCGCTCGCCGTCGAAGCCGGCCACCGCGCCACTGACGACGAAGCGATGGGGCACCCCCCGCACCACGACGTCGCCGCACCAGAAGTCGCCCATTTCCACGGGGCTGTCGGCCAGTTCGTCGTAATCCGTGGCCAGGTAGGTGCCAAAGCCGTCTCCGGCGGCCCAGCGCCAGCCTGGGGCCCTCCGCGGCCGCGTACCCGCAGCCGGGGCCCAGGGGCGCAACGCCGTGGCCACGCGCCAGCCGCGGGTGGCGTCGCTGCCGGCCAGCGTCAGGGCGTGCGGTTCGTCTTCGCGCCCATGGACGCGCAGGCACAGGCTGGTGGCGTTGAAAAAGCCCCGCCGCGCATCCAGGTAGGCGGCGCGCACCGAGGGGTCGAAGGCATAAACCTCGTACTGCAAGGTCAGCGTGCGGGCGGCGGCCTCCGCGTCCAACTCGGCTTGCCAGGTGTTTTTGTCCAGCGCGCGCAGGGGTACCGGATGCCCATCCACCGCCGCTTGCAGGCGCTGCAGGTGCTGGGCAAACTCCCGCACCAGGTAGCTGCCCGGAATCCACACCGGCAGGCTGACGCGCTGCCGCGGCGCGGGGCGGTCGATCGCCAACGTGACCCGCCACAGGTGGGCGTGGACATCGGCCACCTCGACGGTGTAGCGCAGCGCCGCCGGCGGGCCGAGGTGGCGGGCCGGGGCGGGGCAGCGAGGGGTCATTTGGCGCCGCCGCTTTGGGCCAGCAGCGGCTCCAGGCGGTCCAGCCCCACCGCGCCCGGCAGGCGCGTGCCATTGGCCAGGATGGTGGTCGGGGTGCCGGTGATGCGGTACTTCTGGCCGAAGGCGATGTTGCGCTCCAGGGCCGTGGTGTCGCACTTGGCGTCGGCCTTGGGCTCGGGCGGGGTCACGCCGCGCTGCATCCAGTCGTCCCAGGCCTTGTTGCGGTCGCGCGCGCACCAGATCGCGCGGGATTTTTGCTCCGAATCCTTGCCCAGCACGGGGTAGAGGAAGGTGTGGATGGTGACGTTGTCCAGCTTGGCCAGATCCCGCTCGAAGCGTTTGCAGAATCCGCAGTTGGGGTCGGCAAACACGGCGAGCTTGCGCTGCCCGTTGCCGCGCACCACGGTAAAGGCGTCCTTCAGCGGCAGTTCGTCGAAGGCGATGGCGGTGAGCTTCTCCAGCCGTTCGTCGGTCAGGTTGACGCGCGCCTTCGTGTCGATGAGGGCGCCCTGGATCAGGTAATTGCCTTCGGCATCGGTGTAGAGGATGTCCGTGCCGTTGATGCGGATCTCGAACAGGCCGCGCATGGGGGTGGGGCGCACCTCGTCGATGCGCGGCAGGTTGGGCAGGCGCTCGCTGAGGTTTTTGCGGATGACGGCTTCGTTGGCGTGGGCAGCGGTGGCCAGCAGCGCAGCGCCCACCAGGCCCAGCGTGAGGCGACGCACCGCGGGCAGGACGGGCAGGGCAGAACGGGTCATGTGAGGTCTCGGCAAGAAAGGGGTGGCCCGGGTGGGGCCATCAAGGGTGGGGCGTGACGGGCTGGCCGGCTGCCTGTTGGATGAACCAGTGTTTGATCGGTTCCAGCTGGTCCACCGCGCGCAGCCCCCAGCGACGCAGCGCGGCCAGTCGTGCGTCGGGGCTGCCGAACAGGCCGTACAGGGTGTCGGTGGCGGTTTGCATGGCGGACACGGGGGCGGCGCGGGCGCGCTCATAGCGGCGCAGCAGGCGCAGGTCGCCCAGCGGGCGCCAGTACTCGCGCTCGCGCAGCACGCGCGCCAGCTCGGCCACGTCGCCGAGTCCGACGTTGAGGCCCTGGCCCGCCAGTGGATGCATGGCGTGGGCGGCATCCCCCGCGAGCGCCAGCCCCGGACGCACCCAGGGGCGGGCGATCGACAGCTCCAGCGGCCAGCCCGCCGGCTGGCCCAGCGTGCGCATGGGGCCCAGGGCCGCCGCGCACGCCTGCTGCACCGCCTGGGCAAAGGCGTCGGGTGGCAGCGCCAGCAGGTCGGCCGCGCGGGCGTGGGGCACCGACCACACCAGGGCCACCGTCTGCCCCTCGGTTCCCCCCATGGGCAGCAGTGCCAGGATGCTGTCCCCGCAGAACCATTGCCGCGCCACCGCGCCATGGGGGCGCTCGCAGTGCAGCCGTGCCGCGATGGCGGTGTGGGGGTAGGGGCGTCTGTCGTAGGCCAATCCTTCGGCCGCCCGGGTGGCGCTGCGGCGCCCTTCGCAGACGACGGTGAGGGCGGCTTTGGGTCGCACCCCGCCGTCGTCGGTCAGCCGTTCGATGCCCGGCTGGAAGGCCACCGCCTGCGCCAGCGTCGCTTCCAGCGCGGGCACATCGACGATCCACGCCAGCGGGTGGGGCGCCGCCGTGTCGGCATCGAAGCGCACGGCGGCCGCGGCGTCGATGCCGTCCGCGTCGGGGATCGGGTCGGCATCCGCCACCCACATGTGCCGCACGGGCGTGACGGTGTCCCCCTCGTTTGGCCAGGCACGCACCGATTCCAACAGCGCGCGCGAGGCGGCGTTGAGGGCGTAGGCGCGGATGTCCGGCGCCGTCGCCCCGCCCGCGGGGGGGCGCTCGACCAGCGCGACGCGCAGGCGCTCGCGCGCCAGCAGCAGCGCCAGCGTGCGGCCGACGATGCCGCCTCCCAGGATCGCCACGTCGTAGGTCTTGGTCATAAAGGCATTGTAGGCGTCGGTACGACTGTGGGCACAATGGCGGCTTGCCGATCACCCCGCCACAGGGCTCACCGCCATGAACGACGCCCCCGATACGCTGCCGCTCACCCTGGATCAACTGTGGATCTACCCGGTCAAGTCCTGTGCCGGCATCCGTTTGCGCTCGGTCGAGCTGCTGGAGACGGGCCTGGAGTGGGACCGCACCTGGATGGTGGTGGATGCGGACGGCGAGTTCGTCTCGCAGCGCGAGCTGCCGCGCATGGCCTTGATCCAGCCGCGCCTGCGCATGGGGCGGCTGGAGCTGCGCGCGCCAGGCATGCTGTCGCTGCACCTCGCGCTCGACGCGGCCGAGTCGCCGCGGCGCGTGCGCATTTGGGACGATGCGGTGGACGCCTACGACATGGGGGACGTCGCGGCGCAATGGTTCACCGACTTTTTGGGCGCGGACCTGCCGCCGGGCCTGGGGCCCCTGCGGCTGGTGCGGTTCGATCCGCAGGAGCGGCGCCTGTCCTCGCTGCGCTGGACGGGCGGGGTCGAGGCCCCCAATACCTTTGGTGACGGCTTTCCGTTGCTGGTGGTCTCCAGCGCGTCGCTCGACGATCTGAACGAACGGCTGGCGGCCCAGGGGTACCCTCCGGTGGGCATCGAACGCTTGCGCGCCAACCTGGTGCTGGGTGGGACGTATCCGCACGACGAGGACCGCATCGACCGCATCGATTGGCACGCCGAGGGCGCCCCCGCCGATGCGCCGGCCGTCACGTTGCAACTCGTCAAGCCGTGCGCGCGCTGCACCATCCCCGACGTGGATCCGGCCACGGGGGTGCCGGACGGCCGCCTCAGCCCGCTGCTGCACACCTACCGTCAGGACAAGCGCCTGATGGGGGCCGTCACCTTTGGCATGAATGCCATCGTGCGCCGCGGCGACGGGCACATGCTGCACGAGGGCATGCGCGGCACAGGGCATTGGGGGGCATGGTGATGCGCGCGGATGCGCGCAGCCGGGCCGCGCCTGGCCCCTGCGGCCCCCGGTAAAATCCCAGCTTTCGCCGGCGCGTGCCGCCGCCCCGCCCACCTCCCACCCGTCGCCCCGCCATGAGCCTCAAATGCGGCATCGTGGGCCTGCCCAACGTCGGCAAGTCCACCCTGTTCAACGCCCTCACCAAGGCCGGCATCGCCGCCGAGAACTACCCCTTCTGCACCATCGAGCCCAACGTGGGCGTGGTGGAGGTGCCCGATCCGCGCCTGCAGCAACTGGCCGCCATCGTCCGGCCGCAACGGGTCGTGCCGGCGATCGTCGAATTCGTGGACATCGCAGGCCTGGTCGCCGGTGCCAGCCGGGGCGAAGGCCTGGGCAACCAATTCCTGGCCCACATCCGCGAGACGGACGCCATCATCAACGTGGTGCGCTGCTTCGACGACCCCAACATCGTCCACGTGGCCGGCAAGGTGGACCCGATTGCCGATATCGAGGTCATCCAGACCGAGCTGTGTCTGGCCGATCTGGGCACGGTCGAGAAGGCGCTGCAGCGCTACCAGAAAGCGGCCAAGAGCGGCAACGACAAGGAAGCGGCCAAGATGGTGGCCGTGCTGGGCCGGGTGCGCGCCGTGCTGGACGAAGGGCGCCCCGTGCGCGTGATGGAGCTGACCGACGAGGAGCGGGCCCTGCTCAAGCCGCTGTGCCTGATCACCGCCAAGCCGGCGATGTTCGTGGGCAACGTGGCCGAGGATGGCTTCGAGGGCAACCCCTACCTGGACCAGTTGCGCGCCTATGCGCAGCGCCAGGGCGCGCCGGTGGTGGCCATCTGCGCCAAGATCGAGGCCGAGCTGGCCGACATGGACGAGGCGGACCGCACCGAGTTTCTGCGCGAACTGGGCCTGGAAGAGCCGGGCCTGAACCGCCTGATCCGCGCCGCCTACCAACTGCTGGGCTTGCAGACCTACTTCACCGCCGGCGAGAAGGAGGTGCGCGCCTGGACCATCCACATCGGCGACACGGCGCCCCAGGCGGCGGGCGTGATCCACTCGGATTTCGAACGCGGCTTCATCCGCGCCCAGACCATCGCGTTTGACGACTACATCGCCTACGGCGGTGAGCAGGGCGCCAAAGACGCAGGCAAGATGCGCGCCGAGGGCAAGGACTACGTCGTCAAAGACGGCGACGTGATGAACTTTTTGTTCAACGTGTGACGCCCGCGGGCATGAAAAAGCCCGCTCGGTGGCGGGCTAAGTCATTGATTTGGCTGGTGGGTCCTGTAGGATTCGAACCTACGACCTACGGATTAAGAGTCCGCTGCTCTACCAACTGAGCTAAGAACCCTGCCGTTTGGTGGACCGAAGGAGGATCGAACTCCCGACCTCTGCATTGCGAACGCAGCGCTCTCCCAGCTGAGCTATCGGCCCGTGAAGCGCACATTATACCGAAAACCGCGCCGTTCCATGCCGATGGCCGCAACGGGTGCCGCCACCGGCCAAAAACTGTATACACTTCGGATGGGTCGCAGCGGCGCAAGGGCGCGCGGACCGTCCGGGTGGGGCGGTGCGTGCGCGGGTCGCGGCCAGGGGCTCCCACAGCGCCCGCGGTGGTGGGGGCCGCACAACGCCTGCGCGCGACGCGCATGGAGCGCACCGTGGACGCCTATCTGCTGGACTGGGCCAATTTTTTGTTGCGCTGGCTGCATGTGATCGCGGCCATCGCGTGGATCGGGTCGTCGTTTTACTTCGTCTTTCTGGACAGCAGCCTGACGCCGCCGGCGGACGAGCGGCTGCGCCGCGACGGGGCCACGGGCGAGTTGTGGGCGGTGCACGGCGGCGGGTTCTACCACCCGGTCAAGTATGCGGTGGCGCCGCCCAGTCTGCCGCCGCGATTGCACTGGTTCTATTGGGAGAGCTACACCACCTGGCTCAGCGGCTTTGCCCTGTTTGCCGTGTCCTACCTGTGGCAGGCCAATGTCTATCTGGTCGATCCGCGGGTGTATGCGTGGCCGGCCCCGTGGATGGCCGGGGCGGCCGCGCTCGGGTTTCTGGTGGTGTTTTGGGTGCTGTACGACGGCATTTGCCGCCTCTGGGGCCAGACGCCGGGGGGTGACCGCAAGGTGGGGTGGGCGGTCGCGGCCTTGGTGGCCTTGGCCGCGTGGCTGGCGTGCCAGTGGTTTGCGGGGCGCGCCGCGTTCTTGATCGTCGGGGCGATGTTGGCCACGGCCATGAGCGCCAATGTGCTGTTCTGGATCATCCCCGGCCAGCGCAAGGTCGTGGCGGCTTTGCGCGCGGGGCAGACGCCCGATCCGGCGCATGGCCAGCGCGGCAAGCAGCGCAGCGTGCACAACACGTATTTCACGCTGCCGGTGGTGTTTGCGATGTTGAGCAACCACTACAGCTTTCTGTACGGGCACGCGTCCAATGCGCTGGTGCTGCTGGCGCTGATGGCCGCGGGCGCGGCGATTCGCCAGTTTTTCGTGCTGCGCCACGGCTACCACCTGGGGCGCAACGCCCACCCGTGGCCGTATGCGGTGGTGGGCGTGGCGGTGATCGTGGCCGTCGTCGTCTGGCTGCGGCCGGCAACGCCCGCCAGTGCGGGGGCCATGGCGGCCCCTCCCGATGCGGCCCAGGTGATGGCGGTGGTGCAGCAGCGCTGCGTGATGTGCCATGGCGAGGCGCTGGCGTCCAAGAATGTACGGCTGGACTCCGCCCCGGCGCTGGCGCAGCATGCGCAGGCCGTCTATCAGCAGGTGGTGGTCACGCGCCAGATGCCGCTCAACAACGCGACCGGGATGACGGAGGACGAGCGCGCCCTGATCGCCGCATGGCTGCGCGCCGGGGGCGCGGGCGCCTCGTCGCCCTGACACGCAGAATCAGCCTTCCACCGTTTTGACGTCCATGACCCGCAGGCTCACCCCGCCGGCCTGCCGGGCGGCCTTGTCGCCGATCACGGATTTGTTGGCGTAGGACTGGTAGCGCTCGCGCAGCGGCTGGATGACGTCGGCCAGCGCCGCGGCGTCGTCGATGCGCGATTCATAGCGTTTGAGCACGCCCCAGGCGGATTCGATGATTTTGGCGTTGCAGGTGGCGCGCCCTTGCTCGATCAGTTCCAGCACGGCCGCGCGCGGGTTGCCGGCCAGGTTCTGGCGCATGGCGTGTTCCACGATGCCCAGCACCTCGTTGTGCAGGGTGGACAGCCGCTCGGCATACGGGGGGTGGGCGTTGGCCGCTTGCGCCAGCAGCGCCGTCAAGGCCTTGGAAGTGCAAAAGCGCCGCCCCAGCACGGTCAGGCGCTCCTCGACCTCGTCGATCTGGATGGCGCGCTGGGCCTGGTAGGCGAGCAGGGTGGTCAGGTTGCAGGCGGCCTCGAAGTCGAAGTCCGCCTCGGTGATGGTGGCCATCATCGCGCGCACCTGGCTGAGCACCCGCGCCACCTGCGCATCGTGCAGGAGCAGGGCGATTTCCAGCACCTGGGCCAGCCGCCGCAGCCGCAGCGATTTGGGGTGGCGCTCCACCATGCGCAGGGCGTCGTCCAGGTAGCGTTGCAGGCCTTTGCGGTCCCCGGCCTCGAAGCGCATGAAGCCCAGCAGCACCAGCGACTGCGCATCGAACATCTTGGAGTCCAGCCCCAGCCGGACCGAGCGCGCCAGCAACTCCTCGGCCAGCGCGCCCTGGCCGCAGTAGTGCGCCAGCATGCCGTGGCGCTGCAGCCGGCTGATGGACGAGGGTGTCAGATCGGTGGCCATGCGGTAAGCGGCTAAGGCGGCGTCGAAGTTGCCCAGTTCAATCTGGGCGCGCCCCATGACGTCGTAGGCGTCGGCGTATCCGGGCTCGCCGTTGATCAGGCCCTGCAGGGTCTGGCTGGCTTTTTGCGACTGCCCGGCTTCGAGCTGCGCGCGCGCCACGCCCAGCTTGGCCCAGGGCATGGCTTTGGCCTCGACCACCGCTTCGTACAGGCGCTGGGCCTCGTCGTAGCGCTCCAGCCGCAGCAGCAGCTCGGCGCCGACCCGCGCCGCATACAGCCAGTAGTCGTCACGCTGCTGAAAGCGCCGCAGGCACAGCTCGGCGGCGCGCTCATACCGCCCGCCCTCGACGGCCTCGAAAATGTCCTTGAGCACCGTCTTGCGGTGCCGCGCCTGGCCAATGCGCTGTGCCAACTGGCTGGCGGTGAAGGGTTTGAGCAGGTACGAGTCGAGCGCGGACTCGGCCGCCTCGGCGACCTTGGAGTAGGCCGCCTCGGCCGTGACCATGATGAACACGGTGGCGAAGGGCAGCAGCCCGGCGCGGCGCAGATCGTCCAGCAGCGCCTGGCCCGTGCCCGTGTCGTTGGGAAAATGCTGCTCGCACACCACGACGTCGAAGGTGCGGAACTCGAGCTGGCGGCGGGCGTCGGTGATGCGGGGGCTTTGCGCCACCGTGCGGGCGCCCATCTCGCGCAGTTGGGACACCAGGATGGAGCGCGACGTGGGATTGCCATCGATGACCAGCGCCGTGGCCCCGTACAGATCCATCAGGCTCATGGCGCGGGATTATCGGCATGCCCAGGGGGGATGGCGGGGGGCGCGGCGCGGTCCATGGGGCCCAGATTGACGCCCCCCGAGGGGCGCAGCCGCGGGTCGCCCAAGGCGGGGCGGTTGCGCGCCGTCCCATACGCCTGGCGCAAGGCAGCCACCCGGGTGCGCCAGCTGTCGGCGTTGGGGATGTCGCCGTCGTAGCGCTGCAACATCAGCCAGGCGGTCTCCACCGCCCGGGCGTTGAAGCTCTCCTGCGCCACGGCGTACAGCTCCGCCAGCGCCAGCACCGGCTCGCCCTGGCTGGCGCGGCGCAGCGCCTGTTCGATGCGCTGCACCATGGTGGCTTCGCACTCGCGCAGGCGCTCGGCATACCGGGTGTGGTGGCTGGCGGCGTTGGCGAGCAGCTCGCCCATGGCCTTGGAGGTGGCAAAGCGCAGGCCCAGCCGGGTGACCAGGGCCTCTTGGTCGGGCAGGGCGGTGTGCCGCGCCAGGGCGGCGAGCACGGCCAGCAGGTTGCAGGCGGCCTCCATGTCGAAATCGGGCGCGACGACGGTCTCACCGATGGTGGCCAGGGCGGGCGCGATGGCGTCTGCGCTGTGCTCGTTGGCGTGGGCCAGCAGATCGACCAGTTGCACGAAGCGCTGCAGCCGCGCGTCCTCGGGGTTGGCCAGGGCGCGCTTGCGCAGCTCGCCGTGATGGCGCTCGAGTTCCGCCGGGTCGCGGCGCTCGAAGGCGGCGATGGCCAGCAGCACCAGGCTCTCGGCGTCGAACATCTTGGAGTCGAGCCCCAGGTAGGTGGCGCGCTGCAGCAGTTCGATGGCCTTGTCCCGGTTGCCCAGAAAGAACGCCAGCATGCCCAGCCGCTGTTGGCGGCCGATGGCCATGGGGGTGGCCTCCAGCGCCTTGCTCAGGCTGCCGAGCGCGTCCTCGAACTGCCCCAGCTCCATCTGCGCCCGCCCGAGCACGTCGTAGGCGTCGGGGTAGTCGGGGGCGGTTTCGATCAAATGGCGCAGGGTGTCCAGTGCCGCCACGGTGGCCCCGCTGTCGAGCTGGCAGCGCGCCACGCCCAGCAGGGCCCAGGGGTGGGGCTCGGTGTCCCAGATGGATTGGAACAGGGCCTGCGCCTGGCCAAAGCGGCCCAGGCGCAGCAGGATCTCCGCCCCCCAGCGCGCGGCCGACAACCACTGCGGCCCCCGGGCCGCAAAGCGCTGCAGGCACAGCTCGACGGCGTCGTCGTAGCGGCCTTCTTCCAGCGCGCGGTGGATGTCCCACAGCGCCGCCTTGCGCCGCTGCGCCTGCTCGATACGGTCGTACAGGCTGCCGGCGGAGTAGGGGCGCACGATGTAGCTGTCCACCGACGACTCGGCCGCCTCGGCGACTTTCAGGTAGGTGGCCTCGTCGGTGATGAGGATGAACACCGTGCCGAACGGCAGCAGCCCGCTGCGGCGCAGGTCGTCCAGCAGCGCCTGGCCGGAGCCGCCGCGCGGGAAGGCGTCGCTGCAGACCACGAGGTCGAAGGCGTGGCGCTCGATCTCGCGCCGCGCATCGGCGATGCGGCTGGCCTGGCTGATGGAGGTGAAGCCAAAGCCCCGCAGCTGCCCTGCCAGCGTCATGCGGGTGGTGGGATTGCCATCGACGACCAGGGCGGCCGATCGGTGCATCTCCACCGGCCGCCCCGGCCCCGGCGCGGACATGCTCACACCACCGCGCCCAGCTTGAAGATCGGCAGGTACATCGCCACCACGATGCCGCCGATGATGGTGCCGAGAATCACGATGATGATCGGCTCCATCAGGCTCGAGAGGCCCGCCACCATGTCGTCGACCTCCTGCTCGTAGAAGTCGGCCGCCTTGCCGAGCATGTGGTCGATGGAGCCGGATTCCTCGCCGATGGCGCACATCTGCAGCACCATCGACGGGAAGATGCCGGTGTTGTTCATGGCCTGCGTCAGCGCCGTGCCGGTGGCGACCTCCTGCTGGATCTTGGTGGTGGCGTCGGCGTAGACCGAGTTGCCGGCCGCGCCGCCGACCGAGTCGAGCGCGTCCACCAGCGGCACGCCGGCGGCGAACATCGTCGACAGCGTCCGTGTCCAGCGCGCGACGACGGATTTTTCCACCAGCTGGCCGAAGATCGGCAGCCGCAGCAGCAGCCGGTCCATGAAGTGCTGCACTTTTTCGCTGCGCTTCCAGGCCTGGAAGAAGAAGTACAGCCCGCCGCCCAGCGCGCCGAAGATCAGCCACCAGTAGGCGACGAAAAATTCGCTCATGGCGATGACCGCCAGCGTCGGCGCCGGCAGGTCGGCGCCGAACGAGGTGAACACCTCCTTGAACGCCGGCACGACGAAGATCATGATCACCGACACGACGATGAAGGCCACCACCAGCACCGCGGTCGGGTACATCAGCGCCGACCTGACCTTGCCCTTGATGGCCTCGGTCTTCTCCAGGTAGGTGGACAGGCGGTCGAGGATGTCCTCCAGGATGCCGGCCGCCTCGCCCGCTTCCACCAGGTTGCAGTACAGCGAGTTGAAGTGGGCCGGGTGCTTGCGGAACGCCGCCGACAGCGAGGTGCCGGTCTCGACGTCGGTGCGGATCTCGTACAGCAGCCGCGCCACGCTCGGGTTGGGGTTGCCGCGGCCGACGATGTCGAACGCCTGCAGCAGCGGCACGCCGGCCTTCATCATCGTGGCCAGCTGGCGCGTGAAGATGGCGATGTCCTTGGGTTTGATGCGCTTGGCCGAGGCGAGCCGGCGCCGCTTGACCTTCTGCACCACGATGCCCTGGCGGCGCAGCTGCGCCTGCACCTGCGCCTCGCCGGCGGCGCGCAGTTCGCCCTTGACGGTCTTGCCGTGGCGGTCCTTGCCCTCCCACTCGAAGACGTGGTCCCGGGCGGCGGGGGGTGCGGTGGCCATGGGCGATCCCTCCGTGGATGTCGGCGATGAACGGGCGCGGGCGACTGGGGCCGTCAGTCGTTGGTCGCCGACAGCACCTCCTCCAACGACGTGATGCCCATCTTAACCTTGCGCAGGCCGCTTTCGCGCAGCGTGCGCACGCCCTCGCGGCGCGCCTGCTCGGCGATCTCCAGCGCGCTGGCGCCGCACAGGATCAGCTGCTGGATCGCCTCGCTGACGGGCATCACCTGGTAGATGCCGACGCGCCCCTTGTAGCCGTCGTGGCAGGCGGAGCAGCCGACCGGTTTGTACGGCTGCCAGTCGCCTTCCAGGTCCTGTTCGGTGAAGCCGGCGTCCAGCAGCGCCTGGCGCGGCAGGTCGTGGTGCGGCACCTTGCACTTGGGGCACAGGCGCCGCGCCAGCCGCTGCGCGGTGATCAGGTTGACGCTGGCGGCGATGTTGAACGGCGCCACGCCCATGTTGACCAGCCGCGTCAGCGTCGACGGCGCGTCGTTGGTGTGCAGGGTCGACAGCACCAGGTGGCCGGTCTGCGCGGCCTTGATGGCGATGTCGGCGGTCTCGAGGTCGCGGATCTCGCCGACCATGATGATGTCCGGGTCCTGGCGCAGAAAGGCGCGCAGCGCCGCGGCGAAGGTCAGGCCGGCCTTCTCGTTGACGTTGACCTGGTTGACGCCGGGCAGGTTGATCTCGGCCGGGTCCTCGGCGGTGGAGATGTTGACGCCGGGCTGGTTGAGCAGGTTCAGGCAGCTGTACAGCGACACCGTCTTGCCCGAACCGGTGGGACCGGTGACCAGCACCATGCCGTAGGGGCGGTTGATCGCCGCCAGCAGCTTGTCCTTCTCGTCCGGCTCGTAGCCGAGCGCGTCGATGCCCATCTGCGCGCTGCTGGGGTCCAGGATGCGGATGACGACCTTCTCGCCGAACAGCGTCGGCAGCGTGCTGACGCGAAAGTCGATCACCTTGTCCGGACCGACCTTGAGCTTCATGCGCCCGTCTTGCGGCACGCGCTTCTCGGCGATGTCGAGCTTGGAGATGACCTTGATGCGCGAGGCCAGCTTGTCCTTGATCGCCACCGGCGGCGTGGCGATCTCGCGCAGCTGGCCGTCGATGCGCATCCGTACGCGGTAGTGGTGCTCGTAGGGCTCGAAGTGCAGATCCGACGCGCGCATGGTGTACGCGTCCAGCAGCATCTTCTGCAGAAACTTGACGATCGGGGCGTCCTCGACCTCGGCGGCCACCTTGTCCGCCGGCTCGGCCGGGGTCATCTCGATGCCTTCGGCCTCGAAGTCGAAGGTCTGGCCGACGATCTGCTCGATGACCTGCCCGGCGCTGGCGGTGTAGGTCTCGACCAGTTTGCCGAGCTTGTCCACCTCGGCGATGATCCAGTCGACGGCCAGTTGCGTCTCGAACTTGACCTTCTCCGCCGCCTGCAGATCCGACGGGTCGGCCGTCGCCACCGACAGCCGGCTGCCGCGGCGCGCCAGCGGCACGATGCGGTATTGCTGACAGGTCTTGGGGTCGAGCAGGTGGTGCGGCAGCCGCTGCGGGTCGATGGCGTCCAGGTCGATCAGCGGCGCGGCAAACGCCACCGACATGGTGTGCGCCAAATCGCTCGGCGAGACGAGGGCGCTGTCGATCAGCTCGGTGATGAAGCCGGTCTTGTGGCTTTGGGCACGGGCGTAGAGGGTCTCGGCCTGCTGCTGGGACAGCGCGCCCGCGGCGATCAGCGCGCGCGCCAGCCCCGGCAGGGCCATCGTGGCGACGCCGTCGTCATCGGTCATGGCGATCCCCGGGGCGGGCGGTGCGCATCGGCTCGTGTATATTTCGCGCTCTTTCCGCGACGTTCGCGGCAAGATCAACACAAATTCGGTGCATAGTACGGAGTCACCATGGATCTGCGCAAACTCAAGACGCTCATCGACCTGGTCTCGGAGTCGAACGTTTCCGAACTCGAGATCACCGAAGCCGAAGGCAAGGTCCGCATCGTCAAGGCCGCTCCGGCTGCACCGGTCATGATGCCGGTGGCGGCGCCGGCGGTGGCTGCCCCCATCACTCTGACGGCGCCCGCGCCCGCCGAGGCCGCCGCCGCGCCGGCGCCCGCCGAGATCCAGGGACACGTGATCAAATCGCCCATGGTCGGTACCTTCTACCGTGCCCCCAGCCCGGGCGCCAAGCCGTTCGTCGAAGTCGGCCAGGCGGTCAAGGAAGGCGAGCCGGTGTGCATCATCGAGGCGATGAAGATTCTCAACGAAATCGAGGCGGATCGCGCAGGTGTCATCAAGGAAATTTTGGTCGAGAACGGCCAAGCCGTCGAATACGGGCAGCCCCTCTTCGTCCTCGCGTGAGGGCGGCGCCATGTTCAAGAAGATCCTGATCGCCAACCGCGGCGAGATCGCCCTGCGGGTGCAGCGCGCCTGCCGCGAGATGGGCATCAAGGCCGTCGTCGTCTACTCCGAAGCCGATCGCGAAGCCAAGTACGTCAAGCTGGCGGACGAGGCGGTGTGCATCGGCCCGGCGCCGTCGGGCCAGAGCTACCTCAGCATGCCGGCCATCATTTCGGCCGCCGAGGTCACCGACGCCGAGGCCATCCACCCCGGCTATGGCTTTCTGTCCGAAAACGCCGATTTCGCCGAGCGGGTGGAAAAGAGCGGTTTCGTCTTCATCGGCCCGACGCCCGAGTCGATCCGCCTGATGGGCGACAAGGTCTCGGCCAAGCAGGCGATGATCCGCGCCGGCGTGCCGACCGTGCCGGGCTCGGACGGCGCGCTGCCGGACGATCCGACCGAGATCAAGCGCATCGCGCGGTCCATCGGCTATCCGGTCATCATCAAGGCCGCCGGCGGCGGCGGCGGGCGCGGCATGCGCGTGGTGCACACCGAGGCCGCGTTGCTGCACGCCGTGCAGACCACCAAGAGCGAGGCGGCGGCGGCCTTCAACAACCCCGAGGTGTACATGGAGAAATTCCTCCAGAATCCTCGGCACATCGAGATCCAGGTGCTGGCCGACCAGCACCGCAACGCCGTCTACCTGTTCGAGCGCGACTGCTCCATGCAGCGCCGCCACCAGAAGGTGATCGAAGAGGCGCCCGCCCCGGGCATCCCGCGCCGCCTGATCGAGCGCATCGGCGACCGCTGCGCGGCGGCGTGCAAGAAGATCGGCTACCGTGGCGCCGGCACCTTCGAGTTCCTGTACGAAAACGGCGAGTTCTACTTCATCGAGATGAACACGCGCGTGCAGGTGGAGCACCCGGTGACCGAGATGATCACCGGCATCGACATCGTGCGCACCCAGATCCTGGTCGCCGCGGGCGAGAAGCTGCCGTTCACCCAGCGCCAGCTGCAGCTGCGCGGGCACGCCATCGAGTGCCGCATCAACGCCGAGGATCCGTACAAATTCACCCCGTCGCCCGGGCGCATCACGGCCTGGCACGCCCCCGGCGGCCCCGGGGTGCGGGTGGATTCGCACATCTATTCCGGCTACACCGTGCCGCCCCACTACGACTCGATGGTGGGCAAGATCATCGTGCACGGCGACACCCGCGAGCAGGCGCTGGCGCGCATGCGCGGTGCGCTGGCCGAGGTGGTGATCGAGGGCATCAAGACCAACGTCCCGCTGCACCGCGAGCTGATGGTGGACGCCAACTTCGAGGCCGGCGGCACCAACATCCACTACCTCGAGAGCTGGCTGGCGCAACGTGAGCGGGGCTGAACCGATGGCCGGCGCGGCGCGCTGGCACGAACTGCTGTTGCGCGTGTCCGAGGCGCGCGTGGAGGACGTCTGCGACGCGCTGGAGGCCTTGGAGGCGCTCAGCGTCTCGGTCGAGGACGCCGATGCGCATACCCCGGCAGAGCGGGCGCTGTTTGGCGAGCCCGGACTGCCGGCGCCGGCGCCCGGGTGGCAGCGCTCGCAGGTGGTGGCGCTGTTCGATACCGAAGCGCAGGCCCGCGAAGCGGCCGCCTTGCTCGTCCCGCAGGACTTTTTTGCCGATTGCGAGGTGGTCGGCGTGCGGCCGGTGGCCGACACCGACTGGGTGCGCCTGACGCAGTCCCAGTTCGACCCCGTGCCAATCACGCCCGATTTTTGGATCGTGCCGAGCTGGCACGAGCCGCCCGCCGAGGCCCGCACCGTCATCCGGCTCGACCCCGGGCTGGCGTTCGGCACCGGCACCCACCCCACCACGCGCATGTGCCTGCGCTGGATCGCCCGCCACGACATGGCGGGCCGGCGCGTGCTCGACTACGGCTGCGGCTCCGGCATTCTGGCCATCGCCGCGGCCAAGCGGGGCGCCGCGACGGTGGACGCAGTGGACATCGACCCGGCTGCCGTGGAGGCCACCCGGCTCAACGCGGCGGCCAATGGGGTGGCCCTGAACGCCGGCCTGCCGGAGGCAGCCCAGGGCCGCTATGGGCTGGTCTTGGCCAACATCCTGGCAACGCCGCTCAAGGTGCTGGCGCCGCTGCTGTGCGCCCACGTCGACGACGGGGGCGATCTGGTATTGGCGGGCATACTGGAGCGCCAGGCCGACGAACTGCGCGAGGCCTATGCCCCGTGGTTGACGCTGGCGGTCACCGACGCCGAGGACGGCTGGATCCTCATGACGGCCCGGCGGGGCTGAGCGCCGCGCGGCGGCCCCGGACGGCGCCGTCATAATCGCGGGCATGAGCTTCATCACCCGCTGCCCATCGTGTGGAACGGCCTTCAAGGTCGTGGCGGATCAGCTCAAGATCGCCGACGGCTGGGTGCGCTGCGGCCATTGCCAGCAGGTGTTCGATGCCACGCTGGATCTGCAGCCGGCCTTCGCCCCGCTGCCTCCTTCTGCGCCCCCCCCATCGCCCGGGGGAGCGCCCCCATCGCCCGAGGCAACGCCCCAGCCGACCGCCCCGCCACCGATGCCCGCCGCGGAACCGCCGGGGAACGCGGCAGCCGAGCCCGGGCCAGCCCCAGAACCGGAACCCGAACCGGCGCCATGGTCCGAGCCCGAGCCCGAGCCCGAGCCCGAATCCGACCGGCAGGAGCCGCGCGATGATGGCTACGATGCCGCCCCCTCGGTCGAGGCGGGTGGGGCGGACGTGGCGGGCGACCAGAGCGGCGACCATGACCCGTTCGTCGCGCAGACCGCGGCGCCGGCGCAAGAGCCGTCGTTCGTTCGCCAGGCGCGGCGGCGGGCCTTTTGGCGCAGGCCCGTCGTGCGCGTCATCCTCGCGCTGCTGGCGTTGGGGTTGGCGGCGCTGCTCGCGGGGCAGATCGCGTGGGTCTGGCGCGACACCTTGGCGGCGCGCTACCCAGCGGCCCGACCGGCCCTGGCGGCTTTTTGCGACCGCCTGGGGTGTACCATCGCGCCGCCCCGGCGGCCGCAGGATGTGCTCATCGAGGGCTCGGTGCTGCTGCGGCGCGCGCCGGACCGCTACAGCTTTCACCTCGTGGTGCGCAACCACGCCGACACCGAGGTGGCGGCGCCCGCGCTGGAGCTGACCCTGACCGATCTGCAGGACCAGGTGCTGGTGCGCCGCGTCTGGACGCCCGACGCGTGGCCACAGCCCCTGGAGCGGCTGGCGCCGGGGGCCGAGTGGCCGTTGCAGCTGGAGCTGGCCTTCGACCACCCCGATGCAACCCGCATGACGGGCTACCGGGCCGTGCTGTTCTACCCCTGACGCCCTGCGAGGCGCTGTTTTTCACCTTCTGCCCATGACCATCCTCGTCTGCGGTTCCCTGGCCTTCGACACCATCATGGACTTCGAAGGCCGTTTTGCCGACCACATCCTGCCCGACCAGTTGCACATCCTGAATGTGTCGTTCCTGGTGCCGGGATTGCGGCGCGAGTTTGGCGGCTGCGCGGGCAACATCGCCTACGGCCTGCGGCTGCTGGGCAGTGCGGTGCGGCCCGTGGCGGCGCTGGGCGCCGATGGCGAGCACTATCTGCAGCGCCTGCGCGCCCTGGGCATCGACGTCTCCGCCGTGCGCCTGATGCCCGAGATCTACACCGCCCAGGCGATGATCATGACCGATCGCCACAACAACCAGATCACGGCTTTTCACCCGGGTGCGATGGCGCTGGCCCACACCAACCCCATCACCGCCACCGACGGGGTGACGCTGGCGATCCTCTCACCCGACGGCAAGCAGGCCACCTGGGAACACGCGGAACAACTGCACGCGGCGGGCGTGCCCTTTGTGTTCGACCCCGGCCAGGGGTTGCCGATGTTCGATGGTGCGGAATTGCTGCGGCTGGTCGATCTGGCCGATTGGGCGGCCTTGAACGATTACGAAGCCCGGCTGCTGTGCGACCGCACGGGCCTGACCTTGCCCGAGCTGTCGCGGCGGCTGCGAGCCCTGGTCGTGACCTTGGGGGAGCAGGGGTGCGACGTGTGGCAGGGCGGCGAGTGTATCCGCGTGCCCGGGGTGCCGGCGGCCGAGATCGTGGACCCCACCGGATGTGGGGATGCGTTCCGGGCCGCCTTGCTGCACGGTCTGGCCCGGGGCTGGTCGGTCACCGAAGCGGCGCAGCTCGGCAACCGCATGGGGGCGGCGAAGATCGCCACCCGCGGAGGCCAAAACTACCGCTTCGACGCCTGACCCGCAGGCACAGGACAAACCCGCCGTCCGGACGGACAGCGGGATGACCACGGCCCAGCGGATGCCCGCTCAGGGACGCGGGCCGGTCGGGAAGGGCCAGGCGGCTTTCGGGTTGAGCTTGGTTTGCGCGCTGGGTGCCGGGGCGGCGGCGGCCTTGGCCGCTTTTTTCTTGGGCGCGGCTTTGGCGGGTTTTTCCGCAGCTGGGGCTTTCACCGCCTTGTCCGCCTTGGCGGGTTTGGCCGTGGCCTTGGTGGCCGCAGGCTTGGCGGCGGTCTTGGCGGTGGCTTTCGGGGCCGCCTTGGCCGGGGTCTTGGCGGTCGCCTTGGCCGCGGGTTGGCTGGCGGCCTTCGCGGGCGCCTGGGTCTCGGCTGCCGGTGCCGCCTTCTTCGCCGTTTTGGCCGGGGCCTTCTTGGCGGCCTTCGGGGCGGCTTCGGCGGTCGTCGGGGCAGCCGTCTTGGCGGTCTTCTTCGCCGGCGCGGCCGCTGCCTTCGGCGCAGCGGGGGCCTTGGCGGCCGCCTTCGTCGTCTTGGCGGCGGCTGCCGGCTTGGCCGCCGGTTGCGCCTCGGCCGCGACCTTCTTCGGCGCCGCCTTCGCGGCCTTCGGGGTGGCTGCCTTTGCGGCCGTCTTCTGCTTCGCGGTCTCGGTGGCCGCGGCGGCGGCCTTCTTCGCGGTTGCCATGGGGGTTCTCCTGCTTCAGGTTGGCGGGGGTTGGAAGGGGGGAGGCCGCGAGATGCAGACGACGGGCGCGCCGCGGATCAATCCCAGGACAGCGCGCCGCCCGATTGGTACTCGATCACGCGGGTTTCGAAGAAGTTGCGCTCCTTCTTCAGGTCGATCATCTCGCTCATCCAGGGGAAGGGGTTTTCCTCGTTGGGGAAGAGCGGCTCCAGGCCGATCTGGGTGGCGCGCCGGTTGGCGATGTAGCGCAGATAGCCCTTGAACATGCTGGCGTTGAGCCCCAGCACGCCGCGCGGCATGGTGTCCTCGGCGTATCGGTACTCCAGATCCACCGCCTTGAGGAACAGCTCTTTGATCTCGGCCTTGAAGGCGGGCGTCCACAGGTGCGGGTTTTCCAGCTTGAGCTGGTTGATCATGTCGATGCCGAAGTTGCAGTGCATCGATTCGTCGCGCAGGATGTACTGGTACTGCTCGGCCGCACCCGTCATCTTGTTTTGCCGCCCCAGCGCCAGAATCTGCGTGAAGCCGACGTAGAAGAACAGCCCCTCCATCAGGCAGGCGAAGACGATCAGCGACTTCAGCAGCGTCTGGTCCGCCTCGGGCGTGCCGGTCTTGAAGGCGGGATCCATGATCGCGTCGATGAAGGGGATCAGGAACTCGTCCTTGTCGCGGATCGACGGGATCTCGTGGTAGGCGTTGAAGATCTCGCCTTCGTCCAGCCCCAGCGACTCGACGATGTACTGGTAGGCGTGGGTGTGGATGGCCTCCTCGAACGCCTGGCGCAGCAGGAACTGGCGGCATTCCGGCGCCGTGATGTGGCGGTAGGTGCCCAGCGTGATGTTGTTGGCGGCCAGCGAGTCGGCGGTGACGAAGAAGCCCAGGTTGCGCTTGACGATGCGGCGCTCGTCCTCGGTCAGGCCGTTGGGGTCTTTCCAGAGCGCGATGTCGCGCGACATGTTGATTTCCTGCGGCATCCAGTGGTTGGCGCAGGTGGCGAGGTATTTCTCCCACGCCCATTTGTACTTGAACGGAACGAGCTGGTTGACGTCCGTCTGGCCGTTGATGATGCGCTTGTCGGCGACGTTGACGCGGCGAAAGCTCGCCGCCTGCGCGCGCACCGACTGGCCGGCGGGCGCGCTGGCGGCGGCCGGGGTGGCATCCGGCGTGGCGCTCACCGGAGAGACATAGTCGAAGCCCGCGACGGGGGCGTTGGGCGTGGCGCCGAAGAGGGAGCCGGTCCCCACGGCCGGTTGCAGCGCAGGCGCAGCCTCGGGCGTGCGGCGTGCCGTTTGGGGGGCAACGGTGGGCGTTTGGTCTTCCCAGGTCAGCATGTTGGTGTCCGATTCGTGAAATTATTGAAAGGCATCGACGAAATGACAAGCGTTTGGCCCTGTGCCGGGGGCGCCGGTGGCCGCTGGCGGGGCGGGCTGTTGCGTGAGGGCATCAGTCCGGCCGGCGCCGGCGGCGAGGGCCGTCATTGACAGGCTTCGCAACCCGGGTCGTCGATGGCGCAGAACTTGATGTCGGTGGCGGGCTCGACCGCCCCCGGCGCCGCGGCGGCGGGGGCGCTGCCGGCGGTGGGCACGGCGTTGAGCGCGCCGCTGCGCACGGTGGACTTTTCGGCGTGGGTGGCGCCGGTGGTGCGCAGGTAGTAGGTGGTCTTCAGGCCGCGGATCCAGGCCAGCTTGTAGGTCTCGTCCAGCTTCTTGCCCGAGGCACCGGCCATGTAGATGTTGAGGCTTTGCGCCTGGTCGATCCACTTCTGGCGCCGCGCGGCGGCTTCCACCAGCCACACCGGCTCGATCTCGAACGCGGTGCGGTAGAGCTCCTTGAGGTCCTGCGGCACGCGGTCGATCGGCCACAGCGAGCCGTCGAAGTGCTTGAGGTCCATGATCATGACCTCGTCCCACAGGCCCAGGCGCTTGAGGTCCTTGACCAGATAGCTGTTGATGACGGTGAACTCGCCCGACAGGTTGGACTTGACCGACAGGTTGCCGAAGCACGGTTCGATGGACGCATCCACCCCGATGATGTTGGAGATGGTGGCGGTCGGGGCGATGGCGATGCAGTTGGAGTTGCGCATGCCGTCGCGGGCGATCTTGGCGCGCAGCGCGTCCCAGTCCAGCGTGCGCGAGCGGTCCACCTCCAGGTAGCCGCCGCGCTGCTGCGCCAACAGGTCCAGCGTGTCCAGCGGCAGGATGCCGCGGTCCCACAGCGAGCCCTTGAAGGTGGAATAGCGGCCGCGCTCCACCGCCAGGTCGCTGCTGGCCCAGTAGGCGTAGTAGCAGATGGCCTCCATCGAGCGGTCGGCGAATTCCACCGCCTCGGGCGACGCGTACGGGATGCGCAGCTCGTACAGCGCGTCCTGAAAGCCCATCAACCCCAGCCCCACCGGGCGGTGGCGCAGGTTGGCGTCGCGCGCCTTTTTGACCGCGTAGTAGTTGATGTCGATGACGTTGTCGAGCATGCGCATCGCGGTCGTGATGGTGCGCTTGAGCTTGTCGTGGTCGAGCTCCTTGCCGTGGGGGCCGTCCTTGAGGTGTTGCGCCAGGTTGACCGAGCCGAGGTTGCACACGGCCGTTTCGGTGTCGCTGGTGTTGAGCGTGATTTCGGTGCACAGGTTGGACGAGTGCACGACACCGACGTGCTGCTGCGGGCTGCGAATGTTGCACGGGTCCTTGAACGTGATCCAGGGGTGCCCGGTTTCGAACAGCATCGTCAGCATTTTGCGCCACAGGTCCACCGCGCGCACCTTTTTGCTCGGGCGGATTTCGCCGCGCTCGGCCTTGGCTTCGTAGGCGATGTAGGCCTCTTCGAACGCCTTGCCGACCTTGTCGTGCAGGTCGGGCACGCTGGACGGCGAGAACAGCGTCCAGTCGCCGTTTTCCATCACACGCTTCATGAACAGGTCCGGGATCCAGTTGGCGGTGTTCATGTCGTGCGTGCGGCGGCGGTCGTCGCCGGTGTTCTTGCGCAGCTCCAGGAACTCCTCGATGTCCAGGTGCCAGGTCTCCAGATAGCAGCACACCGCGCCCTTGCGCTTGCCGCCCTGGTTGACCGCGACCGCCGTGTCGTTGACGACCTTCAGGAACGGCACCACGCCCTGGCTTTCGCCGTTGGTGCCCTTGATGTGGCTGCCCAGCGCGCGCACGCGCGTCCAGTCGTTGCCCAGCCCGCCGGCAAACTTGGACAGCAGGGCGTTTTCCTTGATCGACTCGTAAATGCCGTCCAGATCGTCGGGCACCGTGGTCAGGTAGCAGCTGGACAGCTGCGAGCGCAGCGTGCCCGAGTTGAACAGCGTGGGGGTGCTGCTCATGAAGTCGAAGCTGGAGAGCACCTCGTAGAACTCGATGGCGCGCGCCTCGCGGTCGATCTCGTTGAGCGCCAGGCCCATCGCCACGCGCATGAAGAAGGCCTGCGGCAGCTCGATGCGCTGCTTGCGCACATGCAGGAAGTAGCGGTCGTACAGCGTCTGCAGCCCCAGGTAGTCGAACTGCAGGTCACGCTCGGGTTTGAGCGCCGCGCCCAGACGGGCGAGGTCGAAGGTCTGCAGCTCGGGGTTGAGCAGCTCGGCCTCCACGCCCTTTTTGATGAAGGCCGGAAAGTACTCGGCATAGCGCTCGCGCATCTGCGCGTGCGGGGTTTCTTCGCCCAGCACCTCTTTGTAGATGGTGTGCAGCAGCAGCCGCGCGGTGGCGTAGGTGTAGTCCGGGTCGGTTTCGATCTTGGTGCGCGCGGCCAGGATCGCGGCCTTGTGCACCTCCTCCATGGGCACGCCGTCGTACAGGTTGCGCAGCGTCTCGGCGACGATCGGCTCGGCCTTGACGTCGGCGCCCAGCCCCTCCACCGCGGAGTGGATCAGCGCCTGCAGGCGTTCGAGGTCGAGGGGGCGCCGCTCGCCGCCATCGACCACGTGCAGCACGGGCTGGGCAGGTTGCGCCTGGGCCGCCTTGGCGGCGCGTTCCTGCGCTCGGCGTTCGCGGTAGAGCACGTAGGCGCGCGCGACCTCGTGGTGGCCGCCGCGCATCAGGCCCAGTTCCACCTGGTCTTGCACATCTTCGATGTGGAAGGTGCCGCCGCCCGGGCGCGAGCGCACCAGGGCGCGCACGACCGCCTGGGTCAGTTGGTCCACCGTTTCGCGCACGCTGGCCGATGCGGCACCCTGCGGACCATGGACGGCCAGAAAGGCCTTCATCATGGCGACGGCGATTTTGTTGGGCTCGAACGGGACCACCGCGCCGTTGCGGCGGATGATCTGGTAGTGCGCCAGCGTGGCGCTGCTGGTGGCGCGTGCCGGCTCGGCGACGGCCATCGGGTGGGCGGCGGACGAGGGGGAGGTGAGGGTGGTCTGCATGGATCCTCGCGGAAGATCAAGGCTGCGGATGCTGGCGTGCAAACACTAGATGTAGTGTTTGACGTCAGCCGAAAACACTATCCGTAGTGTACCGACGCAGGCCCCGGGGGCAAGGGGGCGGGCCCAAAAAAAATTTATCCCCCGGCCCGATCCATATCCCCGGGTTTTTCCGGGGTGGGGGGCTGGCCGGGCGCCTCGCTGGCGAACCACGCCGCCGGCCAGCCGGTCAGGCGGATCAGCCGTGCCCAGTCGAAGCCCGGGCCGGGGTCGCGCTTGCGCCCGGGGGCGACGTGCTCGTGCCCGGCCACCGCGCGCAGCGCCGGCAGGCGTTCGCGCAGCGCGGCCAGCAGCGCCGCCAGCGCCGCGTACTGCGCGTCGGTGAAGGTGTCGCCCTCCAGCCCCTCCAGCTCGATGCCGACCGAGAAGTCGTTGCAGTTGTCGTGTCCCTGCCACGACGAGCGGCCGGCGTGCCAGGCGCGGCGATCCAGCGCGACGAACTGCACGCACTCGCCGTCGCGGCGGATGAGGACGTGGGCCGAGACCTCCAGCCCCCGGATGCTTTGAAAGTAGGGGTGTGCGTCCCAGTCCAGCGTGTTGGTGAACAGCCGCTCGATCCACGGGCCGCCGTACTCGCCCGGCGGCAGGCTGATGCTGTGCAGCACGACGAGCCACGGTTGCACGCCCGGCGGGCGCGGTCCGTGGTTCGGCGACGGCACGCGGCGCGCGCCGGGCAGCCAGCCGTCGTCGGGGTCAGGGGTCGCGGCCATCGTCAGCGCACCAGCTGGTTGAGCTGGATGATCGGCAGCATCACCGCCAGCACGATCAGCAGCACCACGCCGCCCATGGCGATGATCAGCAGCGGCTCCAGCCAGGTGGTCAGCCGCAGCAGGCGGCGCTGAGCGTCGTCGGCCAGCTGCTGCGCGGCGCGCTGCAGCATGGGGCCGAGCTGGCCGGTCTGCTCGCCCAGCCGCGCAAACGTCACCAGCAGGCCCGCGAGCGCCGGCCGGGTGGCCAGCGCCGCGGCCAGCGGCGCGCCTTCGCGCACCAGCGTCAGCGCCTCGTGCACGTCGCGCTGCAGCGCGGTGTTGCGCAGCGTGTCGGCGGCGGTGGCCAGCGCCCGCAGCAGCGGCACGCCCGCCTGCACCAGCAGCGCCAGCGTCGCGGCCAGCCGCGCCACGTCGAGCTGGCGCGCCAGCCGCCCCAGCAGCGGCAGGCGCAGCCAGGCGCGGTCCAGCGCCAGCCGCGCCGCCGGGCGCTGGCGGGCCAGCCGCCAGGCCGCCACGCCGGCGGCCAGCAGCGGCAGCAGCGTCCAGCCCCAGCCGCGCAGCCAGGCGCTCACCTGCAGCACCAGCACCGTCAGCGTCGGCAGCGCGCGCTTGCCGCTGGCGAACGCCTGCGCCACCTGCGGCACGACGTAGGTCATCAGAAACACGACGATGGCCAGCGCGAAGGCGGTGACGATGGCCGGATACAGCAGCGCCGACAGGATGCGCTGGCGCAGCGCCTCGGCGGCCTCGCGTTCGTCGGCCAGCCGCTGCAGCACGGTGCCCAGGCGCCCGCTGGCTTCGCCCGCGGCCACCACCGCACGGTACGGCGCGTCGAACACGCGCGGGTGGCGCGCAAGCGCCGCCGCCAGCGAGCTGCCGGCGTGGACCTCGGCGCGCAGCTCGGTGACGAGCGCCTGCTGCGCGGCGTCGTCGGCCTCGCGCGCGAGTTCGGCCAGCGCCCGCTCCAGCGGCAGGCCGCTGTCGACCAGCGCGGCCAGCTGCCGCGTCCATGTCGCCAGCCGCGCCGCCGGCCAGCGGCGCGAGCCGCCGCGGGCCGGGGCCGCCTCGTCACCCGCCGTCACCTGCAGCGGCACCAGCCCCTGCGCGCGCAGCTGCGCGCGCGCGGCGCGCGCGTGCTCGGACGCCAGCGTGCCGCGCTGGCGCCGTCCGTGCGCGTCGAGGGCCTGGTAGCGGAAGGTCGGCATCGCGGGTCGGCAGGGCTCGGGGGCGCTCAGTCGCGCGTCACGCGCCAGACTTCCTCGGCGCTGGTGACGCCCTGCGCCACCAGCGCGTCGCCGGCCTGGCGCAGCGGCACCAGGCCGTGCTGCAGCGCATGCGCGCGCAGCGCGGCTTCCGGCGCACGGTCATGGATCAGGGCTCGCAGGCCCTCGTCGACCACCATCAGCTCGAACAGCCCCGTGCGCCCGGCGTAGCCGGCCTGGCCGCAGTCGGCGCAACCGGCGCCGCCGCAGGCCGGGCAGACCTTGCGCACCAGCCGCTGCGCCAGCACGCCGAGCAGGGAACTGGACAGCAGGAACGGCTCGATGCCCATGTCCACCAGCCGCGTGACGGCGCTGGGCGCGTCGTTGGTGTGCAGCGTGGCCAGCACCAGGTGGCCGGTCAGCGACGCCTGGATGGCGATCTGCGCGGTCTCCTGATCGCGGATTTCGCCGATCATGATGACGTCGGGGTCTTGGCGCAGGATCGCGCGCAGCGCCTTGGCAAACGTCAGGTCGATCTTGGGGTTGACCTGCGTCTGGCCGATGCCGGGCAGCTCGTATTCGATCGGGTCTTCCACCGTCATGATGTTGAGCCGCTGCGCGTCCAGGCGCTGGAGCGCCGCGTAGAGCGTGGTGGTCTTGCCGCTGCCGGTGGGGCCGGTGACGAGCACGAGGCCGTGCGGCTGCGCGACCAGGCGCTCGAACGCCTGCAGCGTGGCGCCCTGCATGCCGACGGCTTCCAGGCTGAGCACGCCGTCGGACTTGTCCAGCAGGCGCAGCACGGCGCGCTCCCCGTGGGCGCTGGGCAGGGTGGAGACGCGCACGTCCACCGCGCGGCCACCCAGCCGCAGCGCGATGCGCCCGTCCTGCGGCAGGCGCTTTTCGGCGATGTCGAGCTCGGCCATGATCTTCAGGCGCGAGATCAGCGCCGCGTGCAGCGCCCGGTTGGGCTGCACCACCTCGCGCAGCGTGCCGTCGACGCGAAAGCGAACGCTGGAGTGGCGCTCGTACGGCTCGATGTGGATGTCGCTGGCGCGCTCGCGCACCGCCTGCGTCAGCAGCGCGTTGAGCATGCGGATGATCGGCGCGTCGTCGGCGGCCTCCAGCAGATCCTCGATCTGCGGCAGCTCCTGCATCAGGCGCGACAGGTCGGCCTCGCTTTCGACCTCGCTGACGATGGCGGCGGCGGTGGAGCCGCTGCCGTCGGCGTAGGCGGCCTGCAGCCGCGCGTCGAAGGCGGCGGCGGGTTCGCGCTGCAGCCGGCACGGGCCGTGCACGCGCTGCGCTTCAGCCACGGCGGACAATTGCCCCGCGGGCAGCAGTCCCCCGGCGTCGGCGCGCACGATCAGCCAGCGCTCGCCGCGGTCCACGTGCAGCAGCACGCCGTGGGCGCGCGCCCACGCGTAGGGCAGCGGGTGGGCGGCGCTCATCGGGCGGGGGCGGCAGCGGCGGGCGCGGGCGGCACGGCGGCGCCGGGCCAGGCGGGCGGCAGCACCGGCGCGTCCTGCACCGGGTGCAGGCGGCTCGGCTCGGGCTGGGCCTGCTCCTGCACGCCGCGCATCCATTGATAGCGGTCCAGCGCCAGCGCGTCGCCGGCGCGTGCGTCGCGCACCACCACCGGGCGCAGGAACACCATCAGGTTGGTCTTCTTGCGCGAGCGCTTCTCGCTGCGGAACAGGTGGCCCAGCACCGGCACGTCGCCCAGCCCCGGCACCTTGTCCTGGTTGCCGCCGAACTCATCCTGCAGCAGCCCGCCCAGCACGACGATGCCGCCGTCCTCCACCATCACGGTGGACTCGATCGAGCGCTTGTTGGTGATCAGGCCGCTCGGGTTGCCGATCGAACTTGGCAGCACGCTGCTGACCTCCTGGAAGATCTGCAGCTTGACGGTGCCCTGGTCGTTGATCTGCGGCCGCACGCGCAGCGTCAGGCCGACGTCGCGCCGCTCGATGGTCTGGAACGGGTTGACCGCGCCCTGGCTGGTGTTGTTGGCGGTGTACTGGCCGGTGATGAACGGCACGTTCTGGCCGATGACGATCTTGGCCTCCTCGTTGTCCAGCGTCAGCAGGTTCGGCGTCGACAGGATGTTGGCGTCGCCGTTGGTCTCGAGGAAGCGCGCCAGGGCGCTCAGCACGTAGGTGCCGCCGATGCGCTGCGCCAGGCCAATGTTGAAACCGGACGCCGGCAGCTGGCCCTGGCCGCCGTTCTGCGTGGCGAGGTTGAGGATATTGGCGCCACCGGTGCCGAAGTTGGTGCCGAGCAGCCCGATGGCGCCGTCGCCGTTGCGGCCGATGATGCTCTGCCACTGCACGCCGATCTCGGAAGCCTTCTCGGCGCTGACCTCGGCGATGAGGCTTTCGACGTAGACCTGCGCGCGGCGCACGTCCAGCAGGTCGATGACGCGGCGCAGCTCGCGGTACAGCGGCTCCGGCGCGGTGATGATGAGGGCGTTGTTGGCGGCGTCGGCCTGCACCTGGCCGCCAGTGGGGGCTGCGGTGGCCGCCCCCGCGGCGCCGCCGGGGGCCGCGCGCGTCCCGCTGGCCAGCCCCGGGGTACCGGCGCCCGGGTTGGCTGCCGGCGCCGTGGCCGGAGTGGCGGACGGGGTGGCCGGCGCGCCGTCGGTGCCACCCGGGGCGCCCGCGGCGGCCAGCGCGGCGCGCAGCGTCGTGGCGAGCTGCGCGGCGTCGGCGTGGCGCAGGTAGACGACGTGGATGTTGGCCGCCGCGCTGGCGGCACTGGGGCGGTCCAGCCGCTCGATCAGCGCCCGGGCCAGCTGCAGCCGCGCCGGGTGGCTGGCGCGCAGCAGCAGGCTGTTGCTGCGCGGGTCGGCCAGCACCGTGGTGCGCGGCCCGCCCGGCGTGCGGTTGGGGCCGGGGGCGCCGTCGTCGTCGAGCAGCTGGCGCAGCCAGCCGACCACGTCGGTGGCGATGGCGTGCTTCAGCGGCACCACCTCCAGGTCGGTGGCGGTGCCGACGTCCAGCGCCGCGATGATGCGCGCCAGCCGCTGCAGGTTGTCGGCGTAGTCGGTGATGACCAGCGCGTTGTGCGTGTTGTTGACGGTGATCGGGTTGTTCGGGCTGATCAGCGGGCGCAGGATCGGCAGCAGGTGGTTGGCGTTCTCGTGCTGCAGGCGAAAGATCTGCGTGACGAGCAGCCCGTCGCGCGCGGGGGCCGGCTCCTCGGTCAGCACCGGGCCGCCGAGCAGCTTGGCCTCGGCTTCCGGCACGATCTTCAGGATCCCGGCCGACTCCACCAGCGCGAAGCCGCGCAGCCGCAGCTCGGCGCCGAACTGCGCCAGCGCCGCGGCCGGGCGCACCGGCGTCTCGGTGACCAGCGTCAGCGGCCCCTTGACGCGCGGATCGACGACGATGGTGCGGCCGGTGGCGACGCCCAGCGCCCGCGCCACCGCCTCGATGTCGGCATCGACGAAGTTGAGCGTGATCGGCTGGCCGGGGCGGATCGCCGGCGGCAGGGTCTGCGCGGCCAGCGGGCCGGCCAGCGCCGCCGCCAGCAGCGCCAGCGCCGCGGCGCGGCCCAGGCGGACGGAGAGGGTGGCGTCGTTCATGCGGGGTTTCCGATGCGCAGGTGGGCGCGCGCACCGTCGCGGCGGCCCAGCAGGTTGAGCAGGTTGGACAGGGCGTCGAGCCGATCGGGGTTGGCCTCGGCCAGCCCCTGCAGCTGCAGCCGGCCGCCGGGCCAGCCGCCGCTGGCCTGCAGCCGCAGGTCGCCGCGCAGCGTGGCCAGCTCGAACGTCGGCGCGGCGCCCGGCGCGGCCTGCAGCGTGAGCCGGTAGCTGCCCAGCGGCCGCAGCGGGCTGACGGCCGAGGCGACGTCGAGCAGCTCGACGGTGACCGCGGCGGGGGCGGCCGGGGCCGCTGCGCTGGCCGCCGCGAGCGGCCAGCGCAGCGCCGGCAGCGCGAGGTGCGCGCGCCCCTGCAGGCCGAAGGTGTTCCACGGCGCGCCCAGCGCCTGCAGCCAGGCCAGATCGAACTGCGCCCGCCACGGCTCGGCCTGCAGCCACCAGCCGCCGTCGCGGCGGGCCAGCGTGGCGCGCCACGGCGCGTCGGCGGCGGCGTCGGGCTGCAGCGTCAGGCGCGCGCCGAGGGTGGCGAGGTCGGGCGAGAGCGTCCAGCGCAGCCGCCCGGGCAGCGTCAGCGCCGCGCCGTCGCCGGCCACGCGCAGCACGCCGGAGCCGGCCCACAGCGTGCCGGCCGGCTGCAGCAGCCGCACCCGGCCGTCGCTCGCGGCGGCCAGCGCCACGTCGGCCCAGCGCGCCGGGGCCTGGACGACGCTGGCGACGAGTGCGCCGAGCAGCGCGCCGAGCACCGCTGCGTGCCAGGGGATGCGGCGCGCGCGCGCGCTCACCGGGCGCCTCCCGCGGGGGCGAGGCGCGCCTGGCCGCGCCAGAGATCGCCGTCGCGCTGCAGGTCGAGTTCGGCCACCTGCAGCGCCAGCCGCTCGCGCAGGGCCACCAGCCAGTGCGCCAGCGCCTGTGCCGGCACGCCGGCCAGCTCGACGCGCCAGCCGCCGGCTTCGTCGGCGCGCAGTTGGGCGCCGGCGCCGAGCCGTTCCTGGGTCAGCGCGCGCACCGCCTCCAGCGTGGCGGGGGAGGTGGTGCCGGCGTCGGCGGCGGCCTTGCGCTCGGCCAGCGCCTGCGCCAGTGCGGCAGTGCGCTGCGCCTGCGCCTGGGCTTGCGTCAGCCGCTGCGGCGCCTGCTGAAGCGAAAGCCAAGCGGGCCACGCCACGCCGAGCGTCCACGCGAGCAGCAGCACCCCGACCAGCAGCGAACCGGCATGACGCCGCAGCGGCGCCGGCAGGCGCGCGGTGAGCGTCGGCAGCGCGGCGCGGATCGACGTCATCGACCGGCCTCCGGCTGCAGCCGCCACACCGGGCCGCCTTGCTCGGCCACGATCAGCCCGGCGGCGCGCGCCGCGGCGCGCACCTGCGCCGCGGGCGGGGCGGCGTCCCAGCGGAGTTCGAGCCGATCGCCCTGCAGGCGCAGCTGCTGCGGCGGCGGCCCGTCCAGCGCACCCCAGGCGTTCAGCCAGCGCTCCAGCGCCCCGGGCGACGCCGGCCCGCCCAGCTGGGCCAGCGCCTGCGCGAGCTGGCGCGGCGGGTCGAGCAGCACCGGCACCTGCGGCAGCGCCGCGCGCGCGATGCGCTGGGTCTCGGCCTGCAACGCGCGCTCGGCCTGACGCGCCTGCCACGCGGCCAGCGGCACGGCCAGCAGCGGCACCACGACCGCCGCCGCCACGCCCCAGCGCGCCGGCGCCCAGGCCGGCTCGCTGCCGACCTGTCGCGCGGTGCCCAGCGCGCGCTCCCACCACGCCCCGCCGATGCGGCGGCGCCAGGCGAACTGCGCCACATCCGGCCCGTCGCGCCATGCGTCGGCCCAGCGCCGCGCGGCCGGCAGCGCCTGCCAGGGGGCCTGCGGTCGCGCCGCGCGCGCGTCGTCGAAGGCGGCCGGGTCGGCGGCACAGGTCAGTGCAGTCGGCGATGCGTCGATGCCCGCCGGGGCGTCGTCCTGCGGCGTGCCGGGTGGCAGCAGCGCGTCGAGGTCGGCCAGCGGCACGGCGGCCACGCCGTCCGGCCCGGCCAGCACGGCGCTCGGGCTGCCGTCCAGCGCGTGCACCCACAGCACGGGCGCTGGCAGCGGATGGCTTTCGGGGAGCAGCCGCTCCACCGTCCAGCCGGGGGCCTGGACGGCGGCCACCGCGGCCTGCAGGCGCTCGTCGCGCACGGTGGCGACCCAGGTGCGGCCCTGCGGCGCCGCCGGCCCGAGCGCCCAGTGCAGCCGCTCGGGCTCGTCCAGCAGGTCGTCCTCCAGCAGACCGGCCAGCGCCTGCGGCGAGCGGGCGCCGCGGCCGGCCGGCAGCGCCACCGCATGCCACGCCAGCCAGCCGGTCGGCACGACGAGCGCGACGCGCTCGCGCCCGCCGAGGGCGGCCAGCCCCTCGGCCGGGGCACGCCCCTGCGCCAGCACCGTGCCGGCCTCGTCCACGCGCGCCCAGTGCCAGGCGGCCGGGGCCGCCTCGGCCGTCGCGCCGGCGGGGGCGGCGACGGTGGTGCAGCGGTCTACGGGGCGCAGGATCAGCATCGGTCGGGCGGGCGGCGTCGGGGCGCGGCAAGCATAGCACCGCCTCAAGGCGCAGCCGGGGTCGCGGCCGCCACGCCGCGCTGGCGCCACAGCACCTCCACGCGCGGGCCATCGCGGCGCAGCAGCGCGGTCTGCTGCACGGTCAGTTCGCCCAGCCGCAGCTGCCCGGTGACGAGGAAGTGGCGGCTGGCCACGCCCAGCAGCGTCGGCTGCCACGACGCCGCCAGGCGCGGCAGCGCTTCCACGAGCGCCTCGGCGCGCTCGAGCGGGCGCTGGCTGCGCAGGGTCAGCAGGCGCTGCGCCTCGGCGGCGTCCAGCCCGGCGACCGCGGCGCGCAGTACCAGCGGCCCGGCGGTGTTGAGGTTGACCGGAGTCGGCTCCGGCAGCCAGACGGTGTGCGGGGCCAGCCGCGCCCAGCTCGCGGCGCTCAGCCCCAGCGCCTGCAGATCCTCGGCGCGCTCGGGTGGAGGGTGGCGGGCCGGGCTTTGCGCCCCGGCCGGCCAGGCCTGCCGCAGCGCCTCGGCCACCGCACGCAGCTCGTCGGCCGGCAGCTCCAGCAGGCCATAGAGCCGCTCGAACGCCGCCAGCGCCGTGGGGTTGAGGCGCGGCGTGGCGCCTGTGACGTCGATCAGGTTGCGCCAGTTGAGGCGTGCCTGCGCGTCTTCGATGCGGCCGGCCAGCCAGGCCTCGTCCAGCACGTCGGCGCCGTCGTCGGCGCTGGCGCGCAGGAAGGTGGACAGCCTAGTCGGCTGCAGCGGCACCGCCCACGGTTCGGCCAGGTGGTCGGTGCGCGAGGCGCGGCCGTCCTCGCGCACGATCAGGCGCGCCCAGTCCAGCGCCCCGGTCAGCAGCCACGCGGCCTGCGCCTGGTCGCGCGCGGCGCGCTCCACGGCCCAGGCGCGCCACTGCAAGCTCCAGGCGGCAGCCCCCAGCGTGGCCACCACCGCCATCAGCATCAGCGCCATCAGCAGCGCTGCGCCGCGCGTCCGCGTCACGACTTGCCCCCGGCGACGCGGGCCGAGGCCCAGTCCAGCGTCAGCGCGCCGTCGAAGCCGGCGCCCGCGGCGGGTACCAGCACCAGCCGCACGGCGGCGGGCGGCACGCCTTCGGCGCCGTCGGCGTTCCACTGCGCGCCGTCCCACACCCGGATCTCGGCGCTGGCAATGGCCACGGTGCGCACGCCTTCGGCGCGCACGCGCTGCGGCGCCTGCACCCACGCCTGCGCCAGCGCCTCCCGCGTGGCCAGCGGCGGCGACTGCCAGCGCGCCCAGCGCCCGCCGCCGTCCACCGCGGCCCACGCCACCACCTGCCAGCCGGCGCCGTCGGCGGCGTGGCGCAGCAGGCGCACCGTGCCGCCCTGCAGCGACCAGGCCGGCGGCGGGTCGATGGCGCCGTCCACCGGCATCACCATCTGGTCGAGGTCGAGCTGCCACTGCGCCAGCACGTCGGCCCAGCCGAGCTGCGCGGCGCTGCGCGCCTCGGTGGCCTCGCGCACGCGCAGCAGCCCGTCCAGCGCGCGCCAGCCGAGCGTGGCCAGCAGCGCCAGCACCGCCAGCGCGGTCAGCAGCTCGATCAGCGTCAGGCCCCGGGCGCGGCGCATCGTCGGCCCCGTCAGTGCCGGCCGAGCACGGTGGTCAGCCGCGTCAGCACGAGGTCGCTGCCGGCTGGCCGCACCCGCACCTCGACGCGGCGAAAGCTCGGGTTCGGCGTCGGGTCGATGGCGATCTGCACCGTGTGCTCCACGCCGCCCTGCGTGCAGGAGAGCTCGCGCGTGCCGGGGGGCGGGAAGGCCGGCTCCAGCCGCAGCACGACCTGCGCGTTGTGTGCGCACAGCTGCGCCAGCCACTGGGCCGGCTGGCGCTCGGCGGTGCGCAGCAGGGCCTGGCCGGCCTGCTGGGCGGCCAGCGCCGCGGTGGCGACGATGGCCAGCGCCACCAGCACCTCCACCAGCGTGAAGCCGCCGGGGCGCCGGCGGGGCGGAACGCCCGGGCGGGGGGCTGCGGCGGATGCGGGCGCCATGCGGTTCACTCCACGCGCACCGCGCCCCAGCCGTCGAAGGCCAGCGTGCGCGTGCGCTCGCCGTGGCGCAGCGTCAACCGCCACGGCGGGCCCATGGGTTCGGTCCCGAGCGAGAGCGCCGGCTGCGGCGGCTCCAGCGTCAGCGCCACGTCCTCCAGGGGCCACGGGCGCGCGCGCGGCAGCTCGGGCAGGGCCGCCTCCGGCAGGCCGCGCCAGCGCAGGCCCTGGGCGTCCCAGGCCAGCTCAGCGCGGGTGCCGCCGGCGCGCGCCAGTGCCCGCACGGCCTCGATCTGGTCGCGCAGCCCGGTCGCCAGCCGGTCCAGCCGCCGGTCGGCGTCGCCGCGCCACGCCTGCACCACGCCGACGCTGGCGATGCCGACGATGGCCAGCACCACCAGCAGCTCCAGCAGCGTCAGCCCGCGCGGGCGCCGCGCGGCCCCGGCGGGCGCGGGGTCACTGCCAGCTGCCGATGTCGGCATCGTTGCCCTCGCCGCCGGGCTGGCCGTCGGCGCCGAGCGAGAACACGTCCACCTCGCCGTAGGCGCCGGGGTTGAGGTACTGATAAGGGCGGCCCCAGGGGTCGTTCGGCAGCTTGTCGAGGTAGGGGCGCCAGTTCGGCGCCGGGGGGCCGGAGGCCGGCCGCTGCACCAGCGCCTGCAGGCCCTGCTCCTGCGAGGGGTAGCGCTGGTTGTCCAGCCGGTAGAGCTTGAGCGCCTGCATCAGATTGGCCACGTCGGCCCGTGCGGCGGTGACGCGCGACTCGTCGGCGCGGCCGATGACGTTGGGCACGATCAGCGCCGCCAGCACCCCGATGATGACGAGGATGACCAGCAGCTCGATCAGCGTGAAGCCCCGCAGGACGCGGCGGGCGGGGGGCGCGGGCGCGCAGGCGGATGTCATGCCAACGATGATAATGCAGCCCCATGACGCCGCCCGCCGCTCCCCCTGTCCGCCCGCCGCCCGGCCGCCGCCGCGCGCGCGGGCGGGCGCGGCTGCCGGCGCTGGCCGCGCTGCTCGCGTGGGGGGTGGCCGGCTGGCTCGCGGCGGCATGGGGATGGCGGCTGTGGGGGCAGGCGCAGGGCGTGGCGCCTGCGGCGCCGCCGCCGTCGTCGGCCCCGGTCGCTCAGGCGGAGACGATGGCGCGGGCGCTGGGCGGTGGGGAGGGTCTTGCCGCCACCCCGCCGCCGGCGCCGGCCGCCGTCGCCGCCACCGGCGCGGCGTGGCGCCTGCTGGGCCTGGTGGCCGATGGCGGAGGACGGGGTGCCGCGCTGCTCGTCACCGATGGCCAGCCGGCCAAGCCGTACCGCGCGGGCGCGGCGCTGCCGGATGGCTGGCGCGTGCAGCGCATCGAGCGCGACGGGGTGTGGCTGAGCCCGCCGCAGGGCGGCGAGGCGGTGCGACTGCCCGCCCCGGTGCGGCCGGCGGCACCGGCTGCGGCGCCGCCGGCCGGCGGTTGAGGCGGTCGTCAGCCCGCGCTTCGCAGCCGCCCGACGGGCGAGGGTGCCGACCCCCTCACCCCCGCAGGAACAGCCGGTAGACCGGGTTGTCGGTCTCCTCGACGTAGGGGTAGCCGAGCTCGCGCAGGAAGCGCTCGAACGCTTTGCCGTCCTTGGGCGGCACCTGCAGGCCGACCAGGATGCGGCCGTAGTCGGCGCCCTGGTTGCGGTAGTGGAACAGGCTGATGTTCCAGCTCGGGCGCATCAGCGTCAGGAACTTCAGCAGCGCGCCGGGCCGCTCCGGGAAGATGAAGCGCAGCAGCCGCTCGTCCTGCGCCAGCGGCGAGTGGCCGCCAACCATGTGGCGGATGTGCTCCTGCGCCAGGTCGTCGTGCGTGAGGTCCAGGGTCGCGAAGCCCTGCCGCTCGAAGGCGGCGGCGATCTTGGCGCTTTCACCCTTGCCGTGGGTGGTGAGCCCCACGAACACGTGCGCCACCCTGGCGTCGTGGATGCGGTAGTTGAACTCGGTGACGTTGCGCGGGCCGCCGGGCAGCGAGCCGATGGCCTGCAAAAAGCGCAGAAAGCTGCCGCGCTCCTCGGGGATGGTGACGGCGAACAGCGCCTCGCGCTCCTCGCCGACCTCGGCACGCTCGGCGACGAAGCGCAGCCGGTCGAAGTTCATGTTGGCGCCGCACAGGATGGCGGCGTAGGTCTCGCCGCGCGTCTTGTGCTCGGCGACGTGCTTCTTGATCGCCGCCACCGCCATCGCGCCGGCCGGCTCGACGATGCTGCGCGTGTCGACGAACACGTCCTTGATCGCGGCGCAGACCTCGTCGGTGTCCACCGTGACGTAGCCGTCGACCAGCTCGCGCGCGATGCGGAAGGTCTCCTCGCCGACCAGCTTGACCGCGGTGCCATCCGAAAACAGCCCGACGTCGGCCAGCTGCACGCGCTGGCCCGCGCGCACCGAGCGCAGCATGGCGTCGGAGTCGCTCATCTGCACGCCGATGACGCGGATGTCGGGTCGCACGGCCTTGAGGTAGTTGGCCACGCCGGCGATCAGGCCGCCGCCGCCGATGGCGACGAACACCGCGTCGAGCCGGTTGGAGCCCAGACCCTGCAGCTGGCGCAGCATCTCCATCGCGATGGTGCCCTGGCCGGCGATGACGTCGGGGTCGTCGAACGGGTGCACGAAGGTGAGACCCTCGCGGCGCGCCAGCTCCGCGGCGTGCTGCGCGGCGTCCGAATAGCTGTCGCCGTGCAGCACCACCTCGCCGCCCAGCGCGCGCACAGCGTCGATCTTGACCTGCGGCGTGGTGGTGGGCATGACGATGACGGCGCGCGCGCCGAGCTTGTGCGCGCCCAGGGCCACGCCCTGCGCGTGGTTGCCGGCCGAGGCGCAGATGACGCCGCGCTGCAGCTGCTCGGCCGACAGGTGCGCCAGCTTGTTGTAGGCGCCGCGCAGCTTGAAGCTGAACACCGGCTGCTGATCCTCGCGCTTGAGCAGCACCTTGTTGTGCAGGCGGCGGCTGAGGTTGCGCGCCGGCTCCAGCGGCGTTTCGCGCGCCACGTCATACACGCGCGCGGTGAGGATCTTCTTCAGATAGTCCTGCGGGGTCAGCGGGGTGGGATCGGGGCAGGCGGGGGACTGGGCAGGCATGGCGATTCCGGATGGGTCCGCGCAATCATACGGCGCACGGATGCGGTGCCCGGCCGACCGCAGCCCGTCGCAGCGGGGCTGGGCACGAAAAAAAGGCCCAGGCGCGATGCCTGGGCCTTGAACCACCCATAGAGGGCAGAGGAGACAACCGTTGCCGGGCCACGAGGCCCCGACGACGACACCGGTCATGCGTCGAGCGCGTCGTACAATGGCACGTATTATACACCGCTTATATTGCGGTGCAGCATGCTTGTCTGCGCCGTGTCGTTTTGGAGACAGTTGGATGGAATGCACCGTCACCTGGACCGGCGCCGCGGGCGCCGGCTCCAACATGGGTTTCGTGGCCGCGACCGGCAGCGGTCACATCGTGGCGATGGACGGGGCCGCGGACCCCACCAAGCCCGAGACCAGCGGCGCCAACCTGGCGCCCCGGCCCATGGAGCTGCTGCTGGCCGGAACCGGCGGCTGCACCTCGTTCGACATCGTGATGATCCTCAAGCGTGGCCGGCACGACGTGCGGGGCTGTCAGGTCAAGATGTCCGCCACCCGGGCCGAGACCGAGCCCAAGGTGTTCACCTCGATCCACATGCACTTCGTGGTGCACGGCAAGGGCATCCCGGCGTCCGCGCTCGAGCGCGCCATCCAGCTCAGCCACGAAAAATACTGCTCCGCCAGCATCATGCTGGGCAAGACGGCGCAGATCACGACCAGCTACGAGCTGATCGAAGTGGACTGACCCGCGCGGTCAGATCCGGTGTGCGACCGTCGTCATGACCTTGGCGGCGGCGCGCATCGCCCACTTCACGGGGGGCGGCAGCTCCACACCGCCGGCCTGCTGCGCATCGCGCGCATGGCGGATTTCGTCGGCCTTCATTTGCGCCACGATGGCCTGCGACGGATGGTCGCGCGCCGGCAGGCGGTCCAGATGGCCGTCCAAGTGGGCCTCGACCTGGCGTTCGGTCTCGACGACGAAGCCCAGGCTGATGCCGCGCCCGGCCAGACCGGCCGCCACGCCGATGGTCAGCGCCCCGGCGTACCACAGTGGCGCGAGCAGCGAGCGGCGGTCGCCCAGCTCGTCCAGCCGCTGCTGGCACCATGCCAGGTGATCGGTCTCGTCCTGCCCGGCGGCCTCCAGGTGGCGGGCGGTGCGTTCGCGCTCCTCCGGACGGCCGGGGCCCAGCCGGGCCGCCAGCGCCTGTCCGGTGTAGAGCGCCTGCGCGCAGATTTCGCCCACGTGGTTGACGCGCATCAGCGCCCCGGAGAGGCGGCGTTCCGACTCGGTCATCTGCGCGGCCTCGGCCTGCCGCTCGGCGGACACGGCGGGCGTCGGTCGCGCGGCGCGGTGGGGGGCGAACAACGTGCGCAGGGCGTTGTCGGCGGTGATCAGGGTGGCATCGATGAACGAAGTCATGACGCCCATCCTAGCGCAGACGTCACGGGGCCGCTTTGATGTCGGTCACGATGTAGGCCCCATCGGCCTTCTGCGCGCGAAACCGCACCCGTGCCCCCGGTTGCAGCCCCTGCAGAAGGGCTGGATCGCGCACCTGGAACACCATGGTCATCGGCGGCATGTCCAGATCGGGGATGTCGCCGTGGCGCACAGTGATCTTGCGCGCCGCGGTGTCGATGCGCCGCACCTCGCCTTCGGCCCAGCGGTCGGCGGTGGCCGCCGGGGCGGCCGACTGCGTCTGGTGGTAGCTGGCATACACCCGGGTGGAGCCGTCGCGCTGCACGAGCAGCACGTCGTAGGGGTCGCGGCGGTTGCCGTACTCGGGGCCGTCCATGCCGGGGCTGCCCACCGGCATGCGCGGCACCGACAGGCCCAGCGCCGCAGGCCGCTCGCGCAGCAGGCGCTGGATGTCCCCCGCAGGCACATGGCCCTCGACCACATAACCACCCACCCGGGCCGTGTGGCAGGAGCCGAGCGCCTGCGGCATGCCCAGCCGCTGGCGCATGCCGGCGTTACCGCTGTCAAAGGCCTGGACTCGAAAACCGTTGGCCTCCAGGTGGCGAATCCAGTCGTTGCAGCAGCCGCATTGGGGGTCTTTCCACACCTCCACCAGGGGGGCGGCGGGTTGGGCCATGCCCAGCCCCGTGCCCGAGGCGGCCAGCCATGCTGCGCCCCAGCGCATCCAGTCGCGTCGTTTCATGGTGTCTTCTCCTGTGCAGCGGGCTCGACCCGGATGCGGCCGACCATGCCCGCTTCGAAGTGGCCGGCGATCAGGCACGCAAACGCGAAGTCGCCGGGGCGGTTGAAGTGCCAGACGATATCGCCGCGCCGCCCGGGCGGGACATGGGCCATGTGCGGTTCGTCGTGCTCCATGCCGGGGTGTTTTTTCATGAGCTCTGCGTGGGCGGCGAGTTCCTCGGGCGTGCCGATCACGATCTCGTGCATCACCCGCCCGCGGTTGACGGCGCGCAGGCGCAGTGTCTCGCCTTCGCGCACGGCCAGGCGGTCGGGTTGAAAGCGCATGTCGTCGCCCATGCGGATTTCGATGGTGCGGGTCACGCGCGCGGGGTCACCCGCGATGCCCCAGGGCTTTTGCTCCGGGGGCAGCGCGGCGGCGCGGGGATGCGAGGCGTGGCTCTGTGGTCCATGGGCGGTGGCCAGCAGGGGCAGGGCCGACAGGCCGGCCAGCAGCGCACGGCGCAGGGGGTCAGTGGGGGTGGCCATGGTGTCCTCCGGTGGGTTTGCGGGCGTCGAAGGGGGCGGGCGTGGTGGGAGCGGCGGGGTTGGCATGGTGGCCATGGTGGCCATGGTGGCCGTGGCCGGCGCCCTGCGGCGCACCGGCCGGCGCCAGAGCGGGGGCCTCGGTCATCTCGACCGGGCGCGCCTGGGTGCCCGGCGGTTGGCGGTACCAGCCCGGGTCGCGGTAGTCGCCCGGGGCCTGGTCGCGGCGCACCTTCAGGGTCGTGAACATGCCGCCCATCTCGACCGGGCCGTAGGGGCCGGTACCGGTCATCATCGGGAAGGTATTGTCGGGCAGGGGCATTTCCATCTCGCCCATGTCGGCCATGCCGCGTTCGCCCATGACCATGTAGTCGGGCACGACGCGCTGGATGCGCTGCACCAGGCCGCGGTGATCCACGCCGATCATCGTGGGCACCCCGTGGCCCATGGCGCCCATGGTGTGGTGGCTCTTGTGGCAGTGCATGGCCCAGTCGCCCTCCTCGTCGGCGACGAATTCGATCTGCCGCATCTGCCCCACGGCGATGTCGGCGGTCACCTCCATCCAACGCGACTCCGGGCGGGTGGGGCCGCCGTCGGTGCCGGTGACCTCGAACTCGATGCCGTGGATGTGGATGGGGTGGTTGGTCATGGTCAGGTTGCCGATGCGCACGCGCACACGCTCGCCCAGGCGCGCCACCAGCGGGTCGATGCCGGGGAAGACGCGGCTGTTCCAGGCCCAGATGTTGAAGTCGAGCATGGTGTTGACGTTGGGGGTGCGCGCGCCCGGCGTGACGTCGAAGGCGTTGAGCAGGAAGCAGTAGTCGCGGTCCACCTCGGCGATCCAGGGGTGTCGGCCCTTGGGGTGCGTGACCCAGAAGCCCATCATGCCCATGGCCATTTGCACCATCTCGTCCGCATGCGGGTGGTACATGAAGGTGCCCGGGCGGCGGGCGACGAACTCGTAGACGTAGGTCTTGCCGGGCGGGATTTGCGGCTGGTTCAGGCCCCCCACGCCGTCCATGCCGTTGGGCAGGCGCTGGCCGTGCCAGTGGATGGTGGTGTGCTCGGGCAGCCGGTTGGTGACGTAGATGCGCACCCGGTCGCCTTCCACCACCTCGATGGTGGGGCCGGGACTGGCACCGTTGTAGCCCCACAGATTGACCGTGAAGCCGGGCGCAAACTCGCGCACCACCGGTTCGGCCACCAGGTGGAACTCCTTGACACCGTCCTTCAGTCGAAACGGCAGCGTCCAGCCGTTGAGCGTGACGACGGGGCGGTAGGGACGGCCGGCGCCGGTGACACCGGGCGGGATCCACGGCCCGGCGGTGTCGGTGCCGGTGCGGATGACGGGCTCGGGCAGGCCGGCCAGGGCGTGGCGGGCCACGGCGGCACTGGCCACGGCAGCGGTGCCGGCGAGTGCCTGCGCAAAAAATCGGCGGCGTTCCATGGTCAGTGGCCTTTCGCGGGGGTGGCGGGGGCATCGGCAGGGGCAGGCATGGCCCGTTCGCTCAGCGGCAGGCCGGCCAGCACGGCTTGCAGGTCCAGCCAGGCCAGCCAGGCGTCGCGTTCGGCGGTGACCGCCGCCTGCTGGGCGGCGATGCGCTCGCGCGCGGCGGCGAGCACCTCCCAGGTGCTGGCCAGCATGCCGTTGTAGCGCAGCAGGGTTTCTTCCTCCAGCGCCTGCAGGGCGGGCAGGACGCGGTGGCGCTGGCGTTCGGCCCGTTCCGCGGCGCGTCGGGCGTTGGCCCATGCGAGGTCGAGGTCGCCGTCCAGCCGGCGCTCCAGCCGTGTCAGCGCGGCGTGCGCCGCCAGCGCCTGGTCCCAGGCGTGCGGCCAGCGCGGGGCGGTCGGATCCCACCGCGGAGCGTCCGGCAGGCCGCGCGCGACGGCCTGCGCCCAGGCGGTCTGTAGTTCGTCCCAGGCACCCGGGGGCAACGCGGCGCGCTGCCGCTGGGCGTCGAGCTGCAGGCGGCGCCAGTCGGGGTGCCGCTCGCGTACCTGGGCGGCCCAGGTGGCGCGGACATCGGTTGCCGCCAGGCTGGGCCGCGCGGGCAGGGTGTCGGGCAGGTGGCGCGCCAGGGCTTCGGGGGATTCGCCGCCACCGATCTGCTGCCACAGCCGCACCACGGCCTGCTGTTCGGCCGCGATGGCGTGCTCCACACGCGCGTCGGCGTCCCACAGCGGCAGGGTTTCGCGCCCTTGCCGCTCGGCGCTGAAGTTGCCGGTCTGGCGCATGCGCCGGGCCAGCTCGGCTCCCGCGTCGGCGGCGGTGTGGGCGTCCTGGGCCAGCCGGCGCACCTGGCGCGCCGCCACCGCCTCGATCCAGGCGGCTTGCGCATCCCGGACGACGGCCGCCGCGGCCTGCGCCAGGCGCAGCCGCTCGGTCGTCCCCAACCCTGGGGTGACGAGCAGATCGGGACGCGCCAGCAGGGCGCGACGGACCACCTCGTCCAGGGACCAGGTGGCGGTGTCGGGCGCGGGTGCCGGGCGCGGGCCAAGGCCCTGGGCCTGTTCCCAGCGCAGGATGTCGGCGTGTCCGCGCGGGAAAGCCCCGACGGCGTCGTTGGCCGCGCGCCACGCGGTGGCGGGGTCGGTGGGGGCGTCCCCCGCCGGCGGCGGGCCGGATGGCGGGGCCGTTGGAGCCGTTGGAGCCGATGGGGCCGCACGGGCTGCGGGGGTGGACGTGCCGGGGGGCGAGCCACCGGGGTGAACATGGGGTATCTGGGCGTGCGCGGTGGTCAGGGCCGCCAACAGCAGCAGACCCCACCCACGCCGCCCGGGATGAGCACGGGGCATGAACGATCTCCGGAAACGGGACGGGCGCGCGGCGGCGCACCAGGCCGCCGGCGACGGAACGCGGGCCGGTTCAGGCGATCGGGGGTTTGTGCGGCGGGGCCATCGCCGGGGTCGGCGGCAGGTGCGCCTGGGTCAGGCCCCAGCGATGCGGGACAGGGTTGCCGAATGCCACTGTCGCAGGCGCTGCCATCGCCGTGTTGTGACAAATGTCACACAGGGAGCATCCCGCGTGGGGGCTCTGGGCCGAGTCGTGATCAGCCGTCCCATCCAACGGCGAGTGCGACGCGTGCCGTGCGGCATCGTGCGCGGGCGCCTCGGCGTGCATCGCATGGTGCGAGGCCGTATGGTCCTGCGGGGCCATGGGTGTGGCCACCGATGGCGTTGGCGCGTGGCAGGACTGCAGCGCCATGGCATCCGCTGCCCACAACCGCCAGGGCAGCAGAGCCCGCAGCAACCACACCAGTGCGCGACGCATGGCCGCCATCATAGCGGTGGCGGGTGTTCCGTGCTGCCGCGCCCCCGTTCAGCCCCACACGCCGGGCGCCATTCAGCGCGGGCGCGGACGCGGCGGCGGTGCCGTGTTGACCGCCAGGGTCAGCAGTGCCGCCGTGACGAAGACCGCGCCCAGCCACGCCAGCCGTTCGAACCCCAGGACGTGGATGGCCGCGCCGCCGATGGCGGAGCCCAGGGCCGTGCCGATGTAGACCATCGAGGCGTTCAGGCTCAACAGCAGGGGGGCTTGGGTGAACGCCAGCTCCGCCAAACGGGACTGCTGCGGGGTCATCAGCCCAAAGCCGCAGACGGTCCACACCGCAAAGGCGACGGCCGTCCAGGCCAGGTGCCCGGCTGTCCAGGGGACGGCGATCATGGTCAATAGCAGACAGGCCAACAGCAGCGCGATCGTGCGCCGAGGCCCCAGTTGGTCGGCCGCCCAGCCCCCGCCCAGGGTGCCCACCACGCCCGCCGCGCCGATGCCGGCCAGCAGCGCGCTCAGCCCGCCCGGCGTGAGCGGATTGAGCGCGAGCTGCACCGGCCCCATGTAGGCGGTCACGACGAAGATGCCCGTGAAGTACAGCAGCGTCAGCAGCAGCGCGAGCACCACGTCGCGCCGGCGCAGCACCGCGCCGATGCCGCGCAGCGAGGTCCCGCCGGCGTCCATGCCGGCGCGCAGGCGGCGGTGCAGCAGCCAGCCGATCAGCAGCGCGGCCGCCCCCACGCTCAACAGGGGCCAGCGCCAGCCCCATTGCAGGCCCAGCCAGGCGCCATAGGGCATGCCGAGCACATAGCTCAGGCTCATGCCCAAAAAGGTGCGCGACAGCGCCCGTCCGCGCTGCTCGGGGGCCGCCAACTGCACGGCCAGTCCGGCGGCAATCGGGGTGAACACCGCGCCCGCGCCCATCAGCACCCGCCCCACCATCAGCACCGTCAGATTGGGCGCCGCGGCGCCGAGCAGCGTGCCGCAAGCGAACAGGCCCAGCGCCCCCTGCATCACCCACGCCCGTGGCCAGCGGGCCGTGAGCGCCATCAGCAGCGGGGCCAGCACCGCGTTGGCCAGCGCGTAGACGGTCATGGTCTGTCCCGCGGCGCCGACGCTGACCCCCAGTCCGTCGGCCACCGGTCCCAGGTAGCCCGTCATGCCAAAGGCCCCAGTGCCGATCACGAAGTTGCACGCCGCAAACAGCCACAGCAGCCCCGGCAGGGGCGCGGCGGGCGCCGGAGCGTGTGGTGTTGGACCGGAGGAGGGCACGGGGTTGGCCATGGGGGGACATGGTAGTCGGCGGCTGCGGTGCGGCCTGGCACGCGGGTGACGGTGTGCCGGTCTCGCACGAGACAGGCCCGTCCTTGGCGAGCGGGCCCCGCGCTGTCTATGCTGCGCGCTGGCGGCACGGCCCCACCGTGCCGCCCCACGACTGCATGACAAGATTCGAGGAGACTGCCCGATGACCACCGCCGAGTCCGCGACCCATCCCCCCAGCGATGCCCCCAGCGCCGGCGACGACCGGCCGCATGCCCGCGTCTGGCCCGCGCGTGTGCCGCGGACCATCCAGCCGCCCCAGACCTCGCTCTGGTTCAACCTGGAGGTGAGCGCGCGGCGGTACCCGGACAAGGCGGCGACGGTCTTTTTCGACCGGGTGATGACCTATCCGGAGCTGCAGCGCCAAGCCGAGCGCATCGCCGCCTGGCTGGCCGCGCGCGGTGTGCGGCGGGGCGACCGCGTGATCCTCTTCCTGCAAAACTGCCCGCAGTTCATCGTCGCTTACTACGGCATCCTGCGGGCCAATGCGGTGGTGGTGCCGGTCAACCCGATGAACAAGGCCGACGAGCTGGGCCACTACATCACCGATCCGCAAGCCCGCGTGGCCATCGCCGCGGCCGACCTGGCCCCTGCGTTGTGCGCGGCCGACGCCGCCCTGCCGCCCGAGCAGCGCCTGCGCGACCTGCTGGTGCTGCACTACCGCGATGCGATGCCCGACGATGCCTTCGACGGCGAGGCCGTGCCCCCCGCGTGGCGCGAGTGGCTGGCCACGCGCCACCCCCTGCCCACGCTGACGCATGGCCAAGTGGCAGATTGGGCGCAGGCCCTGGCCTGCACCGATCCCCTGCCGCCGCACGAGGTGGGGCCGGACGATCTGGCCGTGCTGCCTTACACCAGCGGCACCACCGGGCTGCCCAAGGGTTGCATGCATCCGCACCGCACGCTGATGCACAACGCGGTGGCCGCCGCGGTGTGGACCAATGGTACCGCCGAAAACATCGGGCTGCTGGTGGTGCCCATGTTCCACATCACCGGCATGGTGGCCGGCATGCACACCAGCGTCTATTTGGGCGCGACGGCGGTGATCATGCCGCGCTGGGACCGGGATCTGGCGGGCCGGCTCATCTCGCGCTGGCGGGTGACGCACTGGACCAACATCCCCACCATGGTGATCGACCTGTTGGCCAGTCCGCACTTCAATCACTACGACCTGTCCAGCCTGGTGTTCATCGGCGGGGGTGGCGCGGCCATGCCCGCGGCGGTCGCGCAACGCCTGCTCGACCAGTTTGGCCTGCGCTATGTGGAAGGCTATGGCCTGACCGAGACCGCGGCCCCCTCGCACCACAACCCGCCGGACCGGCCGCAGCCCCAGTGTCTGGGGGTGCCCTTCATCGGCTGCGACGCGCGCGTCGTGGACCCCGACACCCTGCAGGAGCTGCCCCCCGGCGAGGCGGGAGAGATCGTCGTGAGCGGTCCCATGGTCTTCGACGGCTACTGGCAGCGCCCGGATGCGACGGCGGCCGTGTTCTTCGAGCACCGGGGGCGGCGCTACTTCCGCACCGGGGACTTGGGCCGGGTGGACGACAACGGCTACTTTTTCATCACCGACCGCCTCAAGCGCATGATCAATGCCAGCGGCTTCAAGGTCTGGCCGGCCGAGGTCGAGGCGCTGATGTTCCGCCACCCCGCGATTGCCGAGGCCTGCGTCATCGGCGTGCCGGACGCCTACCGGGGCGAGACGGTCAAGGCGGTCGTCGTGCTGCGCCAGGCGGCGCGCGGCACCGTCAGCGAGGCGGACATCATCGCCTGGTGCCACGAGCACATGGCCGCGTACAAAGCCCCGCGGCTGGTGGAGTTCGTGGACGCCCTGCCCAAGAGCGGCAGCGGCAAGGTGATGTGGCGGCTGTTGCAGGAAGCGGCTCGGACCGCCGCGCCGGCCGCGGCCTGACGTGCCAGAATTCCCCCGGACCATCCCTGACGGAGTTGCCTGTGTTCCAAGCCCTGCTGATCGACAAGACCGACGCCGGATACGGCTGCGCGCTGACCGAATTGGCCGACGACCGTTTGCCCGCCGGCGAGGTGACGGTGCGCGTGTCGCACTCCACCCTCAATTACAAGGACGCGCTGGCCATCACCGGGCGCTCGCCGGTGGTGCGGCAGTTCCCCATGGTGCCGGGCATCGATCTGGCCGGCACGGTAGAGGCCAGCGACGACCCGCGCTTTCAGCCGGGTGACGCCGTGTTGCTCAACGGCTGGGGCGTGGGCGAGGTGCACTGGGGCGGGCTGGCGCAGCGCGCGCGCCTCAAGGCCGACTGGCTGTTGCCGCTGCCCGCCGGCCTGACGGCGTGGGAGGCCATGGCCATCGGCACCGCGGGCTACACCGCCATGTTGTGCGTGATGGCGCTGCAGGCCCACTGGGCGGCGCAGGGCGTGGCGCCCGGTGCCGGTGACGTGCTGGTGACCGGCGCGGGCGGCGGCGTGGGCAGCGTCGCCATCGCGCTGCTGGCGCGTGCCGGACACCGCGTCGTCGCCTCCACCGGCCGCCCGCACGAGGCGGACTATCTGCAGGCCCTGGGCGCGGCGGAGGTGATCGACCGCGCGACGCTGGCGGCGCCCGGCAAGCCGCTGCAGAAAGAACGCTGGATCGGCGTGGTGGATGCGGTGGGCAGCCACACCCTGGCCAACGCCTGCGCCAGCACCCGCTACGGCGGCGCGGTGGCGGCCTGCGGGCTGGCGCAGGGCATGGACTTTCCGGCCACGGTGGCGCCGTTCATCCTGCGCGGGGTGACGCTGTACGGCATCGACAGCGTCATGGCCCCGCTGGCGCGCCGCCGCACGGCGTGGCAGCGGCTGGCCGCCGAACTGGACCGGGCGCTGCTGGCGCGCATGACGCGCACCATTCCCCTGGCCGATGCCATCGCCGCGGCCGACGACGTCCTGGCTGGGCGGGTGCGCGGCCGGCTGGTCGTGGACGTCAACGCGTGACGTCGCTGCGGGCCGGCGGCGCCGGCACGATGTGCCGGTAGGCGTGCCAGGTGGCATGGCCCAGCACCGGCCCCACCACCAGCAGCCCCAAGAAGGCCGGCAGCATCGCCAGCACGCACAGCCCGGTGATCCACGCGCCCCACAGGAACATGACCCCCGGGTTTTGCAAACAGGCGCGAAAACTCGTGAGGGCCGCCGACACCGCATCCGTCTGTCGGTCCAGGATCATCGGGATGGAAATCGCGCTGCTGACGAAGATCAGCCCCGCGAAGATGGCCCCAACGACCACATAGGTGACCAGAAACTCCAGGTTGTCCAGACTCAGCAGCGCGGCCAGCATGTTTTCGCTGGAGGGCATGGTGTTCATCGTCACCGCAAACACCACCAGCGAGGCGCGGCCCCACAGCATCTCCAGGATCAGCAGCACGCCGGCAAAGATGGCCATGGTGGACAGCGTGGGCCGCCACGCCCACAGCGACGCGCGCAGCGAGGGGCGGCGACCCTCCTCCAGCGCGCGGCTCGCGTCGTACAGCCCCAGCGCCAAAAACGGGCCCATGAGCAAAAAGCCCGCGCTCAGCGCCAGCACATAGGCCGGCGCATGCTGGAACGCCTGCCACAGCGCCTGCCCCATCAGCGCAAAGCACGCGCCGTAAAACAGCCCGATGCGCGGACAGGCGCGAAAGTCTTGCCAGCCCCGGGCCAGCCAGCGCAGCGGATCGCCCGGGCTCAGCGAGGCCAGCGGCAGCGAAAAAACCGACTCCCGCCCGGCCTCGGTGTCCGGGCGGTTGGTGTCGTGGGGGCCGGTGTCGGTCGATTCGGGGTGGGTGGCTGCCATGGATGTCCCTCCGCGATGGTGCGTGTCCTGCTCAGCATTTGATTTTTGTCAAACACCAAACATAGACCGCTGCGGCGGCGGCGTCCATAGCGTTTACCCGCAGCGCGGCCGAGCGGGCCGGCTACACTTGGCGCACCATGATTGCGCACTTCGACCCGCCCACCGTCGCCGCCGATCAACTCGACGCCACCCTGGCCCGCCAGGGGTATGCGGTGCTTGGCGCGGCGGCGGTGCGGGCCTGGCTGGGGCTGGACGCCGCCGCCCTGACGGCCCTGCAACCCGCCTGGGACGACCTGCCACCGGATCGCTACCTCAAGGACGGCGGCCGCTACCGCCGGCGCCGGCACGGCTGCTTCGTCGTCGAGGGCGAAGCCGTGCGCCCCATGCCCGAGCGGCCCCACTACCAGCCCGTGGAGTACAACGCGCTGCACGGGGGCATGCGGCGTTGGTTTGCCCCGCTGACCGACGCCCTGGTCGCCCAGCCGGCGTGGACACGGCTGCTGCAACGCACCGGGGCCGTGGTGTCCGCCCTCAAAGGTGCGCAGCCCTGGTATGTGGAGGCCCACCCCTTCCGTATCGACACCACGGGGGGCATCGGCCGCCCCACGCCCGAGGGCGCGCACCGCGACGGCGTCGATCTGGTGGCCGTCTTTCTGGTCGGCCGCCACGGCATCAAGGGGGGCGAGAGCCGCGTGTTCGAGGCCGACGGCCCCAATGGCCAGCGCTTCACGCTGACCGAGCCGTGGTCCGTGCTGCTGCTGGACGACGAACGCGTCATCCACGAGACCACACCCATCCAGCCGCAGACCGAGGGCGTGCTCGGCTGGCGCGACACGCTGGTGCTGACCTACCGCGCCGGCGGCTTTTTGGGCGATTGATGGGGCGATCGATCGGGCCGCCGCGCGACGGCGGCGCCCGCAGCGTCACTGTGGCTGGAAGCCGCTGTCGCGGATGATGCGGGCCCAGACCTCGGTATAGGCGCGCTCGCGCTGGGCGAGTTGCTCGCCGCTCATGTGACCGACCGTCAACCCCATCGCCGTCAGGCGATCCCGCACCGCGGGCTGCGCCAGGGCTTTGGCCAGCGCGGTGCTGACCTGCTCCAGCGCCGCCTTGGGCGTGCCGGCCGGGGCGAACAGGCCGTAGTAGGGCACCTCCTCGAAGCCAGGGATGCCCAGCTCGGCAAACGTCGGCACGTCGGGCAGGATGGCCTGGCGCGTGCGGCCCATGACGCCGACGATCTGCACCTTGCCGGCCTTGTGGTTTTCGATGAAATCGGGCACCGACCCCACGCCGGCCGGGATCTGGTTGCCCAGCATGTCGGCCATCATGGGCGCGCTGCCGCGGTAGGGCACGGCCACCAGGTCGAGCTGCTGGCGCTTGGCCAGCGACTGCACCAGAAACTGCGGCACCGACGCCGGGGCGGGGATGCCGACGTTGGCCTTGCCGCCCTGCTGTCGCACCCAGGCGACGAAGTCCCGGTACGTCTTGGCCGGGGTGCCGCCCGAGACGGCCAGCGCGTTGACGAAGGTGGCAAAGCCCGCCACCGCGACGAAGTCCTTGGCCGGATCGAACCCCGGATTGCGCAGCACCTGCGGCAGGATGGAGATGGTGTGGTCGTGCGACAGGAACAGGGTGGTGCCGTCCGGCGCAGCGGCCTTGAGGGCCTGGGCCGCCAGTTGCCCGCCCGCGCCGGCCCGGTTGTCCACGATCACCGGGGTGCCCAGCGCCTCGCGCAGCGGCTCGGCCAGCAGACGCGCGATGGCGTCCGTGCCTCCGCCGGGGGGAAAGCCGACCAGGATTTTCACGGTTCGGTTGTCGGCCAGGGCGGTAAGCGGGGCGCCCAGGCCGGCGGCGGCGCAGGCCAGTCCGGTCTTGAGCCAGGTGCGGCGGGAAGTCGGGAGCAGGGGCATCGGAAACCTCCGGAAAGGGGTGTTGGGGCGATCCGCTGGGCGGGCGTCGGCAGGGACGCCGGCGTGTGTGTGGATTATGCGTTCCCCGTCAGCCCACCGAGAATGCCTATATTGAGCGCTTCCACCGGACCTGCCGCACCGAGGTGTCGCTGCTCACGAGGCGTTCAATGCCGTCGCATGAAACCGGGGTTCGAATCCCTGGGCAAAAGCATTGACGACCGAACGGGGGGTGAGCACCTGCACGACTTCGGATGCCGGAACGGTCGGACCCGGTCGGTACCCGTCAAAGCTCCACTCCAGACAACCCTGCCTCGTCTTTGCCAGAAACAAATTCTTCCAGACGAAGAAAGCGCCGACGGGAAGTGAGTCAAGGCGGGCGTCGTAGGTGAGCTTGTTCTTGTTTCTGTCGACCCGCTCTCGATGCAAGACGCTGTCGAGGGCCTTTAAGGACACCTCTTTACAGGCATCGGGGTTCGCCTTGAACCACGCCGTTTTGAACGCCTGCGCTCGCTCGCGTTGACAGAAGTTGCAGGGACGATGACCCGCTGAAAACGCCGTTGCCTCGTCCAGAAAAAACAACTCCGAGTAGTTGTTCGGCGTCGAAAACGGCCGGGGTCGCTGGATGCCCTTGTACTCGAGCAAGCAGGTGACCCAGGCGTGGTGGGCCCAAGGCTTGACGATGCGTTGATTGGCATCGTGAAGGATTCCACGATTGCCCATCAGCGTGCCCCGGCTGGGCACAGCACACAGCTCACCCCTGGGGTTCACTCGATTCTGGAGCATCTCTTTTCTGGTGCGTGTCTTACCCCGCGTCGCGCACATCGGCCACGCACGGATCGCCAAAATCCGGCCGTTCCAGCCAAGCGAGCACCCGGCGTGCCGCCTGATGCGCCGGTGTGAGCTGCCCCTGGGCGTGCAACTGCACGAAGCGGTCCCGGTCCGGAAAGCCCGCCGGATCCCCGGCGCGCATCTGCACCTGCATGTCCGTGTCGATGACCCCGGGCGCCAGCGAGACGATGCGTGCCCCGCGGGGGCGGCGGGCCTCGTCCAGCGCCGTGCAGCGGCTGAAGTGGTCCAGCCCGGCCTTGACCGCACAGTAGATGGACTGCCCCGCCATCGCGTAGCGCCCCAGACCCGAGGAGATGTTGAGCACCCGCCGCGGGCCATCCCAGTCCTGCGCCTGCACCCAGCGGTCGGTGGCGCGCAAAAAGGTGGCCGTCAGGTGCATGGGCGCTTCCAGCCCCACGCGCAGGGCGCGTGAGAGCGCCTCTGCTGGGCTGGACTGCAGCGGACCGATGGGCGGCAGCACGGCGGCGTTGTTGATGAGCGTCGCGCTGGCCAGCGCGGCCGGCGCCAGCGTGTCGAGCCAGCGGGCCAGCCGCTCGGCGGCCTCGGCCGGCTCGACCAGGTCCTGGCTCCACTGCTCCAGGTGCGCGCCGCTGCGCGCGGCCAGCGTGGCGAGCGCCGGGTCGGGCCGGCGCTCGATCGTCAGCAGCAGCCGGTCCGGCCCCAGCAGCTGCTCGGCCATGGCGCGGCCCAGCCCGCGCGAGGCCCCGGTGAGGAGGGTGAGGTGTCGACGGTCCATGGAGCCATTCTGGCATCGGTGGCGCGACCGTGCTGAACCATAATCGGGATCCCATGTGGATCGACACCCACTGCCACCTCGATGCGCCCGAATTGGGCCCCGACGCGCGGGCCGAGCGTGCCCGGGCGCGCGCGGCGGGAGTGGCGTGCTGCGTGCTGCCCGCGGTGCAGGCGCGTGACTTTGCCACGGTGCGGGCGCTGGCCCACGAGATGGGCGACGCCTATGCGCTGGGCATCCACCCGCTGTACGTGCCGCAGGCCACCGAGGACGACCTGGTCCGGCTGGAGCGGGCGCTGGCCGAGGCGCGTGACGACCCGCGGCTGGTGGCGGTGGGCGAGATCGGGCTGGACTTCTTCGTGCCCGAACTGTGCACCGACGCCATGCGGGAACGTCAGCAGCGCTTCTACCGCGCGCAACTGCGGCTGGCGCAGCGCTTCGGCCTGCCGGTGATCCTGCACGTGCGGCGATCGGCCGATGCGCTGCTGGCGGGGCTGCGCGCCCAGGCCGATGCCGGGCACCCGGTGTGCGGGGGCATCGCGCACGCCTTCAACGGCAGCCTGCAGCAGGCGCAGGCCTTCGTGGCGCGCGGCTTGTGCCTGGGGTTTGGCGGCGCCGTGACCTTTGACACCGCACGGCGCCTGCGCGAGCTGGCCGCCACGCTGCCGCTGCAGGCGCTGGTGCTGGAGACGGACGCCCCGGACATTCCGCCCCAGTGGCTGTATGTGACGGCGGCCGAGCGGGCCGCGGGCCGCCCCCAGGGCCGCAACTCACCGGCGGAGCTGCCGCGCATCGGGGCCGAGATCGCGCGGCTGCGCGGCCTGGCCCCTGCGGCCCTGGCCGCCGCCACCTGGGCCAATGCCTGCGCGGCGCTGCCGCGGCTGCGGGCTTTGCTCGGCCCTGCGCCGGATACGGACGCGGCCGTGGCGGAAGCCGCAGCCGCCGGGGGCGCGGCATGAGCGATCGGCAAGCGCCGCGTCTGCAGGGGCTGCCACCGGTGGTGGGGCCGCACACGCGGCTGCTGGTGCTGGGCAGCTTTCCCAGCGTGGCGTCGCTGCGGGCGCAGCAGTACTATGCCCATCCGCACAACCATTTCTGGACCATTCTGGGCACCCTGTGGGGGCTGCGCGCCATTGCCCACAACGGTGGCGAGAGCTGGCGCCACGCCCGCCACACCCGCGCGCTGGGCGTGCCCGTGGAACGCCTGCCCTCCACCAGCCCCGCCAACGCGAGTTGGAGCCTGGCGCGCAAAACCGCGGCCTGGGCCGAGGTGCTGGCCCGCCACGGTATTCCCGTGCATGCCCCGCCGCAATCCACCGACGCACGATGACGCCCGCCCATTCCCGCGCCGCGCCGCCGTTGCCCAGCGTCACCTTTTCCGAGGAGGGGCCGCTGCGCCACCTGCACCTGGGCAGCACGCCGTGGATCCAGGGCAGCATGCGCCTGGACCGGCCCAACGACCTGGCGCTGGAGTATGTGCAGCGCATGATGGCCTGGCTGCTCTTCGTCGAGCCGGACGGCGTCGCCGCGCGCCGCGCCCTGCAATTGGGCCTGGGCGCGGCGGCGCTGACCAAGTTCTGCCACCGCCGGCTGGGCATGGACACCACGGCCGTGGAGCTCAATCCGCAGGTGGTGGTGGCCTGCCGCACCTGGTTCCGCCTGCCGCCGGACGGCCCGCGCCTGCGCGTGGTGGTGGGCGACGCGGCGCAGTGGGTGCGGCACGCGCCCTGGGCCGGCACCGTGGATGCGCTGGCCGTGGACCTGTACGACCACGACGCCGGTGCGCCCGTGCTGGACAGCGCGGACTTCTATGCCGATTGCCACCGCCTGCTCACCGACGACGGCGCCCTCACGGTCAACCTGTTTGGCCGGCGCGCCAGCTTCGAGCGTTCGTTGGCCGCGCTGACGCAAGCCTTCGGCCGCGACGCGCTGTGGGTCTTCAAGCCGACGAAAGAGGGCAACACCGTGGTGCTGGCCCAGCGCTCGCCACAGCGGCCGTCGCGCGAGGTGCTGGCGGCGCGCGCCGATGCCATCCGCACCCGCTGGCGCCTGCCCGCCCTGCACTGGCTGCGCAGCCTGCAACCCCTGGACCCATGACACCCGCGCCGTCCGCGTCCCCCGCCGCGCGCCGCGTCGGTCTGCTGCTGGCCCTGGCCGGCTCGATCGCATTCAGCGGCAAGGCGATCATCGTCAAGCTGGCCTACCGCTACGGGGTGGACGCGGTCACGCTGATCATGTACCGCATGCTGTTCGCGCTGCCGCTGTTCCTGGCCATGCTGTGGTGGGCGACGTACCGCCAGCGCCAGCCGGTCGCACCCCTGACGCGGTCCGACTGGCTGGGCATCGTCTGGCTGGGCTTCACCGGCTACTATGCGGCGAGCTTTCTGGACTTCTGGGGCCTGCAGTACATCAGCGCGAGCCTGGAGCGGCTGATCCTGTATCTGAATCCCACCCTGGTGCTGCTGCTGGGCTGGGGGCTGTACCGCCGGCCGATCACGGGGCGCCAGGCCGGCGCCATGGCGCTGAGCTATGCGGGCGTGCTGCTGGTCTTCGGGCACGAGGTGCGCTTCGACGGGTGGGGCACCGCCATCGGCGCCGCGCTGGTGTTGGCCAGTGCCGTCAGCTACGCGGTCTACCTGGTCTACAGCGGCCAGCTCGTGCGCCGGCTGGGGTCGCTGCGGCTGGTCGGCTGGGCCACCACGGTGGCCTGCCTGCTGTGCCTGCTGCAGTTCGTGCTGCTGCGGCCGCTGTCGGCGGCGGCGGTGGCGCCGGAGGTGATCGCCCTGTCGGTCGCCAACGCGGTCCTGTGCACCGCGGCGCCCGTGGTCATGGTGATGATGGCCATCGAGCGCATCGGCCCCGGCCTGACCGCGCAGACCGGCATGGTCGGCCCGCTGTCCACCATCGCGCTGGGCGTGCTGGTGCTCGGCGAGCCGTTCAACGGCTGGATCGTGGCTGGCACCGCGCTGGTGCTGGCCGGGGTGTTGTGGGTCAGCCGGCCGGACCGTTGACGGGCTGGCCGGGGTTTATCAGGAGCAAACGATGGATCTGGGCATCGCAGGCCGCTGGGCGATCGTGTGCGGCGCCAGCAAGGGGCTGGGCTGGGGTTGCGCGCGGGCGCTGGCGCTGGAAGGGGTCAACGTGGTGATGGCCGCACGCGGCGCCGAGGCGCTGGAGACGGCGGCCGCGCGGCTGCGCGCCGAACGGCCCGCCGGCGCGCGCAACCAGATCCTCACCGTCGCGGCCGACGTGACGACCGAGGCCGGGCGGGCCGCGTTGTTCGCGGTGCCCGGCGGTCCGGGGCGGGACGTCGACATCCTGGTCACCAACGCCGGCGGGCCGCCTCCGGGCGATTTCCGCCAATGGGGCCGCGACACCTGGCTGCGCGCGCTGGACGGCAACATGCTCACGCCCATCGAACTCATCAAGGCGACCGTGGACGGCATGGCGGCGCGCGGCTTCGGGCGCATCGTCAACATCACCTCCAGCGCGGTCAAGGCCCCCATCGACATCCTGGGCCTGAGCAACGGCGCGCGCAGCGGCCTCACCGGCTTCGTCGCCGGGCTGGCGCGCAGCGGTCTGGCGGCGCGGGGCGTCACCCTCAACAACCTGCTGCCGGGCAAGTTCGCCACCGACCGCCTGCGCGCCACGCTGCAGGCCGCGGCCGACAAGGCCGGGCAGCCGCTGGAGGTCATCGAGCATCAGCAGCGCGAGGCTATCCCCGCCGGCCGCTTTGGCACGCCGGAGGAGTTTGGCGCCATCTGCGCCTTTTTGTGCAGTGTGCATGCGGGCTACCTCACGGGCCAGAATGTCCTGGCCGACGGGGGGGCGTATCCGGGGACGTTCTGAGTGACCGTCGTCGGGACCCGTCTAGCTGGCGCTCACCCCATCAACCCATCGAGCGGACTCAACGCCCCCACCCCCGCGCGGTTCAGCACATGGGTGTAGATCATGGTGGTCGACACATCCGCATGACCCAGCAGCTCTTGCACGGTGCGTATGTCGTGGCCACGTTCGAGCAAATGGGTGGCGAAACTGTGGCGCAGGCTGTGGCAACTGGCCTGACGGCCGATACCCGCCTGCGCCACCGCCGCACGCAGGGCCTTCTGCACGCTGTCCTCATGCAGGTGATGCCGGCGTGTCACGCCCGAGCGTGGGTCCACCGACAGTCGCCCGCTGGGAAATACGAACTGCCAGCCCCACTCGCGCCCCGCCGCCGGGTACTTGTGCGCCAGCGCATCCGGCAGCATCACCTCGCCAAGCCCCTCGGCCAAGTCCGCCTCATGCAACTGCCGCACGCTTTCCAAATGCGCCTTCAGCGCCGGCACCACTGTGGCCGGTAGCGGCACCACCCGGTCCTTATCCCCCTTGCCCCGACGCACCACGATCAGGTTGCGCTCGAACGCGACATCCTGCACGCGCAGACGCAGGCATTCCAGCAAGCGCATGCCCGTGCCATAGAGCAGTGCGGCAATCAGCCCATGCACCCCGTCCATCGCTGCCAGCAGCCGCTTGACCTCGGCGACCGACAGCACCACCGGTAAACGCTTGGGCCGCTTGGCCCGCACCATGGGTCCCAAGTCACCCAGGGGCTGTTCCAAAGCCTTGTCATAAAAAAACACCAGGGCATTCAAAGCCTGATTCTGGGTGCTGGCCGATACGTTGCGCACCACGGCCAGATGCTGCAGAAAGCTCACCACCTCCGCCGCGCCCAGCCTGGCCGGCGCGCGCATGCCATGAAACGCCACCAGCCGACACAACCAATGCAGATAGGCTTTCTCGGTGCGTATCGACAGGCCCCGGGTGCGGATCGTCCGCGACAACAACAAGAAGTCTTCACGATGCAGATGCACCACCCGCGCACACCCGCCTTCCCCCATGCGCTCCAGCAAGGATGCCTCAGCCGCCGCGGGCGGGATGGAGACCGCCGGCTGGCGCGCGACGCTGGGATGAGTGGGTTCGAGCGCGGTGGCGGAAGCCAACCAATAGGCCCAGTCAAAAATCTCCAGCCAAGTCGGCCTGACCATGCTAAACAGAATCTGTATAGCAACCACCACCTGGCGGAACTGCCAACCCTCCAGCGCGCCTTCCCGTCCCAATTTTTCCAGGTACGCCGTCACGTCATCCGCCGTCAGTTCCGCCAGCTTCCGCCCTGGAAAAGCGCGGATGAACCCCTCCGCACGCACCACATGCCATCGGTCTGCCGGGGGCTTAACCCCTTGTTCATGCAGCAGTTGTATGAAGCTGTCCCAGAATCGGCGCTGGCGCTCTTCGCGAGACACTTGGCCCACGTGTTCCTCCTTGATTGTCTAGCGCAGAAAGCGTAACATAATAGTTGTCCAGAAACCAGTAGGTCGCACCGTCGAGAGCGGTGCTAACAAGAATCGGTGTAGCACTGATATACAAGATTCTGTTCAATCAACTGTTAGATGCCAGATTTGGCGTTGCGTATGCTCACAGAAAATCGACAGCCGCAAGACTGTTTTTGGCAACTCATAGCCACCACTATTTCTGCTTCATACCGTAGAGGAGATTGCACGTGAAGAACTGGCTCTTTCTGGCTATTGCAATATTTGGTGAGGTCGTCGCAACTTCCGCACTGAAGTCCAGCCATGGATTCACCAAGTTAGTTCCTTCTGTTGTAGTTGTGGCTGGCTACGGGCTTGCGTTCTATTTCCTCTCTCTCGCACTCAAGTCCATCCCGGTCGGCATTGCTTATGCTGTTTGGGCTGGCCTCGGCATCGTACTTGTGGCAGCTATCGCTTGGATCTTCCATGGCCAGAAACTAGACTTGTGGGCGTTCGTTGGCATGGGACTTATCGTTAGTGGCGTCGCCGTTCTAAATCTGCTATCCAAGGTCAGCGCACATTGATCGGGCTGGCATCTAACAATTCATTCAAGCCGACGCCGCTTCGCGGCGCGGCTTAACTCAGGTGTTAGCCGTACAACAAAGGATTTCGCATGTCCGAAAGAGTAAACCTTGGCAAGTCAGCACCTACGCTGTATCAAGCCGTCATTGAGCTTGACCGACTTGCCTCCGAAGCCCTGACCACCGCAGGCATTGCGGAAGGCTTCTCGCATCTCTTGCGCCTGCGCGCATCCCAGATCAATCAATGTGCTTTCTGTGTCAGGCTGCATGCGCGTGACGCCCTTTCCAGCGGGGAATCTGGCGATCGTGTGGCCGTTTTAGCTGCGTGGAAAGAGACGGAATACTTCACCTCAAAAGAGCGCGCCGCATTGGAACTTGTCGAGGCAATTACATTGGTCTCTGATGGACAAGTGCCGGACTCGATCTACGAGCAAGCCGCAGCAAATCTCTCAAAAGAAGAGCTGTCAGCCATTGAGTGGCTGGCAGTTGTCATCAATACTTGGAACCGCATCGCTATCTCTAGCCGTTACCCTGTAAAGGCGTAGGTACGGCTAACAATTCATTCAAGCCGACGCCGCTTCGCGGCGCGGCTTAATTCAGGCGTTGGGCATCACAGCCACCACCAGCGCCTATAGACCCGCATCGTCCACATCGCAACTTCACTCAAGGAGACTCTCAATGTCCATTTACGTACTTCGTTCAGTCGCTCTCGCCGTTGCCGTCGCCGCCACTCTCGCAGCCTGCGGCAAGCAATCCTCGTCATCCCGCGACTCCAGCGCCGATGTTCAAGCCTGCAGAGGCGAAGTTGAGAGAGCCGTTCATCAACCTGGACAATCAGACACCGAGGCCTATCGTGCGGCTGAAAATGCACTGGATGCATGCATGAAGCGCAAAGGCTATTGAGCTCCGATGAATGACGTCGAACTAACCAATCGCGCTATCGACTTCTTGCACAAGCAACTCGGCTGCAATTCGAGCCGGGGTCGGCGAATCTCGGCCAAGGAGGTTGCTGACGCCGTAGGTGGCTATGCACCATCAGTCGGTAGGTGCTATGAGGCAATTCTGGCTGAGTTATTGAAGAGAGGTCACGCAATCAGGTACGACCGCACGTCCACGCCAAAGTGCTTCGTTCTGAATTGAAATCGCATTACTTCGGCGGTTCCAGCCACCTGCTCAGCAAAGCCACGTGAGGCCCAACATGGCGCTCAACTCGGACGGGCGAAATGCTGCGCATTTCGCCCGCCGGTTAGCTCGAACGTTAGCCACCAAGGTACCATGAAAACCATAGCCGCATATTTAGTTCTAGTATTTTTTGCAGGCACTGCACTTTCAGAGTCTATTTCTGAAAATTTAGCTTGGAATAAAGAATTTTCCAGTGAATCAGTGCATGGTGTTTTTGTACTTTGTAAAAGCAGTAGTAATTCCTGTACAACAAATAATGCAACACGTGCATCTACGGCCTATATTCCAGCATCAACATTCAAAATTCCCAATGCTCTCATAGGCCTTGAAACCGGCGCCATAAAAGATGCGCGGCAGGTTTTCAAATGGGACGGCAAGCCCAGAGCCATGAAGCAATGGGAAAAAGACTTAACGCTAAGGGGCGCTATACAAGTTTCTGCTGTTCCGGTATTTCAACAAATTGCAAGAGACATTGGCAAAAAAAGAATGCAAAAATACCTTAACCTTTTTTCATATGGCAACGCCAATATAGGCGGAGGCATTGACAAATTTTGGCTAGAAGGTCAGCTTAGAATCTCAGCAGTCAATCAAGTTAAATTTTTAGAGTCGCTTTACCTAAATAATTTGCCAGCATCTAAAGCAAACCAACTTATAGTAAAAGAGGCAATAGTTACAGAAGCAACTCCAGAATATATAGTGCATTCAAAAACCGGGTATTCCGGTGTGGGCACAGAATCAAATCCTGGTGTCGCTTGGTGGGTTGGTTGGGTAGAAAAAGGAACTGAGGTTTACTTTTTTGCATTTAACATGGACATAGACAATGAGAGTAAGTTGCCGTCAAGAAAATCCATTCCAACGAAAATCATGGCAAGTGAAGGTATCATCATTGGTGGCTAACAAGGCGCTCAAGGCCGTGGCTGCGCCACTGGACGTCTCCAATCGGCGCATGCTTCGCATTTTGCGCGCCGCTTGTAGCCGCCCCTTAGCTTTGCGTTAGACATCATGAGGGAAGCGGTGACCATCGAAATTTCGAACCAACTATCAGAGGTGCTAAGCGTCATTGAGCGCCATCTGGAATCAACGTTGCTGGCCGTGCATTTGTACGGCTCCGCAGTGGATGGCGGCCTGAAGCCATACAGCGATATTGATTTGTTGGTTACTGTGGCCGTAAAGCTTGATGAAACGACGCGGCGAGCATTGCTCAATGATCTTATGGAGGCTTCGGCTTTCCCTGGCGAGAGCGAGACGCTCCGCGCTATAGAAGTCACCCTTGTCGTGCATGACGACATCATCCCGTGGCGTTATCCGGCTAAGCGCGAGCTGCAATTTGGAGAATGGCAGCGCAATGACATTCTTGCGGGTATCTTCGAGCCAGCCATGATCGACATTGATCTAGCTATCCTGCTTACAAAAGCAAGAGAACATAGCGTTGCCTTGGTAGGTCCGGCAGCGGAGGAATTCTTTGACCCGGTTCCTGAACAGGATCTATTCGAGGCGCTGAGGGAAACCTTGAAGCTATGGAACTCGCAGCCCGACTGGGCCGGCGATGAGCGAAATGTAGTGCTTACGTTGTCCCGCATTTGGTACAGCGCAATAACCGGCAAAATCGCGCCGAAGGATGTCGCTGCCGACTGGGCAATAAAACGCCTACCTGCCCAGTATCAGCCCGTCTTACTTGAAGCTAAGCAAGCTTATCTGGGACAAAAAGAAGATCACTTGGCCTCACGCGCAGATCACTTGGAAGAATTTATTCGCTTTGTGAAAGGCGAGATCATCAAGTCAGTTGGTAAATGATGTCTAACAATTCGTTCAAGCCGACCGCGCTACGCGCGGCGGCTTAACTCCGGCGTTAGATGCCAGATTTGGCGTTGCGTATGCTCACAGAAAATCGACAGCCGCAAGACTGTTTTTGGCAACTCATAGCCACCACTATTTCTGCTTCATACCGTAGAGGAGATTGCACGTGAAGAACTGGCTCTTTCTGGCTATTGCAATATTTGGTGAGGTCGTCGCAACTTCCGCACTGAAGTCCAGCCATGGATTCACCAAGTTAGTTCCTTCTGTTGTAGTTGTGGCTGGCTACGGGCTTGCGTTCTATTTCCTCTCTCTCGCACTCAAGTCCATCCCGGTCGGCATTGCTTATGCTGTTTGGGCTGGCCTCGGCATCGTACTTGTGGCAGCTATCGCTTGGATCTTCCATGGCCAGAAACTAGACTTGTGGGCGTTCGTTGGCATGGGACTTATCGTTAGTGGCGTCGCCGTTCTAAATCTGCTATCCAAGGTCAGCGCACATTGATCGGGCTGGCATCTAACAATTCATTCAAGCCGACGCCGCTTCGCGGCGCGGCTTAACTCAGGTGTTAGCCGTACAACAAAGGATTTCGCATGTCCGAAAGAGTAAACCTTGGCAAGTCAGCACCTACGCTGTATCAAGCCGTCATTGAGCTTGACCGACTTGCCTCCGAAGCCCTGACCACCGCAGGCATTGCGGAAGGCTTCTCGCATCTCTTGCGCCTGCGCGCATCCCAGATCAATCAATGTGCTTTCTGTGTCAGGCTGCATGCGCGTGACGCCCTTTCCAGCGGGGAATCTGGCGATCGTGTGGCCGTTTTAGCTGCGTGGAAAGAGACGGAATACTTCACCTCAAAAGAGCGCGCCGCATTGGAACTTGTCGAGGCAATTACATTGGTCTCTGATGGACAAGTGCCGGACTCGATCTACGAGCAAGCCGCAGCAAATCTCTCAAAAGAAGAGCTGTCAGCCATTGAGTGGCTGGCAGTTGTCATCAATACTTGGAACCGCATCGCTATCTCTAGCCGTTACCCTGTAAAGGCGTAGGTACGGCTAACAATTCATTCAAGCCGACGCCGCTTCGCGGCGCGGCTTAATTCAGGCGTTAGGTGCTTTGTGCGCGGCGTAGTTCTTGCGTGCTTTGCACCATAACTCTCGGAGCAGCCATGAGCAGTCAGCGCGTATTCAAATCAAGTGACCACATGCAAGTCAGCGACGGTGAGCCGATCCGCTCCGTTGTCCAAGAGTCTGAACATTCAGTGATCGTCGCTTGGCACGTTGAGCCGGGACAAACGATAGCTGCGCATACGCATCCAGAAGGCCAAGATACCTGGATAATTCTGTCCGGTCACGGCGATTATCAAATCGACGAACAAGGCAACACCGTTGTGGTCACATCAGGCGATGTTGTCGTAGCCAAACGAGGCCAAGTGCATGGCGTCACTTGCACGAGCAAAGAACCATTGCGTTTCATTTCCGTAGTCGCACCAATCGAAGCAGGTTATGTTCGTCTTCCACCACGCTCGCGGGTTGACACGTGAAGCGCAACACTCAAAGCTACAGGTCGAAATACTATGAAGACCTTCCACTCCGCGCCACAGCCTAACTGTAAGTTCAACGTGGACGCCAACAGCGGCCATGCCTTCGGCATTTTATTGGCCGCTGTTGGTGCCCTGCGCCCTTCGGGCTCCGGCGCCAGTTAACTCGTTCGTTAGGTTGTATTGACCCAGCGGTTTCTGCACAGGTCAGGCTGCTAAAGCATAAGCCTCAGCCGGGGTCTTCATGGCGAGCGCCTGGTGAGGGCGCCGGTGGTTGTAGAAGCCGATCCAGTCTGCGATCACGCGGCTGGCGTGTTGGAGGGTCTCGAACCGGTGGCGGTGCACGCATTGGTCTTTGAGCGTTCTGATCACGCGTTCGACCATGCCGTTTTGCTCCGGGCTGTACGGGGTGATGAATTCCTGCTGCAGACCATAGCTCTTGACCAGCGCCGTGTAGCTGCGGCTGGTGAACACCAATCCGTTGTCCGACCTCAACAAGAACGGGTGCTTGACCTTGCCCAGGCAGCCGTAGCGGGCGATCAGCGCCTGCTCCAGCGCCGCCTCGGCGGTCTTGGAGCGGCCGCTGCGGCTGAGGTGCCAACCCAGCAATTCGCGGCTGTAGCAGTCGATCACCAGAGCCAGAGAAGCCCACCCATCACGCCCCGTCCACACGCGGCACAGGTCCGTCGCCCAACGCTCGTTGGGAGCCTTGGCCACCGACGGCAGCGCCTGGATACGAGGCCTGAATCCCACCGACCGCTTGCGAACCTGCCAGCCCTTGAGCTGGAAGATGCGCTGCACGGTGTTCTTGTTGAACCCAAGCAGATGCGCCACCGTCCGGTAGCCGAACGACGGGTTCTCTTCGATCATCGCCTTGATGGGCTTGACGAGGTGCTCCTGAACCTTGGGCACAGCCTTGGTGCTGCGGTAGTACACCGTGCGCCGGGGTATGTCGAACCACTGGCACAGCTTGACAAGGCTGACCTTGAACCCGTCTTGCGCCAATCCCTGCTGAAGGCTAAGGATCATTTCTCGTCCTCGTTGCCCAGCAGGGACGCCAGCTTTTTTCGGGCACGCAACTCCAGCATGGCTTCGCCGTAGGCCTCCTGCAACTCGCGCAGTTGCTTCTCGTACTGCTCCTTGACTTCCAGGGGCTTGGTACGCAGTGCGTTCTCCATACCGCGCTTGCCTTCATCGACCCATTGCTCAACCTCGGAGGGGTTGAGATCGAAGGTCCGACTGGCCTCCGAGATCGTGGTCTTGCCCTGGATGATGTCCAGGACCAGGGCCGTTTTACGCTTGGCTGTCCAGCGCTTGATATCGTCTTCCATCAGGGTGCTCATCGTCGTTTCCTTCAACGTTAACACCTGAGCAGGAATTCACTGGGTCAATACACAGCCGCTCTCCAGCCAGGCTTGCTTGAGCAGACCCAGCAGGCGCTGGTCGTCGCGGGCTTTGTCGCTTTCGGGCTGCTGCTTCCAGGCGTAGTAGCCGCTGGGGTGCACCTGCAGACACAAGCACATGCGTCGAACGCTGTGCTGGACCTCGTGCGCCTTGATGAACGCGTACCTCACCCGGACTGCTTGGCAAAGTACGCGGCGGCCTTTTTTAGGATGTCGCGCTCCTCGGTCACGCGCTTGAGCTCGGCCTTCAGGCGGCGCAGTTCCTCCGACCGGGATAGCTGCTCCTGGCGCTGGCCAGGGGGCGTTTGCCGCTCCTTGATCCACTTGTACAGACTGTGCTGGCTCACGCCCAGCCGGGCGGACACCTCGGCCACCGGGTGACCGCGCTCCACGATCTGTCTGACCGCTTCGATCTTGAATTCTTCCGGATATCTCTTCTGACTCATGGCACCTCCTATTAGGCCTCAGGTTTGAGGCTCAGAGGTGTCTACTAGACCCGGGGCGATTCAGCCGCTGGGACGCCGTGCCGGCGATGCCGGCCCATCGCCCCTCACTTTCGCGTTAGCCATCGTGCCACCCCCCCAGCGATACCATTCGAGCAGGGCCGATGAGGATCGCGGTCCGGCGGGCGGGAGCACTGCGACGGGGGGAGGCCCTTCCACCACGGTAGGCAGCCGAGCCGCACCGCTCCCACGAGAAACGGGGCCGCCCTCACCCCCGCCGCGACGACACCGCGATGCCGGCGACGATCAGCCCGAAGGCCAGGGCGTGGTAGGCCCGCGGGGTTTCGCCCAGCAGCAGGGACGACATCACGGCGGCGAACAGCGGCGTGAGGTTGGTGAAGAAGCCGGCCACCGTCGGGCCGGCGCGCTGCACGCCCGCCCCCCAGCACCGGTAGGCGATGACCGACGGCCCCACGGCGACGAAGAGCAGCACCGCCGCCAGGGCCCAGCTCCAGTGGATGCGGGTGGGCATGTCCGCAGGCGCGGCGGTGGTGAGCCAGATCCATTCCCCGCCCGCCAGCGCGGCGGCGCTGATCAGGCCGAAGGCGGTTTGCGCCAGCAAAAACGCCGCCCAGTCGCGCCGGATCTCGGGCGATTCGTCGCGCCGGGTGAGCAGCCAGCTGTAGCAGGCCCAGGTGAAGGCGGCGGCCAGCATCCAGGCGTCGCCCGGCACGAAGTGCAGTTTCAGCAGGTTGGCCCACTGGCCCTGCGACAACACCACCAGCACCCCGGTCAGGGACAGTGCCGCCCCCGCCAACTGCTGCCGCTGCACGGGTGCGCCGAAGAACAGCCGGCCCACCAGCATCATCCAGACCGGCATGCTCGACGCGACCAGCGTGACGTTCAGCGGCGTGGACGTGTGCAGTGCCAGGTACTGCAGCATGTTGTAGCCCGCCACCGCGAACAGCCCCAGCACGGCAAAGCGCCGCCACTGCCGCCACATCGGGCTGCTCGGGCGCAGCACCCAGTGCGCCAGCGGCACGAGCAGGGCAAAGGCGATCAGCCAGCGCAACAGGTTGAAGGTGATGGGCGGAATCCAGGCCGCCGCCATGCGGCCGACCACGGCGTTGCCCGCCCACAGCAGGGGCGGAATGGTGAGCAGCGCGATGGTGGAGGGGGTCAGGGGCGCAGTCGTGTCGCGGGGCATGGGGCGACTGTACCCGAGCCGTCGCGGGGCTGCCGATGGCCCCACCGAAGGGCCCGGTCCCAGTCGTGGCACCATTGGGGGTTTGTTTGGCCACTGACCCGCAGGAGACCCCCCATGATGAACAGCCGTGCCGTGCAGATCGACGCCCCCGGCGGCCCCGAGGTGCTGCGCCTCGTCGAGGTGGAGGTGGGCGATCCGGGGCCGGGCGAGGTGCGCATCCGCCACCACGCCATCGGCTTGAACTTCATCGACGTCTACCACCGCACGGGCCTGTACCCGATGCCGCTGCCCGCGCGTCTGGGCATGGAGGGCGCGGGCGTGGTGGAGGCGGTGGGCCAGGGTGTGACGCACCTGGCCGTGGGCGACCGCGTGGCGTATGCGTCCCAGCCGCCGGGCAGCTACTGCGATGTGCGCGTCATGCCGGCCATGAATGTGTGCCGCCTGCCGGACGCCATCTCGTTCGAGGAGGGCGCGGCCATGATGCTCAAGGGGCTGACGGCGCAATACCTGCTCAAGCACAGCCGGCCGGTGGAGGGGCTGCAGCCCGGGGACTTTGTGCTGTTTCATGCGGCCGCGGGGGGCGTGGGCCTGATCGCCTGCCAATGGGCGCGCGCGCTGGGCTTGCGCCTGATTGGCACCGCCGGTACCGACGACAAGTGCGCGCTGGCCATCGCCAACGGGGCCGAGCACTGCATCAATTACCGCACGCAGAACTTTGTCGAGCGCGTCAAGGCGATCACGGGCGGTAAAGGGGTGAAGGTCGTGTACGACTCGGTGGGCAAGGACACCTGGGACGGCTCGCTGGACTGTCTGGCGCCGTTTGGGCTGATGGTGTCGTTTGGCAACGCCAGCGGCCCGGTGCCGCCGTTTGCGCCCGGCATCCTGGGGCCCAAGGGCTCGTTGTACGTGACGCGGCAGACCTTGTTCTCGCACATCACCAGCCGCGAGCGCACGCAGGCCATGGCCGACGACCTGTTTGGTGTCGTGACGTCGGGACAGGTCAAAATCCACGTCGAGCAGCGGTTTGCGCTGGCACAGGTGCAGGACGCTCACCGGGCGCTGGAGGCGCGGCAAACCACGGGCTCGACCGTGCTGCTGCCCTGACGGCTGTGCGGTGGTGCGGCGCCAGCGCGCCACCGCCCGGTCACGGGCGCGTCATGGCCGGTTGGGGGCAGTTTCGCACCAGTAAGCCAACTCGTTGCCGCGGGACGGTTCGCGCACCACTTGCAGCCCGGTAAACCCGTGCGGGCCGTTGGCGGGTGAGCCGGGCAGGTAACTGGCCTGGTGCAGCAGATACGGGCGGCCGTCCCGCAGCGCCAGCGTGCGCACCGTCACGCCCGCCCCGGGGGCGGGGGGCAGACGGTTGGCCACCTCCACCACCACCGTGGCCCCTTCCAGCAGGGGTCGGGCCGGGCCGTCGTGTGCCGTGGGTTCGATAACGAAGACGCGCGTGGCCCCGGCATAGGCCACGTGGCAAGCCACCGGCTGCGTCAGGGCCGAAGCACTCCACACGGCGGGCAAGAGGAAAGCGATCGCGCGTTTCACGTTGCCCTGTTTATACAACGGGATTCAGTCGAAGCCGATGCGCTTGACCGCCGACAACACCTGCACCACCCCTCGGGTGGCCTGGCTGAAGGGGGTGCCGGGGGCGATGGCCTCCTCGGCCTGTCGCCACTCGCGGCGGTTGACCAGCTCGCCCACGCCCGCGGCGACCTGGTGGAAGTGCTTGTGGCGCTCGATCAATTCGGCAAAGCGCGGTTGCGAGCCAAAACGCTGGCGACCTTCGCCGTAAATCCACTTGCCCAGCGCGCAGCAGTCGTCGCGGCGCAGCGTGTCGGTGTCCACGGTGGCTTGGTTTTCGATCGCGTCGCGCAGCTTGACCTTCCACTGCCGGTGCGCGTCGATGATGCCGTCCACGTCCAGGCCCTGCACGGCGCTGGCGTACTGGCTGCGGCCGCCTGCCAGCCGGAACTCGTCCACCAGCGCCGCCATGCGCAACGCGGCATCGCGCTGCGCGGCCGAGGCGGTTGCGGTCTCTTCGGCCAGGGCGGCGTTTTGCTGGGTGTTGCGGTCCAGCTCCTGCACGGCTTCGCCGATCTGCTTGACGCCCAACTGCTGCTCGCGCGCGGCATTGGCCACTTCGTCCATCAGCTCGCGCGTGCGTTGTGCCGAGGCGACGATGTCCTGCATCACGCCGCCCACGCCCTGCACCACGTCCACGCCGGCGGCCACGTCCTGCACGGTGCGCTCGATCAGGTCCTTGATCTCGCGCGCGGCTTGGCTGGAGCGCTGGGCCAACTGCCGCACCTCGCCCGCCACGACTGCAAAGCCCCGGCCCGCTTCGCCGGCGCGCGCGGCTTCCACCGCGGCGTTGAGCGCCAGGATGTTGGTCTGGAAGGCGATGCCGTCGATGACGCCCGTGATGTCGCGGATGCGCGCGGAGGACTCCTCCAGCCGGCGCATGGTCTGCACCACGCGCTCGACGATCTCGCCGCCGCGGGCGGCGGAGCCGGCGTTGGTCTGTGCCAGATCGGCCGCCTGCGCCACCAGGTCGGCGGTGTGCGCCGAGGTGGACGAGGTTTGCTCCAGCGCGGCGGAGGATTCCTCCAGCGCCGCGGCGGACGATTCGGCCCGCGCGGCGACGTCGCGCGCCCCGTGGGTCACTTCGATGGCCGAGTGCACCACCTCGTTGCTGGCGTGGCGCACGGCACGGATGATGTCGGTCAGGGCCGCCTGCAGCATGGCCAGCTCCCGCTGCAGACTGCCGAGGGTGTCGTCGGCGTCGGACACGATGGGCTGTCGTAGGTCGCCCATGCTGAGCGTCAGCATGTCACGCCGAATGGCGCGCACGCGCTGCTTCATGGTGCGCATGGTCCACGCCACACCGGCGACGGCACCGGCCACGGCCAGCCCGTCCAGCCCCCAGCGCCAGGCGGGGATGGCGCTGCCGGACGCCCAGCCGACCGCATCACCGATCAGCGGCATGGCCGAAGCGACGATGGCGGTCACACACCCCACGGTCAGGTTGTGGCGCCACCCCTGGCCCCCCGATGGGGCCTGGGTGGGTGCTGTGGCCGTGGAAATCGCCAACGCAGCTTGGGACATGTCTCCTCCATTCTTGTGGGTTGGATGGATCAAGCAACCGACTTTAGCAGAAGGTCACGCCACATCCTCGTCGCGCCAGGCCAGGTGCACGGCCCAGATGTCGTCCAGCCGGCGCAGCAGCGCCTGCACGGCGTCGGGCCAGAAGTGGCGGCCGGATTGCTCCTGCAGCAGCGCCAGCGCGCGCTCGCGCGGCCAGGCGGGCTTGTACGGGCGCGCGCTGATCAGCGCGTCGAACACGTCGGCCACCGCGACGATGCGCGCCTCGGGGCTGATGGCCTCGCCCTTGAGGCCGTGCGGGTAGCCGCTGCCGTCCCATTTTTCGTGGTGCTGCAGCGCGATCGTGCGCGCCATGCGCAGCAGCGGGCTCGCGTCCTCGCCGATGATGTCGGCGCCCATCTGCGGGTGCTGGCGCATCACGGCCCATTCGGCCTCGTCGAGCTTGCCGGGCTTGAGCAGGATGGCGTCGGGCACGCCGATCTTGCCGATATCGTGCATCGGCGCGGCGGCCAGCAGCAGGTCGGCGTAGCGGCGCGGCGCGCCCAGCTCTTGCGCGATCAGGCGGCTGGTGTGGCTCATGCGGATGACGTGGCGGCCGGTTTCGTTGTCCTTGAACTCGGCTGCGCGCCCCAGGCGGCGGATCACCTCCAGCCGCGTGCGCTCGACCTCGTCGCGCTGCACCAGCGCCAAGTGGTTGCGAATGCGCGCGCGCAGCACCGGCGGCGAGATCGGCTTGGTGACGTAGTCCACGGCGCCCAGTGCGAGGCCTGCGGCCTCGTCCTCGTCGGCGTCCAGCGCGGTGCAGAACAGCACCGGGATGTCGGCCGTGGCCGGGTCGGCCTTGAGCAAGCGCAGCACGTCGTGGCCGCTCATGCCGGGCATCATGACGTCCAGCACGATCAGCTGCGGCGGGGCTTCGCGCACGCGGCGCAGCGCCTCGGTGCCGCTGCGCGCAAACGACAGGCGGTACTCCCCCTCCAGCACCTGGCGCAGCAGCTGCAGGTTGGCCGGCTCGTCGTCGACCAGCAGCAGGCGCGGCGGGGCGTCCAGCTCGGCCCAGGCGCCGAAGTCGGGGGAATGGGCGGTGGCATCAGGCATCGGTCGGGGTCTCCTCGGGGTGGGGGGCGGCGGGCCGCCACTGCGCCAGCCGCGCCAGTGCGGTGTCGAAGTCGAAGGCGTCCAGCGCCTCGCGCAGCGCGGCCGCGTGCGCGGGGTGGGTGACGGCCAGCGCGGCCAGCGCCGCCTCGTCGAGTTCGCCGCGGCGGCAGGCGGCCTCGATCTGTCGCAGCAGCGCTGCGGCGGCGGGCCCGGGTGGGGACAGCGCGTCGGCCGGCGGCATGGCGGGTGCCGGTGCAGGCGGCGGCGCTTGCTGCGCCAGCCAGTCGGTCAACGCCTGCCAGGCCTGCCGCGCCGCCGCGGGGTCGGCCGGCTGGCCTTGCGCAAGGGTGCGCTCCTGTTCGCGCGCGGCCAGCGCCAGCGCGGGCAGCGCCAGGTTGGCCGCCGCACCCGCGATGCGGTGCCATGCGGCACGGTCCCAGCGCTCGACGTCGGCCCAGGCGGGGGCCTGCTGCGCGTACCAGCGTTGCACCTGCGCCACCCATTCCCCGCCCCACAGCGCGCGGCCGTTCGCGGGGTCGGCCACGGGCGGCGCAGGCGCGGCGGGTGCGCCGCCATCCGGCGCTCGGGGCGTCTCCGGTGGCGGTTCGGTCGCCCCGCCGCCAGCGGACGGATCGGGTGGCGGCGCGGCTGCGGGTCCATCGGGCCCGTGCCGGCGCCGGCCGGCCTCGGCCAGCGCACGGCGCAGGGCCTGCGGGTCGATGGGTTTGTCCACGAAGCCGTCCATGCCGGCGTGCAGGGCGGCGGCACGGTCGCTCGCCAACACGCTGGCGCTCAGCGCCAGCACCGGCACCGGCGGCCACCCTTGCGCGCGCTCCCACGCGCGCAGGCGCTCGCAGGTGGCCACACCGTCCAGCCCGGGCATGTGCAGATCCAGCAGCACGACATCCCAGGCGGCGGGATCGGCCTCGTAGTGCGCCAGCAGCGCCGCGCCGTTGGCCACCACGGTGGCGCGGTGCCCCTCGCGTTCGAGCAGGCGCGCCAGCAGCTCGCGGTTTTGTTCCACGTCGTCGGCGGCCAGCACCCGCAGCGGCGCTCCCGGCGCCCCCGTGCCGTCGGTCATCCCGGTTTCCTCGGCGCACAAATCGTCGGGCAGTGTCACTTGGAGGTGAAAGTCCTCTACTCGCCCGGCCACACGGCGCTCTCGGCGCCGGAGGTGCTGATCGGCACCTGGCGGGCGTGCCAGCGCCACCCGGCGGGTGCCGCCCTCGACGAAGCGCAGGTGGTGGTGGCGATGCGACGCATCGGCGACGTGTGGGCGCAGTTGTTCCCGGCCGAGCAGCAACGCATCGCGCGCCTGCTGATCGAGCGGGTGCAGCTGCATGATCACGGACTCGACATCCTCTGGCGCGAGGACGGCTGGCTGGGATTGGAGCCCGAGATCGGCGCACATCCCTTGGTCGAGGAGTGCCGCGCGAGCGCCGAGGAGGTCTTGGCATGACCCAGGTACCTTCCGATCCCGTGCCGAAACCCCGCCGCCGCGCGATCCGCGTCGAGGTCGGCCCCGACGCGCGCAGCTACGTCAGCGGCAGCCAGCGGGTGACCCTGGTGCCCCTGACGATCAAGCGCCGGCAGAACCGCAAGCTCCTGATCCCGCCGACGCCCGAGTCCGCCGCCGCGACCGCGGGCGGCCTGGATGCGCCGATGATCAAGACGCTCGGCAAGGCCTTCTACTGGAAGCGGCTGCTCGAGGAGGGGCGCTATCCCACGACGACCGACCTGGCCCGCGCGCTGAAGTTGGAGCCCGGGTGGGTGGCCGAGGTGCTGCGTCTGACCCTGCTGGCCCCCGACATCGTCGAGGCCATCCTGGACGGGCGCCAGCCCCGCCATCTGAACCTGCAGACCCTGCGTGGCCGGCACGATTTGCTGCCGCGCGACTGGGCCGAGCAGCGCAAAGTCCTGGGGTTCTCGCCTCTCGAAAGCTGACGTTCAGCCGGCGCAACAGTCCGCCTTGCCGCGTTCTTGAATGGGCGGGCAAGGCACGGTGCCATAGGAGCAATAGACGCAGCAATCGCCGTGCTTGGGCTTGAGCACGGTGTGGCAGGCCTCGCACTCATAGAACCACTGGCAGGCCTCGGTGGGCATGACCTCGGTCTTCGCGTGCCCGCACGCCGGGCAGTGCAGCGTCGATTCGAGGACGACGGCGTTCATTTCGCGCTCCCGACTACCGTCGAGGAATAGCCCGCGTCCTGGGCGGTGCGCAACAGCGCCTGGACGTCGGTCCTCGCGTCGTCGAAGGTCACCGTCGCCTCGCGCTTGTCGAGGTTCACGTCCGTCTTCGCCACGCCCGGCACCTTGCCCAGGGCCTTCTTGACCGTGATGGGACAGGCGGCGCAGTTCATGCCCGGCACGGCAAGCGTGACGGTCTTGGGGGCCGCCGTCGCCGGAGCGCTCGATGCGAGAGCGAGCGCGAGGCAGGACCATGCCAGCCGTTTTTTCATGACGACCTCCGTTCTTCCCATAAGATAGTGGCGTGGGAAACGCGACCAGTTTGACGCTGGCCTGTCCTTCGAGGGGGAGCTCAAACCCATGACGAACATCCTGCGGCGCAATCACGTCACCGACCATGCGGGCCCAGGCACCCCTGTGCTCTACGCCCACGGCTTTGGCTGCCATCAAGACATGTGGGCCGATATCACGCCAGCGTTCGCCGGCCGGCACCGGCAGGTGTTGTTCGACTACGTCGGCTCGGGCCGCTCCGATCCGTCGGCGTTTTCGGTGCAGCGCTATTGCCATTTGCGCGGCTATGCGCAGGACCTGCTGGAGGTGTGCGAGGCCACCGGATTGACCCGCGACGTGGTAGTGGTGGCGCATTCGGTGAGCTGCTCGATCGCCATGCTGGCGGCCATCGAGCGCCCGCAATGGTTCCGGCACCTGGTCCTGATCGGCCCCAACCCCTGCTTCGTCAACGATCCCCCCTACGTCGGCGGCTTCGAGCGCAGCGACCTGCAAGAGCTTCTGGAGCTGATGCAGCGCAACTACATGGGCTGGGCGGATTTCTTGGCACCCGTGGTCGCCGGCGACAGCGACACATCGCGCGCCAGACTGCGCGAGAGCTTCTGCTCCACCGACCCGGTGATGGCCAAGACTTTCGCCGAGGCCACCTTCTTTGCCGACAACCGCGCCGATCTGCCTCGGGTGAGCACCCCCTGCCTCATCTTGCAGCATGCCCGCGACGCGCTGGCGCCGCTGGCGGTGGGCGAGTATTTGCACGCCCATCTGCCGCTCAGCACCTTGCAGGTGCTCGACGTCACCGGGCACTGCGCCCACATGAGCCACCCCCACCTGGTCATCGAGGCGGTGCGCGGAGTGTTGAAGGATTAGCGCGGGGCGCGAGCCCAGCCGCCCCCCCCTGATGAGCCACGTCCCCCTGAGCGACATTCCCGCGCCCTGTTGGGTGACCGACGGCCAGGGCGTGCTGCGGCGCTACAACGCTCGGCTGGCCGAGTGGGCGGGCTTGCCCGATCCGGGTGCGCAAGGCGATGTTGCCGTGACGATGACCGACTGGCTCACGCCCGCCGGCCGTATCTTCTTCGAAACCCACGTCTGGCCCACGCTGCGCCGCGACGGCCTCATCGTCGAAATCTTTGCCTACTGGCAGCCAGGCGGCCGGCGCTCGGGGGCTTATGTCAGCGCCAAGCGGATGGAACACGACGCCGAGCCGCAGTATTTGTGGCTGCTGTTCGCCGCCGAGGATCGCCAAGCTTTCGAACAAGCGCTGATCCAGGCCCGGCAACGCGCGCAATCCCAGGCCGAGCAGTTGCAGGAGGCGCACGCGCGGCTGCGCCTGCTCAACGGGCAGCTCCAGCGGCAAATCCATCAGACGCAGGCCGAGAACCGCACCCTGTCCAAACTGGCCGCCCATGATCCCCTCACCGGGTTGGGCAACCGGCGCAGCCTGCAGGCGCTGTCGCAGGCGCTGGCATCGCGCCCGGCACCAAGGAGGCCATATGCGGTGCTCATGATCGACATCGACCACTTCAAGGCCATCAACGACCAGCACGGCCATGCGCGGGGCGATGCGGTGCTGGCGGGGGTGGCCGAGTGCCTGCGACGCTGCGCGCGGCAAAGCGACACCGTGGTTCGCTATGGCGGAGAGGAGTTCACGCTGGTGCTGCCCGACGCGGACGTCTCGCAAGCGCTGGTAGTGGCCGCGCGGGCGCATGAGGAGATCGCCCGCGCCCGGCCCGGTGGACTGGCAGTGACGGTGAGCATCGGCGCCGCCGCTGCGCTCAGCGACGATGCCGATCTCTATGAGGTGCTGCAACACGCCGACGAGGCGCTGTATGCCGCCAAGTCCCAGGGCCGCAACACCACAGTCTGCCATTCGTCCAGTCGGCGCTGACGCCGCACGACCCGTCGGCGCTCCATCGGTGCGAAGGAGCCTGTGTCGCACCCCCCTCATCCCAATCCAGTCCGGCCAGGCGAGCCGCGTGCACGCCGTTCGTGCTTGTGGCCATCGGCGAACCAGAAGTTCCTTCGTGGTTCGCCATTCGGTCCCTCCAAGGTTCGCCACCCGAAGCCTGCAATGACACCTGTTCCTCAACAGCGTCATAGGAGGCTTCCATGCCGACAACGGCAAGCACCATCACCCGGTCGCCGGTCGATGCGATCAACGGTCTGTCTCCCGGCGATCGTCGGGTCCTCAACGAGAACGAGCTCGCGCAGCGCTGGGGCCTGAGCCCCAAGACGCTTCAGCGCTGGCGCAGCGAAGGGCGTGGCCCGCGCTACCTGAAGCTGTCCAAGCGCGTGAGCTACCCGCTGGAGTCGGTCATCGAGTTCGAGCGCAGCGCCCTGCACGACTCGACCTCCGAGCGCGCGGCGCGGTGAAGGAGGATGCGATGAGCGATCTGACTCTCTATCCCGCCGACATCGCCGCGATGTCCATCGGCCAGCTCGCGGCCTTGCCGCCCGAGCAAAAGGCCGAGATCAGCCGCCACCTGGACGAAGCGCTCGCCTGGCTCAAGCAGGCCCGCGCCAAGTTCGACGCCGCGCTCGATGCCGCCTACGGCGAGCAGGCCCGCGCTGCACGTCAGCAGGCCGTCAACAGCGGCAGGCGCACCTCCACGCGCGTGCCGACGCCGACTTCGCTGCTGAGCGCCACGCGCCCGCCCATCAGCTCGGCCAGGCGCCGCACGATGCTCATGCCCAGGCCCGTGCCGCCGTAGCGGCGCGCGGTGCCGGCGTCGGCCTGCACGAAGGGGTCGAAAACGGCGCGCTGGCGCTCCGGGGGGATGCCGATGCCCGTGTCCTCCACCCACAGCAGCAGGAACTCCCCGGCTACCGCCGCGCCGAGCGTGACGCCGCCGCGCTCGGTGAACTTGAGCGCGTTGCCGAGCAGGTTGGTCAGGATCTGGCGCACGCGGTCGCCATCCCCGTGCCAGCAGCGCGGCAGCGTGACGGCCGCGTCCAGCCGCAGGTCCAGCCCCTTGCGCGCGGCCAGCACGCCGAACTGCGACACCAGGTCGTGCAGCAGCCGGTCCAGCCGGAACGGCACCGGCACGATGCGGAACTCGCCGCGCTCCAGCTTGGCCGCGTCCAGCACGTCGTTGAGGATGCGCAGCAGCGCGCGCGCCGACTCGAGGATCGTGCGCGCCTGCTCGCGCTCGGCGCTGCCGTCCGGCAGCCGCTCGCGCAGCAGCTCCGCGAAGCCGACGATGGCGTTCATCGGCGTGCGGATCTCGTGGCTGACGTTGGCGAAGAAGGCGCCGCGGCTGGCCAGCGCCTGCTCCAGCTCGCGCTGCGTGCGTTGCAGCGCCTGCACCATGTGCACGCGCTCGGTGACGTCGAAGGCCAGCTTGAGCACCGAGCGCACGCGCCCCTCGGCGTCGAGCATCGGCTGGTACCAGCCCGAAAGATACACGGTGCGGCCGTCGCGCGTGCGGCGCGGGAATTCGCCCGGCTGCGCCTCGCCGCGCCGCAGCGCGGCCCAGAAGGCGGCCATGTCGGCCTCCTGTGCCTCGTCGGTCCAGACCCGGCGGTGCGGCTGGCCGGCGAGCTCGTGCGGCGCGTAGCCGAGCAGCCCGGCCAGCTTGGCGTTGACCTCGACGAAGGTGCCGTCCGGCGCCAGCACGGCGCGGCCGACCACGTTGTCGATCGCGGCCAGCAGCGCGCGCTCGCGCTCACGCGCCTCGTGCTCGTCGGTGACGTCGGTCAGGTACAGGTCCAGCACCGGGATCGGCGCGGCGCGCCCGCGCGGATCGGGCTGGAAGTCGTGCGCGACGGCGCGCACGCGCACCTGGCGCCAGCCCTGCGTGGCGTGGCGCACGCGCACCTGCAGCTCGGTCTGGTAGAAGGCCGGGCGCTGATCCGGGACGACGCGCGCGACGGCCCCGCGGTCCTCCGGGTGCACCAGATCGAGCAGCGACCATTCCCCGCGCTGGTAGCCCTCCAGCGACTGGCCGGTCAGGCCGGCCAGCGACGGCGACACCAGCAGCCGCTCGAAGCCGCCGCCGGCGCGCAGGCGCACGATGGCGCCGGGCAGGTGGTTCAGGATGTCGCTCAGCAGCGCCTCGCGCTCGCCCAGCCGGCGCGCCAGCGCCCGGTAGGTGGCGATGCCGAGCAGCCCCCAGGCGAAGCCGAACGTCACCGCCACCACCACCGCCACCACCACCGCCAGCTCGAACTGGCGGCTCGACCAGCGCGGAAACGCCGGGTCGAACGGGCCGATGAAGAGGGAGGCCTGCATCGCCGTGTAGTGCATGCCGCTGGTGGCCAGCCCCAGGATGCAGCCGGCGACGACGATTACCGCCAGCCCCGGCAGGCGCGTGTGGCGGCGCAGCCACTCGCGCGCGCCCAGCCCCGCCACCGCCAGCGCCACCGCCACCACGATCGACAGCGCAAAGCCCGCCGGGTCGTAGCGCAGCGCGCTGGCGATGCGCAGCGCGCCCATGCCGCTGTAGTGCATGGCGCCGATGCCGGCGCCGACCCACACGCCGGCCACGACCACCGCGCGCACGCCGGGGCGGCCCTGCGCGCCGGGCCGCGCGTACAGCCGCAGGCCGATGGCCGAGGCGGCCAGGCTCGGCAGCATCGACAGCGCGGTGATCCAGGGGTCGTAGCGCACCGGCTGGCACAGGTCGGCGGCCAGCATGCCGATGAAATGCATCGCCCACACGCTGACCCCGAGTGCCAGCGACGCCAGCGCGTAGGCGCCGCGCGCCACCACGGGGCCGAAGCGGTCGGCGCGGCGCGCCAGGCTGACCAGCTGCATCGCCGCCACGCCGCCGGCACAGGCGATCAGCAGCGACAGCGCGACCAACCACGGGTCGTAGACGACCGCGGCCAGCGGCCCGGCCTCATCCCGCCACGCAAACCAACGTTGCCACCATGCGTCCATGCCACCCCCGACCGCTGCGCGCCCATCATAGCGGGGCGCCATGGCGCGCGCGGGACGCGTGGGTACGGACGTTCAGCGCGCGCCGCGCGTCGGCATCACGTGCACCCAGTCGCAGTCCAGCCAGACGCGCAGCGGCTGGCCCGGCTGCAGCACCTGCCGCAGCGGGCCGGAGCGCACCAGCCGCAGCTCCACCCCGGGCAGGCCATCGACGCTGGCGCTGGCCATCGTCGTCTCGCCGAGGTGGCGTACCTGTTGCACGGTGGTGGCCAGCGCCGTCTCGCACAAGGCCGCGGCATGGCCAGCCGCCAAGCGCTCGTCGTCCAGGTGCAGGCCATCGCCCTGCACGACCCAGGTGACGCGCTGCCCCGGCGGGATCTTGCCCTTATCGGGCACGCGCAACCGCAGCGGCGAGACCGAGCCGTCCGGCAGCAGCCATTGCAGCCAGCCGGCGCCAGCGGCGCGGTCGGCCTCGTCGCGGGGTCCGAGCCACACGCCCTGGAAGCGGTTCTGCACGCCCAACAGATCGGCCACGCGTGCGTTGCGCGGGCTGCGGTAGATGTGCGCCGGCGTGCCGCTCTGCAACACCTGGCCCTGATCCATCACCACCAGCCGGTCGGCCAGGTGGCGCGCTTCGACCATGTCGTGCGTGACGAGGATGATCGGGATCGCCAGATCCTTGCGCAGGTCCGCCAGCAGGCCGTAGAGGCCCTGGCGGTTCATCTGATCGACCGCCGAGAACGGCTCGTCCAGCAGCAGCAAACGCGGCTGGCGCGCCAGCGCCCGCGCCACCGCCACGCGCTGCTGCTGCCCGCCGGAGAGGTTGGCGGGCCGGCGTTGCATCTGCTGCGGCGTCAGGCGCACGTGCTCCAGCCAGCGCGCCGCCTCGGCGCGGCGCTGGCTGCGCGGCCGGTGCAGCAGCGCCAGCGCCACGTTGTCCAGCGCGCTCAGGTGCGGCATCAGCGCGTAGTTCTGGAACACCAGCCCGACGTGGCGCCGTTGCGGCGGCACGAACACCCCGGCCTGCGTGTCCACCCAGACCTCGTCGCCGACGCGGATGACGCCGCGCTGTGGGCGCATCAACCCGGCCAGGCAGCGCAGCAGCGAGGTCTTGCCCGCGCCGGACGGCCCCACCAGCGCCAGCAGTTCGCCGGGCTGGCACTGCACCGCGCCGTGCAGCGGCATCGGCTCGTGCTGGTCGATCTCGACGTGCAAGGCACCGCTCATGACCGGGCCCTCAACGCTTCGCGGTGCGCGCCGCGGCGAAGAACGACGCCGCCACCGCCACCAGCGACAGCACCAGCAGCAGCAGCGCCATGCGGTCGGCCGCCTGCAGGTCGAACGCCTGCACGCGGTCGTAGATGCTGATGGCGATCGTCTTGGTCTCGCCGGGGATGTTGCCGCCGACCATCAGCACGACGCCGAACTCCCCCAGCGTGTGCACGAAGGTCAGCACCGAGGCCGACAGGATCCCCGGCCAGGCCAGCGGCAGCTCCACGCGCCACAGCGTCTGCCAGCGCGACAGGCCGTGCACCGCGGCGGCCTCCGTCAGGTTGGCCGGGATGGCCTCGAAGGCGCGCTGGATCGGCTGCACCATGAACGGCACGTTGAACACCACCGAGGCGATCAGCAGCCCCAGGAAGTTGAACGTCAGCCGGATGTCGAAGTGCTCCAGCATCCAGGCGCCCAGCGGCGACGCGGCACCGAGCGAGACCAGCAGGTAGTAGCCCAGCACCGTCGGCGGCAGCACCAGCGGCAGCACCACCGCCGCCTCCACCAGCGACTTGCCGACGAAGCTGGCGCGAGCCAGCCAGCGCCCCATCCACAGGCCCAGCGGCAGCAGCACCAGCAGGGTCGCCGCCGCCAGCTCCAGCGACAGGATCAGCGCCTGCCAGTCCATCGCGGCGTCACCGCTGCGGCATCGCGAAGCCGTAGCGCACCATGATGGCCTGCGCCTGCGGCGTGGCCAGGAAGTCGTAGAACTGCCGCGCAGCCGGCGGCGCGTCCTTCATCAGCACCAGGCGCTGCGCCAGCGGCCTGTGCCACGATTCCGGGATCAGCGCGAAGTCGCCCAGCGCCGCGACCTGCGGCGCCTTGGCCAGCGACAACGCGATGATGCCGCCCTCGGTGGAGCCGGAGGTGGCGAACTGCGCCGTCTGCGCGATGTTCTCGCCGTAGACCAGCCTGGGCTCGATCGCCTCCCACAGGCCGGCGTGCTGCAGCGCCTCCTTGGCGCGCTTGCCGTACGGGGCGTGGTCCGGCGCGGCGATGGCGAACTTGCGTAGCCGCCCGTCCTTCAGCGCCGCGGCCAGATCCTTCAGCTCGCCGTCGGCCTTCAGGCGCGAGCCCTTCGGCACCATGATGCCGATGCGCCCAAAGGCGTAGAGTCGGCCGCGGTCCAGCGTCTTGCCGGCCTCGGCCAGCTTGAAGACGAAGTCCTCGTCGGCCGACATGAAGAGGTGAAACGGCGCCCCCTGCAGGATCTGCGAGTAGAAGTTGCCGGACGAGCCGAACACCAGCCGCAGCCGGTGGCCGGTGCGCTGCTCGAACAGCCGGGCGACCTCCTCCACCGCGAACTTGAGGTCGGCGGCGGCGGCCACGGTGGGCGGGGCAGCCGGGGTGGATTGGGCCAGCGCGGTGCTTTGCCAGCCGATGGCGGCCAGCGACAGCGCGGCGACGGTGATCCAGCGGCGCAGGGGGGATGGCATGGGGGCTCCTTCGGTCAGCGGCTGCGCCGCACGCGCAGGATCTCGTCCAGGATCAGGCCGATGGCGCCAATGGTGATCGCGGTGTCGGCCAGGTTGAAGGCCGGAAAGTGCCCGCCGGGGAACAGCGGGGTCAGCCAGCGGAAGTGGAAGTCCAGGATGTCCACCACATAGCCGTGGACCATGCGATCGATGACGTTGCCGAGCGCGCCGCCGAGCAGGCAGGACAGGGAAAAGGCAAACAGCCGCTGGTGCGCGTGGCTGCGCAGCGTCCAGACGATGAAGACGGCCACCGCCAGCCCGATGGCGGTGAAGAGCCAGCGTTGCCAGCCTCCGGCCTGCGCCAAGAAGGAAAACGCCGCCCCGGGGTTGTGCACGCGCACGATGTTGAAAAACGACGTCACTGGGGTGACGTCGCCCAGTCGGTAGAAGCCGACGATGAGTGTTTTGGTGAACTGATCGAGCAGGACGATGGCAAAGGCCAGTCCGAGCCAGGTCAGCATGCCGCGGGAGGACGCTTTGGCCATGGGAGCGTGGATGGTGAGGGCTCAGGCGGCGTGCCGCGCTTCACCGCTGCCGTACAGATTGCTGGTGCAGCGCCCGCACAGGTGCGGGTGGGCGGGGTCGTGGCCCACGTCGGCGCGCCAGTGCCAGCAGCGCGCGCATTTGGCGTGCGGCGAGGGAGTGACGGTCACGGCCAGCTCGCTGCCGGCCTGCAGCGTCAGCGCCGAGACGATGAAAACGAACTTGGCGTCCTCGCCCAGGCTGGCCAGCAGCGCATGGTCTTCGGCCGGCAGGGTGAGCGTGACGTGTGCCTGCAGCGAGGGGCCGATGCGCCCGGCCGCACGCTCGTCTTCGATGGCCTTGTTGACCGCATCGCGCACCGCCAGGATGCGCGCCCACTTGGCCAGCAGCGCCTCGTCGGGCGTGGGCAGCGGCAGGTAGGTCTCCGTGAAGATGGAGGGCGAGCCGTTGACCGGGGTGCCGACCAGCGCCCACGCCTCTTCCGCGGTGAACGACAGGAAGGGCGCGATCCAGCGCAACATGGCGTGCGTGATCTGGTGCAGCGCGGTCTGGGCGCTGCGCCGCGCGAGGCTCTTGGGGGCGGTGGTGTACAGGCGGTCCTTGAGCACGTCCAGATAGAACGCCCCCAGATCCTCGGAGCAAAACACCTGCACCTTGGCCACGACGGGGTGGAATTCGTAGACGTGGTAGTGCGCCAGGATCTCGGCCTGCAATTGCGCGGTGCGCGCCAGCGCCCAGCGGTCGATTTCCAGCATCTGCTCCGTGGGCACCGCATCGGCCTGCGGGTCGAAGTCGCTGATGTTGGCGAGCAGAAAGCGCAGGGTGTTGCGCATGCGCCGGTAGGCGTCCACCACGCGCGCCAGGATCTTGTCGTCGATGCCCAGGTCGCCGGAGTAGTCGGTCGCCGCCACCCACAGGCGGATGATCTCGGCACCGAGCTTGCCGCTGATTTCCTGCGGGGCGACGACGTTGCCCAGCGATTTGCTCATCTTGCGGCCTTGGCCGTCCACCGTGAAGCCGTGGGTCAGCAGGCCGCGGTACGGCGCGCGGCCGTACATGGCGCAGGCCGTCAGCAGCGAGGAGTGGAACCAGCCGCGGTGCTGGTCGTGGCCTTCCAGGTACAGGTCGGCTTCCGGGCCGCTGTCGTGGCCGGCACCGGCGTGGCTGCCCTTGAGCACCGTCGTGTGCGTGGTGCCGGAGTCGAACCAGACCTCCAGGATGTCGTTGCTCTTGCTCCAGCGGGACGGGTCGCCGCCGTCGCCAATGCGCTGCAGGATGTCGGCGGGGGTGAGCTTGCTCCACGCCTCGATGCCGCCTTGTTCCACCACCTCGGCGGCCAGGTCGATGATCTCGGGCGTGCGCGGGTGCGGCTCGCCGCTGTCCACCTCCAGCAGGAAGGGCAGGGGCACGCCCCAGCTGCGCTGGCGGCTGATGCACCAGTCGGGCCGGTTGGCGATCATGTCGCGCAGCCGTGCGCGGCCGTTTTCCGGGTAGAACTGGGTGTGCTCGATGGCCTCCAGCGCCATCTCGCGCAGGGTGCGCGGCGCTGGGTCAGTCGCGAAGATGCCGCGCGTGGCCGCCGTGGGCGCATCCATGCGCACGAACCACTGGGCCGCGGCGCGGTAGATCACCGGCGTCTTGTGGCGCCAGCAGTGCGGATAGCTGTGCGTGATGGTCTGGGTGGCGAACAGGCGACCCGCCTCGCGCAGCGTATCGATGATCGCCGGGGCCGCCTTCCAGATGGACTGTCCGCCAAAGAGGGGCAGCTCCGGCGCATACACGCCGTTGCCCTGCACGGGGTTCAGAATGTCGGCCAGCGCCAGCCCGTGCGCCACGCAGGAGTTGAAGTCCTCCACACCGTAGGCAGGCGCGGAGTGGACGATGCCCGTGCCGTCGTCGGCGGTGGCATAGTCGGCCAGATAGACGGGGGCGAGCCGGTCGTAGCCCGGGTGCACATGGGCCAGCGGGTGGTGGAAGTTCAGCTTTTCCAGCGCGCGGCCGGGCACGGTGGCCAGCACCGCCCCCTCCAGGCCGTAGCGCTGCAGGCAGGACTCGACCAGCGCCTCGGCCAGCACCAGCAGGCCGCGCGGCGTGTCCACCAGGGCGTAGAGCAGCTCGGGGTTGAGGTTGAGCGCCTGGTTGGCCGGAATGGTCCACGCGGTGGTGGTCCAGATGACGGCGAAGATGGGTCGCCCCTGCAGACCGGCGGGGCTGGCGTGCGGCAGCCCGCTGTCGCGGAAGAAAGCCTGCAGCAGCTTGTCCGGCTCCGCGCACAGAAAGCCGACGTCCAGCGTTTGGCTCTGCTTGTCGGCGTATTCGATTTCGAACTCCGCCAGCGACGAGCCGCAGTCGAAGCACCAGTACACGGGTTTGAGCCCGCGGTACACGAAGCCCCGCTCCATCACGCGCTTGAAGGCGCGGATCTCCTCGGCCTCGTTGCGAAAGTCCATGGTGCGGTAGGGCCGCTCCCAGTCACCCAGCACGCCCAGGCGTTTGAAATCGGCGCGCTGCTGGTCGATCTGCTCGGTGGCAAAGGCGCGCGCCTTGGCCTGCATCTCGTCGCGGCTCAGGCCCCGGCCGTGCAGTTTCTCGATCGCGTTTTCGATCGGCAGGCCGTGGCAGTCCCAGCCGGGGATGTACTGCGCGTCGAAGCCCGCGAGCTGGCGGGCCTTGACGATCATGTCCTTGAGGATTTTGTTGACCGCATGGCCGATGTGGATCTTGCCGTTGGCATACGGCGGGCCGTCGTGCAGGATGAACTTGGGCGCGCCGCGGCGCGCCTCGCGCAGACGGCGGTAAATGCCCTGGGCCTCCCATTGGCGCACCCAGTCCGGCTCGCGCTGCGGCAGGTTGCCGCGCATGGGGAAAGGGGTGTCCGGCAGATTGAGCGTGTGGCCGTAGTCGGGGGCCGGGGCGGAGTCGCGGCGGTCGGTCATGATGGGCGGGCGGGCGTGGGGCCGTGCGCGGCAAACCAGGCGCGGGCATCGGCGCAATCCTGTGCGATGCCGGCGGTCAGGGCATCCAGGCTGTCGTACCGGCGTTCGTCGTGCAGCTTGTGCAGCAGTTCGACGCGGATGATTCTACCGTAGGCCTCTCCCGGCACCGGGGCGTTTGCCAGGGCGGCGCGCACCCGCTCGGGCCAGTCCAGACAGTGGGTTTCCAGCAGCACGCGGCCGCCGTTGACGTCGTTGGGATCCAGCGAGGGGCGCACGCCCAGGTTGGCCACCCCGGGCAGCGGGGCGGCGTCGGGCGCCGGGTCCAGCCCATGCACCTGCACGACGAAAATGCCGCTGGCGGCCGGCTTCCAGTGGTCGAAGCGCAGGTTGAGGGTGCGAAAGCCGTCCCCGTGACCGGAGGCCGACTCGCCGAGGGCGCGGCCCAGCTTGCGCCCGTGCACCACATGCCCGCTGATGGCGTAGGGGCGCCCCAGCAGCGCGGCGGCGCGGGCCATGTCGCCGGCGGTGAGCGCCTCGCGCACGGCCGAGCTGGACACGCGCAGCCCGTGCACCTCGTAGCTCATCATGCGCGCGACGTCGAAACCCCGGGCCTCGCCCGCCGCATCGAGCAGCGCGTAGTCGCCGCGGCGCTGCGCGCCGAACCGAAAGTCGTCGCCCACCAGCACATACCGCGCCCCCAGGGCGCCGACCAGCACCTCGTCCACGAACGCATCGGCCGACAGCCCGGCCAGCGCGTCGTCGAACGGCAGGATCACGCATTCGTCGATCCCGCAGCGGCGCAGCTCGGCCAGCTTGTCGCGCAGCGTGGCGATGCGCGCGGGCGCCAGTTCCGGACGGCGGTGGCGGGCGGCGAAAAAATCCCGCGGATGCGGCTCGAAGGTGACGGCGCACGATGGCACGCCGCGGTGCCGCGCCTCGTTGATGAGCAGCGCCAGCATCGCCTGGTGACCGCGGTGCACCCCGTCGAAGTTGCCGATGGTCAGCGCCCGCGACACGGCGGGGCGCTGGCGCAGGTTGTGCAGGCCGTAGGTGATCTTCATGTGGTGGGCGGGCGGCTGTCACGCGAACGTCGCCAAAGCGCGTTACTATGACACAGCCATGAGGGTGCTGAAGCTGACCGGGCAAGGCCTGCCGCAGGCGTGGTTGACGCTGGAGGAGGCCGTGCTGCACTACGCCGCCGGCGATGTGCGCTGGGTGGCGGGGGCGCACATCGCCACGTTTCGCGGCGGGCACAACGCGCGCACCGGCCAGCAGTCGGTGGTGGCGGTGCACTCCATCATCGGCACCCGGGGCCAGACGGCGATCAACCCGTTCGACATCGTGCCGTCGCTGTCCAACGCCAAGCTGTTCGCCCGCGACCGGCACCTGTGCGCGTATTGTGGGGACCGCTTCGACGACGCCCTGCTGACGCGCGAGCACATCCGGCCGCTCGCGCAGGGCGGGCGTGACCACTGGATGAATGTGGTGACCGCCTGCCGCGCCTGCAACCACCGCAAGGGCAACCGCACGCCCGAGCAGGCGCACATGCCGCTGCTGTACGCGCCGTACGTGCCGAGCCTGTGGGAGGACTTCATCCTGCGCAACCGCCGCATCCTGGCGGACCAGATGGAGTTTCTGATGGCGCATCTGCCGCGGCATTCCCGCCTGCACGCCTGACCGCACGGCGCAAGGCGCGCCCGCCCAGGTTGGGCCGGGTCTGCGCTGCTGCACGCCAGCGCCCATGGCGCGGAAAAGCCGGTTACGATGGCTCCACCGCGTCGCCCCGATCATCCCCTTCCGTCGCGTAGGAGCCCTCCATGCCGGACGCCCGTGCCACCGCTGCCGCAGACGCCCACCGCTGGCGCTTCTTCCGCGCCGGCGGCGTGGAGCAGGTGCGGCTGGACCATGCCGCCGACCTGTGGGCCCTGGCGGAGCTGGACCCCAAGCTGTGGGCGGCGCTGGCCTGCCCCACCGCAGGGCTGGCCATTGCGCCGCAGACGCTGGCCGCGCTCGACAGCGACGGCGACGGCCGCGTGCGGCTGCCCGAGGTGCGTGACGCCGTGCGCTGGGTGTGCCAGCGGCTGCGCGATCCGGCGCTCATCTTCGCGCCCGGCGATGCCTTGCCGCTGGCGGCACTGACCGACGACGAAGAGGGGGTGGCGCTGCAGGCCGCCGCGCGCGAACTGCTGGTGCGCGCGGGCCGCCCGGGCGCCGAGGCGCTGCAGGCGTCGGACATGGCGGACCTGGCGCAGGTCTTCCCCCCGGCGTTGCCGAACGGCGACGGGGTCGTGCCGGCCGATCTGGCCCGTGCGGAGGACGCGGGCCTGGCGGACTGGGTGGAGCGGATCGCCGCCGCACGCGGGGCGACGCCCGACCGCAGCGGCCAGCCCGGCATCGACGCCGAGGCGCTGGCCGCGTGCGAGGCCGACGTGGCCGCGGTGCTGGCGTGGCAGGCAGCCCGGCCGCCCGGCGACGCGCAGGCGATGGCCGCGGCGCTGCACGCGGTGGATGCCGTGGCGGCCAAGGTGGAGGATCACTTCACCCGCTGTCGGCTGGCCGCGTTCGACCCCCGGGCCGCGGCCGCCCTCGATTGGACGCCCGAGCAGGTGCAGGCCCTGGCCGATCAGGCGCTCAGCCCGGATCGGCCCGAACTCGCCGCCTTGCCGTTGGCCCATGTGCAGCCGTCGGCCGTGCTGCCGCTGCGCGATGGCATCAACCCCGCCTGGGCGGCGGCCATCGCCGCGCTGCGCGAGCAGGCCGTCGCCCCGTTGCTGGGCGAGCGCGACACCCTGGAGGCCGACGACTGGGCACGGTTGCGCGAGCGCCTGGGTGCCTGGCGCGCGTGGGCGGCGGCACGCCCGGACACGCCGGTTGCCGATTGGGATGCCGATACCCTGGCCCAGTGGCGCACCGCCGATGTGCCCGCGCGGCTGCGGGCCCTGATGGCGCGTGATCGCGAGGCCGCCGCGCTGGCGGATCGCCTGGATGCGCTGCAGCGCCTGCTGCTGTGGCGCCGCGATCTGGGCGTCCTGTTGCGCAACGTCGTCAACTTTGCGGACTTTTACGGTGGCACGCAGCCGGCCGCCTTCCAGGCTGGCACGCTGTTCATCGACCAGCGCGAATGCCGGCTGTGTCTGCCCGTGGCCGATGCGGCCGCACATGCGCAGCTCGCCGCCTACAGCGGGCTGTATCTGCTGTACTGCCACTGCGAGCGCGCCGGCGAGCCGCCGATGACCATCGTCGCCGCCCTGACCGCCGGCGATGCGCCGGACTTCATGGTCCCGGGACGCAACGGGGTGTTCGTCGATCGCCAGGGGCGGGACTGGAGCGCGCGCGTCGTGCGCGTGGTGGAAAACCCGATCAGCGTGCGCGAGGCCTTCTGGGCCCCCTACAAACGGATCGCGCGGCTGATCGGCGAGCAGGTGCGCAAATTCGCCGCGGCCCGCGAGCAGGCGGTGCAGGCCCAGGCGGCCGAGCGCGTCGGCGCGGGGGCCGAGGCCGTGCAGCGGCCCGAGGCCAAGCCGGCGGGGCAGCAGGCCTTCGACATTGCGCGCTTTGCCGGCATCTTTGCCGCCATCGGCCTGGCGCTGGGAGCGATCGGCACGGCGCTCGCCGCCGTGGTCACGGGCTTTTTGCAACTGGCGTGGTGGCAGATGCCGCTCGTGGTGCTGGGGTTGATGGTGCTGATCTCGGGGCCGTCGGTGCTGCTGGCGTGGCTCAAGCTGCGGCAGCGCAACATCGGTCCCCTTCTGGACGCCAACGGCTGGGCCGTGAATATTCGCGCCCGCATCAGCATCCCCTTTGGCGTGCGGCTGACCGCGCTGGCGACGCTGCCCCCCGGGGCCCAGCGCGGCGGGGCGGATCCGGATGCCGACGCGCCGTCGCCCTGGCGCTGGCTGGTGCCGCTGCTGGCGGCGTTGGCCGTGGCCGTGTGGGGGTGGCGCGCCGGCTGGTGGGGGGGGGTGAAGCCCTAGCGCCGCAGCATCCAGCGCAGCAGCCGCGCGCTGAAGGCACCGTAGGGCGGCCGCACCCAGCGGTCGAAGACCGCGCCCACCAGCGGGTGCTGCAGGTACACCCCTTTCAGGTGCGAGAACCGGTCGAACCCATGCCGGCCATGGTAGGCCCCCATGCCGCTGGGCCCGATGCCGCCAAACGGCAGACCGTGCTGGGGCTGGTGCAGCATGCAGTCGTTGACCGCGGCCATGGCCGACTCCACGCCGCCGTCGTAGGGAACGATGGGCGGCAGCGGGCCAAAAATTTCCTCGCGCATCAGCGCACAGTCGGCCGGTGGGTCCAGCACGGCGACCGGCCCCATGCAGCGCGTGCCGGTGGGCCCGGCATCCCGGGCGCACCAGTGTGGCACCGCCCGCCGCGGCTTCTTCCGCCAGCCGTTGCATGCGTGCCCAGGCGGCGGTGGAAATCAGCGCGGTGTAGTCCGGGTCGGCCTCGCCCAGCGGCCAACGCTGCCGCACACTCTGGCGCAGGGCGGCCACGAAGTCGGCCTGCCGCGCACGTGGCACCAGACAATAGTCCGGCGCGATGCAGGTTTGCCCGGCGTTCCAGCCCTTGGCGGTGGCGATGCGGTCGGCCGCTTGCGCCAGATCGGCGCCCGGGCCCACGATGGCCGGGGATTTGCCGCCCAGCTCCAGCGTCACGGGGGTGAGCTGCGCGGCAGCGGCTTGCATCACCAGCCGCCCGACGCCCATGGGGCAGGGCGCTCAGGCCGCCACGCCGGCCTCGTCCGTCATGCGGGCGGCGACTTCGCCCAGGTGGTGCAGCGTGTCGCCAAAGGTCAGCTCCAGCTGCGTCAGCGTCTTGAAGCAGTGGCTGACGACGTACTCGTCCGTGACGCCGATGCCGCCGTGCAGTTGCACCGCCTGCTGGCCCACGAAGCGCATCGATCGCCCGAGCTGCACCTTGGCCCGCGCCAGCGCCTGGCGGCGTTGCGGGTCGGGCTCGCCGAGCTTGAGCGTGGCGTAGTAGCTCATGCTGCGCGCCAGCTCCAGTTCCATCTTCATGTCGGCCGCGCGGTGGCGCAGCGCCTGGAAGCTGCCGATCGGCACGCCAAACTGCTTGCGCGTGTTCAGGTACTCCAGCGTCAGCGCCAGGGTGCGGTCCATCACGCCCACGGCTTGCGCGCAGGCCAGCGCAATGCCCACGTCCACGGCCCAGGCCAGCGCGGTGTCGCTGTCGCGGCTGACCAGCCGGGCCGGCGCACCGTCCAGCACCAGGTCCGCGGCCCGGCTGCCGTCTTGGGTGGCGTAGCCGGTGGCGGTGGCGCCGGGGGCGCCCCGTTCCACGCAAAACAGCGCCAGCGCGCCGTCCAGCCGCGCGGGCACCAGCCAGGCGTCGGCACGGTCGCCGGCCGGCACCACATGCTTGGTTCCCCCCAGCCGCCAGCCCGCCCCGTCGGCCGTGGCGGTGGTGGTGCAGTGATCCAGCCGGTGGCGGCTGCGCCGCTCGGTGTGCGCCAGCACCATCCGATCACCCGCGGCCAGGCGCGGCAGCCAGTCGGTCTGCAGCGCGGCGTCGGCGTGGCGCTGCAGCACGGCGGCGGCCAGCAGCGTCTGCGCCAGGGGCTCCATCACCAAGCCGTGGCCCAGTGCTTCCATGACGACCATGGCTTCCACCGGGCCCAGGCCCAGCCCCCCGTGCGCCTCGGGCACGGTCAGGCCGGTCAGGCCCAGATCGGCCAGCTCGCGCCAGGCATCGGCGTCGAAGCCCCCCGCCGCGACGATGCGGCGACGGCGCTCGAAGTCGTAGCCCTTGTCGGCCCAGCGTTGCACGGCATCGCGCAGTTGGATCTGCTCGTCGGTGAAATCGAAATCCATGACGGTCTCCGGGATCGGGGATCAGCCCAGCAGCGTCTGGGCGACGATGTTGCGCTGCACCTCGTTGCTGCCGCCGTAGATGGTGGTCTTGCGCATGTTGAAGTAACGCGGCGCCAGTGGGGCCAGCGCGGGGTCGCCCCCCAGGGCGGCGGCCGCGGTGTGCCCCTCCAGTGCGTGTTCCAGGTAGGGCAGGGCCATCGGCCCGGCGACCAGCATCATCAGTTCGGTGGTGCGCTGCTGGATCTCGCTGCCGCGGATCTTGAGCAACGCGGCGATGTCCAGCGCGGGCTTGCCGCTTTTTTCGGCGGCCAACACCCGCAGCACCAGCATTTCCAGCGCGACGATGTCCACCTCCAGCAAAGCGATTTGGTCACGGATGCGCACGTCGTCCCACACGCCCTCGGCCTGCGCCAGGCGCTTGAGGCGCTTGAGCTCGCGCTTGGCGCGGTTGACGTCGGCGATGTTGGCGCGTTCGTGCGACAGCAGGTACTTGGCGTAGGTCCAGCCCTTGTTTTCCTCGCCGATCAGGTTGTCGGCCGGCACGCGCACGTTGTCGAACCAGACTTCGTTGACCTCGTACTCACCGTCCAGCAGCCGGATGGGCCGCACGGTGATGCCGGGCGACTTCATGTCGATGAGCAGGAAGCTGATGCCCGTCTGCGGCTTGCCCTCGGTGCTGGTGCGCACCAGACAGAAAATCCAGTCGGCGTGCTGGCCCAGCGTGGTCCAGGTCTTTTGCCCGTTGACGATGTAGTGGTCGCCGTCGCGCTCGGCGCGGGTGCGCAGGCTGGCCAGGTCCGAGCCCGAGCCCGGCTCGCTGTAGCCCTGGCACCACCAGACCTCGCCGCTGGCGATGCCGGGCAGAAAGCGCCGGTGCTGCTCCGGCGTGCCGAACGCCATGATGACGGGCGCCACCATCACCGGGCCGAACGGCAGGATCGGCGGGGCGCCCGCTTCGGCCAGGGCCTCGTCGAACAAGTGCTGCTGCACCGGTGTCCAGCCCGGTCCGCCGAAGGACACGGGCCAGCGGTAGGCCAGCCAGCCCTGGCGGCCCAGGATGCGCGCCCACCCCTGAATGTCGTCTTTGCTCAGGCGCAGGCCCGCATGCACCTTGGCGGCCAGCTCGGGGGCCAGGTGCGCCGCGATCCAGGCCCGCACCTCGTCGCGAAAGGCCAGTTCCTCGGGCGTGAATGCCAGATCCATGCATCGTCTCCTCGTCGGTCGAAGCCCTGTTTATGCACGGTCGTTCGGTTTTGCGCTGTCGGGGGCGCGACAGCGCCAGCCGCTACACTGCCGGGCCATGAGCGCAGCCCCCCGACCGACCCCCCGCCCGCTGGTGATCCTGATCTCCGGCACCGGCAGCAACATGCAGGCCATCGTGCGCGCGGCGCAGGCGCAGCGCTGGCGCGAGCGCCATGGGGCGTTCGTCGCCGCCGTCATCAGCAACCGGCCCGACGCCAAAGGGCTGGCCTGGGCGGAAGGGGAGGGCCTGCCGACCGCGGTGGTGGACCACAAGGCCTACCCCAGCCGGGAGGCGTTCGACGCGGCGCTGGCCGAAGCGATCGCGCGCTTCGACCCGGACGGCCGGGCGCTCGTGGTGCTGGCCGGCTTCATGCGCATCCTCACGCCCGGCTTCGTCGAGCGCTTCGCCGGGCGGCTCCTCAACATCCACCCGTCGCTGCTGCCGGCCTTTCCGGGGCTGCACACGCACCGGCGCGCCATCGAGGCGGGCTGCCGCTTCGCCGGCGCCACCGTGCACCTGGTGACGGCGGAGCTGGACCACGGCCCGATCCTGGAGCAGGCGGTGGTGCCGATCCTGCCCGGTGACACGCCCGAGACGCTGGCCGCGCGCGTGCTGACGCAGGAGCACCTGATCTACCCGCGCGCCATCGAGCGCTGGCTGCGCGACGCTGGCGCCTGACGTTCATCGTCTGGCGCCGTCGGTCATCGCCGGGGCGCGCCGCATCCGGCACAGTGGGGGCTTGCTTTCCCCGTGTTGCTGGAGCCGTTGCCATGTCCGCCGTTGGCCGAATCGTGACCCGCGCCTGTGCCGCTGCCGCCCTGACCCTGCCCCTGACCGCAGGGGCGGTGGCGGCCCCCATCCCCCCGGCCGTCACCCGTCATCTGACGCTGCCCTATGGCCGGATCGCCTACGACGACACCGGTGGCTCCGGACCGCTGGTGCTGGCCATCCCCGGCATGGGCGATCTGCGCAGCGAATACCGGGCGCTGCGGCCCTTGCTGTGGCGCGCCGGCTACCGCGTGGTGACGATGGACATTCGCGGCCATGGCGGCTCGTCGGCGGCGTGGGACGACTATTCGGCCCGCGCCGTCGGGCTCGATGCGCTCGAGCTGATCCGGCACCTGCAGGCCGGGCCGGCGGTGATCCTGGGCAACTCGTTTGCCGCCGGCTCGGCGCTGTGGGCCGCGCACGAGATGCCGGCGCAGGTGCGCGGCGTGGTGCTGCTGGGGCCGGTGGTGCGCGACGGCGAGCCGCCGTGGTGGGCGCGCGCGGCGGTGGCGGTTGGCTTCGCCGGCCCGTGGCGCACGGCTTTCTGGATGGCGTTTTGGGACAGCCTGTTCCCCCTGCGCAAGCCGGACGATCACGCCCAGGCGCGCGCCGCGCTGGCGGCCAACCTGCGCGAGCCGGGGCGCATGGCGGCGCTGCGCACGATGGTGGGCCTCTCCAAGGCCGACACCGAGGCGATCGTGGGACGTAGCCGGGTGCCCGCGCTGGTGGTGATGGGCACGCGCGACCCCGACTTCCCCGATCCGGTGGCCGAGGCGCGCTGGCTGGGCGAGCAGTTGGGCGCCGCGCCCGTCCTGGTGGAAGGCGCGGGCCACTATCCGCATCTGGAAGTGCCGGAGCAGGTCGCGCCGGCGCTGCTGGCGTTTCTGGCCCGCACGGCCCCGCTGCGATGACCTCAGCGAGGATCCGTCGAGGCCGGGCCGTCGGTATTTGTCGCGGGCTGGGCGGCTCCCCGGCGCATCGCTTGCGGAGTGGTGCCCGTCCAGCGGCGAAAGGCACGGTGAAACGCGCTGGGCTCCGAAAACCCCAGCAGGTAGGCGACCTCGCCCAGCGCCAGCCGACCCTCGCCCACCCAGCGCAGGGCCAGCTCGTGCCGTACCGCGTCGAGCAGCGGGGCAAACCCCGTACCCTCGTCGCGCAGCCGCCGCTGCAGGCTGCGCTCGCTCAGGCCCAGCTGGCGGGCCACGGCGGGCAAGGTCGCGCGCTCGCCGTCCAGCCCCTGCAGCAAGGCACGCCGTACCCGGTCGGACCACGATGCGGCCGGGGAGCCGAGGCGCTCGAGCAGGCCGTCCGCATGGGCGGTCACGATGCGCGACAGCTCCGCATCGGCCGCGGGTACCGGGCGCCGCAGCACCGCCGCGTCCAGCACCAGGCACGACTGCACAGCCCCGAAGCGCGGGGTGACGCCGAACACCGCGCGGTGATCCGCGAGGCCGCCGGCGGCCTCATGCGCGAAATCGACCGCCACGGCCCGCACCGGGGCGGCACCGATCTGCGACGCCACCACCACCAGCGAGGCGAGCGTGAACTCCACCGCATGCCGGCTGGGCCGTGCGCGGGAATCGGCCAAGCGGTGCACGATGCGCACCACTGCGCCCTGGGGCTGGATGTCGAACGTGGCCACGTCGTGCAGCAGCCGGTTGTAGCGCGCCAGCCGCCGCAGGGCCGTGCCCAGATCCGGCGCCGTGCGCACCGCATAGTCCAGCACCTGGAACATGCCCGGGCGGATCGCCGCCGCCGCATGCAGCCCGAAGGCCACGTCGCCGCTGCGCCGCGCCGCTTCGTCCCACAGGCGGGTTTCCACCGCCAGGGGCATGCGCGCGTCCGGATCGTCCAGCCAGGCCGCCTCGAACCCCGCTGCGGCCATCAACCCATCGGCCGCCACCCCCCGCGCTGCGGCCGCGCCCACGATCATGGCGCCGATGCGGGCCGAGACTGAGATCGAAGCGGCGGCTATTGTGCCGGCAGCATACATGGCGCAGGATACCCAGGGTGTGCGACGAATCGTCGTGCCCATCCTACCCCTTCCAGGAGATGCCATCATGCCGGTCGGATCCGCTCCCGCGTCTGAAGTGGCGGTCGCTGCCCTCGACGTGCCGCCCCGCGCCCAGCCCTCGCTTTACCCGCCGCCGTTCGCCGCCCGCATGGCCGGCCGCATCAAGCGGGCGCTGGGCGACGTGTTCGGGCTCAGCCGCTTCGGTGTCAACCTCACCGAACTGGCGCCGGGTGCGGTCTCGTCGCTGCGCCACGGGCACAGCCAGCAGGACGAATTCGTCTACATCCTGCAAGGCCACCCCGTGCTGCGCACCGATGCCGGCGACACGCCGCTGGCCCCTGGCATGTGCGCCGGTTTTGCCGCCGGCTCGGGCGATGCGCACCAGCTCGTCAACCCGACCGCCGAAACGGTGGTCTACTTGGAGATCGGCGATCGAACCCCCGGCGACACGGTGCACTACCCCGACGATGACCTGCGGGCCGTGCGTGTCGATGGCCGCTGGGTCTTTACCCACAAGGACGGCCGGCCGTACTGACCTCGTGCAACGACCGCCCCAGCCACCCTGGAAGCCCCCCATGCCCACCATCATCCACCCCCGTGATTTCACCGCCGAGCGCGCCTGGGGCGCGCTCGACATCGCCCAGCTCGACGGCATCACCGTACGTCTGCACTGGACCGACGCGCCCTACCGCTGGCACGTCAACGATGGGGCGGAGGTGTTTACCGTGCTCGACGGCCGCGTCGAGATGCGCTGGCGCGAGGCCGGTGAGGAGCACCGCCGCCTGCTGGAGCCGGGCGACGTCTTCTTTGCCGAGGTCGGCTGCGAGCACGTGGCCCATCCGCAGGGGCCGGCGCGCATTCTGGTCGTGGAGCGGGCGGGGTCGGTGTGAGTGGCGGGGTGGTCAGCGCCAGGTGTACGCCACCGCCGCGCCCACGGCGACCAGCGCCACCACCGCCCAGCCGATGCGGTCGATGTGGCGGCGCAGCAGCGGCTCCATGCGCGCGCCGCCCCAGCGCATCAGCGCGGCCACCAGAAAGAAGCGCGCCCCCCGCCCGACGAGCGAGGCCAGCGCGAACGGCAGCAGCGGCATCGCCAGCGCCCCGGCGGCGATGGTGAACACCTTGTACGGAATCGGCGAAAAGCCGGCGATGAACACCGCCCAGGCGCCCCAGGCGTCGAACCACGCCACCGCCTGCTGGTAGGCCGGCCAGTAGCTGCTGCCGCGCAGCCACGGCTCGAGGGCCGCAAACGCCAGCCAGCCGATGAGATACCCGGCCAGCCCCCCCAGCACCGAGGTCCAGGTGGTCAGCCACGCCAGCGACCAGGCGCGCTGCGGCTGCGCCAGCGCCATCGGCGCCAGCATCACGTCCGGCGGCACCGGGAAGAACGACGACTCGGCAAAGCTCAGTGCCGCCAGGTAGCGCGGCGCGCGCGGGTGGCGCGCCCACGTGAGCGCGCGGTCGTAGAGCGGGGCGAACAGGCGCATCGCGGCGGCTCCGGCCTCAGGCGTGGTGGAACACCAGCCCCGCGTGCTCGCGCATCGCGTGGAAGCGGATCTTGGGCCAGTTGCCTTCCACCGCGCGCAGCGTGGCGGCGTGGTCGAGCAGAATGGCGGGCGCGTCCACGGCATCCCACGCCATGCGGTGGATGTTGGCGTCGATGAAGCGCTTCAGTTCCGCCTCGCCGCCGTTGTCGGGCGGGCAGGTCACCCAGCGCACCACGTGGTAGGGGCTGGCGGCGATGCGCGCCTTGACGCCGTACTCCGTCTCCAGCCGGTGCTGCACCACCTCGAACTGCAGCTGTCCCACCGCACCCAGCAGCAACACCGAGCCGACCATCGGCCGAAACACCTGGATCGCGCCTTCCTCGCCCAGTTGCTGCAGGCCGGCGCGCAACTGCTTGGTGCGCAGCGGGTCGGCCACCTCGACGCTGCGGATGATCTCCGGCGCGAAGAACGGCAGCCCGGTGAACTGCAGCGCCTCGCCCTCGGTGAGCGTGTCGCCCAGCTGCAGCAGCCCGTGGTTCGGGATGCCGATGATGTCGCCGGCGTAGGCCTCCTCCAGCAGCTCGCGCCGCTGCGACAGGAACGACACCACCGTGTTGGGCTTGAACTCCTTGCCGGTGCGGGTGATGCGCAGCTTCATGCCGCGCTCGAAGCGGCCGCTGGCCACGCGCACGAAGGCCACGCGGTCGCGGTGCGCCGGGTCCATGTTGGCCTGGATCTTGAACACCACGCCGCTGAACTTGGGCTCGGTCGGCGCCACCTCGCGCTGCAGCGCGGGCTTCGGCCCCGGCGGCGGCGCCAGATCGACCAGCGCGTCCAGCACCTCCTTGACGCCGAAGTTGTTGATCGCCGAGCCGAAGAACATCGGCGTCTGCGTGCCGGCCAGAAACGCCGCGTGCTCGAATGGCGGGGTGGCGCCTTCCACCAGCTCCAGCTCCTCCTGCGCCTGTTGCCACTCGGCGCCGAAGCGCTGCGCGATGGCGGGATTGTCGCGGCCGGCCAGGATCTCCTCGTCGCCGTCGCGGCGGTCCTCGCCGGGGGCGAAGACGCGCATCTGCTCGGCGCGGCGGTCCCACACGCCGTGGAACAGCTTGCCCATGCCGACCGGCCAGGTGAACGGCACCACCGTCATGCCCAGCTCGCGCTCGATCTCGTCCAGCAGATCCAGCGGTGCCTTGACCTCGCGGTCCATCTTGTTGATGAAGGTCAGGATCGGCGTGTTGCGCGCGCGGCAGACCTGCAGCAGCCGCCGCGTCTGCGGCTCCACGCCGTTGCCGGCGTCGATCACCATCAGCGCCGCGTCCACGGCGGTGAGCACGCGGTAGGTGTCCTCGCTGAAATCCTGGTGGCCCGGCGTGTCCAGCAGGTTGATCACGCAGTCGCGGTACTCCATCTGCATCACGGAGCTGGCCACCGAGATGCCGCGCTGCTTCTCGATCTCCATCCAGTCGCTGGTGGCGTGGCGCGCGGCCTTGCGCGCCTTGACGCTGCCGGCGATGTGGATGGCGCCCGAAAACAGCAGCAGCTTTTCGGTCAGCGTGGTCTTGCCCGCGTCGGGGTGCGAGATGATGGCGAAGGTGCGCCGGCGGCGCACCTCGGAGGCGAGGTCTGGCATGGGGCGCGATTATCCCGCAGCCCCGGCGCACCCTCCTTGCCCGCGCCCCGTACCCTGTGCCCGCGGGCCGTCGGCGACAATCGCCCCATGTCCCGCTCCCCCCGTCCGCCAGCACGCCGTTCCGCCGCCGTGGCGCCCGTGGCCTTGGCCACCCGGCTGTTGCAGGAGACGCTGCGCTTCCAGCAGCCGCCCGATGCGCTGCTCGCCGACGCCTTTCGCGGCCCTCAGCGGGTCGGCCCGCGCCTGCGCCAAGCGGTGGGCGATGCCCTCTACGCCGCGCTGCGCGATTTGCCCCGCTGGCATGCCTTGACCACGGCCTTGCAGGGGCAGGGCGGTGCGCCGCTGGATGTGGCGCGCTGCCGGACCCAACCCGGCTGGTGCGACAGCGTCATCCGGCTGGCCTGGCCGGATGCGGCCCTGCCGGCGTTGGCCGAGTCCGATGCGTCCGCCGCCGCCGAAGTCGGCGACTGGCAGGCGCGCGCTCGCGCGGTGGACCTGACGCCCGCCCCCGACACGGTACGCCTGGGCCTGCCCGACTGGCTGATCGAGCGCCTGCGCAGCGCGGTCGGGCCCGAGATTGACGCCCTGGCCGCCGCCCTGCGCCGGCCCGCCCCGCTGGACCTGCGTGTCAATGCGCTGCGGGCCAAGCGCCCTGCCGTGTTGGCGGAACTGCAAGCGGCGGGCTTGCCTGCCGAAGCCACGCCGCATGCGCCGTGGGGCATCCGCTTACCCGCCCGCGTGCCCCTGCAGGGGCTGGAGGCCTACGCCCGTGGTGCCATCGAAGTCCAGGACGAAGGCTCGCAACTCATCGCGGCGCTGGTTGGTGCCCGTCGTGGCGAAACCGTGGCCGACTTCTGCGCCGGTGGCGGCGGCAAAACCCTGGCCCTGGGGGCGGACATGCGCGACAGCGGCCGCCTGTACGCCTTCGACACCGTGGCCCGCCGCCTGGACGCCCTGCCGGCCCGCGCCCGGCGCGCCGGGCTGACCCAGGTGCACCCCATGGCCATCGCGCACGAACGCGACGAGCGTCTGCAGCGCCTGGCCGGCAAGATCGACCGCGTGCTGGTGGACGCGCCCTGCAGCGGGCTGGGCACCCTGCGGCGCCACCCAGAACTGATGTGGCGCCACACCCCCGCCACCGTCGCCGAGCTGGCCGCCCTGCAGCAGCGCATTCTGGCCGCCGCGGCGGCACTCGTTCGCCCCGGCGGTCGTCTGGTCTACGCCACCTGCAGCCTGTTGGTGGAGGAAAACGAGGCCGTGGCCGACGCCTTCACCGCCGCTTTGCGCGGCGACTTCGTGCGTTTGGATGCGCAGGCGCTGCTGGCCGACGCCCGCGTGGACGACCCGGCGTCGGTGGTGGAAGGCGGCGCCCTGCGCCTGTGGCCGCACCGCCACGGCACGGACGGCTTTTTTGCCGTGGCGTGGCAGCGGCGTGGTTGAAGGGGCCGCCTTGGTGGACCCATACCCAAGATTGCCGTCAGACCTTTAAAGGTCTATATTCGGTCCCATCCATTACGACAAAACCGCCATGCGCTACTCATCCCAAGTCAAGCCCATCAGCTACCTGAAGGCCAACGCCGCCGAGGTGCTCACCCGGCTTGCCGAACAGCGCGAGCCCCTGGTCATCACCCAGAACGGCGAAGCCAAGGCCGTGCTGCAGGACGTTACGTCCTTCGAGGAAACGCAGGAGACCTTGGCCCTGTTGAAGATCCTGGCGCTGGGGCAGCAGGACGTGGAGGCCGGTCGCGTCAAGCCGGTCGCCGATGTCGTGGCGCGCCTGCGCGCAAAACGGGCCACGGCCTGATGGTCGGCAGGCCGACGCGCTACGTTGTCCTGCTGACCGAGGGTGCAGAGCAGGACGTGGAGGCGCTCTACGACTACATCGCCGAGTTCGACAGTGTGGCCAACGCCAACCACGTTCTCGACCGCTTGATGGAGGTCGTGGAGGGGCTCGCCCAGTTTCCTGAGCGCGGCAGCTATCCCCAGGAACTCGTTGCGCTGGGCATCAAGGACTACCGCCAGACGGCATTCAAGCCTTACCGGGTGATCTATCGCGTCCTGGGCAGCCGGGTCGTGATCTACCTGATCGTCGATGGTCGCCGGGACATGCAGGCGGTGCTGGCGCGCCGATTGCTGGGCGTTTGAGCCTGGCTTTGCTCTGCTAATACGGTTGGTACGGGTGGCGGGACTCGAACCCGCACGGCCGAACGGCCTCAGGATTTTAAGTCCTGTATGTCTACCGGTTCCATCACACCCGCATACCGGTTGCGGGTGACGATTCTATCGGGGGTCCGGCCCTCGGCTCGCCCGGGGCTCAAGCGGCCGCGGTGCCTTCGAAGCGGCGAATGCGCCCCAGGGCATCGGACAAAGTCGCGCGTGCCACGGCCATGTCGTGATCGGCTTGCAGCCCCATCCAAAACTCCGCGCTGTTGCCGAAGAACGCTGCCAGTCGCAGTGCCGTATCCGCCGTGATCGTGCGGCGTTCCCGCACGATGTCGTTGATGCGGGTGGCGGGCACCCCCAGTGCCAGCGCCAGCGCGTGGGGCGTCAGCCCCAGCGGGATGAGAAACTCCTCCCGCAGCACCTCGCCAGGATGGATGGGCCGCATGCCCGGCGCCACAGTGTCCATGGTATCTGCCCCTTTCAGTGATAGTCCACGATCTCGACGTCGTAGGCGTCGCCATCGACGAAGCGGAAACACACCCGCCACTGGTCATAGATGCGGATGCTGTGCAGCCCGTTGCGGTCGCCGTGCAAGGCTTCGAGTCGGTTGTTGGGCGGAATGCGCAGATCATCCAACCGGGCGGAGCGGTGCACCATCGCCAGCTTACGCTCCGCCACGGCTCGGATGTTCACGAAGCGCGGCACGGACCGCCCGGCGAAAAGCGCTTCGGTGTCGCGGCAGCGGAACGACCGGATCATGTCGATGAGTTTACCATTGAGCGGTAAACGCCAAGCGTTAACATACCGGTCTGCTTCTTTCGCCCGCTGGCCGGGTGGTACTTTTCTGCGCTTGCCTCCAGACCCCCGCCGTACAATCGCAGCTTTGACCCAGCGGTGGCGACCATGAGCCAAGACAACCCTCCGTTCGAGATCCACGTGCATGGCGACATCCGCCTGCGTGATGACGTGGACTACACCCATATCCAGGAGGCGCTGCGGCCGTTGTGGAAGTATGTCGGCGCGCGCTCGCTGATCGATGCCGCAGCCAGTTCCTACGAAGAAGAACCGGGCATCCGCTTCGACCCGCAGGAGCACGTCCTGCAGATGTGCTGGACCATCGAAGGCGACGACGATTTTCGGCTGGCCATCGAGGAGGCCTGCATGGGCCTCAACGAGATCGCGGCCACTGGCGCGGCGATCGAGGTGTCGTTCTACGACCTCGATTTCGACGAGGAAGAGGCCCCGCCCGATGCCGAGGCGCGCGACGATTTTCTGATGTGCTTCGTCGGCCCGACGCCGGCGGCCATCATGCAGGTTCAGCGCGATCTGCTGGTGCAGGATGTCGTGCAGCTGATGGAGCGGCATTTCGACGCCTCCGAGCTGGGCGGCGTGGTCGAGGCCATCGACCGCCTGTTCTCCAGCCGCTTCGACGCCATGGTGAACTCGCTGCAGCTCGGCCGCCCTCCGCGCGGCGCAGGCCCCGGCGGCGGGCACGGTGGCCCGCGCAAGCCGCGGCACCTGCACTGATCGATCAGCCCGCCGTCACGGCGATGCCCTTGAACTCGCCGCTGGCTATGCGCTGGCGCCACTCGGCCGGGCCGCTTTGGTGCACGCTGTTGCCGGTGGCGTCCACGGCCACGGTCACTGGCATGTCCTGCACCTCGAACTCGTAGATGGCTTCCATGCCCAGGTCCTCGAAGCCCACCACGCGGGCCGCCTTGATGGCCTTGGCCACCAGATAGGCCGCGCCGCCCACGGCCATCAGGTAGGCGCTGCGGTTGTCGCGGATGGCCTCGATGGCCACCGGGCCGCGCTCGCTCTTGCCGATCATGGAAATCAGCCCGGTCTTCTCCAGCATCATGCGGGTGAACTTGTCCATGCGGGTGGCGGTGGTGGGGCCGGCGGGGCCGACCACCTCGTCGCGCACCGGGTCCACCGGGCCGACGTAGTAGATCACGCGGTTGGTGAAGTCCACCGGCAGCTTCTCGCCCTTGGCCAACATGTCGGCAATGCGCTTGTGCGCGGCGTCACGGCCGGTGAGCATCTTGCCGTTGAGCAGCAGCTTTTGCCCCGCCTTCCAGGACGCCACCTCCTCCTTGGTCAGGGTGTCCAGGTTGACACGGGTGGCGCTCTGGGTGTCGGGCGTCCAGGTCACGGCGGGCCAGTCTTCCAGCTTCGGGGGTTCCAGCTTGGCCGGGCCGCTGCCGTCCAGGTGGAAGTGCACATGGCGCGTGGCCGCGCAGTTGGGGATCATCGCCACCGGCAGGCTGGCCGCATGGGTGGGGTAGTCCAGGATCTTGACGTCCACCACGGTCGTCAGGCCCCCCAGCCCTTGCGCACCGATGCCCAACGCGTTGACCTTCTCGTACAACTCCAGCCGCAGCTCTTCCACGCGGGTGAGCGCGGCGCCGGAACGCTTCTTGTCGATCAACTCGTGGATGTCCACCGGCGCCATCAGCGATTCCTTGGCCAGCAGCATGGCCTTCTCCGGCGTGCCGCCGATGCCAATGCCCAGGATGCCCGGCGGGCACCAGCCCGCGCCCATGGTCGGCACGGTCTTGAGCACCCAGTCCACGATGGAGTCCGACGGGTTGAGCATGACCATCTTGGTCTTGTTCTCCGAGCCGCCACCCTTGGCGGCGCAGATGACCTCGATGCCATCGCCGGGCACGATCTCGTAGTGCACCACGGCCGGGGTGTTGTCCTTGGTGTTCTTGCGCGCGCCGGCCGGGTCCGCCAGCACCGAGGCGCGCAGCGGGTTGTCGGGGTTGAGGTAGGCGCGGCGCACGCCTTCGTTGACCATGTCCTGCACGCTCATCGTGGCGTCGGGCCAGGTCACATTCATGCCCACCTTCAGGAACACGACCGCGATGCCGGTGTCCTGGCAGATCGGGCGGTGGCCCTCGGCGCTCAGGCGGCTGTTGGTCAGGATTTGCGCGATGGCGTCCTTGGCGGCCGGGCTTTGCTCGCGCTCGTAGGCTTTGCCCAGCGCCTGGATGTAGTCCAGCGGATGGTAGAAGCTGATGTACTGGAAGGCGTCGGCGATGGACTGGATCAGGTCTTCCTGGCGGATGGCGGTCATGGTGGGTTCCCTTGACGTAACGGCAGCGCGCCACGCCATCCCCGGCACGGCGCGACGGGGGCGGGCGTCAGTGGTCGTCGTCGCCCGGGTGGTGGATCAGCTTCTCGGTCAACGCGATCGCCAGCGCGCTCAGCAGAAACACCGCATGGATCACGGTCTGCCACAGCAGCACCTTGTCGGTGTAGTTGGCCGCGTTGATGAAGGTCTTGAGCAGGTGGATCGAGCTGATGCCGATGATGGCCGTGGCGAGCTTGACCTTGAGCACGCCGGCGTTGACGTGGTTGAGCCACTCCGGCTGGTCCGGGTGCCCTTCCAGCCGCAGGCGGCTCACGAAGGTTTCGTAACCGCCGACGATGACCATGATCAGCAGGTTGCTGATCATCACCACGTCGATCAGGGCCAGCACCACCAGCATGATGATGGTTTCGTTGAGGCCGTCCAGCTTGGCCGAGGTGACGTAGCCGATGCTCGTGACCAGCTTGTCCAGCGCGGCTTCGTTGCCAAACGCCGCTTCGATCAGGTGCACCAATTCCACCCAGAAGTGGTACACATACACCGCTTGCGCCACGATCAGGCCGATGTACAGTGGCAGTTGCAGCCAGCGGCTCGCGAAGATCAGTTTCGGCAGCGGCGGGATCGGCTTGTTTAACTGGGTCATGAAGCGCTCGGTAACGGATCTGGCGCGCCAATTGTAGTGGCGGGGTCTGCCGTGCCGGCGGGCTGCGCCTTTGCGTAAGGGCCTCGTCAGAGACCCGCTGCACAGTTGCCGGCTGTCGTTGTCCCCATTCCAAACGTCCTGAGGAGACCCCCGACATGGCTGAATCGACCTCTGCCATCACTTCGATGCTGGTGGAAAACCGCGTTTTCGATCCCCATCCGTCGCTGGCGGCCCAGGCGCGCGTGTCCGGCATGGACGCCTACCGTGCCTTGTGTGCCGAGGCCGAGGCCGATTTCGAGGGCTTCTGGGCCCGCCGCGCGCGCGAGCTGCTGGTCTGGCACAAGCCCTTCACCCAGGTGCTGGACGAGTCCAACAAGCCGTTCTATCGGTGGTTTGCCGACGGTGAGTTGAACGCCTCGTACAACTGCCTGGACCGCCACATGGGCACCCCCGTCGAGAACAAGACGGCCATCGTCTTCGAGGCCGACGACGGGGCGGTCACCCGCGTCACCTACAAGGAACTGCTGGCGCGCGTCAGCCAGTTTGCCAACGCCCTCAAGAGCCTGGGCGTCAAGAAAGGCGACCGCGTCGTCATCTACATGCCCATGACCATCGAGGGCGTGGTGGCGATGCAGGCCTGTGCGCGCATCGGCGCCACGCACAGCGTGGTGTTCGGGGGCTTCTCGGCCAAGGCGCTGCAGGAGCGCATCCAGGACGCCGGCGCGGTGGCCGTCATCACCGCCAACTACCAGATGCGCGGCGGCAAGGAACTGCCCCTGAAGGCCGTCGTGGACGAGGGCATCGCCATGGGCGGGTGCGAGTCGGTGCGCCACGTCGTGGTGTTCCAGCGCACCGCCACCGCCTGCGCCATGGTCCCCGGCCGCGATGTGTGGATGCACGAGGCGCTCGCGGGGCAGCCCACCGAATGCGCCCCCGAGTGGGTCGGCGCCGAGCACCCGCTGTTCGTGCTCTACACCTCCGGCTCCACCGGCAAGCCCAAGGGCGTGCAGCACTCCACCGGCGGCTACCTGCTGTGGGCCAAGCAGACCATGCTGTGGACCTTCGACCTGAAGGACAGCGACGTCTTCTGGTGCACGGCCGACATCGGCTGGATCACTGGCCACACCTACGTCGCCTACGGTCCGCTGGCGGCGGGCGCCACGCAGATCGTCTTCGAGGGCGTGCCGACCTACCCCAACGCCGGGCGCTTCTGGCAGATGATCGAGCGCCACAAGGCCACCATTTTTTACACCGCGCCGACCGCGATCCGCTCGCTCATCAAGGCCAGCGACACCGACGACAAGGTCCACCCGAAGAACTGGGACCTGTCCAGCCTGCGCATCCTCGGCTCGGTGGGCGAGCCGATCAACCCCGAGGCGTGGATGTGGTACTACAAGCACGTCGGCGGCGAGCGCTGCCCGATCGTCGACACCTTCTGGCAGACCGAGACGGGTGGCCACATGATCACGCCGCTGCCGGGCGCCACGCCGCTGGTGCCGGGCTCGTGCACGCTGCCGCTGCCCGGCATCTTCGCCGCCATCGTCGATGAGCAGGGCAACGACATGCCGAATGGCCAGGGCGGCATCCTGGTCGTCAAGAAGCCGTGGCCGTCGATGATCCGCACCATCTGGGGCGACCCGGAGCGCTTCAAGAAGAGCTACTTCCCCGAGGAGCTCAAGGGTTACTACCTGGCCGGCGACGGCGCCGTGCGCTCCGAGGATCGCGGCTACTTCCGCATCACCGGCCGCATCGACGACGTGCTCAACGTCAGCGGCCACCGCATGGGCACGATGGAGATCGAGTCGGCGCTGGTGGCCAAGACCGACCTCGTCGCCGAGGCCGCGGTGGTCGGCCGCCCGGACGACCTGACCGGCGAGGCCATCGTCGCCTTCGTCGTGCTCAAGCGCCCGCTGCCGCAGGGCGAGGAGGCCAAGCAGATCGCCAACGAGCTGCGCAACTGGGTGGCCAAGGAAATCGGCCCGATCGCCAAGCCCAAGGACATCCGCTTCGGCGAGAACCTGCCCAAGACCCGCTCCGGCAAGATCATGCGCCGCCTGCTGCGCGCGATCGCCAAGGGCGAGGCGATCACGCAGGACGTCTCCACGCTGGAGAACCCGCACATCCTGGAGCAGCTGGCCAAGACCAACTGACGCCGGCGCTGCGGCGGCCGCCGACGGGCGGCAAAACAAAAAGCCTCGCGATCCGCGAGGCTTTTTTGTGGCTGGCGAGCCACCGTCCACCGCCCGGCCGGGCCGGGCGGGCCGGCGCATCACTTCAGGCTCAGCACCCAGGCGGCCAGCTTCTTGGCTTCGGCCTCGTTGACCTGCGGGTTGGCCGGCATCGGGATGGCGCCCCACACGCCCGAGCCACCCTTTTGGATCTTGGTGGCCAGCATGTCGACCGCCTTGGCATCGCCGGCGTATTTCTTGGCGATGTCCTTGTACGCGGGGCCGACGAGCTTTTTGTCGGTGGCGTGGCAGGCCATGCAGTTCTTGGCCTTGGCCAGGGCTTCGTCGGCCAGGGCCGGCGCGGAGACGACAGCGGTCGCGGCCAGGATGAGCAGAGCGCGTTTCATGGTGTCTTTCCCGTGAAGGTTGAGGAAGGAGCGGCAGACGGAAGGCATTCTAGCGGGACGCCCGTCGGGCACAATCCGTCTTTACAGCTTGTTGCAAACGATACGTCCGCGGGCGATTCCTGGGGTTTCACAGGGGTTTCGCCGCTCGGTTCCAGGAGTGTGGCCATGGGCTTTCTCGTGCTGGGCGTGGTCTTGCTGATTCTCAAGTGGGCGGCCATCGGCCCGGTGGCGCAGTGGTCGTGGACCTGGGTGCTCGCGCCGTTTGCCCTGGCCGCACTGTGGTGGTGGTGGGCGGACTGGTCGGGCTACACCAAGCGCCGCGCGATGCGCCGCGACGAGGCCCGCAAGGCGGCCCGCCTCGAGAAAGCCCGCGCCAGCCTGCGGCCCCCGAAGTTCCGTCCCTGAGGTGCCACCCCACGTGTCGCCGGCCGGCGGCTGCGCTGGCACAATGACACGGCAGACCCGAGCGGCGGTTGCCCGCGCAGCCGCCATCCCCTGATCCCATCCCGCATCGATCCATGCCCACCTATCGCTCCCGCACCACCACGCAAGGCCGCAACATGGCCGGCGCGCGCGCCCTGTGGCGCGCCACCGGCATGAAGGACGGCGACTTCGACAAGCCCATCATCGCCGTGGCCAACTCGTTCACGCAGTTCGTGCCCGGCCATGTGCACCTGAAGGATCTGGGTCAGTTGGTGGCGCGCGAGATCGAGGCCGCCGGTGGCGTGGCCAAGGAGTTCAACACCATCGCCGTGGACGACGGCATCGCGATGGGCCACGACGGCATGCTGTATTCGCTGCCCAGCCGCGAGCTGATCGCCGACAGCGTCGAGTACATGGTCAGCGCGCACTGCGCCGACGCGCTGGTGTGCATCTCCAACTGCGACAAGATCACGCCGGGCATGCTGATGGCGGCGATGCGCCTCAACATCCCGACCGTGTTCGTCTCCGGCGGCCCCATGGAGGCCGGCAAGGTGCGCCTGGCCGTGCCCGGCGAGCAGGCGGTGCAGATCAAAAAGCTCGACCTGGTCGACGCCATGGTCATGGCCGCCGACCCGCACGTGGACGACGCCACGGTGGCCGAGGTCGAGCGCTCGGCCTGCCCGACCTGCGGTTCGTGCTCGGGCATGTTCACCGCCAACTCGATGAACTGCCTGACCGAGGCGCTGGGCCTGTCGCTGCCGGGCAACGGCACGGTGCTGGCCACGCACGCCGACCGCGAGCAGCTGTTCCGCCGCGCCGGCCGGCTGATCGTCGAGCTGGCGCGCCGCTACTACGAGCAGGACGACGCCTCGGTCCTGCCGCGCTCGATCGCCACCTTCGAGGCGTTCGAGAACGCGATGTCGCTCGACATCGCGATGGGCGGCTCCACCAACACCGTGCTGCACCTGCTGGCCACCGCGCGCGAGGCTGAGGTGAACTTCACCATGGCCGACATCGACCGCCTGTCGCGCCGCGTGCCGACGCTGTGCAAGGTGGCGCCCAACACCAACAAGTACCACATCGAGGACGTGCACCGCGCCGGCGGCATCATGGGCATCCTCGGCGAGCTGGCGCGCGCCGGTCTGCTGCACACCAACGCCCGCACCGTGCACAGCCCCACGCTGGCGGAGGCGCTGGCGCACTGGGACGTGATGGTCACCCAGTCGGAGGAGGTGCGCACCTTCTACCGCGCCGGCCCGGCCGGCATCCCGACGCAGCAGCCGTTCAGCCAGAGCACGCGCTGGCCGACGCTGGACCTGGACCGCCGCGAGGGCTGCATCCGCTCGGTGGAACACGCCTACTCGCGCGACGGCGGGCTGGCGGTGCTGTACGGCAACTTGGCGCAGGACGGCTGCATCGTCAAGACCGCCGGCATCGACGAGAGCATGTTCGAGGTCGAGCAGCTGCGCTACACCACCAGCGTGCCGACCTCGGTGCTGCGCGTCTTCGAAGGGCCGGCGCGCGTGTTCGAGAGCCAGGACGCGGCGGTGGAGGGCATTCTGGGCGATCAGGTCCAGCCCGGCGACGTGGTCGTCATCCGCTATGAAGGCCCGCGCGGCGGCCCCGGCATGCAGGAGATGCTCTACCCGACCTCGTACCTGAAGTCCAAGGGTCTCGGCAAGGTCTGCGCGCTGCTGACCGACGGGCGCTTCTCCGGCGGCACCTCGGGGCTGTCGATCGGCCACGTCTCGCCGGAGGCGGCCGCCGGCGGCACGATCGGGCTGGTGCGCGACGGCGACCGCATCCGCATCGACGTCACGCGCCGCAGCATCGAGCTGCTGGTCAGCGACGAGGAGCTGGCTGCGCGCCGCGCCGAGCAGGACCGCCTCGGCTGGAAGCCGGCCAAGCCGCGCGCACGCAAGGTCTCGGCCGCGCTGCGCGCCTACGCGCATTGGGCCACCTCCGCCGACCGGGGCGCCGTGCGGGATTTGTCCGGCCTGGACGACTGACGCCCGGTCAGCCGCGCACGCGTCTGCGTGTCCAGGCGGCACGCAGCGCGACGAACAGCACCAGGACCTCCTCCTGCGTCAAATCCGGAAAATGCTCCCGCACCCGCAGCGGAACGTGGTGGGTGAGGGCGTGCCCGGCGATGCCTTGGTGGGGGTCGAGCAGCGGCTGGCAGAGTTCGAACGCTTCTTCGAAGACCGCCCGCACCCGGTGGTAGCGGCGCTGGCCGTCGGTGCGGACTTCCATGGTGTCCCTCCTTCGTGCGGACATGTGTTCTGTCATCCGATCGTCACCATGATAACGGGCGGCCGTCGGCGGCCATCGAGTACCATCGGCGCATGTTGATGCATCCCCAATTCGACCCGGTGGCCATTCGCATCGGGCCGCTGGCCGTGCACTGGTACGGCCTGATGTATTTGGCCGGCTTCGCCATGTTCGTCTGGCTGGGGCGACGGCGCCTGCGGCACGAGCCCTACCGAACGCTCGGCTGGCAGCCGCGGGATGTGGAGGACATCCTGTTTTGGGGCGTGCTGGGCGTGATCCTGGGTGGGCGCCTGGGGTATGTGCTGTTTTACAAGCCGCTCACCTACCTGGCCGAGCCGTGGCGGGTGTTTGCCGTCTGGGAAGGGGGCATGAGCTTCCACGGCGGGTTGCTCGGCGTGCTGCTGGCGATGGCGTGGTGGGCCCGCCGCCAACAGCGACCGTGGCTGCAGGTCATGGACTTCGTCGCGCCGTGCGTGCCCGTGGGGTTGGCGCTGGGCCGCATCGGCAACTTCATCAACGGCGAGCTGTGGGGCCGTCCGGCGCCGCCGGATCTGCCGTGGGCCATGGTGTTCCCCGCCGCCGGCCCGCTGCCGCGCCATCCATCGCAGCTCTACCAGTTTGCGCTGGAGGGGTTGCTGCTGTTCGTGCTCCTGTGGGCGTTTGCGCGCCGGCCTCGCCGCGTCGGCGAGGTATCGGCCGCGTTCCTCACCGGCTACGGCGTGATGCGCTTTGCCGCCGAATACTTCCGTGAGCCCGATGCCCACTTGGGCCTGTTGTCGCTGGGCCTGAGCATGGGCCAGTGGCTGAGCCTTCCGATGGTCGTGGCGGGGGTGGCCCTGTGGCTGTGGGCGCGCCGCACGCCTGTTGCCCTCTGATGACCCCGACGATGGACACCGCATCCGTGACCAATCTGTACGCCGCGCTGCGCGCCGGCTTCCCCGCCGATCTGGACACCCCCGCGATCGAGACCGACGAGGGCCTCGTCTACACCTGGCGCGACCTGGAGCGCGGCAGCGCGATGATCGCCAACCTGCTTGCGGGGCTGGATCTGCCGCCCGCCTCCCGCGTGGTCGTGCAGGTGGACAAGTCGGTCGAGGCGCTGATGCTCTACCTGGGTACCCTGCGCGCGGGCCATGTCTATGTGCCGCTCAACACCGCCTATCCGGCGGCCGAGGTCGAGTACTTCATCGACGATGCCGAGCCCGCGGTCGTCGTCTGCGCCCCGCAGCGGTTTGGCTGGGTCAGCGCCCTGGCGTTTCGGCGCGGCGCGCGGGCGGTGTTCACACTCGGGGCCGATCGCAGCGGCACGCTGCTGGATCGCGCGGCGCACCAGCCGGACCAGCAGGTGCCCGCCGCGGTCGGGGCGCAGGCGCTGGCCTCCATCATTTACACCAGCGGCACCACCGGGCGCAGCAAGGGGGCGATGCTGACGCACGGCAACCTGCTCGCCAATGCCGAGGTGCTGCGCCGCTACTGGGACTGGCGCCCGGACGACGTGCTCATCCATGTGCTGCCCATCTTCCACGTGCACGGGCTGTTCGTCGCGGTGCACGGCGCCTTGCTCAACGGCAGCCCCATGCTGTGGGCGGCCAAGTTCGACCCGTGCACCGTGCTGAATTGGTTGCCGCGCGCCACCGTCTTCATGGGGGTGCCCACGCTCTACACCCGGCTGCTGGCCGAGTCGGAGCTGACCGCCGAGCGTTGCGCGCACATGCGGCTGTTCATCAGCGGCTCGGCGCCGCTGCTGATCGAGACCTTTCGCACCTGGCAGCAGCGCACCGGCCACACCATTCTGGAGCGCTACGGCATGAGCGAGACGATCATGCTCACCTCCAACCCCTGCACGCCCGACCCCCGCTACGGTGGGCAGGCCGAGCGCCGCGGCGGCACCGTGGGTTTTCCGCTGCCGGGGGTGGCGCTGCGCATCGTCGGCGATGGCGACCGGCCGTTGCCGACCGGCGAGGTGGGCGGTGTGCAGGTGCGCGGCCCCAGCGTGTTTCAGGGCTACTGGCGCATGCCCGACAAAACCCGCGCCGAGTTCACCGCCGACGGGTGGTTTCGCACCGGGGACGTCGGTGTCATCGACGAGCGCGGCTACCTGACGCTGGTCGGCCGCAGCAAGGATCTCATCATCAGCGGGGGCTACAACGTCTACCCGGCGGAGGTGGAGGGCGCGATCAACGAACTGCCCGGCGTGGCCGAAAGCGCCGTCGTGGGTGTGCCGCACCCCGATTTTGGCGAGGTGGGCGTGGCCCTGGTGATCGCGCAGCCCGGCCACCGTATCGATCCGGACGCCGTGCTGGCCACGCTGCGCACGCGCCTGGCCAACTACAAGGTGCCCAAACGCTGCGTGGTGGTGGACGAACTGCCGCGCAACGCCATGGGCAAGGTGCAAAAAAACCTTTTGCGCGAGCGCTACCGCGACAGCTTCGCCGCCTGAACGGCGGGCGGTGCTCGCTTCAGCGCAGCACCAGCACGGGGATGTGCGAGTGCGTCAGCACCTGCTGTGTCTCGCTGCCCAGCAGCAGCCGCTTGATGCCCCGCCGCCCGTGCGACGCCATCACGATCAGGTCGCATTTGTGGCGCTTGGCCGCGGCGATGATGGCCTCGGCGATCAGGTCGGATTTGACCGTGATCGGCTTGACCTTCACCTGCCGTGCCTGGGCCAGCGTCTTGACGGCGGCCACCGTCTGGCGCGCTTCGTCCTCCCACTGCTTTTCGATCTGCCGCACCTCGGGCGTGCCAAGCGCCACCCCCCCTTCGAAATATGTCTGCGGGTAGCGCGGCACGACGCGCAACGCGACGAGCTCCGCCCCCGTCAGGTCGGCCAGGGCGATGGCGTGCTCTACGGCACGGTCGGACAGCTTGGAGCCGTCGGTGGTTACCAGGATGCGCTGGTACATGCAGGGTCTCCTCTGAAAGCAATACGGCCGGCCTGCGGGGCCCGCCCGTAACTGCCTACCATCTTGGCACGGTAACACGCGCCCCGAGTCGGGGTTTGACCTAGGTCAAGCCCGCGTGCCGGTCGATCGGGTACCGTTCGGCAATGAGCGAAACAGCCCCGCCACCGCGAGCGGCTGCAGGGGCGTCCGTCCCTGCAGCGGGGGATGGCACGCCGTTGGCCGGGGTGTGGGGCGGCCACCGCGGGCCGCTGGAGGTGCACGACGACTTCCGCGTGCTGGACGACCCGCTGGAACAGCGCGACTTCACCGACACGCGTGAGGAGGGCGGCCGCACCGTCTGCGAATCGACGCTGGTGGTGCAGGGCATGTACTGCGCCGCCTGCGCCGACACGGTGGAGGCGGCGCTGGCGGGGCGCGGCGGCGTGCTGGAGGCGCAGGTGCACGCCGCCACGCGGCGCCTGACGCTGCGCTGGGACCCGGCGCGCACGCGCCTGTCGGAGCTGGCCGAGGCGGTCGGCCGCGTCGGCTACCGGCTGCTGCCGATGCAGCAGGCGTTGGCGGTCAGCGAGCGCACGCGCGAGACGCGCCGCGCGCTGTGGCGGCTGTTCGTCGCGGGCTTTTGCATGATGCAGGTGATGATGTACACGTGGCCCGAGTACGTCACCGAGCCGGGCCAGATCCCGGCCGACCTGCTGCAGCTGCTGCGCTGGGCGTCGTGGGTGCTGAGCCTGCCGGTGCTGCTGTTCGCCAGCGGGCCGTTCTTCGGCAGCGCCTGGCGCGACCTGCGTCAGGGGCGCATCGGCATGGACGTGCCGGTGTCGCTGGGCATCCTGATCACCTTCGTCGTCAGCACGCTGGCCACCTTCGATCCCACCGGGCCGTGGGGGCACGACATCTGGTACGACTCGCTGACGATGTTCGTGTTCTTCCTGCTCGGCGGGCGTTACTTGGAGTACAAGCTGCGTGATCGCACCGCCGGCGCCCTGGACGCGCTGATGAACCGCCTGCCGGAGGTGGTGCAGCGCGAGCGCGCCGACGGCGCGCTGGAGGCGGTGTCGCTCAAGCGCCTGCAGGCCGGCGACGTGGTGCACGTGCAGGCCGGGCAGGCGTTTCCGGGCGACGGCGAGGTGCTGTCGGAGGCCGCCACGGTGGACGAGGCGCTGCTGACCGGCGAATCGCACCCGGTGACGCGCCGCCGCGGCGAGGCGGTGGTGGCCGGCAGCCACAACCTTGGCGGCACGGTGCGCGTGCGGCTGCAGCGCGTCGGGCGCGAGACGCGCTTCGCGCAGATCGTCGCGTTGATGGAGCAGGCCAGCACCGACAAGCCGCGCCTGGCGCGGCTGGCCGACCGCGTCGCCGCGCCGTTCCTGGTGGCGGTGCTGCTGGCGGCAGGGCTGGCCGGGCTGTACTGGTGGCAGTTCGACCCCAGCCGGGCGCTGGCAGTGGCGGTGGCGGTGCTGATCGTCACCTGCCCGTGCGCGCTGTCGCTGGCCACGCCGGCGGCGATGCTGGCCGCGGCCGGCGGTCTGGCGCGCCGCGGCATTCTGACGCGGCGGCTGCAGGCGTTCGAGGCGCTGGCCGCGGTGGACACGGTGGTGTTCGACAAGACCGGCACGCTGACACAGGACCGCGTGGTGGTGCGCGACGTGCTGACGCGCCCCGGCGTGACGCGCGAACAGGCCCTGGCGGCGGCTTGGCCGCTGGCGCGCGCCTCGCTGCACCCGGTGTCGCGCGCGCTGGTGGCCGCCGCCGGCGACGTGCCCGACGCCCCGGCGTGGGAAGTGCGCGAGACCCCGGGCCGGGGCCTGACCGCGCAGGGGCCGGACGGCCAGCCGTGGCGCCTGGGCTCGGCGGCGCACTGCGGGCTGGACGAGGCGGCGCTGGTCGCGGCCGGCCGCGCGCCGGCCGATGTGCCGTGCGCGCACCTGTGCGACGGGCAGGGGTGGCTGGCCACCTTCGTGCTCGACGAGGGCGTGCGCCCCGAGGCGCGCGAGGCGATTGAGCGGCTGCGCGCGCTCGGGCTGCAGGTTCGGCTGCTGTCGGGCGACCGGCTCGGCGCCGCGCAGCGCGTGGCGCGGCCGCTGGGCATCGAGCACGTCGTCGCCGGCGCCAGCCCCGAGGACAAGCTCGCCACGCTGCACCGCTGGCAGGCCGAGGGGCGGCGCGTGGCGATGGTCGGCGACGGCCTCAACGACGGCCCGGTGCTGGCCGCCGCGGATGTGTCGTTCGCGCTCGGCCACGGCGCGCCGCTGACGCAGACGCGCGCCGACCTCGTCGTGCAGAGCGGGCGGCTCACCGACATCGTGCGCACGGTGGAGATGGCGCGCGCGACGCTGCGCGTCGTGCGCCAAAATCTGGCCTGGGCGGCTGGCTACAACGCGCTGGCGGTGCCGCTGGCGGTGGCCGGCTTCATGCCGCCGTGGGCGGCGGGGCTGGGCATGGCGGCCAGCTCGCTGCTGGTCATCGGCAACGCGATGCGGCTGGGCCGCCGCGGCGCTCCGACGGCCGATGGCGCACCGTCGCCAGCGGCAGCCCCCGCGCCCGCTTGATGGGCGCCTACCCCCCGTAACTGGGAGAATCGAACGATGGAAATCCTCTACCTGCTGGTGCCGCTGTCGGTGGTGCTGGTGCTGCTGATCATCGGCCTGTTCTGGTGGGCGCTGCACTCGGGACAATTCGACAACGTGGAGCGCGAAGGCGAGCGCATCCTGCGCCAGGATTGACCTATGTCAAGGGCGCAGGGGGAGGGCTCCCGGATACTGCGCCTGGGTGATTTTCACAACAGGAGTGTTACCTATGTCTGCAACCACGGCGGCCCCTGCGACGGGGGTCTATAACGACAAGGTCGTGAGGCAGTTCGCCATCATGACCGTGGTGTGGGGCATCGTCGGCTTTCTGGTCGGCGTCATCATTGCCGCACAACTGGCCTGGCCGGAGCTCAACTTCGGCATCGAGTACCTGACGTACAGCCGGCTGCGCCCGCTGCACACCAGCGCGGTGATTTTTGCTTTCGGCGGCTCGGGCCTGTTCGCCACCGCCTATTACGTGGTGCAGCGTACCTGTCAGACGCAATTGTTTGCGCCGGCACTGGCCTCGTTCACGTTCTGGGGCTGGCAGGCCGTCATCGTGCTGGCGGCGATCACCTATCCGCTGGGCTACACCCAGGGCCGTGAATACGCCGAACTGATCTGGCCGATCGACATTCTGGTGGCCGTGGTGTGGGTGGCCTTCGCGATCGTGTTCTTCGGCACGGTGGGCACCCGCAAAGTGCGGCACATCTATGTGGCCAACTGGTTCTACGGCGCCTTCATCATCGCCGTGGCGATGCTGCACATCGTCAACAACATCCAGATCCCGACCAGCCTGACGCACTCGTACTCGGTGTACGCCGGTGTGCAGGACGCCATGGTGCAGTGGTGGTACGGCCACAACGCGGTGGGCTTCTTCCTGACCGCGGGCTTCCTGGGCATGATGTACTACTTCATCCCCAAGCAGGCCGAGCGACCGGTGTACTCCTACCGGCTGTCGATCGTGCACTTCTGGGCGCTGATCTTCACCTACATGTGGGCGGGTCCGCACCACCTGCACTACACCGCGCTGCCGGACTGGGCGCAGTCGCTCGGCATGGTGTTCTCGCTGATCCTGCTGGCGCCGAGCTGGGGCGGCATGATCAACGGCATCATGACGCTGTCGGGCGCTTGGCACAAGCTGCGTGACGATCCGATCCTGCGCTTCCTGATCGTGTCGCTGTCGTTCTACGGCATGTCGACCTTCGAAGGGCCGATGATGTCGATCAAGACCGTCAACGCCCTGAGCCACTACACCGACTGGACCATCGGCCACGTGCACTCCGGCGCGCTGGGCTGGGTGGGTCTGGTGACCATGGGTTCGCTGTACTACCTGATTCCGCGCCTGTTCGGCCAGAAGAAGATGTACAGCGTCAAGGCCATCGAGCTGCACTTCTGGATTTCGACCATCGGCATCGTGCTCTACATCGCCGCGATGTGGATCGCCGGCGTGATGCAGGGCCTGATGTGGCGCGCGGTCAACCCGGACGGCTCGCTCACCTACACCTTCGTCGAGTCGGTCAAGGCCACTTATCCGTTCTACGTGATCCGTCTGCTGGGCGGCGTGCTGTACCTGGCCGGCATGTGCGTGATGGCGTGGAACGTCTGGAAGACCGCGGCCCAGGGCAAGGTTACCCCGGTGGCCATCCCTGCCCCCGCGCACGCCTGAGGAGGACACCATGGCCAACACACAACACCAGCCGAGCGGTCACGAGCGCATCGAGACCAACAACTTCCTGATGATCGTCCTCATCACCCTGGTGGTGGCGGTGGGCGGTCTGGTGGAGATCGTGCCGCTGTTCTTCCAGCACTCCACCACCAAGCCGATCGAGGGCGTCAAGCCCTATCCGGCCTTGCAACTGGCCGGGCGTGACATCTACATCCGCGAGGGTTGCTACGCCTGCCACTCGCAGATGGTGCGCCCCTTCCACGCCGAGACGCTGCGCTACGGCCCGTACTCGGTGGCGGGTGAGTTCGTCTACGACCATCCGTTCCAGTGGGGCTCCAAGCGCACCGGTCCGGACTTGGCGCGCGTGGGCGGCCGCTACTCCGACGAGTGGCACCGCATCCACCTGATCAACCCGCGCGACCTGGTGCCGGAGTCCAACATGCCCGCCTACCCGTGGCTGGAGCGCCGCCCCGTGGACGCCGACGCGCTGCCCGTCAAGATGCGCGCGCTGCGTCAACTGGGCGTGCCGTACACGGACGAAGAGATCGCCAAGGCCACGGAAGAGGTCAAGGGCAAGACCGAGCTGGAGGCGCTCATCGCCTACCTGCAGGGTCTGGGGACCGCCCGCTCGTGGGACAAGCTGGCGCAGCCGGCCACCAAGACCGCCCAGTCCGCCGCGGGTCAAGCCGCAGCCGATGCGGCGCAGTGAGGGGGCGAGATCATGGATGTCAACGATCTGCGCGTCATCGTCACGGTGCTGAGCTTCGTGACCTTCATCGGCATCTGGGCCTGGGCCTGGTCCCGCAAGAACCGGGAGCGTTTCGAGGAAGCGGCCCAACTGCCCTTCCGCGACGAGTGAGGCCCGTCAGGAGAGAACCATCATGAGCGATTTCACCAGTGACTTCTGGCACCTCTTCGTAGCCGGCGTGACCCTGATCAGTATCCTGGCCTGCGCGTTTTTCCTGTGGGCCAGCGGCAAGACCAAGGTCACGCCCGCGGCGGACAACACCACCGGCCACGTGTGGGACGGCGACCTGCGGGAGATGAACAACCCCCTGCCGCGCTGGTGGGTGTATCTGTTCATCATCACCGTGGTGTTTGCCCTGGCCTACGGCCTGATGTACCCGATGTTCGGCAAGGTGCAGGGCCAACTGGGCTGGAGCTCCCAGGGCCAGTGGGAAGCCGAGCGGGCCAAGGCCCTGGCGGCGATCGAGCCCCTGTACGCCAAGTTCAAGGGCATGGATCCCAAGGATCTGGCAAAGGACCAGCAGGCCATGGCGGTCGGCGAGCGGCTGTACATGAACTACTGCGCCCAGTGCCACGGCTCGGACGCCCGCGGCAGCAAGGGCTTCCCCAACCTGACCGATGCCGACTGGCTGGGCGGTGACGGGCAGCCGGAGTACATCCACAAAACCATTGCCGAAGGCCGCCAGGGCATCATGCCCCCGATGGCGGCAGCGGTCGGCACGCCCGAGGATGTTCGCAACCTGGCGCACTATGTGCTGAGCCTGTCCGGTAGCCCGCACGACAGCGTGCGCGCCACGCAAGGGGCCGCCAAGTGGGGCGCCTGCGCGGCCTGCCACGGCGCGGACGGCAAGGGCATGCATGCCACCGGCGCGCCCAACCTGACCGACCAGATCTGGCTGCACGGTTGGGGTGAAGAGGCGATCATTAAAATGATCAACGAGGGCAAGACCAACGTCATGCCGGCGCAAAATGCCTTGCTGACCGATGCGCAAATCCATGTGCTGACGGGCTACGTCTGGAAGCTGTCGAATCCGAACTGATCCCGTCGCCGGGGGGCGGCGCCTGTGTGGCCCGCCTCCCGGTTTTTTTGATTCGTACCGAATACTGCCATGAGTACCAGCGCTGCCAACACGCCCCAAGGCCCGACCCCGTCGGATGAAGAGGTCGAGGTTTCCCTGTACGCGGCCCGCAAAAAGATCTATCCGCGGGCGGTGACGGGGTTGTTTACCAAGTGGCGCTGGGTCTTCGTGTGGTTGACCCAAATTGTTTTTTACGGATTGCCCTGGCTGGCCTGGAACGACCGGCAGGCCGTGCTGTTCGATCTGGAGGCGCGGCGTTTTTATATTTTTGGTCTGGTGCTGTACCCGCAGGATTTCATTTACCTGACGGGCATTCTGGTGGTATCGGCGCTGTTGCTGTTTTTGTTTACGGCGATCGCCGGGCGACTGTGGTGCGGCTACGCCTGCCCGCAGACGGTCTACACCGAAATTTATTTGTGGATGGAAAAGCTCTTCGAGGGCGACCGCTCGGCGCGCATGCGCCTGGATCAGCAGCCCTGGAGCCTGAACAAGGTGGCCCGCAAGGGCGGCAAGCATCTGGCGTGGATCGTCTTTGGGCTGTGGACGGGCTTTACGTTCGCCGGCTATTTCACGCCGATTCGCGACCTGGGCGCGGCGTTTTTGGCCTGGAACCTGGGGCCGTGGCAAACCTTCTGGATCTTCTTCTACGGCTTTGCGACCTACGGCAATGCGGGCTTCATGCGCGAGCAGGTCTGCAAATACATGTGCCCGTATGCCCGCTTCCAGAGCGCGATGTTCGACAAGGACACGATGATCGTGACCTACGACGCCAAGCGCGGCGAGCCGCGCGGCGCGCGCAAGAGGTCGGCCGACCCCAAGGCGCTGGGCCTGGGCGACTGCATTGACTGCACGCTGTGCGTGCAGGTTTGCCCCACGGGCATCGACATTCGCAATGGCTTGCAATACGAGTGCATTAGCTGCGGAGCTTGCGTCGACGTGTGCGACCAGGTGATGGAAAAAATGGGCTATCCCAAAGGCCTGGTGAAATACTCCACGCAAAATGGCATGGAGCGTGGGTGGAGCCAGGCGCAAATGATTCGGCGCGTTTTCCGTCCGCGCGTTTTGATTTACAGCTCGATCCTGTTGGCCATTGTGGCGGCTTTGGGGGTCAGCTTGTGGTTGCGGGTGCCGCTGAAGGTCGATGTGATTCGCGACCGCGGGGCGCTCGCGCGCATGGTGGAGATGGGACGCATCGAAAACGTCTACCGCATTCAGTTCATGAACGCCTCGGAGCACGAGCGCGAGCTGGCCGTGACGGTGGAGGGGCTGCCGGGCATCGAGGTCACCTCCGAGCGCAGCGTGCATCTGCTGCCCACCGAGGTGCGCTCGGTCGCCGTGCGGGTGCAGGTGCCCCCAGGCTTGCAGGCCGGCTCGCATCCCATCACATTCGGCTTCCGCACGCCGGATGGCACGATCGATGTGCGGGAGAAGACCACCTTCGTGGTGCCCCGTTGACGCCAACCCCCGGGAAAACCCCCGGGGGGCTTCGAACCCAAGAGCGATACACCAAGGCCTACACTATGTCCACGATGACCGCCCCTACGCCCGCCCCGCCGTCCCCGGCACGCCCGTGGTACCGTGAACCGTATGTCTGGATGGTGATCGGGGGGCCGCTGGTCGTGGTGGTGGCGTCCCTGGTGACGGTCACGATCGCGGTGCGCAACGCGGATACGGTGCTGCCGCGCGAGGCCGCCCCGGCGCCCGCCGTCGTGGCGCCCGATCGGATGACCCCGGAAGAGCGGCTGCAGGCCGAAAAGGCCCTGCTGCCGGCCAACCAGGGCCGCAACCACGCCGTGTCGTCGGCATTGCCCAAAAAAGATTGAGGCCCCGCCGGGGCCACACCCGAGAGGAGTGCATGATGTTGGCCCAACGCGTGATGTGGATCGCCTGGCCCGCCTTCCTGATGGCGGCGGTGATGGAAATGGTGGTGTTCGCCTTCGTCGATCCCAGCGAGTTGCATTGGGCGGGGGAGTCGCTCGGGTGGTCGCGACAGACCGTCTATACCCTGGCCTTCTTTGTTTTCTGGGGCTTGACCATGGCGGCCGGCGCGCTCACGACGCTGTTGTCCTTGTCGCCGTGGGAGGTCAACCGCTGCCCGGTTCCGCCGGATCAGCGTCCCGCGGACTGTGTCCGGGGCGATGGGGCGGTGGCCAATCCCCGCCCGTCGTGCGACGACGGGCGCTGCGGCGGCTGCGCCTGAGCGGTCTGCATTCGATAGGACTGCGCTCGAGGGGACTGGCTGGCGCCGTCAGTCCCCGCCCGGGCTGGCGTGGTTGACGATGGCGCCCAGCGCGTCGGGGTCGAGGATGCGCACATAGCGCTGCTTGACCTCGATGATCCCGTCGTCCTGAAAGCGCGAGAAGGTGCGGCTGACCGTCTCCAGCTTCATGCCGAGGTAGCTGCCGATTTCCTCGCGCGTCATGCGCAGCACCATCTCGGATTTGGAAAACCCCCGCGCGTGCAGGCGCTGCACCAGATTCAGCAGGAAGGCCGCCAGCCGCTCCTCGGCGCGCATGCTGCCCAGCAGCAACATGACGCCCTGGTCGCGCACGATCTCGCGGCTCATGATGCGGTGCACATGGTGCTGCAGCGCGCTGAATTCGCGCGAGAGCTGCTCCAGCTTGTCGAACGGCAGCACACACACCTCGGCGTCCTCCAGCGCGATCGCGGAGCAGGAGTGCTTGTCCTGCACGATGCCGTCCAGGCCCAGGATCTCCCCCGCCATCTGAAAGCCCGTGACCTGGTCGCGCCCGTCCGCCGTCGTCACGCTGGTCTTGAAAAAGCCCGAGCGCACCGCGTAGAGCGAGGTGAACGCATCGCCCGCCGCGAACAGCGCCGCGCCGCGCCGCACGCGCCGCCGATTGGCGATCAGGTTGTCGAGCTGCTCCATCTCCCCGGGGTTGAGGCCGACGGGGATGCAGAGCTCGCGCAGATTGCAACTGGAGCAGGCGACTTTGATGCTGTGCAGATCCATGGGCGCTGTGGCGTTGCCGGCCCGCAGGCCGAAGGGGGACTGTCCAATGGGGGACTGCCAAATGCGACCGATGATAACAACCGGTCGGCGTGCCCGCAGCGTTTTGTCCCGGTGGGCGTTGCGGGCATCGGTGTGCAGTGGGTTTGACTCACGTCAAGGGCCGCGGGGCCGTCCTGGGGCACATTACCCTCCCAATGGAGTCCATGCCCATGAAGCACGTCATCGATGAAGCCCTGCTGCGCCGGTTCGACATCCCCGGCCCGCGCTACACGTCCTACCCGACGGCGGACCGCTTCGTCGAGGCGTTCACCGAGCGCGATTACATCCAGGCGCTCGAGCAGCGCCGCGCCGGCTCGATGGCGCTGCCGCTGTCGGTCTATGTGCACATCCCGTTTTGCGAGTCGCTGTGCTACTACTGCGCCTGCAACAAGGTGATCACCAAGCACCACGGCAAGGCGGCGGAGTATCTGCGCTACCTCTCGCGCGAGCTGGAACTGCAGACCGACCACTTTGGTCGTGGTCACCGGGTCAGCCAGTTGCACCTGGGGGGCGGCACGCCCACCTTCCTGAGCGATGCCGAACTGGCCGACCTGATGGCCATGATCCGCCGCCACTTCGAGCTGGTGCCGGGGGGCGAGTACTCGATCGAAGTCGATCCCCGCACGGTGACGGCCGAGCGCCTGGCGCACCTGCACCAGCTGGGCTTCAACCGGCTGAGCTTTGGCGTGCAGGATTTCGATCCCACCGTGCAAAAGGCCGTGCACCGCATCCAGCCGGCGGAGCAGGTGTTTGCCCTGGTCGCCGCGGCGCGGGAGCTGGGCTTTGAGTCCATCAACGTCGATCTGATCTACGGCCTGCCCCAGCAGACGCCGGAGTCCTTCCGCCACACCCTGGAGCAGGTGGAGCGCCTGCGGCCGGACCGCATTGCGCTGTATGCCTACGCGCACCTGCCGGCGCGCTTCAAGCCGCAGCGGCGCATCGTCGTGGCCGAGTTGCCCAGCCCGGCCGACAAGCTGGCGATGCTGTCGCTGTCGCTGGACCATCTGAGCGCGGCGGGCTATGTGTATGTGGGCATGGACCACTTTGCCCTGCCCAACGACGCGCTGGCGGTGGCCAAGCGGCAGGGGCGGCTGCACCGCAACTTTCAGGGCTACAGCACCCAGCCCGACTGCGATCTGATCGCGCTGGGGGTGTCGGCCATCGGCCGCATCGGCGCCACCTACAGCCAGAACGCCAAGACGCTGGACGAGTACTACGACGCGCTGGACCAGGGGCGGCTGCCCATCGTGCGCGGACTGGCGCTGACACGCGAAGATCTGCTGCGCCGCAGCGTCATCATGGCCATCATGTGCCAGGGTTTGGTGGACTTCGAGTCCATCAACCTGGCGCATCTGGTGGATTTTCGTTCGCACTTTGCGCGGGAGCTGGAGCAGTTGCGCGCCCTGGAGCGCGACGGGCTGGTGCGCGTGGACGATGCGCACCTGGAGGTCACCGCGACGGGGTGGTATCTGGTGCGGGCGATTGCGATGGTGTTCGACCGCTACCTGCAGGTCGATCAGGACCGCGCGCGTTTCTCCAAGATCATCTGACCCCCCGTCCCGCCCCGTGACCGTGCGGGGCTGATAGCATGCGCCCATGCTCGCTTCCATGACGCTGTCGGCCCTGGTGATGGGCCTTGTGGGGGGGCCGCACTGCGTGGCCATGTGCGGGGCGGCGTGCGCCGGGATTGCCCGGGCCGCGGCGCCCCGGTCGCGTCAGGCGCTGTGGACGTGGCTACTGGGGCGCCTGGTGGGCTATTCGGTGCTCGGCGCGCTGGCCGGGGGTACGGTGCAGGGCATGGGGTGGCTGGGCCAGCAGACGGTGGTGCTGCGCCCGGTGTGGACCATGATGCACGTCGCCGCGCTGCTGCTGGGGCTGCTGCTGGTGGTGCAGGCCCGTCAGCCGGCCTTTCTGGACGGCTGGGCGCAGGCCGTCTGGCGCCGCGCCCGGCCCGTGATGAGCCGGCTGGGTGCCCGCGCTCCGGCGGTGCTGGGCGTGGGCTGGGCGCTGATGCCCTGCGGGCTGCTGTATTCGGCGCTGCTGGTGGCGTCGCTGTCCGCCTCGGCGCTGGAAGGCGCGGCGATCATGGCGGCTTTTGCCGTCGGGACCATGGTGTCGCTGGTCGCCGGGCCGTGGCTGCTGCTGCGGCTGGGCGATGCCCGATCGGGCGGGTGGGGTATACGCCTGGCTGGGCTGGCGCTGGCGGCCACGTCCGGCTGGGCGCTGTGGATGGGCATCACCCAGCCGACGGGTCTGTGGTGCGCGTGACGGGCGGTGTGGCCCGCGTGGGCCACGTCGCCACGATCAGGCCGAGCAGCGCGACGCCGAAGGCCAGCCACTGCAGCAGCGTCAGCCGCTCGCCCATGAACAGCACGCCGATGGTCGCGGCGCTGATGGGCAGCATCACGGTAAACACGCCGGCCCGCGCGGCGGAGACGTGGCGCAGCCCCGTCATCCACAGCCACACGGTCCAGACGCTGGCCGCCAGGCCGTAAAACACCAGCAGCGCCCACAGCGGCGCACCCATGCGCCCCCAGTCGTAGTCCAGGGCGGCCCACAGGCCCAGCGGCGTCATCAACGCCAGCCCCCACAGGTTGATGAGCGCCGCGATGCGTTTGGGGCCCACCTGGGCGCTCAGGCGCTTGCCGATGACGACATAGGCGGCCTCGCAGCAGACGGCAGCCAGCACCAGCAGGTTGCCCCACACCGCGAGCGGCAGCCCCATCCAGGTGGCGCTGGCGGCCGCTGCCGTGTGCGCGGCGGCCCCCTTGTCCAGCGAGAACAGCCCGATCCCCACCGCCGCCAGCCCGATGGCGGCCAGCGCCCGGCGGTCCAGCCGCTCGCGCAGGAAGAGGGCGGACTGCAGCGCCACCACGGCCGGGATGGCCGCCATGATCACCCCGGCCGCGCTGGCGGTGGTCAGGCTCACGCCATACAGCATGCAAATGGAAAACAAAAAATTGCCGAGCAGCCCCTGCAAAAACAGCAGCGCGTGCGTGCGGCGGCCGGGGGGCGCCTCGTGCGCGGGGCGGCGCACCCAGTGCGCCATGGCCGCGGCGCCGATCAAATAACGCAGCCACGCCAGCAAAAACACCGGCATGGCCGCGACCAGCGGTTTGGACAGGGCCACGTAGCTGCCCACCAGCGCCATGCTGGCGGCCAGGGCGCCGTAGGCCGTCCAGGGGGTGCGCGGGGGTGTCATCGGGGGTCGGGCACCAGGATGGTGGGGCGGGCCTCGGGCAGGGTATAGGGGTAGTCGCGGCTGTAGTGCAGGCCGCGGCTTTCCTTGCGCTGCTGGGCCGAGCGCACGATCAGGTCCGCCACCTGCACCAGATTGCGCAGCTCCAGCAAGTCGCTGCTGACGTGGAAGCGGGCGTAAAACTCCTGGATTTCGGCCTGCAGCAGCGCGATGCGGTGGGCCGCGCGCTCCAGCCGCTTGTCCGTGCGCACGATGCCCACATAGTCCCACATGAAGCGGCGCAGTTCGTCCCAGTTGTGGCTGATGACGACCTGCTCGTCTGCATCGATCACCCGGCTGTCGTCCCAGGGGCGTGCGGCGATGGGGGCGGGGCGGGGTTGGGCCACCATGTCGCGCACCGCCGCGCGCGCAAACACCATGCACTCCAGCAGCGAGTTGCTGGCCAGCCGGTTGGCGCCGTGCAGGCCGGTGTAGCTGGCCTCGCCCACGCAGTACAGGCCCGGCAGGTCGGTGCGCGCGCGCAGGTCGGTGACCACGCCGCCGCAGGTGTAGTGTGCCGCCGGCACCACGGGGATCGGCTCGCGCGTGATGTCGATGCCCAGCTCCGCGCAGCGCTTGAGGATGTTGGGGAAGTGCTCGTGCAAAAAGGCCGACGGCTGGTGCGAGATGTCCAGGTACACGCACGGGATGCCGTGCTTCTTCATCTCGAAGTCGATCGCGCGCGCGACGATGTCGCGCGGGGCGAGTTCGGCGCGCGGGTCGTGGTCCGGCATGAAGCGGCGGCTGCCCAGGTGCGGCGGCAGCTTCAGGATGCCGCCTTCGCCCCGCACGGCCTCGCTGATCAAAAAGCTCTTGGCCTTGGGGTGGTACAGGCAGGTCGGGTGGAACTGGATGAACTCCATGTTGGCCACCCGGCAGCCGGCGCGCCAAGCGGCGGCGATGCCGTCGCCGGTGGCGGTGTCGGGGTTGGAGGTGTACAGGTATACCTTGCCCGCGCCACCCGTGCACAGCACGGTGTGCGGCGCCGCGAACACCTCCACCCGGTCGGTGGCCACGTCCAGCACATAGGCGCCCAGCACGCGCCGGGGCAGCTCGCGGCACTCGGCGTGGCGGTCGCTCAGGATCAGGTCCACCAGCGCGTGGGTTTCGAACACGTCGATATTGGCCGCCGCGCGCACCCGCTCGATCAGCGTTTGCTGCACGGCCGCGCCGGTGGCGTCGGCGGCGTGCACGATGCGGCGGTGGCTGTGTCCGCCCTCGCGCGTCAGGTGCAGGCCGTCGCCCTCGACGGTGAAAGGCGTGCCCAGCTCGCGCAGCCAGGCGATGGCCTCGGGCGCATGTTCGACGGTGAAGCGCGTCGCCTCGGGTTCGCACAGGCCGGCCCCGGCGACCATGGTGTCGTCGATGTGGTCCTGGAAGCTGTCGTCCTCCGCCAGCACCGCGGCGATGCCCCCCTGCGCCCAGCCGCTGGAGCCGTCGGTGATCGAGCGCTTGGTGACGATGGCGACCCGCCAGCTCGGCGGCAGCAGCAGCGCGGTGGTCAGGCCGGCCAGGCCGCTGCCGATGATCAGCGCGTCGTAGACGTGGTGGGCCGGGGCGGCCGTGGGCGGGGATGGGTTCATGGCGATGGCGGGTCCGGTGCGGGGGGCTCAGGACGGCACGTAGGCGAGCCGGACGTAGATGGGGGCGTAGGCCTCGGCCTGGGTCAGCTCGATCAGGTGCTCCTTGGCCAGTTCGAGCATGGCGATGAAGGTGACGATGGCGACCGGCACGCCGCGCGCCGGATCGAACAGCTCGCCAAACTCCACGAAGCGGCGGCCTTGTAGGGTGCGCAGCACCAGGCTCATGTGCTCGCGCACGGACAGGGCCTCGCGCGTGATGGTGTGGCGCTGCACCAGGCGGGCGCGGCGCAGGATGTCGCGCCAGGCGGCGCGCAAATCATCTACCGACACGTCCGGCCAGCGCGGCGCCAGCGACTGCTCGATGTGCACCTGCGCGCGCCAGAAGTCCCGCCCCAGTTGGGGCAGCGCGTCCAGGCTGCGCGAGGCGAGCTTGATCTGCTCGTACTCCAGCAGCCGGCGCACCAGCTCGGCGCGGGGGTCCTCCGGCTCGCTGCCGTCCGGCGCGGGCTTGGGCGGCAGCAGCATGCGCGACTTGATCTCGATCAGCATGGCCGCCATCAGCAGATACTCGGCCGCCAGCTCCAGGTTGTGCGCGCGCACCTGCTCCACGTAGCCCAGGTACTGGCGCGTCACCTCGGCCATCGGGATGTCCAGGATGTTGAAGTTCTGCCGCCGGATCAGGTACAGCAGCAGGTCCAGCGGCCCCTCGAAGGCCTCGAGGAACACCTCCAGCGCATCCGGCGGGATGTACAGATCCTGCGGCAGCGCGAACAGCGGCTCGCCGTACAGGCGCGCGATGGCCACCTGATCGATGACCTCGGGCTGCGCGGTCACCGCCTCGGGCGCGGGGGGCAGCTCGGCCGGCGGGCCGCTCACTTCAGCGACGGCTCGGTCTGGTAGACGTAGGGTTTTTGCGGGACGCGCGCGCGCTGCGCCTCGCGCCAGAAGTCGCGGTCCTGCGGGCGGTCCCACAGCAGGGCGCGGCCGGCGCGCTGCTCGGCCTCCAGCGCGGGCTTGCTGCGCTTGAGCGATTCGATGAACTGGGTGGCGTCGGAGACGTAGTCGGGCAGACCAAGCGGGTTCATGGGCGTTCTCGTGGGCGTCGCGTCAGCCGGCGATTTTAGGCCGCCGGGGGCAGGGGCGACCAGCCGGCCAGCCGCGACAGAAAGCCGGTGCGGCGCATCAACGACAACGGCTGTTCGTGCAAATGGTCGATGACCAGACGGCCGCCGCGCCGCTCGATGGCGTCGTGCAGGCCGGTCAGTGCATCCAGCCCCGTGGTGTCCAGCAGCATCAGGTGCCGCGCGTCCAGGCGCACCTGCACGCCGGTATCGGCTGCTTCCACCGCCTGGATCAAGGGGTCCAGTTTGGTGACGGCGCCAAAGAACAGCGAGCCGTACAGCTCCGCCTCGATGCGTTGTGGATCGGCCCGGTGCAGCGTGACGCGGAACAGGCTGCTTTGCCGCCGCACGAACAGCACCACCGCCAGCACCAGGCCCAGCTCCACCGCCACCGTGAGGTCGAAGATGACCGTCACGGCAAAGGTGCTCAGCAGCATCAGGCGGTAGTGGTGGCTGAAGTGCTTGAGGCGCGCAAACTCGCGCCACTCGCCCATGTTCCACGCCACGAACAGCAGAATGCCCGCCAGCACGGCCAGCGGCACATGGCGCGCCAGGGGTGCGGCCAGCAGCACGATGGCCGCCAGCGTCGCCGCGTGCACCATGCCCGCGACGCCGCTGGTGGCCCCGCTGCGGATGTTGGTGACCGTGCGCGCGATGGTGCCCGTGGCCGGCATGCCACCGATGAACGGCACCACCGCGTTGGCGATGCCCTGCGCCATCAGCTCCTGGTTGGGGTCGTGCTTGCGGCCGCCGTGCAACTGGTCGGCCACCCGCGCGCACAGCAGCGACTCGATGGCGCCCAGCAAGGCGATGGTCAGCGTCGGGGTGACGAGCTGGCGCACGGTTTGCCAGGACACGTCGGGCCACACCAGCGCGGGCAGCCCCTGCGGGATGCTGCCAAAGCGGCTGCCGATCGTGTCCACCGGCCACTGCAGCGCCCAGGCCAGCAGCGACAGGGTGACCAGGGCCACCACTGGCGCCGGCAGACGCGAGGTGGCGCGCAGCGCGCTGACGCCCTCCAGCGCGTCCAGCCGCTGGCGAAAGGCCGAATCCGTGGCCCACAGCCGCGGCCACACGAACAGCCCCAGCACGCACAGGCCCGCCAGCGCCACCGAGTACGGGTTGACGGTGGACAGCGCCCCACCCACCGTGTGCAGGATGCCGAAAAAATCCGCCGGCATCTTGGCCACTTGCAGCCCAGCGCGTCGCGCAACTGCGACAGCCCAATGAGCACCGCGATGCCGTTGGTAAAGCCGATGACGACGCTGACCGGCACGAAGCGCACCAGCACCCCCAGGCGCAGCCAGCCCATGGCAAACAGCAGCAGCCCCGCGCAGAAGGTGGACACCAGCAGCCCGCCGACGCCGTGCCGCTCGACGATGCCATAGACGATGACGATGAAGGCGCCAGCCGGCCCGCCGATTTGCACCGATGTGCCACCGAACGCGGCGATGATGAAACCGGCGATGATCGCGGTCCACAGGCCGGCGGTGGGTTGCAGGCCGCTGGCGATGGCAAACGCCATGGCCAGCGGCAACGCGACGACGCCGACGGTCACGCCGGCGCCGATGTCGCGCATCAGGCGCGCCCGGTCGTAGGCGCGCAGGTCATCGAGCAGACGGGGACGAAACGGATGCAGAGCGCGCATCACCGCACGCGCATGCCCGGCTCAGCACCGGCGTGCGGCTCCAGGATGAACAGCCCCGGGTGGGCCTGGCCGTCGGCGTGGCTGGCGGCGAGCACCATGCCTTCGCTGACGCCGAACTTCATCTTGCGCGGGGCCAGGTTGGCCACCAGCACCGTCAGCTTGCCGACCAGCTGATCCGGCGCGTAGGCCGAGGCGATGCCGGAGAAGACGTTGCGCGTGCGGCCCTCGCCGACGTCCAGCGTCAAGCGCAGCAGCTTGGTGGAGCCCTCCACCCGCTCGCAGGCGACGATGCGCGCGATGCGCAGGTCCACCTTGGCGAAGTCGTCGATCGTGATCGTCGGGGCGATGGGCTCGCCGCCGGGCAGCGGCGCGGTGTCTGCGGCGGGGGCTGCGGCCGGCGGCTCGAACAGGGCGTCCAGCAGCTTGGGGTCGACGCGCTGCATCAGGTGCTCGTACGGGGCGATGGCGTGCCCGGCGCCGAGCGGGCGCGCGGCGTTGGCGAAGTCCAGCGGCGCGCAGCGCAGGAAGGCCTCCACCCGCTCGGCGGTGGCCGGCAGCACGGGCTTGAGCATCGCGGTAAGGATGCGGAACGCCTCGATGCAGGTGGTGCAGACGTCGTGCAGCCGCGCGGCGAGTTCCGGCTGCTTGGCCAGCTCCCACGGCTTGTTCTGGTCCACGTAGGCGTTGACGCGGTCGGCCAGCGCCATGATCTCGCGCACGGCCTTGCCGTACTCGCGCTCGGCCCAGAGTTCGGCCACCGCCGGCAGCGCGGTCTGCAGCGCATCCAGCAGCGCCTCGCCGTCCGGCGCGATGGCGCCCAGCCGCCCCTCGAAACGCTTGGCGATGAAGCCCGCCGCGCGCGAGGCGATGTTGACGTACTTGCCGATCAGGTCGCTGTTGACGCGGGCGACGAAGTCCTCCGGGTTGAAGTCCACGTCCTCCACGCGCGGGTTGAGCTTGGCGGCCAGGTAGTAGCGCAGCCACTCCGGGTTGAGGCCCAGGCGCAGGTAGCGCAGCGGGTCGATGCCGGTGCCGCGGCTCTTGCTCATCTTCTCGCCGCTGACGGTGATGAAGCCGTGCACGAACACCTGCGTCGGCGTCTTGCGGCCGGAGAAGTGCAGCATCGCCGGCCAGAACAGCGTGTGGAAGTAGGTGATGTCTTTGCCGATGAAGTGGATCTGCTCCACTGCCGGGTCGGCGATAAATTCGTCGAACGTCTGCGTCGTGCGCGACGGCGCGTGCCAGTGGTTGGCGGCCTGACCCTTGTCGAAGTGGTTCTTCAGGCTGGCGAGATACCCGATCGGCGCGTCCAGCCAGACGTAGAAGTACTTGCCCGGGGCGTCCGGGATCTCGATGCCGAAGTACGGCGCGTCGCGGCTGATGTCCCAGTCGCCCAGGCCGCCGCGGCCGTCCTCGTCCTTGGCGAACCATTCGCGGATCTTGTTGACCACCTCCGGCTGCAGGCGGCCGGGGGCGGCGGTCCACTCCTCTAGGAACTGCACGCAGCGCGGATCCGATAGCCGGAAGAAGAAGTGCTCCGACTGGCGCAGCTCGGGCGTGGCGCCCGACAGAGCCGAGTAGGGGTTCCTCAGCTCCGTGGGGGTGTAGACGGCGCCGCAGGCCTCGCACGAGTCGCCGTACTGGTCGGCCGCGCCGCAGCGCGGGCACTGGCCCTTGATGTAGCGGTCGGGCAGGAACATGCCCTTGATGGGGTCGTAGAACTGCTCGATGGTGCGCCGCTCGATCAGCCCGGCGGCCTTGAGCGCCCGGTAGATGGCCTGCGCCAGTTCGTGGTTTTCCGGCGCGTCGGTGCTGTGCCAGTTGTCGAAGCGGATGTGAAAGCCGTCCAGGTACGCCGCGCGGCCGGCGGCGATGTCGGCGACGAACTGCTGCGGCGTCTTGCCGGCCTTTTCTGCCGCGATCATGATCGGCGCGCCGTGCGCGTCGTCGGCGCCGACGAAGTGCACCTCGTGCCCCAGCAGCCGCTGCGTGCGCACCCACACGTCGGCCTGGATGTACTCCATGATGTGGCCGATGTGGAAGTGGCCGTTGGCGTAGGGCAGGGCGGTGGTGACGAAGAAACGGCGCGAGGGCATGGAGCGGTCCTGTAACGGTCCTGTAACGGCGGACAAGTCCGGGATTCTAATGAGGACACTGCGCGCGCAGGGGCAAGCGCCCCGTGTGCGAGCCGCTAGACTCGCGCCATCGGACATGGCCCCAACGCGGCCGCAGAGCGGCCCAACCTTCGGAGACTGCACCCCCATGAGCGTCAACCAACAAGCGCTGCTGCAAGCGCTGCAAGCCGTCGTCGACCCCAATACGGGCAAGGACTTCGTCACCACCCGCGCCCTGAAAAACCTGCAAATCGCCGGGGGCGACGTGGCCTTTGAGGTGGAGCTGGGCTACCCCGCCAAAAGCCAGTTGGCGGATCTGCGCCGCGCGCTGGTCACCGCCGCCCGCAGCGTGCCCGGGGTGGGCAATGTGTCCGTGCAGATCAACACCCGCATCCTGGCGCATGCCGTGCAGCGCGGGGTGCAACTGCTGCCGCAGGTCAAAAACATCATTGCCGTCGCCTCGGGCAAGGGCGGGGTGGGCAAAAGCACGACCGCCGTCAACCTGGCGCTGGCCCTGGCGGCCGAGGGCGCGCGCGTGGGCGTGCTGGATGCCGACATCTACGGCCCCAGCCAGCCCATGATGATGGGCATCGAAGGCCGGCCCGAAAGCCTGGACGGCAAAACCATGGAGCCGCTGGAAAACTATGGCCTGCAGGTCATGTCCATCGGCTTTTTGGTGGACAAGGACGAGGCCATGATCTGGCGCGGCCCCATGGCCACGCAGGCGCTGGAACAACTGCTGCGCCAGACGAACTGGAAGGATCTCGATTACCTCGTCGTGGACATGCCCCCGGGCACCGGCGACATCCAGCTGACGCTGGCGCAGCGCGTGCCGATCACCGGCGCGGTCATCGTCACCACGCCGCAGGACATCGCGCTGCTGGACGCAAGGAAAGGCGTCACGATGTTCCAGAAGGTGGGGGTGCCGATCCTCGGCGTCGTGGAAAACATGGCCGTGCACGTCTGCCCGAACTGCGGCCATGCCGAGCACATTTTCGGCGCCGACGGCGGCAAGCGCATGGCGGCCGATCTGGGGGTGGCCTACCTGGGGGCGCTGCCGCTCAACCGCAGCATCCGCGAGCAGGCCGACAACGGCCGCCCGACGGTGGTGGCCGACCCGGACGGCGAAATCGCCGCACTGTACAAGGCCGTGGCGCGGCAGGTCGCCATCACGGTGGCCGCGAAGGCCAAGGACTACTCCAGCAAGTTTCCGACGATCAAGATCAGTCAGGGGACGTGAGGTTGGGCCATTGGTTCTGCGCACGCAGCCGAGCACAGTGATAGACGTACATGGCCCCCAGATGCGATCGGCGGCGAACGATGGTGTGGGCCGGTAATCCATCGGCCGCGCGATGCTGGATGATGTGATCCAGTGCACCGTCCGCGCAGAGTGTTCGAACGCCGTGGCCCGACAACGACGACGGGTGGTAAATAGGGGCATGTAGGTCGAACGGGCTCCATTCACCGCTCCCGGTGTCGTTGCGTCCCTCAGACAGATCGCCGATCGCGCGCAGCCGCGTGTACAGGGTTAGCGCGTGCGGTCGAGCAAAGACGATCCCGATGCCTTGGACGCTCTGGGCGTAGCCGGCCGTTACAAGCGTGAACCACGGTCCGAGATCGTTGCCAGCCCAGTACACCACGTCACCCCGTCGGATGCCCAGCGCCTGCAGCAGCGCCTGATCGTCGTGCAGATACCCAGCCTCCAGCGTGCGGGTGGCGGACGTTCGCTGGTCCCACAGAATCAGAGCCATCCCTAGGAGGAACCAGGCTGACACGACCCGGATCCTCGGGGTGAGGGTCCAGACCCCTAGGAATACCAGAGCCGGCAGCAGCTTGTGGGCAATGAAGGACGGGGCTTCCAGTTTCACGCCGAGAAGGGGCCATTCGATCTCCGTGGGGAGGTTGCCCGAGAAGCGGAAATAGGCTAGGACCGATGCCCACACGACGATGGCGGCGATGATCAACCGTCGTGTTCGTTCGGAGCAGTGCGTTTGCCACACAGCGTTGACGATGGTGAGCGCACTTGGGGCGACCAGTGTGGCGTAGCCTGCCAGCAGCAGCGCACTACCCAATCCGGAGCCAGCCGCCAGGTAAGAGACGGTCAGCCCGAAGGCCGCGGCCCGGCGACGGGGAATGGGCCGGGTGACGATGATGTCCAGTGCCGCGAGCAGGGCCACGACCGTTGCCAGCCAGCTCACCCGCCAGACCTGTGCTTGCGCCAGCAGGACGGCCGGGTAGTAAAGCCCCACCACCAGCGCCACGAGCAGGCACCATACGGCCACGAAAGCCACCGCGTGGTACAGCCGCCGGTGGCGGGCAGCACCCAACCGGCCTGCCAACAGCAGCAAGGCAATCGGCCACAGATTGCGATCCAGGCCGACCTCCGAAGCCTCCAGTGGCAGGACGATTGCCGAGGTGTGGCGCACGAGACTTTCCCACAATGGGTCCATTCGTTCCAGGAGCGGGACCCCGGCCCATGCGCCGACAGCCAATGCCGCGATGGTCAGCAGGAGCAGCCCCAAAACCACCCGGTCGCGCAAGGCCAGCACCAGGATGCACGCGATGCCGCCGATGGCCATCAGCGGGTGCAGTGTGAGCGCTACGGCGAACAGCAGGCCGGCGGCTGCGCGGTGTCCGCCGATCCATGCGGCCATGCCCGCCAGCGCCAGCCCCATCGCATAGGGGCGGGCGGTGGCGAAGCTTTCGTTGACGAACAACAGATTCGCGCCGAGGTCGTAGGAGGGGTTCAGGATCGCAAGCAGACTCGCGTACGCCGCGGCGCAACGCCAGCCAAGCATCCGCGCGCCCAACACCAGACAACCGGCCAGCCAGACGGCACCGCCTGCCATGGCGACAGCTTTGGCGGCCTCCGAGGGGGGCAGGACACGCAGCAGCGCCGCATAGGCCTCGTCAAACAGGGTCAGGTCGCCTTGGGAGCCGAAGGCAAACCACACGTCCCGAACAAAAGCGTCCGGCAGCAGGCGGTTCAGTGCCAGGACGAGATAAATGCGCGCATCGTGCCAGATGCCTTGATACGGATGGCTCAGGAGCCAGACGGTCCACGCCAAGGCCCCATACCCGGCGTGCTGCGCCCACCCTTTTTCTAGCCCGGGCCGATGCGTCCCGGCTTTATCGTCAAGCGGCCCCATCGCCCCTTGAGCGCGGGGATTGGGCCGGTTGGTCTTTGCGGTGCTCAATCGTCTCGTGGTACTCGTCGTCCAGGTTGACAGCCCAGATCGATTCCCGGGTGACATCGCCGCCCAGGATGGCGTCGACCGCGAGTTTGGCCGTGAGCATCGAATGATCCTGGTTGTTGTAGCGGTGCATGCCGTTGCGCCCAACGAGCCAGAGGTTGTGGATACCGTCCACCCAGCGACGCACGACGCCAAAGTCGCCATAGCTGCCGAAATAAGCCGGGTAAGCCTTTTCCACCCGCACGAGGTGGGTGTCCAGCACGTCGGCGGGGTCGATCAGGTCGATGGAGGCCAGCTCCCGGATCGCAAACCCGGTGAATGTGTCATCGTCCATCGACCACAGGTCATCGCCGACGTTGCAAAAATACTCCAGCCCCAGCCAGACGGTACCTTCTGGGTCGGCTACGAGGTCCGGGCTCCAGTTGTTGAAGATCTGGAGCCGGCCCAAGCGGACGTCTTTTTCCTGGATGTAGATCCAGTTGTCGGGCAGCCGCTGGCCCACGGTGCGGTCAGGGTCGGCGTCGCCGGGATGCCGCTTCATGCGCCGCACGAGCAGCCCGACGGTGATGAAGTCGCGATACAACAGCCCGTGCGCCACCCGCGCCACATCGTCCGGGGCAGGCGGATTCATGCCGGCGATCAGATCCTTCACAGGCATTGTGGAAATCACGTGTTCGGCTGGGATCGTTTGCCGGCGACCTTCACGATCCACGATGTCGACCGCCGTGATGCGATTGCCCTGGCGTTGCAGGCCGGTCACGCGCGTCCCCAGCAAAATGGTGCCGCCGCGGTCGGTGATTTCGCGCGCGGCCAATTCCCACAATTGACCGGGGCCGAGGCGGGGGTAGAGGAATTGCTCGATCAGGCTGGTGTGGCGGGTGGCGTTTTGGGTATTGCGCAGCAGCCGGCCCGCGGCGTGTTTGAGCGCTTCCGTAATCGACAACCCTTTGATGCGCTGCGCGCCCCATTCGGCGCTGATGTCCTGGCAGGGAACGCCCCACACCTTTTCGGTGTAGTCCTTGAAGAAGGTGCGGTACAGCTCCTCGCCAAAGCGGTTGACGATAAAGTCCTCAAGGTTACGCTCCTGACGGGGCAGGATACGCGCCTTGGCGTAACTGGCGAGAATGCGGGCCACCCGCTGGGGCCCCAGATTGGACAATGTGGTCCAATTCAGCTTGAGCGGGTAGTCGAACAGGCGGCGCAGGAAGTAGATGCGCGACAAACGCGGCCGCACGAGCATGCATTCGCTGTCCCCATGAACCGCGTCAGACTGGATGGAGCGCGACTGCCGGTGGTAATGGATCCGCATCGACTCGGCATCGCCGCCAGCGATCGGCATCAGACTGCGCCACCAATCCATCACCCAGTCCGACTTGGAAAAGAAGCGATGCCCCCCCAAATCCATGCGGTTGCCGCGGTGGACAACAGTTTTAGAAATACCGCCGACCTGCGCGTCAGCCTCGATCAACAGCGGCTTGATGCCGCTGCGGCGGATCAACTCGAGACCGGCGGTCAGGCCGGCGGGGCCGGCGCCGATAATGATCAAATTCAATTGACTCTGTAAGAAATAAATCAATTACGCGCGGACTAACAACGAAATAACTTTAAGTGTTGCGGCACTCGGGTGGAACATACTTATGTTTATCGCTCGGAGCGCTGCAGCGCCATTGGATTTGCCCATTCGCAGTCAACGTTGGCGTCAAGGTTACAGTCAAAGCTCCTGCCTTGGATGTCGTCTCAACCGAGAGTATGCCGTTACCTGTGCATACTTGGTCAGCTGTTCGCGCCGCGACGTTGTCTGTTGCGGTTAGCGCTTGTACACCCCTGCACGCAGTCGCATTGACAGCATTTTCCGAGGCTATATTTTCTCCTACTGTGGCCTTGGCGGCAGACAAAGCCGCCATGGCTTCAGATACCCGAGCTCTAATTGTATAGTCTTGATAAGCGGGTAATGCAATTGCCGCCAAAATACCGATGATCGCCACGACGATCATCAGCTCGATGAGCGTAAAGCCCTGTTGAACACGTTTCATGGTTTACCTCCAGTGATGGATCAATTGGCCCCTTCTTCATTGGGGTCGAACTTATGGTAGCACCCTTCGTGCCAGCGGACGTGTACGAGCAGCGCTCTCTCTGCCTGGCGTGGTACGGGTGCGACGCCTGCGGTCCGACCCGGCGATCCCGCGTCAAAAGTTCACGTTAAATCTTGATCTTCAACGCGGGCGGCAGCCACTCCGCCGGCAGGTCCAGACGACGGTGAGCGCCCTCGCGGTGCACGATGTGGAGGGTCGACAGAAACCGCTCCAGCGGCGTGGGCGGTGCGATCGGCTCAGGCGTGGTCGTCATATGGCGATGCCGGTGTGCTGGGCCACCCGCACGATCGGGGTGGCGGGGGTGGTGGGGTCGATGACGAGGGCGTCGATGCGTTGGTTACCCAGGCGCATCTGCAAGCGGGCGACCAGCCGGTGCGTGCGCGCGGCACGGTCCGGCAGCGGCTCGGGGCATTCGATCAGCAGGTCGATGTCACCGCCGCGCGCCGCATCGTCGGTGCGCGAGCCGAATAGCCGCACCCGCGCATGCGGGCCGAAAAGCTCGCGCACGGTGTCGCGGATGAAGGTACGCTCCGTTTCGCTCAGGCGCATGCCACCTCCCATCCGACGATCTGGCGCTTGGCGCGGCTGAACTCCACGCCCAGCTCGATGACCTCGTGGATGCCCGGCGCGCCGCGGTGCTTGGCGGCGTAATCCTTGGCCTTGAGCTGGCGCATCGCCTCGCCGGTCGGCTCCTCACCGTCGATGACCTTGAACTCGATCACCCATGCGCGGCTGGCGTGGCGGATGACGAGGTCGCACTGGCCGGGGTTGGAGACCTCCTCCGGCACGATGTCCAGGCCCAGGCTGGCCAAGTGGCTGTAGAAGACGCTGGCGTAGTAGCCCTCGTACTGGGCGATCGGGTTGTTGCGATACCAATCGTTTGGGATGCTGGCGTACAGGCGCTGGAAGTGGGCGCGCAGGGCGTCGGTGTCGGCGGCGCGCAGCATGCGCACCACGTCGGTCATGCGGCCTTCGGGGCGCTGGGGCAGCCAGGCGCGCAGCAGCGCACGGTTCAGCGCCGCGCGCACCTCCAGGTTCGGCACGCCAAGCTCGTACTCCCGCACGCCGTCGCAGACCTCGATGCGCTGGATCGTGAGGTAGCCGGTCTGCCACAGCATCGCCTCCACGGCAATGTCGTCGACGTCGAAGGCCGACAGCAGCTCGTCATCCGCGATCAGCCGCTCCAGCTGCGGGGTGTAGAAGCCCCGGTTCCGCAGCCACTCGACGAGGAAGGTGGGCGTGCCGGTCTCGAACCAGTGCGCGCGGAACTGCCGGCTGCGCAGCAGTAACAACACGTCAAACGGGTTGTAGACGCTGGTGGGTCCCCAGCGGTAGCCGTTGTACCAGCGCCGGATCTCCTCGCGATCCAGCGCCTGGCCCTCGGCTGCAGCAGCCCGCAGCTCCGGCGCGAACACCGTGTCGATGTCCTCGTCGGTGTAGCCGCAGACGGTGCCGTATTCCGGATCCAGCGTCAGGTCGTAGAGGTTGTTCAGGCCCGAGAAGATGGAGACCTTGCTGAACTTGGATACCCCCGTCAGCAGCACGAAGCGCAGGTCGGCGTCGCGGCCCTTGATGACGCTGTAGAGGTTGCGCAAGCCCTCGCGCATCGCGCGGGCGATGTCGGGGGCCTCGAGGTTGTCGAGGATCGGCTTGTCGTATTCGTCGACCAGCACCACGGCCTGGCGGGCGTAGGCTTCGGCGGCGCGGGTGATGAGCTCGGCGAAGCTGCCGGGGATGTCCCCGGGGTCCTCCAGCGTCACGCCCAGGCGCTGCGCCTGCTCGCGCAGCTGGCGGCGGATGTGTCGGTCGAGCTCCTCGCGCTTCTCCAGCCGTCCCTCGGCAAAGCTTAGGCGAATCACCGGGTGGGGCTTGGCCCAGTGCCAGTGGTCGGCCAGGAACAGCCGCTCGCGCGGGGCGGTGCCGTCCGCGCCATCGTGCGCGTCGAACAATTCACGCCGACACTCGAACGCCGCGGCGATGGTGTCCAGCAGCAGGCTCTTGCCGAAGCGGCGCGGGCGGGAGAGGAAGTAGTGCTTGCCGCTGTCGACCAGGCGCGCGATGAGCGGCGTCTTGTCGACGTAGTAGTAGCCGCCCTCGCGGATGTCGCGCAGGGTCTGGATGCCGATGGGCAGCTTGCGGCGAGTATGCATCAGAAAAGACTAACACAGCTCTTTGGCCTGTGCAGATGGGCTTCGTGTTGTATGGGCCGTCCTCCTCAAAAAATCATTTGCTCTTCACGAAAAGCTGAACTCCTGATTTGGGTGCAATCTGCGTGATTGACGGAGTGGAGGCCTCTGTCAACTCGACACCATTGTCCTCTGGGACGCCGAGCGTAATCGTTTCGCCGGAGCCGACGAGGCAAGTGAAGGCGACGGAAGTTTTGCTAAATTGTTCGTCAGTGGGGACAGTTTCGACAGAGCAAGCAGAGGAAAAAATGCCGCCGTACGGGCTGGTACGATTGGCAAGCAGCGTCACGGCGCTCCACGCAAATCCGTTGTCCGCGCGTGTCAGTGTGCCGGTAACACTCGATAGGCCGATGATTTCCACCCAGTAGTCTAATGGGCGAAGGCACGTGGGGTTTCCATTATTATTTTCGGGGTTGCGGCACTCGATTCCTAATGCGCCAGCAACAGGGGGGGAGATGGCTTTTGTTTGTGATATGCCGCCATAACCTACCGTGAAGAAAGTTTGGGTTGTCGTTGGAGTGCCGGGGCTGATGAAACTAAGGCCTTGGGCGACCCCTCTCCTATCGGGATTTTGTATCACTGTTGGGCAAAAGCCTTTTTGATTGTTAGAGTATAGAATGAAATGCAGCCCGCGTAAGCGCTGCTCGGCTTCGTGGCGGGCAAGTAATCCGCTTTGGCCCTTAATATCTGTTTCGACGTTCGGGGGGATGGGGCTGGAGTAAATGGATTTGAGAGAGCGAAAACCGCCATAAATATCGGGATTGTTCGCTGTGCCTGGCGCTGCGCCATCGGGGCAAGCCCAGATCTTGTTGGGAACGCTAGTAAAGTCGATGCCTACATTGCCGTACCAGCCCTCCGGTACATAACAGATGTATGCGGCTGACATTGCCGTAGCGGGTGCTCCTATGACGTAGGTTTCGGGGTTGTTGGCATCTGAATAATTGAGCGGAAATTGGCAAAACGCAGCTCCGGTGGCAAATATGGTTAGCCCATTTGTACTGCGTAGCGATGCGATAGTCGGAACGTTGTTGCCGTTGAAAAGAACGCCGGTGATGCGAACATAGCGCGTGTTGCTGATCAGTCGTTCAAAAAAATTTCCGGTACTATTGTTTCTGGCGTAAAGGACGAATCGGCCGCCGCTGTCTTCTCGTATGGCAACCTGTGCGTTTCGGTCGCTGGCGGTTTCGGATGCCGAGATTGTTCCGGGGAGTAGATTGGGATTGGAAATGCCCGTGTCTTTGTTGCGGAGCTCGGCAATGATGGGTTTGGGGATTTCTATTCCCGTCTCACCCCCGGAGCCGCTCACTGCTGTTTTTTGTGCGATTGGTATTGTAAAATCCAGCGAGCGTCCCCCCATTGTCGCGGGGCTTTTACACTGAGATGTGGTTGTGATGCTAATACGGTAGTTGCAAGACGTGTTTGTGCTTGATGTGAGGTTGACAGATAAATTTGAGGCGATGCCAACGGAGCATCCGGATGCTGGGTCGCAGCAGGCGGTGGTGCTGTTGGCGCGCAACTGCTCAACCGCTGCGGTAATCGAGGCAAGTGTGGTTGCGTGATTTTTTGTGGAGCAATGCGCATCCAGAATGGCGGACTGCATACGCACGGCCCCAACCACGCCCGCCGTGACCACTAAGAGTGCAATAAGATTTTCAACGAGAGTGATGCCTCGAGCGGCGTTGAGTTTTAACATGGAAGAGCCTCTAAGTGTGCGTTACCTGTCGCATCCCGGATGATCACATAATACCCAGCCGCCGTGGATACCTGCTGGCACGCAGCATCCTGCAAGAGCTGCTGCGAGGCGCGGGAGTCGGCGGCGAGGTCTCATCCGAAGGAGTGCGATCAT
>NZ_VJOO01000029.1 GCF_007556755.1 Tepidimonas fonticaldi | reverse complement strand
AAGGAGTGGAAATCGGCGATGAACCAGTTCGCGATACTATACGGCGACCGCTTCACCCTCGCACCACGCTGAACGACACGAGGACAGATTCAGAAACCGCCCCACACACAAAAAACAGGACATCCCCGACAGGGTTAGAGCACGTTGCTCCCCGCTACCTTTGCCGCTCGCGGCGGCATTGGTATGCGCAGGAGCGACGCGCCGCCGCCCCCATCGTCTGCACCTACATCGGCCGGAGTGACCATGACGGCAGGCCATTCCGGTTCTTGCTAAACCACAGCAAGGCCATCGCTACGAATGTCTATTTGATGCTCTATCCACTGCCGCCGCTTGTCGAACAACTCCGTCGTAACCCAGATGTGTTGCGCATCCAGTGGCAGCAACTCAACGCTATGACCCGAGAAACGCTCTTGGGGCACGGCAGGGTTTATGGAGGCGGAATGCATAAATTGGAGCCCAAAGAACTGGCCAACATCCCGGCAGACACTCTTGCAGCAGTAGCCGGGCTTGCAGAGAAGCATGGCAACCGTCAGTTGGAGTTGGCAGGAATGTTCTCTCAATAGGCCATGGACCACGCCACGCTCGCCGCCTTACGCGACCGCCACCCCGCCTGGCGGCTTCTGGCTTCGCCGCACGCGCCGCTGGTGGCGAGCTTCCTGCACCGGGTGTTCGTGGCGCCCAACGTGCGCGTGATGAGCGAGGCCGATCTGGCCGAAGCGCTGGAGGACGAGCTTTACTCTTTACGCGAGCAACTGGGGACAGAAGCCTACCCTAAAGCGGCGCGGGAGTATCTCAACGACTGGGCCGCGCCCGACAAGGGCTGGCTGCGCAAGTTCTACAAGCCAGGCACGGACGAGGCGCAGTTCGACCTGACGCCGGCCACCGAGAAGGCCATCGCCTGGCTGGTGTCGCTCACCGAGCGGCCCTTCGTCGGCACCGAGTCGCGTCTGCTCACGCTGTTCGCGCTGCTGGAGCAGATCAGCGCCGGCACCGAGGCCGACCCGAGCAAGCGCGTGGCCGACCTGCGCGCCAAGCGCGACGCGCTGGACGCCGAAATCGCCCGCGTGCTGGCGGGCGACGTGCCGCTGCTGGACGATACGGCGGTGAAAGACCGCTTCTTGCAGTTCCAGCAACTGGCGCGCGAGCTCTTGGCCGACTTCCGCGAGGTGGAGCACAACTTTCGCCAGCTCGACCGCAAGGTGCGCGAGAAGATCGCGTTGTGGGAAGGCGCCAAGGGTGCGCTGCTCGACGAGATCATGGGCGAGCGCGATGCCATCGGCGATTCCGACCAGGGGCGAAGCTTTCGCGCGTTCTGGGACTTCCTCATGTCCAGCCGGCGACAGGAGGAGCTCTCCGAGCGGCTCGATCAGGTGCTCCAGCTTCCCGCCGTGGCGGCGCTGAATCCCGAGCCGCGCACCCGCCGCGTGCATCACGACTGGCTGGAGGCCGGCGAGCACACGCAGCGCACGGTGGCGATGCTCTCGCAGCAGTTGCGCCGCTTCCTCGACGACCGGGCCTTTCTGGAGAACCGCCGCATCCTGGATCTGTTGCGCAGCATCGAGACCCAGGCGCTGGCCCTGCGCGATACCGCCCCCGTCGGTACGGTGATGCATATCGACGCGATGGGGGCCGACATCGAACTGCCGCTGGAGCGGCCCTTGTTCACCCCGAGCCTGAAGCCGCGTCTGGCCGATCTCGCCGTGCTGGCCGGTGATGACGATGTCGACACCGCACGCCTGTTCGATCAGATCGTCGTGGACAAAGCCCGCCTGCGCGCCACGGTGCAAGCCGCGCTGCGCCATCGCCCGCAGGTGACCCTGCGCGAACTGGTGGAGGCCGAGCCGCTGCGCCAGGGCCTGGCCGAGCTGGTGGCCTACCTGGAGCTGGCCCATGCTACCGATGGCAGTGAGACAGCGAACGGTTGGCGAGTCGTGGTGGACGATAGCCATCCCGAGACGATTCGCTGGCAGAGCACCGATGCTGCGGGCCACGCCGTGATGCGCGCGGCACGCCTGCCGCGTGTGATCTTCACGCGCTGATGTCCGCCGCAGGGAATGAGGAACATGAACGAAGCGCTCGATGACGACGGCCCGATGGACACGCCGCCCGGCGTGCCAGCCGCGGTGCCCGAGCTGTCGCAGCTCATGGTGCAGTTGCTCAAGGGCGTGCTGTATCGCGAAGATGACGAGCGCTTGTGGGCCAGCCTGCTGCGCCTGCAGGCGCGGGTGCGCGAACAGGCCGCGGTGCTGCTGCTCGATCTGGTGCTGGACGAGGCCGAGGGCTATGCCTTTTTGAAGAGCCGCCCGGACGCCGACGAAGCGGAGGGCGCGCCACGCCTGCCGCGGCTGGTGGCACGCCGGCCGCTGTCTTACTCGGTGAGCCTGATGCTGGCCTTGCTGCGCAAGCGCCTGGCCGAGTTCGATGCGGGTGGCGGTGACACGCGCCTGGTGCTCGCGCGCGAGGACATCGCCGAGATGATGCGGGTGTTCCTGCCCGAGGGCCCCAACGAGGCCCGGCTGATGGACCAGGTGGACGCGACGATCACCAAAGTGGTGGATCTGGGCTTCCTGCGCCGGCTCAAGCCCGCGGCAGGCAGCGCGCAAGACCCGGGCCGCTATGAAGTGCGGCGCATTCTCAAGGCTTTTGTGGATGCGCAGTGGCTGGCCGACTTCGATGCGCGGCTGGAGGTTTACCGCACGGCGCTGTCGGGCGGCGCGGGTCTTGGTGCCCGTCAGGAGAAGGCCGATGCTTGAGGCACCGACGCTCGGGCTGGACTTCGTCGCCGACGACAGCCGGGTGGGCTTTCGGCTCGACCGGCTGGAGGTGCTCAACTGGGGCACCTTCGACCAGCGCGTCTGGCGGCTGGCGCTGGCCGGACGCAATGGCCTGCTGACCGGCGACATTGGCTCGGGCAAGTCTACGCTGGTGGATGCCATCACCACCCTGCTCGTGCCAGCACATCGCGTGGCCTACAACAAGGCCGCCGGGGCGGATGCGCGCGAGCGCTCCTTGCGCTCTTACGTGCTCGGCCACTACAAGAGCGAGCGCAACGAGGTGACCGGCACGGCCAAGCCTGTGGCGCTGCGCGATGCGTCGAGCTACTCGGTCATCCTCGGCGTCTTCCGCAACGAGGGCTACGATCAGGCCGTGACGCTGGCCCAGGTGTTCTGGCTGAAGGACCCGCAGGGCCAGCCGGCGCGCCTGTTCGTGACCGCCGAGCGGGCGCTGGCCATCGCCGAGGACTTCAGCGGCTTCGGCAGCGACATCGGCGCCCTGCGCAAGAAGCTGCGCGGCGCCGGCTGCGAGCTGTTCGACAGCTTCCCGCCCTATGGCGCCTGGTTCCGCCGACGCTTCGGCATCGAGCATGAACAGGCCCTTGAACTGTTCCACCAGACCGTCTCGATGAAGTCGGTGGGCAATCTCACCGACTTCGTGCGCAGCCACATGCTCGAGCCCTTCGACTCGGGGCAACGCATCGAGGCGCTGATCCGCCATTTCGACGATCTGGACCGGGCGCATCAGGCGGTGCTCAAGGCCAAGCGGCAGGTGGAGATGCTCACGCCCTTGATCGAGGATGGCCATCGTCATCAGTCGCTGGCCGCCGAGATTCAGGGCTTGCGGGAGGCGCGCGATCAGCTGCGACCGTATTTCGCCAAGCTCAAGGGCGAGCTGCTGGACCGCCGCCTTGACCTGCTGGCGCAGGATGCAACCAGGCTGGATGCGCAGATCGAGCGTCTCGACGCCCAGCGCGAAGCCGAGCGCATCGAGGTCGGCCGTCTGGAACGCGCCCTGCGCGACAACGGCGGCGATCGCCTGGAGGAACTGGCAGCAGAGATTCGCCGTCTTGAGCAGGACAAGGCGCAACGCAAGCAACGCGCCGACCGCTATCGCGACTTGCTGGCGCGCATCGACGAGACGGCGCCGGGGGATGAAGCCGGCTTCCTCGCTCAACAGCAAAGCATTGCCCAGCGTGCCGAAGACTTGCGCGAGCGCATCGCCGACTTGGACAACCGCGAGCGCGAGGAGGACTTCGCGTTTCGCAAGGGCCGCGAAGAGCACGCGGCCTTGTCCGACGAGATCGACAGTCTCCAGCGTCGCAAGAGCAACATCGACGCCGCCCAAGCTCGCATTCGCGAGGCGTTGTGCGCGGCGTTGGGCATCGGCGAGGACGAGTTGCCTTTCGCGGGCGAACTTATCCAGGTGCGTGACGACCAGCGCGATTGGGAAGGCGCCGCCGAGCGGCTGCTGCGCGGCTTTGGTCTTGCTCTGCTGGTGCCGGATGCGCACTACCAGGCCGTGGCGGACTGGGTGGACCGCCAACATCTCGGCGCCCGACTGGTGTACTTCCATGTACGGCAAAGGAAGGGGGCGCAAGGCGGGATGCTGCATCCGCAGTCGCTGGTGAGAAAGCTCCAAATCAAGCCGGACTCGCCGCTCTACGAGTGGCTGGAGCAGGAACTCAAAAACCGCTTTGACTTCGCCTGCTGCGACACCGGAGAGCAGTTTCGCCGTGAGGCGCGCGCCATCACGCGCGCAGGGCAAATCAAGGACCCGAGCGGTCGCCACGAGAAGGACGACCGCAGCCGGATCGACGACCGCAGCCGCTACGTGCTCGGCTGGAGCAACGCCGACAAGCTGCGGGCCTTGCGTGACCAGCGGGAGCGGCTGGAGGCAAGGCTCGCCACACTTGGGCAGCGCCTGGGCGAGATCCAGCAAGCGCGCAACGAGCTGCGGGGGCGGCTGGAGGCACTGAGCAAGCTGGAAGAGTTCACGCGCTTTGCCGAAATAGACTGGATGAGCCCGGCGCGCCAGATCGCGCTGCTCGCCGAGGAGCGCGTGCGGCTTGAAGCCGCATCCAACACGCTGCAAGAGCTGGGGCGCCAGCTCAAAGCGGCGCAAGGCCGGCTCGCGGAAACGGAACGCAAGCGCGACGAGGCCCGAGACAAACGCGCTGAGGTCGCAACCAAGCATGCGACGGCGCAGGAACTGCGGAATCAGACGGTCCACATTTGGAACGACTCGCCGCTGACGGAGGAGCAGATCGAGCACCTGGATGGATATCGTTCGAAGGCGCTGGGCGAGCATCAACTGTCGGTCGAGTCTTGCGACAACCGCGAGCAGGAGGTGCGCCAACGGCTGCAGCAGCACATCGACGCCGAGGACAAGCGCCTGGCGCGGCTCACCGAGCGCATCGTCAATGCCATGCGCGGTTTCAAGGAGGAGTTCAAGGCCGAGACCGTCGAGATGGACGTTGCACTGGCGGCGCTGCCGGAATACGAGCGGATGCTCGACGGCTTGAAGCGCGATGACCTGCCGCGATTCGAGGTGCGCTTCAAGGAGCTATTGAACGTCAACACGATCAACGAGATCGCCAATTTCAACGCCCAGCTCGCCCGCGAGCGCGAGACGATCAAGGAGCGCGTCGATTTCATCAACCAGTCGCTTGAGGCCATCGACTACAACCCCGGCCGGTACATCAAGCTGGTGGCCCAGCCCAGCCCGGATGCGGAGATCCGCGACTTCCAGCAGGATTTGCGGGCGTGCACCGAGGGCGCGATGACGGGCTCGGCCGACGAACAGTATTCGGAAGCCAAATTCCTGCAGGTCAAGGCCATCATCGACCGCTTCCGAGGTCGTGAAGGGCTGTCGGACGCCGACCGGCGCTGGGCCGCCAAGGTCACCGACGTACGCAACTGGTTCCTGTTCTCGGCCAGCGAGCGCTGGCGCGCCGACGGGGCCGAGCACGAGCACTATTCGGACTCGGGCGGCAAGTCGGGCGGTCAGAAGGAGAAGCTGGCCTACACCGTGCTGGCCGCGAGCCTGGCCTACCAATTCGGGCTGGAGTGGGGCGCCGTTCGTTCGCGGTCGTTCCGCTTCGTCGTGATCGACGAGGCTTTCGGGCGCGGATCGGACGAGTCGGCGCAGTACGGGTTGCGCTTGTTCCAGCAGCTCAACCTGCAGCTGTTGATCGTCACGCCGCTGCAGAAGATCCACATCATCGAACCCTTCGTGGCCAGCGTCGGCTTCGTGCACAACGAGGGCGGACGCGACTCGCGGCTGCGCTGCCTGTCGATCGAGGAGTACCGGGCTCAGAAAGCGGAAGGCATGGCCGAAGCCAGGGCCGCCGGAGACCGCGCGGCACCATGAGCTGGACCACGCCAGCCGATCTGCGCGCTCAGGTCCAGCGCTTGTGGGACCGGGGTGACTTACTGCGGGCCACAGTGACGGACGCCGTTTCGTGGCCCCTGCGCCTGAACGTGAAGGTCCCCGCGGCTTCCGACCTGTCCGATCGATTCGAGGCCGTTCGTGAATGGGTGCGTGCCATCGCCGATACCCCTCAGGTCCGAATCGAATGGCGCGAGTGGAACCACCGCGTCCAAGGGACGCAGCGGCTTCCTGTGGCCGTCTGGCTCGACACCCTGCAGGACGCCTTGGCCTTCATCGGCAAGGTTCGGCAAGCGCAGCGGTTCGCGGCGCTCTGGCAGCAGACGGCCGCCACCCAGCCTGTGTTGCTGGCCTGGTTGTCTCGGCGGCCGCTGCAGGCGCTGGCCTTGGCCGACCGCTGGGAGCGTCTGCTGGCCGTCGTCGCATGGCTGCAGGCCCATCCTCGACCGGCCGTGTACCTGCGCCAGGTCGACGTACCTGGGGTGGACAGCAAGTTCATCGAGGCCCACCGAGGCGTCTTGGCCGAGCTGCTGGACCTGGCTCTGCCACCCGAAGTCATCGAGCTTGACGCGACCGGCGTCGCGCAGTTCGCGCGCCGATTTGGCTTCCTCGACAAGCCCGTCCGGATTCGGTTTCGTCTGCTCGACCCATCGCTGCCCAGCCTTCCGGGCTGCCTATCCTCACCGCAGAGCCTGCCCGACATCACGCTGGACGCCGCGAGCTTCGCGGCGTTGACGCTACCGGCCCGGCGCGTCTTCATCACCGAGAACGAGACCAACTTCCTCGCCTTCCCGCCGGCTGCGGGTGCCATCGTCGTCTTCGGTGCAGGCTACGGTTGGGAACCGCTAGCGCGCGCCTCGTGGCTGCATCGATGCGAGTTGCACTACTGGGGCGACATCGACACCCACGGCTTCGCCATCCTCGACCATCTGCGTGGTTACTTTCCGCACGCGGCGTCCTTCCTCATGGACCGTGAGACTCTCCTTGCCCACCGCCTGCACTGGGGCGAGGAGCCCGACCCTGCGCGCCACGACCTGGCGCGTCTCACGGCCGAGGAGACGGCGGTCTATGACGACCTCCGATTCGATCGCCACCAGCCCCGGCTGCGTCTGGAGCAGGAGCGCGTGGGGTTCGGCTGGTTGCGCGATCGACTGGCGTGTATCCCCTCGGGAGCCCCCGTGGCCCCGTTCCCTCGCTCGTAAGCTCGGGAGCCGCTTTTCCGTTGGGTAAACTACCCGCCACCAAGACATCAGGGCCGGCAGATCGTGCATCTGCCGGCCCTTTTCGTTTCTGGGTACGACTATCTTGACCCAGCAGACCTGAGCCGGTCAGGCCGGGCCGCGCAGGCGCAACCGGTTGGGCAGGGGCGTGGAGCGGCGCAGCACATCCTCGGCGAGCCATACGGCCGAGCGGCGCGCGCGCTGTGCGACGGTGGGCAGGGGTAGTTGCTGATAGTCGTCGTTGAAGACCTCGAAGCTGTAGTCGCCTCGGTAGCCCAGGCGGTCCAGCCGCGCGACGATCTCGGCCAGGGCGCCGGTGTGGACGCCTTCGCCGGGAAACACCCGGAAGTGCCGCGCGGTGGTCATGCGCTCCTCGAAGCTGCGCACCTCGTTCCACAGGAAGTCGGAGAGCTGCACCAGGAAGATCTTGCGCGCGTCGATTTCATCGAGTGCGTCGAGCGGAGTCTTCGCCGCCAGGAGGTGGTACGAGTCGATGGCCAGGCCCAGGTTGGCACGGTCGGCTCGGCACACCACGTCCCAGGCCGTGGTGTACTCGTTGATGTGGCGCCCCCAGGACAGGCCTTCGTAGGCCACCTTGATGCCCAGCGGCACGGCCAGCGTGGCCAGCTTGCGCAGGTCGCGCGCCAGATCGTCCGGGTCGGCGCTGGCGTGCTGCGAGGTGGACGAGCACGCCAGCAGCACCTTCGCGCCCAGCGCGTGGCACACCTCGAGCATGCCTTTGGCAATGTCGACCTTGTAGTCGTGCAGGTGGCCCGACAGGCCCTCGAAGTCGCGCAACACCTGAAAGCCCGTCACGCGCAGCCCACTGGCCTGGACATCCTGCACGGCCGCACGCCAGCCCTCGGGATGCCCCACCAGATCACGTGCCGACAGCATGATCTGACCAAAACCGGCTTCGCGCACGGCGCGCAACTTGGCGCGCAGGTCGCCGGCCAGGGTGATGGTGTCCATGCCGAAGTCGTCGATGTGCATGGTGGGCCTCATGAGGCGGGGAGCGGATGGTGCACGAGTTCGAAGGCCACGCTGCCCAGCAGCGTCTGCGTCAGGGCGCCGCGGTCCTCGGTGTGCACGCTGCTGGATTCGATGAAGGCCATGCCGCGGCGCGTGAGTTCACGCACGGCCTGGCGCACGTCGGGGGTGCCGAAGGCCACACGGTGCAGGGTCTCGTCCGGGTCGACCTCCACCGCGTCCAGCTCGGGCTCGATGAGCTGAAGGTAGAACTGCCCGCAGGGGCTGGCCAGCACGCGCCCTCGTGGCAGGATCCCGAAGCGGGTGTCGTCGGGCAGCGCCGAGAAGCCGAAGAGTTCGGCATAGAACTCGGTCCAGTCGTCCAGCCGGTCCAGACCGACGTACTGCACCACACCGAACCAGTGCAGGCCTGCCACGGCGGGCGGATGGCGGTCCACCGTGGGGATGGGCACGAAGTCGACGTCGTAGATCGAGAATTCGCGGTAGCGATCGACGAGGTACAGGCGGCTGCGGCCCGCGCCATGCAGGGCCGGAATGTGCAGCTCCATGGGATGGGGCTGTGCCGGCACGGGCCAGCCGCCCCGCTGGATGGCGCGGCGCCAGGCCGCGCCGGCATCGCGCACGCGCAGCGCAATGGCAGCGATCTCGGGCATGTCGCCGGGCTGCACGGCCTCGGGCAGGCCCTCGGCGTGGGCGTTGATGACGATGTTCATCGAACCCTGGCGGTACAGCAACACCTCCCGCGAGCGATGCCTGGCGATGGGCCGGAAGCCCATCGTCTCCAGCACCTGTCCCAAGGCCTGAGGCCGACGCGTGGCGAACTCGATGAACTCGATCCCGTCCAGACCCAACGGATTGGGCGGCTCGTCGATGGCTTCGCGGTTACGCAGGCTCGAACTGGCGGATGCAATCATGCCGATTTCCTTTCAGCCACCGGGACGCTGGGCCACGAGACGCCGGAAGTGTGCTTCCATGCGATGCGCGTCGGGCGTCAGGCCGGTGAAGAGCTCGAAGGCGCCCACGGCCTGACCGACGGCCATGCCCCCGCCGTCCACGGTGGGGCAGCCGATGCGTCGGGCCGCCTTGAGCAGCTCCGTCTCGAGCGGGAAATAGACGACCTCGGCCACCCACAGCGTGGGTCGCAAGAGTTCGGCCGGCAGCGGCAGGCCAGGCAGCTTGTCCATGCCGGTGGGGGTGGCATGCACGAGGCCGCTGGCTCGTTGCAAGGCGCGCGCGATGTCGGCGTCGGCGCGGGTGCGGCCGGCGCCGTGGCCGGCGTTGAGCGTGTCGGCCAGGGCCTGGGCGCGGGCGGGTTCACGGTCCACCAGCACCAGCCGTGTCGCACCCAGGCGCAATACCGTGTGAGCGATGGCGGCGCCCGCTCCGCCGGTGCCCAGCAACACCACTTCGGACAGGTCGGCGGCCGGCAGCGCGCGGCGAAACCCCCAGGCCCAGCCCGTGCCGTCGGTGTTGTGGCCCACCAGCCGGCCGTTGCGGCACACCACGGTGTTCACCGCCCCCATCACGCGGGCCTCGTCCGACAACTCGTCCAGCAGCGGGATCACTGCCTGCTTGCACGGGTAGGTGATGTTCAGGCCCGCAAAGCCCATGGTGCGCACGGCCTGGATGAGCCCGGGCAGGGCCTCGACGCCTGCGCCTGTGCGGTCGAGGTCGATGAGCTGGTAGTGCAGCCGGAGGCCATGGTGGCGGGCTTCCTCCTCATGCATCGCCGGCGTGAGTGAGCGCTGGATGCCCGCGCCGATGAGGCCGACGAGCACCTTGCGATCGCCGGCATGGACCGTGTGCACGGGCATCTCCACGAGGGTGTGGACCGAGGTCACGACGATCCTTTCCTTACCTGCGTACCTTGGCCAGCTCGGCGTTGAGCGCCGCCACGGTGTCGGCGCCCACACTCTGGGTGTGCTTGTCGATGACGGGCTTGACCTTTTCGCGGAAGCGCCCCAGCTCCGCCGCGGACAGCTCGGTGACCTGCATGCCGGCCTTGCGAAGGTTTTCCAGTGCCACGCCGGCCTGCTGGCGTGACAGTTCACGCTGGAAGCGCGTGGCCTCGGCGGCTGCCTCGTTGAAGATGCGCCGCTCGTCGGCGCTCAGACTGTCCCACAGGCGCTTGCTCACCAGCAGGGCCTGGGGGTTGTACACATGGCGGGTGAGCGTCAGGTGCTTCTGAACCTCATGGAACTTCGAGGCGTAGATGGTCGTCTCCGGGTTCTCCTGCCCATCGATGGCCTTCTGCTCCAGTGCGGTGTATACCTCGGGGAAGGGCATGGGCGTGGCGTTCGCCCCCAGCGCGTTGAACAGGTCGATGTAGATCGGCGACTGGATCACGCGGATCTTCAGCCCGGCGATGTCCTCGACCTTGGCCACCGGACGGCGGTTGTTGGTGAGGTTGCGGAAGCCCAGGTCCCAGTAGCCCAGCCCGACGAGGTTCTTCTCCTCCAGCTTGGCCAGCAGGCTCTTGCCGAAGGGGCCGTCGGTCACGGCGTCGGCCTCCTGCGGCGTGGCGAAGAGGAAGGGGAAGTCGAAGACCGCAAACTCCCTCACCTGGGCCGTGAGGATGCCGGCATTGAGCACCGTCATCTCGACCGTGCCGCCCTGCAGGGCTGACACCGTCTGCAGGTCGCCGCCCAGCGTGCCGCCGGGGAAGAGACGCACGGTTATCTTTCGGCCCGACTTCTGGGCGACTAGGTCGGCGAACTTTTGAGCCCCTTCGGCCTGCGGGTGGCCCTTCTGGTTCTGGAGGCGAACTTGATGGTGCGCTCCTTGACGTCCTGAGCCAGGGCGGTCGTCACGGGCATCAGTGTGGCCAGGCTCAGGCACAGTGCGCGGGTCAGGGTCCTGAATGTCATGGGGTGTCTCCTTGGGGGATGGGGGAGGGAAGGGGGCGGCATCAGCCGCCGAACCAGCGGGCCGGGACGGTGACGATCGACGGGAACAGCACCAGCAGGAAGAGCACGGCGGTCTGCGCGGCCATGAAGGGCAGCACGCCGCGGGTGACCTCGTCGAGCTTCATGCGGCCCACGCCGGACACCACGTTGAGCACCGTGCCCACCGGCGGCGTGAGCAGGCCGATGGCATTGACGATGATGAACAGCACACCGAAGTACACGGGGTCGATGCCTGCGGCCTTCGCCACCGGCATCAGCACCGGCGTGAGGATCAGGATGGTGGGCGTCATGTCCATGGCCGTGCCCACCACCATCACCAGCACCAGGATGGCCACCATGAGCAGCGTAGGGCGATCGATGAAGGGCTCGAGCAGGTCGATGACCATCGACGGCAGGTCCGCCACGGTGATCAGCCAGGCGCTGACCATCGCCGCCGCCACCAGGAACATGATCACGGCGCTGGTCCGCGAGGCTGCGACGAAGATCGGGTAGAGCTGGCGCAGCGAGAGCTCGCGATAGATCACCGTCGAGACGAACAACGCATAGACCGCCGCCACCACCGCTGCTTCGGTGGGCGTGAACACGCCCAGGCGCAGCCCCACCAGGATGATGACCGGCAGCATCAACGCCCACAGAGATTCGCGCAGCGCCACGCCGATCTCGCGTGCCGACTTGCGGGGCGGCGGTTCGATCTTGTCCTTGCGCACCAGCCACCACCAAGTGAACCACAGCGCCGCGCCCAGCAGCAGGCCCGGCACGATGCCGGCCATGAAGAGCTTGGCGATGGACACGTTGGCCGCCACGCCGAAGATCACGAAGCCGATGCTGGGCGGGATGACCGGGCCGATGATGCCGGCCGAGGCGATCAGGCCGCCCGAGGTGGCCTTGTCGTGCCCGGCCTTGACCATCATCGGCAGCAGCAAGGCCGTGAGCGCGGCGGCATCGGCCACCGCCGAGCCCGACAGCGCCGCCATCAGGCAGGCGGCCATCACCGCCACATAGCCCAGGCCGCCCTTGACATGGCCGACCAGGGCCAGGGCCAGGTTGACGAGGCGCTGCGACAGGCCGCCGACGTTCATGATCTCGCCGGCCAGCATGAAGAAGGGGACGGCCAGCAGCGGAAAGCTGTCGGCACCGTTGATGAGGTTTTGCGCGAGGATCTGCGCGTCGAAGAGGTCGAGGTGCCACATCATCGCCACCCCGCTGGCCAGCAGGGCAAAGGCGATGGGCACACCCAGCGCCATTGCGCCGAGCAGCGACAGAAGGAAGACGGCCACGGTCATCGAAGGGCTCCTTCAGCGCGCGCGGGGGGTGGTGGCCGCACCGGGAGGATCGGCCGTGTGCAGGGCCTGGAGCTGCGCAAGGTCCTCGGACTCCGCCACCTGCACCAGGTCGGCATCGGTGAGCTGGCCGCGCAGGGCCTTGAGGAGATCGAGCGCCAGCAGTGCGGCGGCCGACACGGCAAACACCACGCCGGGGGCGTAGAACCAGCCCATCGACAGGCCGGTGACAGGGGCTTGCACATCCCAGTTGATGCGCAGTTGCTGCCAGCTCCCGTCGAAGATCAGCCAGCAGATGGCGATCATCAGCCCGTGGCCCAGCACCAGACTGGCTTTCTTGCCGGCCCGGTGGAGCAGGGCCACGACGATGTCGGTGCCCAGGTGGCCCTTGTCCTTCAGTGCGACGATGGCGCCCAGGAAGGTCACCCACACGAACAGCCAGCGCGACAGTTCCTCGGACACGGTGATGCCGGAGTTGAAGGCGTAACGCAGCACCACGTTGCCGAACACGAGCAACACCATCACGGCCAGGAAGGTGGCGATCAGGCCGTCGAGCACACGGCAGCAGCGATCGATGAGTCGGTTCACCCGCGGTTCTCCTTGGGGGTCTTGGCCCGCAGCGCAGGCGCCCGGCCGGAGGAGGTGGCGCCCGACCAGACAAAGATCGGGCACAAGCCATGATCTGATAATATACGAACTGGTTAGTTTTTCACTAGATACTTTCCCGCAACCCCAGACCGCGCGGCCGCTCGGTGCCCGGGCGCCTGTCTACTTCCGGACGTAGCGGACGATGAGGTCGACGATGCTGGCTCGCCGGGCGGCCAGGGCCTCGGGTGAGGCCATGTCGCGCTTGAAGATCAGCGAGAAGGTGTGCCGGTTGGACACATTGAAGAAGCACAGCGCGCTGATCGACATGTGCAGATCCACCGGGTCGAGGTCGTCGCGGAAGACCCCGGTCGCACAGCCGCGCTCGTAGACCGTGCGCACGGCGTCGATGGCCGGCACGTTGAGCTGCTGGATCGTCTGGGACTGCGCCAGGAATTCGCCGCGGTGGATGTTCTCGTTCATCACCAGCCGGATGAAGTCTGGGTTGGCGTTCTGGTAGTCGAACGTGAAGGCCACCAAGGTGCGCAAGGCCTCCTCGGGGGGCAGATCTTCCAGGTGCAATTCGCTCTCGATGTGGCGGATGCGGCGGTAGGCATCCTCCAGCACGGCGATGTACAGGCCTTCCTTGCTGCCGAAGTAGTAGTAGATCATCCGCTTGCTGGTGCGCGTGAGTTCGGCGATCTCGTCGATGCGTGCGCCCGTCAGCCCCTTGGCCGCAAACTCCCGGGTGGCCACCTCCAGGATGTCCTGCATGGTGCGCTCCGGGTCGTTCGTGCGGGGGGCGGCGGCCGGCTTGCGGGCCGGCTTCGATGAGGCCAAAGCGGGTGCGCGGACCATTTCGTTCATGAGGGTGCGACGGGGCATGGGCGATGGGCGGAGGCTGAGGTGTCATGATTATCGATGGCCCTGACACATCGGCACGGGCCGGAACCGTCGTACGGCGGGGTCGTCCAACGAAAACCCGTGTCTGCCTGCTCGTCAACCCACCGGATGTGCATGATGAACCTTCACCCCGTTCCCGCCGCCTGGGCGCGGCGCACCGCCGCCGGCCTGGGGCTGGCGCTTGTCGGCGTGCTGGCCGGCTGTGCGTCGGGCTACGGCCCCGGCCCGCTGGGCCCCGGCGCCGGCGAGGCCGAGGTGCGCGCCCGCATGGGGCCGCCCACCGGCGAGCATCTCGGGCCCGATGGCCTGCGCCGGCTGGAGTACGCCCGTGGCCCCTATGGGCGACACACCTACATGGCCGACCTCGACGCCCAGGGGCGCGTGAGGCGATGGACCCAGGTCCTGGCGGAGTCGCACTTCAATGCGCTGCCCACCGGCCTCACCCGCGCCGAGCTGCTGTACCGGCTGGGTCGCCCATCGGAGGAACGGCGCATCCCGCGCCGCAACGAGATCGTCTGGTCGTACCGCTACGAATCGCCCTTCTGCCAGTGGTTCCAGGTGAGTCTGGACGCCTCCACGCAGAGGGTCACGGAAACCGGGTATGGTGTCGATCCCCTGTGTGACGCCGACGAGGAGGCGCGCCTGTCCCTTCGCGGCGGCCCGTCGGCACGGATCCTGAACGGACGATGATCAAGCTCTACGGCATTCCCAACTGCGACACCGTGAAGAAGGCGCGGCGCTGGCTCGATGAGCACGGCGTGGCCTATGAGTTCCATGACTTCAAGAAGCTGGGCGTTCCCCAGGACCGACTGGAGCATTGGCTGGCCGCCGTCGGCGCCGAGCGCCTGCTGAACCGCCAGGGCACGACCTGGCGCCGGCTCGACGCCGCGGCCCAGTCACAGGCGCTCGAGGCGGCCGGCGCCCGCGCGCTGATGCTCGCGCAGCCCAGCGTGATCAGGCGCCCCGTCGTCGAGGCCGGCGCGCGCGTGCTGGTGGGCTTCGACGCAGCAGCCTACGCCAGCCTCACGCGCTGACATGCGCAATGCGGCGCCCGCGTCCGGGGCGGGCCCGCCTTCCTTGTGGCTTGGCCCCCGGGCTCAGGCCGCCAGCAACTGCCGCAGCACGTAAGGCAGGATGCCACCGTGCTGGTAGTACTCCACCTCGATCGGGGTGTCGATGCGAAGCAGCACCGTCACCTCCTGGCGGCTGCCGTCGGCGCGCTGGATCACCAGGGTCACATCGGCCTGGGGCCTGAGCTCGCCACCGATGACGATGTCGATGAGCTCGTCGCCCTTGAGGCCCAGGCTCTCCCACGAATCGCCGCCCTTGAACTGCAGCGGCAGCACGCCCATGCCCACCAGGTTGGAGCGGTGGATGCGCTCGAAGCTGCGTGCCACCACGGCCCGGATGCCCAGCAACTGCGTGCCCTTGGCGGCCCAGTCCCGGCTCGAGCCGGTGCCGTATTCCTCGCCGGCGAAGATCACCGTGGGCGTGCCCTGGGCGAGGTACTTCATCGCGGCGTCATAGATGAACATCTTCTCCCCGCCGGGCTGGAAGAGAGTGAGGCCGCCTTCCTCGCGTGAGCCGTCGGGCAACGGCGGGATCATGAGGTTCTTGATGCGCACGTTGGCGAAGGTGCCACGCATCATCACCTCGTGATGACCCCGGCGCGAGCCGTAGCTGTTGAAGTCGGCCTTGAGCACGCCGTGTTCCTTGAGCCACTGCCCGGCGGGCGAGCTTTCCTTGATCGAGCCGGCCGGCGAGATGTGATCGGTGGTGATCGAGTCGCCGAACAGGGCCATGATGCGTGCGCCCTTCACCCCGGCATCGCTGGCCCGGGGCGCCAGCGTGAAGTCTCGGAAGAAGGGAGGTTCGGCGATGTAGGTGGACTTCGGCCAGTTGTACACCTGGCCCTTCACGCCCTTGATCTCCTCCCACAGCTTGCCCGGCTTCTTCGTGACCTTCTCGTAGTTCTCCTTGAAGGCCTTCGGGTCCATCGCGTACTTCATCAGCGCGTAGATCTCGTCGCTGCTGGGCCAGATGTCGCCCAGGTAGACATCGCGCCCACCCTTGCCCCGGCCCACCGGCTGGGTCATCAGGTCGCGTGTGACGTTGCCGGCGATGGCATAGGCCACCACCAACGGGGGCGAGGCCAGGAAGTTGGCCTTGAGGTTGGGGTGGATGCGGGCCTCGAAGTTGCGGTTGCCCGACAGCACGGCCGCGCACACCAGGTCGTTGCGGGTGATGACTTCGTTGATCTCGGGGGCCAGGTCGCCAGCATTGCCGATGCAGGTGGTGCAGCCGTAGGCGGCCACGTGGAAGCCCAGCTTTTCCAGGTAGGGCAGCAGACCGGCCTTCTCGAGGTACTCGGTGACGATGCGCGACCCGGGGGCCAGCGAGGTCTTGATGTGCGGCGCCACCTTCAGACCGGCTTCCACCGCCTTCTTGGCCAGCAGGCCGGCGGCCAGCAGCACACCCGGGTTGGAGGTGTTGGTACACGACGTGATCGCGGCGATCAGCACGTCGCCGTTACGGATCTGCAGTCCGTTGGACGTGGTGTAGACCTGGCCGAGCTTGTCGGCCGGCTGGTTGAAGCCATTGGCCTCGACCGGCTTGCTGAAGAGTTCGGTGAACTTGGCCGACAACTGGCCGATCTCGATGCGGTCCTGGGGGCGCTTGGGGCCGGCCAGGCTGGGGGCGACCGTGCCCAGGTCGAGCCGGACGACCTTGGAGTACGCGATGTCGCCACCGGCGAAGTCCTGCGTGCCCGGGATGCCGAAGAGCTTCTGGGCCCGGAAGTAGGCCTCGAAGGCTTCGATCTCGGACTTGGTGCGGCCGGTGCCGCGGAAGTACTCGATGGTCTTGTCGTCGACGGGGAAGAAGCCCATCGTGGCACCGTACTCCGGAGCCATGTTCGCGATGGTGGCGCGGTCGGGCACCGACAGGCTGCGCGTGCCCTCGCCGAAGAACTCGACGAACTTGCCCACCACCTTCTCGCGACGCAGGATCTCGGTGACCGTGAGCACCAGGTCGGTGGCCGTGACGCCCTCGCGCAACCGGCCGGTCAGCTCGAAGCCCACCACGTCGGGCGTGAGGAAATAGACCGGCTGGCCGAGCATGCCGGCCTCGGCCTCGATGCCGCCCACGCCCCAGCCCACCACGCCGATGCCATTGATCATCGTCGTGTGGCTGTCGGTGCCCACCAGGGTGTCGGGGTAGTACACCCCCTGGGCCGTCCTGTGCACGCCTCGCGCCAGGTACTCCAGGTTGACCTGGTGCACGATGCCGAAGCCCGGAGGCACGACGCCGAAGGTCTCGAACGCCTGCATGCCCCACTTCAGGAACTCGTAGCGCTCGCGGTTGCGCTGGAACTCCAGCTTCATGTTCAGGTCCAGGGCCTGCCTGTTGCCATAGTGGTCGATCATCACCGAGTGGTCGACCACCAGATCCACCGGCACCAGCGGTTCGATGGTCTTGGGGTTTCGGCCCATCTTGGCGGCCACCGAACGCATCGCGGCCAGGTCGGCCAGCAGGGGCACGCCGGTGAAATCCTGCAACACCACACGGGCCACGACGAAGGGGATCTCGTCGACCCGCTCGCCGTTGGGCGCCCACTGAGCCAGTTGCTCCACGTGCTCGGGCGTGACCTTGCGGCCGTCGCAGTTGCGTAGCACCGACTCCAGCACGAGGCGCAGCGACACCGGCAGCCGGCTGACGTTCGGGAACTGCCGGGCCAGCTCGGGCAGCGAGAAGTACTGACCGGACTTGCCGGAAGCCGTCTTGAAGGACTTCAGGGTCTTGGCAAAGGCATGGGCGGGGGCTTGGGCCATGAAAGACTCCGTGAGGCGTGAGGTTGGTCGTTGTGGAAGGGAGGCGACAACACCATTGTGGCCGCACGGCATGACGTTAGGGCGCGCGGGGGCTTGCGGTCAAGCTCCGTCGCGCAAGGCCGCCCGTCGACAGCAAGAAAAACGGCCCCGCAGGGCCGTTCAGGAAGGGGCTCGTCGGCCGGTCAGACCGCCACCGCCTTGGCCGTGTCCGCATACTCCTCGATCTGGTCGAAGTTCATGTAGCGGTACACGCTTGCAGCGTCCTTGTTGATGATGCCCATCTCGGCGTGGTATTCGGCCACCGTCGGGATGCGCCCCAGCTTGGAGCAGATCGCGGCGAGCTCGGCCGAGCCCAGGAAGACGTTGGTGTTCTTGCCCAGGCGGTTGGGGAAGTTGCGGGTCGAGGTGGACATCACCGTGGCGCCCTCGCGCACCTGGGCCTGGTTGCCCATGCACAGCGAGCAGCCGGGCATCTCGGTGCGCGCACCGGCGGTGCCGAAGGCGGCGTAGTGACCCTCCTTGATCAGCTCGTTTTGATCCATCTTGGTGGGCGGGGCCACCCACAGCTTCACCGGGATGTCACGCTGGCCGCCCAGCAGCTTGGCCGCGGCCCGGAAGTGGCCGATGTTGGTCATGCACGAGCCGATGAAGGCCTCGTCGATCTTGGTGCCGGCCACTTCGGACAGGAACTTGGCATCGTCCGGGTCGTTGGGGCAGCAGACGATGGGTTCGCGGATCTCGTTCAGGTCGATCTCGATCACGGCCGCGTACTCGGCGTCGGCGTCGGCCTCCAGCAGTTCGGGCTTGGCCAGCCAGGCCTCGACGGCCTTGATGCGGCGCTCCAGCGTGCGGCGATCCTGGTAGCCGTCGGCGATCATGTTCTTCATCAGCACGATGTTCGACTGCAGGTACTCGATGATCGGCTCTTTGTTGAGCTTGATCGTGCAGCCGGCCGCCGAACGCTCGGCCGAGGCGTCCGACAGTTCGAAGGCCTGCTCCACCTTGAGGTCGGGCAGCCCTTCGATCTCCAGGATGCGGCCGGAGAAGATGTTCTTCTTGCCCTTCTTCTCCACCGTCAGCAGGCCCTGCTTGATGGCGTACAGCGGGATCGCATGCACCAGGTCGCGCAAGGTGACGCCGGGCTGCATCTGGCCCTTGAAACGCACCAGCACTGATTCGGGCATGTCCAGTGGCATCACGCCGGTGGCCGCGGCGAAGGCCACCAGGCCGGAGCCGGCCGGGAAGGAGATGCCGATGGGAAAGCGCGTGTGCGAATCGCCCCCCGTGCCCACGGTGTCGGGCAGCAGCAGGCGGTTGAGCCAGGAGTGAATCACGCCATCACCCGGGCGCAGCGAGACGCCGCCGCGGTTGCTGATGAAGGCGGGCAGCTCGCGGTGCATCTTCACGTCCACCGCCTTGGGGTAGGCGGCGGTGTGACAGAACGACTGCATCACCAGGTCGGCCGAGAAACCCAGGCAGGCCAGGTCCTTCAGCTCGTCGCGCGTCATGGGGCCGGTGGTGTCCTGGCTGCCGACGGTGGTCATCTTGGGCTCGCAGTAGGTGCCCGGGCGGATGCCCTGTTGCTTGCCGTCGACGGCAGGCAGGCCGCAGGCGCGGCCGACCATCTTCTGCGCCAGCGTGTAGCCGCGGCCGGTGTCCACCGGCGCCTTGGGCAGGCGGAACAGCGTGGAGGCCGGCAGCCCCAGGAACTCACGTGCCTTGCCGGTCAGCGAGCGGCCGATGATCAGGTTGATGCGGCCGCCGGCACGCACCTCGTCGAGCAGCACCTCGTTCTTGAGCTGGAAGGTGGCGACGACCTTGCCGTCCTTCTCGATCTTGCCTTCATAGGGGAAGATGTCGATCACGTCCCCCATCTCGAGGCCGGACACATCGACCTCGATGGGCAGCGAGCCGGAGTCTTCCTGCGTGTTGAAGAAGATCGGGGCGATCTTGCCGCCCAGGGTCACGCCGCCGAAGCGCTTGTTGGGCACATAGGGGATGTCCTCGCCGGTATGCCAGATCACGCTGTTGGTGGCCGACTTGCGGCTCGAACCCGTGCCCACGACGTCGCCCACGTAGGCCACCAGATGGCCCTTTTTCTTCAGGTCCTCGATGAACCGGATCGGGCCGCGCTTGCCGTCCTCCTCGGGCCTGAAGGCCGCGTCGGGGCGGGTGTTCTTGAGCATCGCCAGGGCGTGCAGCGGGATGTCCGGACGGCTCCAGGCGTCGGGGGCGGGGGAGAGGTCGTCGGTGTTGGTCTCGCCAGGCACCTTGAAGACGGTGACGGTGATTTTCCGGGCCACCTCGGGGCGGCTGGTAAACCATTGCGCATCGGCCCAAGACTGGATGACCTCGCGGGCCTTGGCATTGCCGGAGCGCGCCTTCTCGGCCACATCGTGGAAGGCGTCGAACATGAGCAGCGTCTTTTTCAGGCCGTCGGCGGCCACCCCGGCGACTTCGGGGTCGTCGAGCAGGTCGATCAACGGCTTGACGTTGTAGCCGCCGACCATGGTGCCCAGCAGTTCGGTGGCCTTGGCCCGGCTGATCAGGCCCACCGAGACATCGCCGTGGGCGACGGCGGCCAGGAAGCTGGCTTTGACCTTGGCCGCATCGTCCACGCCGGGCGGCACGCGGTGCGTGAGCAGCTCCAGCAGGAAGGCCTCCTCGCCGGCCGGCGGCGCCTTGATCAGCTCGATCAGCTCGGCGGTTTGCTGGGCCGACAAGGGCAGGGGCGGGATGCCGAGCGCAGCGCGCTCGGCGACGTGGTCGCGGTAGGTTTTCAGCATGGGCACTCCGGAGGGATCGGCCGGCCCGACGGGACCGGACGGCTCTCCTATTTTTTATGTCTTATATAAGACTTGTGCCAGTCTTGGCCGGCAAAGAGAAAGCCGCCCCACGGGCGGCTGTTATCGGGTGGCCGCTGCGGATCCGGCTTTGCCGGTCCGCCAGCGGCGCCCCCTTGAGGGGGCTGAGCCCGGACACGGACAGTCCCTGCGGACTGTTCGTGCCTGGTGAAGGGCCAGGCCGTCCTCGGTCGGGTGCGGGCTGCAAGCCGCCGAAGGCCGTAGGGAGCGGGCCTCAGTTCGCGGCGATGCCAATGCTCTCGCGCTTGTGGGTGGCCATCGCCTCGCGGTGCCTGGGGTGCACGCAGTTGTCCGCCACGCGGTAGCCCAGCGCGGTGTTCATCAGCATGGACTTGTCGGCGATCTGCAGGTACAGCGCTTGGCCGCGCACGTCTTCCATGCGCAGCGCGCCCGTGGAGGAGACGAGGGGCCTGACGACCCAGGTCTTGCCGGCCAGGGTGACGTTGAAATAACCCGGGTGGTCCGGGTGCGGCGTCACGGTGACGTGCTGGCCGAATTCGCAGTCGCTTCGGCCCACGTAGACCCGCGTGGCGGCCTCGAGCTGCTCGGGCGTGGCGGCGGCCAGTTGCATGGGGGCGGCCGCTGCTGGGCCGGCCTTGGCGTTCTTCTTGGCCGAAGGCGACGACTGGGCCATCACGGCCCCGGAGACGGCCAAGGCCAGCGCCCCCACGAGGCCGATCGCGATGCGTTGGAAGCTCATGAAACTCCACCACCACTTTTCAACGCCCAACCTCTATCGGTTGGGCGTTTTCGTTTCCGGGTTCCCCGACACCGCGCGGGGTTCCGGGCCATTCTGCCTGCGCCGCGCCCCACTGCCGGGGGCGCCTGAATGGGGCAGGTTCGACTCCGATCCGCCCTCTCTTCTCTCGAAACCTGCGCCAACTTCTTGGCGCAAGCGCACGCAAGCGGCCTTGCGCCACCGTGACTTACACCTGCGTCACGCAGAGCAGTTGCCCATGGCGCTTGCTCGGGTGTCAGCCCGGTCGGTTCAACAGCGATCGGGGCCATTGCCTCTGCGAAAGCGCACAGACCAAAGGCACTTGGGCTGGCTCGCCCCAACTGCTTCACCTCATCAGGTTCCGCCTGGGAACTCCAGGCAGAACCGGGTCCTGCCCTGCGCGGACGTCACGCTGATCGATCCTCCATGGGTTTGCATAATGGCGCGGGTAATCGCCAATCCCAGCCCTGCGCCGTCGGTTTCCGGATGTGACCGCGATGGGTCAGCACGGTAAAACCGATCGAACAGGCGCGGCAGTACCCTCGGGTCGATGTCCTCGCCGGTGTTCTCGACGCTCACCCGGGTGGCTTGGGAAGACTGGCTGATCTCGATCGTGACCTCGCCATGTGGCGGGGTGTGGCGCAGCGCGTTCGAAAGCAGATTGCTCAGGGCACGGCGGAACATCAAGCGATCACCGACGATCTCGCCCTCACCACGCTGAGCCAGTCTGACGCCCTTCTCCTCGGCGACCGCCTCATAGAACTCGATCAGGGCGTGCGTTTCCTCGGCTGCCGAGAAACGTTCCCGGTTCGGCAGCATCATCCCGCGTTCGGCCTTGGCCAGGAACAGCATATCGGACACCATGCGGCCCAGACGCTGCAGTTCCTCGGCATTGGAAGCCAGAATCTCCCGGTAGGTATCGGCATCCCGCCGGGTAGCCAACGCGACCTGGGTCTGGGTCAGCAGGTTGCTCAGGGGGGTGCGCAGCTCATGCGCCAGATTCGACGAGAACTCCGACAGTCGCGTGAACGCGTCTTCCAGCCGGTCCAGCATCTTGTTGAGTTCGTGAGCCAGATCGGCCATTTCGATGGGTACCGCCTCGACGGGCATGCGCTGGTGCAGCCGCTGGCTCGTGAGCGTGGTGGCTCTGGATTTCATGGCACGCAATGGCGCCAGCCCCTTGTACGCGGCAAACCAGCTCAGCAAGCCACAGATGACGATCGTCACGACGGCATAGGTCATCAGGGTGCGCCGCAACTCCAGCATGAACCGTGTGTGATGCGCCGTGTCCATGGCAACGAGGATGTCCAGCCGCGTCGTTGCGTCATAGGCTGGAATAACCCGGACACGCATCCCGCGAAACGCCTGCCCTGCGTCGGCCCAATGGATCAGCGCGTCGTTGCCGTTGCCTTCATCCGCCGGTGACAGTTCGCGCGGGAGGCGAAATCCTTCGGACTGGAAGAGCGTTTCACCTTTCGAATCGTGGACGCTGACGTACAGCCCGTGATGGTGGCTCAATGCCTCACGCAGCAGCCACTTGGCGTCCTCGGCCGAATTGGATCGCGCCAAAATATCCTCGATCAGGTGCTGCTTGTCCTGCAGCGCCATGTGATCCAGCTCGATGAAATGCCGCTCGGATGCAGCGATGACCAACAAGGCCAATCCAAACACCACAGCCGCAGCCGCCAACGTAAAGAAGAGGGTGAGCCGGGTCGTCAGTGACAGGGAGCGAAACATTCAGCGCTCCTCCGGTGCTTCCAATACGTAACCCATGCCACGTACGGTGTGGATCAGCTTGACCTCATGACCCTCATCAATCTTCGCGCGCAAGCGCCGGATGGCCACCTCGATCACATTGGTATCGCTGTCGAAATTCATGTCCCAGACCTGCGAGGCGATCAGCGAGCGGGGCAGAACCTCGCCATGACGGCGCATCAGCAGTTCCAGCAAGCCGAACTCTTTGGCCGTCAGGCTGATTCGTCGCCCGCCGCGTGAAACGCGTCGGCGCAGCAGGTCCAGTTCGAGATCGGCCACGCGCAGCACGGTGCTCTCGTTGCCACTGCGCCCCCGGCGCAGGATCGTGCGCACGCGGGCCAGCAATTCGGCAAAGGAGAAAGGCTTGACCAGATAGTCGTCCGCACCGAGTTCAAGGCCTTTGATCCGGTCTTCCACCTGATCGCGTGCGGTCAGGAACAGCACCGGCATCTGCAGGCCGCGATGGCGCAAGGACTGCAGTACCTGCCAGCCGTCGAGGCCGGGCAGCATCACATCCAGGATGACCAGGTCGTACTCGCCCTGCAAGGCCAGGTGCAGACCATCGGCGCCGTCTTGCGCCAGATCGACCACGAAACCCGCTTCGCTCAAGCCTTGACGCAGGTAGTCGCCCGTTTTGGGCTCATCTTCAACGATCAGTATCTTCATGAGGGTGCTCGGCCATATCGAATAGCCGCTAGTGTGACGATTTTGGGTGCACCTGACATGAAGATAACAAACATGTAATCTAACGAACAGCATCCTGACAGGGTGGCTCCATAGCATCTCACCCACGACTTCAGTAACTCATCGCGAGGAGCCCATGTCATCTTTGAGTCCGTTTCATTTGCCATTGCCGTTGATGCCCTCGCGGCGGCGTTTCGTGCGCGGCTTGGTCGCCGGCGGCGTGATGGTCGGCCTGTCACCCTGGGTGCGTGCTGCGGCGCAGGGGCTGGCCGACACGCGCACGGGTGCGGCGCCCGTGCTCAGCGGCACGAACATCGACCTGGTGGTTGCCGAGTCGCCGGTCAACTTCACCGGCAGGCCAAGGATGGCGACCACCATCAACGGCTCCATCCCGGCGCCGACGCTCAAACTTCGGGAAGGCGACACGGTCACCATCCGCGTCACCAACCGCCTGCGCGAGGCCACCTCGATCCACTGGCACGGGATCATCCTGCCCTACCAGATGGACGGGGTGCCTGGGGTCAGTTTCCCGGGCATCGCCCCTGGCGAAACCTTCACCTACCAGTTTCGCCTCGAACAAACCGGCACCTACTGGTATCACTCGCACTCCGGCATGCAGGAGCAGACCGGCATGTACGGGGCCTTGATCGTCGAGCCGCGTGAGGCAGACCCCATCCGCGCCGACCGCGACCATGTCGTGCTGCTGTCCGACTGGACCGACGAAGACCCCATGCGGGTGCTCGCCAAGCTCAAGGCGCAAAGCGACTACTACAACTTCAATCAGCCGACGGCGATCGATTTTTTCCGTGACGTGGCCGACATGGGGCTCTCCCGCGCACTGGACAAACGTGCGATGTGGAACCAGATGCGGATGAACCCGACCGATCTGGCCGATCTCTCGGGGGCGACATTGACCTACCTGATGAACGGCGTCACCCCTGCCGGCAATTGGACTGGCCTGTTCCGGCCGGGCGAGCGCGTGCGTCTGCGGTTCATCAACGGCGCGGCCAACACCTTCTACGACGTGCGCATCCCGGGGCTCAAGATGACGGTGGTGCAAAGCGACGGGCAGAACGTCGAGCCCGTGACCGTCGATGAGTTCCGCTTCGGGCCGGGCGAGACCTACGACGTGATCGTCACGCCCCGAGAGGACGCCTACACGATCTTCGCGCAATCGATGGATCGAACCGGCTTCGCCCGCGGCACGCTCGCGGTGCGCGAGGGCTTGAGCGCCGCCGTGCCTGCGCTCGATCCCGTCGAATGGCTCACCATGGCCGACATGATGGGCGCGATGGACCACGGCGCGATGGGGCATGGCGGCTCGGCCATGGGCGCGATGGACCACGGCGCGATGGGCCACGACATGCCGGGCATGAAGCACGACATGTCCGGCATGAACCATGGCGCGATGGCCATGGATCACGGCCAGCACGCGATGCATGGCATGACAGGCGGCGCGATGGCCAAGCCCAGCGCCACGGTCCGTCACGCACGCACGGAATACGGCCCAAGCACGGATATGCGGGTGGACATGCCGCGCACCAATCTTGACGATCCGGGCATTGGCCTGCGCAACAACGGCCGGCGCGTGCTGACGCTGGCCGACCTCAAAACGATCGGCGGCCCTCTCGATCCTCGCGGGGCCGAGCGCGAGATCGAGCTGCACCTCACCGGCAACATGGAGCGCTATACCTGGTCGCTCGACGGCCTCGAGTTCGGCAAGAGCACGCCGGTGCATCTGAAGTATGGCGAGCGGGTGCGCATCATCCTGCACAACGACACGATGATGACCCACCCGATGCATTTGCATGGGCTGTGGAGCGAGGTGGAAACACCCGACGGGCAGTTCCTGGTGCGTCGCCACACCATCCCGGTCCAACCCGCGCAGCGCGTCAGCTTCCTCGTGACCGCCGACGCCCTGGGTCGCTGGGCCTGGCACTGCCACCTGATGTTGCACATGGACATGGGCATGTTCCGCGTGGTGGTCGTGTCATGAAACTCATCCCAAGTAGATTCGCCATGAAACCCTGCTCTCTCTTCACTGCGGCGCTGGTGTTGCTCGGTGCGGCACCCGTCTGGGCGCAAACAACGATGGAAGGCGGCGGCCATGCCGGGCACCCGGGCACGGCTCCAGCCCCAACGCGAGCCGAATCGCCCGCGAGCGCCACCATGGACCACGGCAGCATGCGCATGCAAGGCGGAGCCGCCCCCGCCGATGCCCGTGATCCGCACGCGTATGCCAATGGCTTGACTTTGGAGTCGGGCCCGTACGCATTTCCTGGGCCACGGCAACTGCGGCTGTCCGATGAACATGCGTTTGGCAGCGTGCTCCTCGATCGCCTGGAGCGCGTCGACACGAAGGACGGCAACGCCACCGCCTATGAGGCGCAAGCCTGGTTCGGCGGCACCTACGACCGCCTGGTCCTCAAGGCCGAGGGTGACGTCGCCAAAGGCAAACTGGAGGAGGCACGCACGGAGGTCCTGTGGGGCCACGCGGTGGCTCCGTTCTGGGACACCCAACTCGGGGTGCGGCTGGACAGCGGCACGGGGCCTGACCGGACTTGGCTCGCTGTGGGCATCCAAGGGCTCGCCCCGTACTGGTTCGACGTCGATGCCACCGCCTACGTCGGCAGCTCGGGACGCACGGCACTGCGCCTGTCGGGCGAGTACGAACTCCTGCTCACCCAGCGCCTGATTCTGCAGCCCCGCATGGAAGTCAATCTGTATGGCCGGCGCGATGAAGCGCGTGGCCTGGGCAGCGGGCTGGCCGATGCCACCATAGGGCTGCGCCTGCGTTACGAATTCTCGCGCCAGTTCGCGCCCTATGTCGGCGTCGAATGGGCGGGCAAGTTTGGACAGACCGCGGATTTTGCGCGCGCCGAAGGACAGCGTACCCGGGAAACGCGTTATGTGGCGGGTGTGCGGCTGTGGTTCTAGAAGCCGCCACGCGCAACTCCGATCTTATTCACCAACCCTAAGGAGAAACCGATGATGAAGAAAACCCTGAGCGTTTTGATGCTGACCGCCTTGCCTGTGTTGGCGCTGGCCGGTGGCGGCCATCAGGGCGGCCATGGCATGGCCGGGCACGACATGCAAGGCATGCACGGTTCGATGCACGGTGGCGCATCACACTCCAACGTCGGCAAGCCAGGCGATCCCGCCAAGGTCGACCGCACCATCGAGGTGGTCATGGACGACACGATGCGGTTCACGCCCGCCACCATCACGCTCAAAAAGGGCGAGACGATCCGCTTCTTTGTCAAAAACGCGGGCAAGGTGCCGCATGAAATGGTGGTCGGCTCCTTGCAGGAGCTCAAAGAACACGCTGAGATGATGCGCAAGATGCCCCAGATGCAGCATGCCGAGCCGAACATGGTGACGCTGCAGCCCGGCCAGCGCGGCGGGCTGGTTTGGCAGTTCGATCAGCCCGGTACGGTGGACTTCGCCTGCCTCATCCCCGGCCATATGGAAGCGGGCATGGCGGGCAAGATCGTCGTCGAATAAGCAGCGTCACCGGGAGTCCTTGTCATGCACCAAACCGTTGATCAACCGTTCCCCCGGCGGCGCAGGCTGCTGCTGGCGGTGCTTGCGCTGAGTCTTCCCTCCCTGGCACCAGCCGCCGCACCGCAGACGCTTGCCGTGCAGGTGTGGAAGGACCCGAACTGTGGGTGTTGCAAGGACTGGATTGCCCACCTGGAGAAAAGCGGATTCCGCGTGAATGCCGTCGACCAGGGCAACGGCGCGGCCCGCGCTCGCCTCGGGATGCCGCAGAAATTCGGTTCCTGCCATACGGCCCTGATCCAGGGCTATGTGATCGAAGGCCACGTACCCGCCACGGACATCCAGCGGCTGCTCAAGGAAAAGCCCCAAGCCCTGGGCTTGGCGGTGCCGGGCATGCCCATTGGTTCACCCGGCATGGACGGGCCGGTGTATGGCGGCCGACGTGATGCCTACCAGGTCTTGCTGGTTGGGAAAGACGGGTCGGCACAAGTGTTCAGTTCCCATCCATGAAGAAACCCCTCACCCGGCGATGAGCGCGACGCATCATGATCACCACCCCGACACGCGTGGCTCGTCCGGCCTGAGCCGGCGTGTCAGGATCGCGTTGCTGATGGTGGCCCTCATCGGCGGCTTCTACCTGCTGCGCGAGCACTGGAGCCATGTCGCAGGCAATTGGGTGTACCTGTTGCTGCTAGCGTGCCCGCTGATGCACCTGCTGCATGGCCACGGCAGGCATGGCGCACTGCCCGACAACCGCCCCGACAAAGAGGCCTGAAGCCATGGACCTGCGATCTGCGCACGACCACCGCCGACACACCCACGACCACCCGAGCGCACAGCAGCGGGCCGAAGGTCTGAAGGACCCTGTCTGCGGCATGGACGTGACCGCGCAGTCCGAGCACCACGTCGAACACGCAGGCCGGCGCTTTTATTTCTGCAGCGCCCGGTGCCGGGCGAAGTTCGTCGCCGAACCGGCGCGCTATGCCCACAGCGGCCACGCGCCTTCGCCTGTCGAAGCGCCGGCGCTGGCCGCAGGAACCATCTACACCTGCCCCATGCACCCCGAGATCCGGCAGGATCACCCCGGCTATTGTCCGAAGTGCGGCATGGCGCTGGAGCCGGTGCTGCCGGATCTCGAAGGAGAAGAGAGTCCCGAGCTGCGCGATTTCCAGCGCCGCTTCTGGTACACCCTGCCGCTGACCGTCATGGTCACTGTGCTGGCCATGTTCGGCCACCAGTTGCATTGGTTCGAGGCGCGCACACAGACCTGGATCGAACTCGTTCTGTCCCTGCCCATCGTCCTGTGGGCGGGTCGGCCGTTCTTCGTGCGCGGCTGGCAGTCCGTGGTCCATCGCAGCCCGAACATGTGGACCCTGATCGCGCTGGGCACCGGGGCGGCGTTCGTCTACAGCGTGGCGGCGACCGTGGCCCCACAACTGTTCCCGGACTCGTTCGTGTCCATGGGACGGGTCGCGGTGTACTTCGAGGCGGCGGCGGTGATCATTTCCCTGACCCTGCTGGGGCAGGTACTGGAACTCAAGGCGCGTTCGCAGACCTCGGCCGCCATCAAGTCCTTGCTCGGACTGGCCCCCAAGACCGCCCGGCGCCTTCGCGACGATGGCACGGAAGAGGACGTGCCCCTGACGCACATCCATGTCGGCGATCGGCTGCGCATTCGACCCGGCGAAAAGGTTCCGGTAGATGGTACGGTAATCGAGGGCAGCAGCGCTGTGGACGAATCGATGCTGACGGGGGAGTCCCTGCCCGTGACCAAGCGGGTGGGCGACAAGGTCATCGGTGCGACGCTCAATACCAGTGGCGCGCTCGTCATGGTCGCCGAACGTGTCGGCTCGGCGACCATGCTGTCCCAGATTGTGCAGATGGTGGCGCAGGCGCAGCGGTCCAAGGCGCCGATGCAGCGCATGGCCGATGTCGTGGCGGGCTATTTCGTGGTCGCGACGGTGTCCATCGCCGTGCTGACCTTTTTTGCCTGGGGCCTGTTCGGGCCGGAACCGCGTTGGGTTTTTGGCCTCATCAACGCCGTGGCTGTGCTGATCATCGCCTGCCCCTGCGCGCTGGGCTTGGCCACGCCCATGTCGATCATGGTGGCGACCGGGCGAGGGGCTACGCAGGGGGTGCTGTTTCGCGATGCCGCCGCGATCGAGAAAATGCGCCAGGTCGATACCCTGATCGTCGACAAGACCGGCACATTGACCGAGGGCCGGCCGCGCTATCAGACGACGATCGCAGCCGAAGGCTTCACCGCCGGCGAAGCCTTGCGACTGGCTGCCAGCCTCGACCAGGGCAGCGAGCACCCGCTGGCGGAAGCCATCGTCACGGCCGCGCGCGAGCAGGGCCTGGTGCTCTCACGCGCCGAGGAGTTCGACTCGCACTCAGGCATCGGCGTGCGCGGGCGCGTCGATGGACATGCCGTGGCACTGGGCAACACCGCGCTGATGGAACAGCTCGGTGTGGACGTGCGGCCATTGGCCGAGCGGGCGGAGGCGCTGCGCACCGAGGGGGCCAGCGTCATGTATCTGGCCGTCGATGGCGTGCTCGCCGCAGTCCTGGCCGTCGCCGACCCGGTGAAGAAGACCACACCGCAAGCGCTGGCGTCGTTGCGCGCGGAGGGCTTGCGCGTCGTCATGGCCACGGGCGACGGTCTGACCACGGCCAAGGCCGTGGCGGCGCGCTTGGGCATCGATGAGGTGTATGGCGAGGTCAAGCCCGCCGACAAACTGCAACTGGTGGAGCGGCTGCAGCGCGAGGGGCGTATCGTTGCGATGGCTGGTGACGGCATCAATGATGCCCCGGCCTTGGCAAAGGCCGACGTCGGTATCGCCATGGGCACCGGCACCGACGTGGCGATGAACAGCGCACAGATCACGCTCGTCAAGGGTGACCTGCGCGGTATTGCGGTGGCGCGCGCCTTGTCAGTGGCCACGGTCCGCAACATGAAGCAGAACCTGATGTTCGCCTTTCTCTACAACGCACTGGGCATTCCCATTGCGGCCGGCGTGCTGTATCCGCTCACCGGTTGGCTGCTTTCACCGTTGATCGCCGCCCTGGCGATGAGTCTCAGCTCCGCATCGGTGATCGGCAATGCGCTGCGTTTGCGCGGCGTCCGTCTTGTCTGAACACGAGGATCGTCGCGCGTGCCGTGGTGGGTGCTGGTTGCACTCCCAGATCGCTGGGTCTGTCGTATCGGTTGCCACCCGACGTTGGACACCTGATCCCTATCGAGGCCTGGAATGCTCTCGACCACGGCACCTGAGCCGCCTCACACCGATACCGCACTTGGCGCCCAGTCGGCATCGCCATAAGCACTTGCACCGATGTGGCGATGAGTCCGCGCCCCGCCCCGGTGAGCAGGAATGCATTGAGATTGGCACACGATTAATCCCGATCCCATCCCGAATGGAATCTTACATATATGTAACGGCCGTCTCATCTTCCCGTCAGCGGTGGCTTCGCAGAATACATAGTCGTCCCTGAAAAATTCATTTTCACGCCGCCCTTAGCCGCAGCTGGGCAGGGTTGGCGCCACTGGACTCGGTTGGCCGCCGCTGGGCGAGCCACCGGCCGATGAGGCGCACGGCCGCAATGAGGC
>NZ_VJOO01000028.1 GCF_007556755.1 Tepidimonas fonticaldi | reverse complement strand
CGGCGCCCTTGGGGTCGTTGATACCGACGACTTCGATGTCGTCAAAGCCCCCTTGCAGCGCCGCGCGCAGCGACAGGCGCCCAATGCGGCCAAAACCGTTGATGCCAACGCGGATGGTCATGGTGTGGTCCCTGAGTGGATGAGATCGGAGAAGGTGCGCGTCACGAACGCCCGAGCACGGCACGCACGGTCGCGGCCACGTTGTCGGCGGTGAAGCCGAACAGGTCGAACAACTGGCCCGCCGGCGCCGACTCGCCAAACCGGTCCAGGCCGACCACGGCGGCGCAGCCGTATTTCCACCAGAAGTCGCTGCACCCCGCCTCGACGGCGATGCGCGGCAGCTTGGGCGGCAGCACGGTCAGGCGATAGTCCAGCGGCTGGCGGTCGAACACGGTCGTGCTGGGCAGCGACACCACGCGCACCGGGATGCCCTCGGCCGCGAGCAGCCGCTGCGCCTGCAGGGCCAGCGCCACCTCGGAGCCCGTGGCCACGATGACGGCCTTGGCCTTCTTGGTGGGCTTGAAGCCGACCGCCACGGGCTCGGCCAGGATGTATCCGCCGCGGGCGATCGCATCCAGCCCCGACGCATCGGGGGCCAGCGCGGACGTCGGCTTGGCCGCATACGGCAGGTTCTGGCGGCTGAGCAGCAGCGCCGTGGGCCGCTCGCGCTGCTGCAGCGCCACGCCCCAGGCGACGGCCGTCTCGGCGGTGTCCGCCGGACGCCAGACATCCAGGTTGGGGATCAGGCGCAGGCTGGCCGCGTGCTCCACCGGCTGGTGGGTGGGGCCGTCCTCGCCCAGGCCGATGGAGTCGTGCGTGAAGACGTGGATGACGCGCTGCTTCATCAGCGCGGCCATGCGGATGGCGTTGCGGCTGTAGTCGCTGAAGGTCAGGAACGTGCCGCCGTAGGGGATGTAGCCACCGTGCAGCGCGATGCCGTTCATGACCGCGGCCATGCCGAATTCGCGCACGCCGTAGTTGATGTGCCGCCCCAGGCGGCCCTGTTCGTCCGCCACGGGCTGGCCATCGGCCCCGAAGCGCAGCGCCGGCGTGGCGGCCGTCTGCGTCAGGTTGGAGCCAGTCAGGTCGGCCGAGCCGCCCAGCAGCTCCGGCAGCGCGGTGGTCAGGGCCTCCAGCGCCAACTGGCTGGCCTTGCGGCTGGCCACGGTCTGCGCCTGCCCGTGCAGGCCGACGATCAAGTCCACCATGCGCTGGTGGAAGTCGGCGGGCAGCTCGCCGCGCAGGCGGCGCTCCAGCTCGGCGGCCAGCGCCGGGTGCGCCTGGCGATAGACCGCGAAGCGCTGAGCCCAGTCCGACTCGGCCCGGGCGCCGGCCGGACGCGCATCCCAGGCCGCGCGGATGTCGGCCGGCACCTCGAACGGCGGGTGCGGCCAGCCGATCGCCTCGCGGGTGCGCTGCACCTCCTCGGCCCCCAGGGGCTCGCCGTGCGCCTTGGCGGTGCCGGCGCGGTTGGGACTGCCCTGGCCGATGCGGGTGCGACAGACGATCAGGGTGGGCCGCCCATCGGCACGCGCGCCCTGCGCCTTGGCGGCGGCGATGGCGGCATCCACCGCCTCGACGTCGTGGCCGTCCACCGGCCCGATCACCTGCCAGCCGTAGGCGCGGAAGCGCGCCGGCGTATCGTCCACGAACCACGGCTGGACCTGGCCGTCGATGGAGATGCCGTTGTCGTCGTACAGCGCGATCAGCTTGGACAGGCGCCACGCCCCGGCGAGGGCGCACGCCTCGTGGCTGATGCCCTCCATCATGCAGCCGTCGCCGAGGAACACGTAGGTGTGGTGGTCGACGATGGTGTGCTCAGGGCGGTTGAACTCGGCGGCCAGCAGCTTTTCGGCCAGCGCCATGCCGACCGCGTTGGCGATGCCCTGCCCCAGCGGCCCGGTGGTGGTCTCCACGCCGGGGGTGATGCCGACCTCCGGGTGGCCCGGCGTCTTGCTGTGCAGCTGGCGGAAGGCCTTGAGCTCCTCTACGGCCAAGTCATAGCCGGTCAGGTGCAGCAGCGCGTAGATCAGCATCGAGCCGTGGCCGTTGGACAGCACGAAGCGGTCGCGGTCGGCCCAGGCCGGGTTGGCCGGGTTGTGCTTGAGGTGGCGGCCCCAGAGCGCGACGGCCATCTCGGCCATGCCCATCGGGGCGCCGGGGTGGCCGCTGTTGGCCTGCTGAACGGCGTCCATCGCCAACGCCCGGATGGCATTGGCCATGGCGGCCGGGGAAACGCGCGAAGTGGTCATGAAGGGGTTCCCGTGGGGGTCAGGGTAAACCCCGGGATTTTACCGACCGGGGCCGATCTGCCAAGGCGCGGGCGGCGGGCCGTCCACCGGCCACACGGCGTCGTCGGCGATGGCGCAGCGCGCCTGACCGGCAGCGGCCGGCACCGCGTATCCGCCGGTGAAGGCACCAAAAGCCGGCAGCCATGGATCGATGTAGAAGTCGCCTGCCGGGCAGTACAGCCCCTGCGGCCGCACCGCCACCAGTGCCTGCCCCTGCGCCATGCGCGCAGTGTAGCCAGCCGTGCGCAGGGCCGCGGCCCGCTGGTCTATTGCCCGTCCATGGCGCGGCCATCGTCCGCTCCGCTGGCCGACACCTGACCCGGCACCGATGCCGGCCTCAGTGGCGCGCCACCTCGTAGCCGGCAGCGCGCAGTGCCTGCATCACCTGCTCCACATGCTGCGGGCCGCGCGTCTGCAGCACCAGTTCGATTTCCACGTTTTGCGCCGCCAGCAGCGTAAAAGCCCGCTGGTGGTGCACCTGGTCGATGTTGGCCCCCGCCTCGGCCACGACCGCAGCGATGCGCGCCAGCTGCCCGGGCAAATCGCGTGTGCTGACCACCAACCGCACCAGCCGCCCGGCGCGCACCATGCCCCGCTCGATGATCGAGGCCAGCAGCAGCGGATCGATGTTGCCGCCGCACAGCACCAGCCCGACCTTGCGCCCCGCAAACCGCGCCGGATGGCGCAGCACCGCCGCCAGCCCGGCCGCCCCCGCCCCCTCGACCAGGGTCTTTTCGATCTCCAGCAGCATCACGATGGCCTGCTCGATGTCCTCCTCGTCCACCAACAGCCAGTCGTCCACATAGCGCCGCGCCAAGGCCAGGTTGTGCTCCCCGGGGCTGCCCACGGCAATGCCCTCTGCGATCGTGTTCGTGCCCTGCGGCCAGTGGCTGCCGGTCACCGCGTTGACCATGGCCGGGAAGCGCCGCGTCTGCACGCCGATCACCTCGATGTCGGGCTTGAGCGCCTTGGCCGCCACCGCCACGCCACCGATCAGGCCGCCCCCGCCGACGGCAATCGCCAGCACCTCCAAATCCGGCTGGGCGCGCAGCATCTCCAGCCCGATCGTCCCCTGGCCGGCGATGATGGCGTCGTCGTCGTACGGGTGCACGAAGGTCAGGCCCTGCTCGGCCGCCAGCGCCCGGGCATGGGCGCGCGCCTCCTCCAGCGTGTCGCCGTGCAGCACCACCTCGGCGCCAAAGCCGCGCGTGCGCTCCACCTTCACCCCGGGGGTAAAGCGCGGCATCACGATCACCGCGCGCAACCCCAGACGCTGGGCGTGGTAGGCCACCCCCTGCGCATGGTTGCCGGCCGACATGGCGATCACGCCCCGCGCGCGCTCCTGCGGCGTGAGCTGCGCCAGCTTGTTGCAGGCCCCGCGCTCCTTGAACGATGCGGTGTACTGCAGATTCTCGAACTTGAGGAAGACCTGCGCCCCGGTGATCTGCGACAGGGTGCGCGACTCCAGGCACGGCGTGGCCAGCACCTGGCCCGCCAGCCGCTCGGCCGCGGCTTCGATATCGGGCAAACCGATCATGCAAAACCCCTCCAAAGACAAGACGGGCGCGATGCCCGTGACATACCCGCGACATACCCGCAATCGGCCTGCGATTGTCGCCGCACGCCGCGCAATGGAGCCGCCCCCACCGCGGTGGCTGGCACCACACCCGCGCCGACATCGCCGCATACTGGCGGCCACGCCCCGACGCCCCCTCCGCCCATGAACGACGACGTCCAACGCATCCAGCAGTGGCTCGACGAGCGCCGCATCACCGAAGTCGAGTGCCTGATCCCGGACATGACCGGCCAGGCCCGCGGCAAGATCGTGCCGCGCCACAAATACGACCCCGCCGTCGGCCTGCGCCTGCCGGAAGCCGTGCTGACCATGACCGTCACCGGCGACTACCCGGAGCAGGACTTCACCCCCGTCGCGGACCCCGACATGCGGCTGGTGCCCGACCCGTCCACCCTGCGCATCGTCCCCTGGGCCAAGGAACCCACCGCCCAGATCATCCACGACTGCGTGCACTTCGACGGCACCGCGGCCGAACTGGCACCGCGCAACGTGCTGCGCCGCATCCTCTCGTTTTACGAGCGCGAGGGCCTGCAGCCCATCGTGGCGCCCGAGATGGAGTTCTACCTGGTCGAGGTCGAGCCCGACGAGGACATCCCCCTCAAACCCCCGATCGGCCGCACCCGCCGCACCGAGGCCGGGATGCAGAGCTTTTCCATCGACGCCGTCAACGAATACGACGACATCTTCGACGTCATCTACGACTGGTGCGAGGCGCAGGGCCTGCAGCTCGACACCCTGATCCACGAGATGGGCACCGCCCAGATGGAAATCAATCTGGACCACGGCGAGCCGCTGGCCCTGGCCGACCAGGTGTTCCTGTTCAAGCGCACCGTGCGCGAAGTGGCGATCCGCCACCGCATGTACGCCACCTTCATGGCCAAGCCCATGCAGGGACAGCCGGGCAGCGCCATGCACATCCACCAAAGCGTCATCGACCGCGCCAGCGGGCACAACGTCTTCAGCCAGGCCGACGGCTCGCCGTCCCCCGCCTTTTTGCACTTCATCGGCGGGCTGCAGACCTATTTGCCCGCGGCGATGGCCTTCTTTGCGCCCTACATCAACAGCTACCGGCGCCTGTCGCGCTACACCGCCGCCCCCATCAACCTGAGCTGGGGTTACGACAACCGCACCTGCGGCCTGCGCGTGCCGCACTCGCCGCCGCAGGCGCGGCGCGTGGAAAACCGACTGGCCGGCGTGGACGTCAACCCCTACCTGGCCATCGCGGCCAGCCTGGCCTGCGGCTACCTGGGCATGCGCGAGCGCCTGCTGCCCACCGAGCCCCTCACCGGCAGCGCCTACGAACACCCCCACCAGCTGCCGCGGCACCTGGACGACGCCATCGACCGCCTGCTGGCCTGCGAGCCGCTGGCCGAACTGTTCGGCGAACACTTTCTGCGCACCTACGCCGCCATCAAAGAGGCCGAGTACCGCGAATACTTCGACGTCATCAGCCCGTGGGAGCGGCGCTTTTTGCTGCTGAGCGTCTGAGCCCGCCCCGCAAACCGGCGTTCGCGCGACGGTGGGTCCGGGTCAGGCGACTGCGGCGCGGCTGGCGCGCTTGACGCGGTACAGCGCCGCGTCCGCGCGGCGCACCAGGTCGGCGCCGCTGGCGTCCTGCGGCTCGCACGCCGCCCAGCCAACGCTGACCGACGCGCGCAGACCGCCACCCAGCACAAAGGGCGCCAAGGCCTGCACCATCGGCGCGGCCAACCGCTCGGCCAGCGCACGGGCCTCGTCCAAGCCGGTGTGCGGGCACAGCAGCACGAACTCGTCGCCGCCCAGCCGCGCCGCCAGGTCGGTGCGCCGGCGGTGCCCGTCCAGCACCGCCGCCACCGCGCACAGCGCCGCGTCACCGCGCTCGTGGCCCAGCTGGTCGTTGATCGCCTTGAAGCGGTCCAGATCGAGGTACAGCAGCGCCCCCGGTTGGCCGTAGCGCGCAAAGGCGTCGAAGCACGCCTGCAGCTCGACGAGGAAACGGCGCCGGTTGGCCAACCCGGTCAGCTCGTCGGTCTCGCTGAGCGCGCGCAGCCGCTCCTGCAACTGGCGCCGGTGCGTGATGTTGCTGGCCACCCACAGCACCACCGCCTCGCCATCCACGGTGAAGGGCAGCGGCGTGATGCGGCCCTCGAACCAGATCGGCTCGGCCGGCCCGGCGTCCGACAGGCCGAGCACATCGCGGTTGCTGAGTTCGTACTCGACGATGCGCAGGCCGCCGTCGTGCAGCGCGGCCCGGATATCGGCAAGAAAGCCGTCGGCGCGCGCCAGCACCAGCACCTCGTGCAGCGTACGGCCGACCAGCGGGCTGCCGTCATGGTAATAGCGCGTGTCGGTGCCACCGAACACCGCGACGTAGCGCCCCGAGGCGCTCAGCACGAACGCCGGATCCGGCAGGCTGCGCAGCAGGGCCTCCAACTGGTCGGTGGCAAACCGGATCCCCACGCGCCTGACTCCCCGGCCGCGCGCGGCGGCCGCAATCAAAGGAGGTTGTGAGACTTGGCGCGGCTGGCGGGGATCGAACCCACGACCCTCGGCTTCGGAGGCCGATACTCTATCCACTGAGCTACAGCCGCAGTCCAGACGCGCATTCTATCAGCCCGCTGCCCGCGCGGTGGCCGCGCGGGCAGCCCCGGGGAACCCCTCGATATAATGCTCGGGTTTGGCAACCCCCGCATGCCCCGCACGGCGCCCCGCGCCGCGGGCAACCGGATCTCCGCTACACGCCTCCAAAGGGACACCATGAGCGAGCACGCGCACGACAATCACACCGGGCCGATCAAGACCCCGAAGCAACTGTGGTGGACGGCCTTCTTCGCGTTCGTCGTTCCGGTGTTCCTGATCATCGGGCTGGTGTTTTACGTGACCAAGGCCGACAAGCCCCAGGCCGGCGCGGTCAACCCCGAACTGGCCACGGCCCAGCGCATCCAGAAGGTCGGCACGGTCGAGCTGCGCGACGCCAACCGCCCGCTGGCCGCCGGCGCCGACGTGTACAAGGCGCAGTGCGCCGCCTGCCACGAGGCCGGCCTGGTCGGTGCCCCCAAGCACGGCGACAAGGCCGCCTGGGCCCCGCGCATCGCCCAGGGTTACGACACGCTCGTCAACTCCGCGCTCAAGGGCAAGGGCGCGATGGGTGCCCAAGGTGGTGGCGCGTTCCGTGACATCGAAATCGCGCGTGCCGTGGCCTATCTGGCCAACCAGGGCGGCGCCAACTTCACCGAGCCGGCAGCGCCCGCGGCCGAGTCCAAGTAACCACCCCAGAACGCCAACGACGCGCCCGTCATCGCCCGCTCTGCCATGACCCGCGTCCTGGTCCTCAACGGCCCCAACCTCAACCTGCTGGGCACGCGCGAGCCCGGTGTGTATGGGGCCGACACGCTGGCCGATCTGGAGGCCCGCTGCCGTGAACACGGCGCGCGCTTGGGTCTGACCGTCGAGACGGCGCAAAGCAACCACGAGGGGGTGTTGATCGATCACCTCCACGCCTGGGGTGCGCTGCATCGCGCAGGTCAGGCCATCGGCGTGGTGTTCAACCCCGGCGCCTACACCCACACCTCGATTGCGCTGCACGACGCCATCAAGGGTGTCGCGCCCATGCCGGTGATCGAAGTCCACCTCTCCAATGTGCACGCCCGGGAGGCCTTCCGGCACCACTCGTGGATTGCGCCGGTGGCCGCGGGCAGCATCATCGGCTTCGGGCCCGAGGGTTATCGGCTCGCGCTCGATGCGCTGGCCCGCCGCGCTGCCACGGGGCTGGGCACGAAGCCGTAACGCGCCGGCAACTCCGCCGCCCGGCAGGGCTGCGGCACCCAGCGGCCCGACTCCACCGCCTCCGCCGCCAGGTGCATGTCCTGCGTGTGGACCACGCCGAGGCCCATGTCCCCTGCCAGATACAGACGACCGGCCTCGTCCAGCCAGGCTTCACGCACCTGTACCGGCACCCCCGTGTGGCTGAACACCCCGCCATCGGGCGCCAGGCGCCACACCCACGGCGTCAGCTCCAGCTCCACATACACCCGCTGCGGCCCGTTCTGAAAAAACCACTGCCCCTGCCCGTCCACCCCGTAGTTGCGGCCGATGAAGGCAATCAGCTTGTCGTGGCGCAGCTCCGCCCCCCGGCTGGCAGGGGTGGCCCCGTCCCCCGCGAACGGGCCAGCCGCCTGGGCCCGGTCGTCCCGCATCCACCAGCGCCCGCGCGCATCCAGCCCCAGCCAACCGTAACAATCGGGCACGTTCGGCCACTTGGCCATCGCCACCTTGACGATGTCGTCCATGTCGGGACCTCTTTCTGCTCTGCGTGGGGCGATTGTGTCACCGCCCGGGCCAGCCCGCCGCCTCGGCCAGCCACGGCATGACCCGCTGCGGCAGTGCCGCCACGTCGCCCCGCATGTCCCACGGGGCGCGCGGCTCGGCAAAGCCCACATGCCCGCCCCGGGCGGGCTGCCACAGTTGGACATACGGCCCCGCTTCCGTCGCATCCGGCAGACTCGCCCCAGGCACGAAGGGATCGTTGCGCGCATTGAGCACCAGGGTCGGCACCCGCACCGCGCGCAGGTGGCGCCGGCTCGATGCGCGCCGCCAATAGTCCTCCACACCGCGAAACCCGTGCAACGGCGCGGTAAACGCATCGTCGAAGGCGCGCAGCGTCCGCGCGCCTAGCGCCCGCTCCAGATCGAACAGGCCGGGAAAGCGCGCCCACTTCTCCCGCGCCTTGCGCCGCATGGTGCGCAAAAACATGCGCGCATACAGCACGCGGTTGAGGCCGCGGTCGATGGCGGCACCGGCGGCCGCCAGATCCAGCGGCGCCGAGATGGCCGCCGCCGCCCGCACGGCCGCCGCGGCACCCGCGCCAGCCTCCTGCAACCAGCGCAACAGGGCATTGCCGCCCAGCGACACCCCCACTGCGACCCGGGGCCAGTCGGGCCAGCGCTGCGCCACGCGCGCCAGCATCCAGGCGATTTCCTCGAAATCCCCCGAGTGGTAGGCCCGCGGCGCTCGGTTGGGCTCACCCGAACATCCACGAAAATGCGGCACGGCGATCGCCCAGCCACGGCGCTGGGCCTCGGCGGCGAAGGCCTGCGCATAGTGGCTGGCCGACGAGCCCTCCAACCCGTGAAACAGCACCAGCATCGCCACCGCACCCGGTGGAACGATGTGATCGACATCGATGAAGTCGCCGTCCGGCGTGGTCCAGCGCTCGCGCAGCCAATCCAACGGAGCCGCCACCCCACGCCGCGCCCACAGCGCCGCGCCGATGGTCTGCCAATGGCCGTTGCGCTGCCAGCCAGGGGGACGTGGCCAATCGTCGCCCGCTGCGCCCGGTACCGACGGTAGGCCCGAAAAGACGACACCGCCCCGGGGGGCGGTGTCGGACGCGACAGGGGACGCGGGCCGCATTGCGGTCGCACCGGACGAGCCGGGGCCAACGGGGTTCAGCGCTTCTGACGGAATTTGCGCAGGGCCGCGATCTGGGCGGCCATGACGGCCAGTTCCGACTGCGCCTTGGCCAGATCCACCTCGCTCTTGGCGTTCTTGAGCGCCTCTTCGGCGGCCTTGCGCGCTTCGCTGGCTTTGGCCTCGTCCAGGTCCTTGCCGCGGATGGCCGTGTCGGACAGCACCGTCACCACCTTGGGCTGCACCTCGAGGATACCGCCCGCCACGAACACGAACTCCTCCTCCCCATCGGCCTTTTCGATGCGCACGGCACCGGGCTTGATGCGGGTGATCAGCGGCACGTGGCCGGGCAGGATGCCCAGCTCGCCCGCCTCGCCCGGCAGGGCCACGAATTTGGCGGGGCCGCTGAAGATGGACTCCTCGGCGCTCACCACCTCCACTTGAATGGTACTCATCTCAGATCTCCTTTGCGCGACGCGGGCGATCGGGGGCCGCCACCGAACCGGCTATGCCGGACCACCGGAGGCGCCCCCTCGAGGGGGAGGCGCCGCAGGCGCTTCGGGGGTCGGGCATCAGCCGGCCAGCTTCTTGGCCTTCTCGAAGGCGTCGTCGATCGTGCCGACCATGTAGAACGCCTGCTCGGGCAGGTGGTCGCACTCGCCGTTGACGATCATCTTGAAGCCGCGGATGGTCTCCTTCAGCGGCACGTACTTGCCCGGCGCGCCGGTGAACACCTCGGCCACGTGGAACGGCTGCGACAGGAAGCGCTGGATCTTGCGCGCACGCGCCACGGCCAGCTTGTCTTCCGGCGACAATTCGTCCATACCCAGAATCGCGATGATGTCGCGCAGCTCCTTGTAGCGCTGCAGCACGGCCTGCACGGCACGCGTGGTGCTGTAGTGCTCTTCGCCGACGATGTTGGGGTCGACTTGGCGGCTGGTGGAATCCAGCGGGTCCACGGCCGGGTAGATACCGAGCGCGGCGATGTCACGCGACAACACGACGGTCGCATCCAGGTGCGCGAAGGTGGTGGCCGGCGACGGGTCGGTCAGGTCGTCCGCCGGCACGTACACGGCCTGGATGGAGGTGATCGAGCCGACCTTGGTGGAGGTGATGCGCTCCTGGAGCTTGCCCATCTCCTCGGCCAGCGTCGGCTGGTAGCCCACCGCCGAGGGCATACGGCCCAGCAGCGCGGACACCTCGGTACCAGCCAGCGTGTAGCGGTAGATGTTGTCCACGAAGAACAGCACGTCACGGCCTTCATCGCGGAACGATTCGGCGATGGTCAGACCGGTCAGCGCCACGCGCAGACGGTTGCCCGGCGGCTCGTTCATCTGGCCGTACACCATCGCCACCTTGGACTCGCCCAGGTTGTCGGAGACGACCACCTTGGACTCCATCATCTCGTGGTAGAAGTCGTTGCCCTCGCGGGTACGCTCACCCACACCGGCAAACACCGACAGGCCCGAGTGCGCCTTGGCGATGTTGTTGATCAGCTCCATCATGTTGACGGTCTTGCCCACACCGGCGCCGCCGAACAGGCCGACCTTGCCGCCCTTGGCGAACGGGCAGATCAAGTCGATCACCTTGATGCCCGTTTCCAGCAGCTCGGTGGAGGGCGACAGCTCGTCGTAGGCCGGGGCCTTGCGGTGGATGGAGCTGGTCAGCGACTGGTCGATCGGGCCGCGCTCGTCGATCGGGTTACCCAGCACGTCCATGATGCGGCCCAGCGTCGCCTTGCCCACCGGCACGGTGATCGGGGCGTTGGTGTTGTAGACGGTCATGCCGCGGCGCAGGCCGTCGGACGAACCCAGCGCGATGGTGCGCACGACGCCGTCGCCGAGCTGCTGCTGGACTTCCAGCGTCAGGGGCGACCCCTCCATCTTCAGCGCGTCATACACCTTGGGCATTTGGTCACGCGGGAATTCCACGTCCACCACGGCGCCGATGCACTGAACGATCTTGCCTTGAACTTGAGCCATGATTGAAACCTTGTCGATGAAAGATAGACGAGAACCCGGCGACGTCAGACGGCGGCAGCGCCGGCGACGATTTCGGACAGCTCCTTGGTGATGCCGGCCTGACGCGTCTTGTTGTAGATCAGCTTCAGCTCGTTGATCAGGTTGCCGGCGTTGTCCGTGGCGGCCTTCATGGCCACCATGCGCGCCGACTGCTCGGACGCCATGTTCTCGGCCACCGCCTGATAGACCTGCGACTCCACGTAGCGCACGAGCAGCTCGTCGATCACGGTGGGGGCGTCGGGCTCGTAGATGTAGTCCCAGTCGTAGCCCGCGTCACCCTGCTCCAGGTCCTGCGCCGACAGCGGCAGCAGCTGCTGCACCACCGGCTCTTGCTTCATCGTGTTGATGAACTTCGTGTAGCACAGGTACACCGCGTTGAGCTTGCCCTCGGCATACGCGTCGAGCAACACCTTGACCGGCCCGATCAGGCGCTCCAGGTGGGGCGTGTCGCCCAGCCCGGTGACGTGCGAGACGACCTGGGCGCCGATGCGGTTCATGAAGCCGAAGCCCTTGTTGCCGATCGCGACCACCTGCGCCGTCTTGCCCTGCGCCTGCAGCTCGCGGAACTGGTTGGTCACCGCGCGCAGCAGGTTGGTGTTGAGGCCGCCGCACAGGCCCTTGTCGGTGGTCACCACGATCATCCCGCTGACGGTCGCATCGGGGTGGGCCACCATGAAGGGGTGCACGTACTCCGGGTTGGCCCGGCTCAGGTTCGCCGCGATCTGGCGCACCTTCTCGCTGTACGGCCGGGCCGTGCGCATGCGCTCCTGCGCCTTGCGCATCTTGGAGGCGGCGACCATCTCCATGGCCTTGGTGATCTTCTTGGTGTTTTCCACCGACTTGATCTTGCCGCGTATTTCCTTGCCTGCTGCCATCGCTGCTCCTTGGAACGGTCCGCTGCCGGGCCGATCAGTAGGTGCCGGTCTGCTTGAAGGCGCGGATGGCGGCGTCGAGTTCGGCCTCGGCGTCCTTGTCCATGGCCTTCTGCGTCTCGAGCTTCGACAGCAACGCCGCGTGCTTGTCCTTCAGGTAGGCGTGCAGGCCGCTCTCGAAGGGCAGCACCTTCTTGACGTCGATGTCGTCCAGATAGCCCTTGTTGGCGGCGTACAGCGACGCGGCCATCAGGCTGATCGGCAGCGGGCTGTACTGCGGCTGCTTGAGCAGCTCGGTCACGCGCGCACCGCGGTCGAGCTGCTTGCGGGTCGCCTCGTCCAGGTCGGAGGCAAACTGCGCGAACGCCGCCAGCTCGCGGTACTGCGCCAAGTCGGTCCGGATGCCGCCCGACAGGCCCTTGATCAGCTTGGTCTGGGCCGCACCACCGACGCGCGACACCGAGATACCGGCGTTGATCGCGGGGCGGATGCCGGCGTTGAACAGGTTGGTTTCCAGGAAGATCTGGCCGTCCGTGATCGAGATCACGTTGGTCGGCACGAACGCCGACACGTCACCGGCCTGGGTCTCGATGATCGGCAGCGCCGTCAAGGACCCGGTCTTGCCCTTGACCTCGCCCTTGGTGAACGCCTCGACGTAGTCGGCGTTGACGCGCGCGGCGCGCTCCAGCAGGCGGCTGTGCAGATAGAAGATGTCGCCCGGGAAGGCCTCACGCCCCGGCGGACGACGCAGCAGCAGCGACACCTGACGGTAGGCCACGGCCTGCTTGGACAGGTCGTCGTAAATGATCAGCGCGTCTTGGCCGCGGTCGCGGAAGTATTCACCCATCGTGCAGCCGGAGTACGGCGCCAGGAACTGCATCGCCGCCGACTCGGAGGCGGAAGCCGCCACGACGATGGTGTACTCCATCGCACCGTGTTGCTCCAGGGCCCGCACCACGCTCTTGATCGACGACGCCTTCTGACCGATGGCGACGTAGATGCAGACCATGTTCTGGCCCTTTTGGTTGATGATGGTGTCGATGGCCACCGCGGTCTTGCCGGTCTGGCGGTCACCGATGATCAGCTCGCGCTGGCCGCGGCCGATCGGCACCATCGAGTCGATGGCCTTCAGGCCGGTCTGCACCGGCTGGTCCACGCTCTTGCGCGCGATCACGCCCGGGGCGACCTTCTCGACCACGTCGGTCAGCTTGGCGTTGATCGGGCCCTTGCCGTCGATCGGGCGGCCCAGCGCATCGACCACGCGGCCGATCAGCTCGGGGCCCACCGGCACTTCCAGAATGCGGCCGGTGCACTTGACCGTGTCGCCTTCGGAGATGTGTTCGTACTCGCCCAGGATCACGGCGCCGACCGAGTCGCGCTCCAGGTTGAGCGCCAGACCGAACGTCGGCTGCCCGTCCTTGCCAGCGGGGAATTCGAGCATTTCGCCCTGCATCGCGTCCGACAGGCCGTGGATGCGCACGATGCCGTCGGTCACCGACACCACGGTGCCCTGGTTGCGCACGTCGGCCGACGGGGCCAGCCCCTCGATGCGGGACTTGATCAGTTCGGAGATTTCAGCGGGATTGAGTTGCATGACGCTTTCCTTTTCGGATGTTCGACAGGGCGTTGGGGCCAGCCGTCAGGCCGTCAGCGCCACACGCATTTGTTCCAGACGGGCCTTGACCGAGGTGTCCAGCACCTCGTCGCCCACCACCACGCGCACGCCGCCAATCAGTTCGGGGCGCAGCTGCACCTGCAGGCGCAACTGGCGGCCAAAACGCTTTTCAAGGACGCCCTGCAGGTCGGCGAGCTGGGCCGCCTCGATCGGGAAGGCGCTCTCGACGGTCGCATCGGCCACGCCCCGCTGCGCATTGACCAGCTTGCGGAACTGGCGCGCGATCTCGGGCAGAGCGGGCACGCGGTCGTTGTCGATGACGGTGCGCAGGAAGTTGCGACCGATCTCCGGCAACGGCGCCTTCATCACCCCGGTGATGACGTCAAACACCTGCTCGGCGCGGACCTTCGGGTCGGCCGCGAAGGCCTGAAGCTGCTCCTGGCCGGCGATCGCGGCAAGCTCGTCCAGCCATTCGCTGGCATCGGCCGCCTGCGCTGCGGCGGCCTTGAACAGCGCTTCGGCGTAGGGTCGTGCAATGGTGGCTAGTTCGGCCATGGTTCAACCTTCGGACGCGCGGTTCGGAAATTAGAGTTCGGTCTTGAGCCGCTGCAGCAGCTCGGCATGCACGCCGGCGTTGACCTCGCGCTGCAGAATCTGCTCGGCGCCCTTGACGGCCAGCACGGCCACCTGCTCGCGCAGGGCTTCGCGGGCCTGCACGGCCTGCTGCTCGGCCTCGGCCTTGGCGGCGGCGATGATCTTGGCGGCTTCCTCGGCGGCGCGGGCCTTGGCCTCTTCGATCATGGCCTGCGCGCGGCGCTCGGCGTCGGCCAGGCGGGCGGCGGATTCGTTGCGCGACTGCACCAGCGCGTCCTCGACACGCTTGTTGGCCACGGCGAGCTCGGTCTTGGCCTTCTCGGCGGCGGCCAGACCTTCGGAAATCTTCTGCGCACGCTCATCCAGCGCCTTGGCGATCGGCGGCCACACGAACTTCATCGTGAACCACACCAGGATCGCGAAGACGATGGCCTGCGCAAAGAGGGTTGCATTGATGTTCATCGCAACGCCTTTCTGAATGTGTGCGGGGGTGGAGCGAGAGGGGGCCGGGTTCGATCGGCGTGCGCCCGGGGCTCACCCGGGCGCACCCTTCCTCACCGCAGGACGATCAGATCGCGAAGGGGTTGGCGAACGCGAACAGCAGCGCGATGGCCACGCCGATCAGGAAGGCCGCGTCGATCAGACCGGCCAGAATGAACATCTTGGTCTGCAGGTCGTTCATCAGCTCGGGCTGACGGGCGGACGACTCGAGGAACTTGCCACCCATGAGGGCGATGCCGATCGACGCGCCGATGGCGCCCAGACCGACGATGATGCCGCAAGCCAGAGCAACGAGACCCAGAATGTTTTCCATGATGGTTTCCTTTTGAGGTTGAGAGGAAGGTTAGGGGGAAACGAACTCAGTGCGCATCATGTGCCTGCCCCAGGTAGATCAGGGCCAGCATCATGAAAATGAACGCCTGCAGGGTGATCACCAGGATGTGGAAGATGGCCCACACCGTACCGGCGATCAGGTGCCCGACGAAGAGCAGGGCCCCGCTGAACGACAGCGCGGCGAAACCGCCGAGCAGCGCGATCAGCATGAAGACCAGCTCACCCGCGAACATGTTGCCAAACAACCGCATGCCGTGGGAGACGGTCTTCGCCACGAACTCGATCATTTGCATCAGGAAGTTCACCACGCCCAGCAGCAGCGCCCAGAACGGGTTCTTGCTGGTGCCAAACGGCGCCGTCACCAGCTCGTGCGTCCAACCGCCCAAGCCCTTGATCTTGATGTTGTAGAACAGGCACATCAGCAGCACCGACACCGACAGACCCAGGGTCGTCGAGAGGTCAGCCGTCGGCACGACGCGCAGATAGTCCTTGAAGCCCAGGGCCGGCCCGGCCGAGTGCCACAGCGCCGGCAGCAGATCCACCGGCAGCAGGTCCATGGCGTTCATGAAGAAGATCCACACGAACACCGTCAGCGCCATCGGCGCGATGACCTTGCGGCTGGCGGCATTGTGGATCACGCCCTTGGCCTGGGTTTCGACCATCTCGACCAGGATCTCGACGGCGGCCTGAAAGCGCCCCGGCACGCCGGCGGTGGCGCGACGCGCCCCCAGCCACAGCAGCCACACGCCCAGCAGCCCCATCAGCACGGAAAACACCACCGAGTCGATGTTGATCACCGAAAAGTCGACGATGAATTCCTGCTTCTTGTTGGTCAGGTGCATCAGGTGATGCCGGATGTACTCACCTGCGGTCGGTCCTTGTCCTTCAGCTGCCATTCGTCAACCCATTCCCGTTCTTGAACAAACCGATCGGTCCCGCGCCGCCGGCCGCACGATCCACGCCAGCCAGTACGACTTGAGAACCACCACCAGCCCGACCACGAGGCCCAGCCAGCTCAGATCCGGGATCCAGCGCGGCGCCGACGCCAGCATCGCCAGCACCAGCAGCACCTTGACCCCTTCCCACCACAACCAACCCGCCAGCGACGCCCGCGCCACCCCGGGGAATGCCGCACCCAGCCAACGCGCCAGCGCGCTCGACGTCATCCCCCAGGCCATGACCGCCGACGGCAGCACGGCACACAGCGCGCCATACGCCACCGAAGCCACCCGGGACCAGCGCCCATCGCCCGCGACGAGCACCCCCACGGCCGCCACCGCCGACACCAGCAGCGCCAGCGCCGCCTGCCACGCCACGACCCGCCACACGGACAGCGCCGGATGCCGCTGCCGCCACAGACGCACCTCTTCGGGCGTCAGGGGCTTGAATTCGGCGGCATCACCCTCAACTGCGTCCCCATCGGCCCATCGCCCCTCGGCACCTTCGGGCCCCTTGGCCAACTGCGGACGAGGGCGCTCCGCCACCGACGACGGCCGGGATGCAGCGGGAGGAACGGACCGGTCTGCTGACACCGCCAAACCTGCGATTATCGACACCTCGAAGACGCACGCCTGACAGCGAGCGTGGCGCCTGCGCAGCTTTTGGCCGCGCTGGCAAAGCTCTTTATTATACGGATAAACCCCAATTATCGTTCCGTTGCGCATGTCCGACGTCCAACCCCTGCTCCAGTTTCCGTGCCGCTTCCCGATCAAGGTGATGGGTGCGCACGTCGACGGCTTCGTCAGCGCCGTGGCGCACGTCGCGCGCCAGTTCGACCCCGACTTCGACGAAGCGGGCGTCGAGCAGCGCGTCAGCCGCGGCGGCCGTTACCTGGGCCTGACCATCACGGTGCAGGTAACGTCGCGCGAGCAGCTCGACGAGCTCTACCGCACGCTGACCACCCACCCGATGGTACGGGTCGTGCTGTGAGCGCGGTCCTGCGCGATCTGGGGCGGGCCGACTACGACGCCACCTACGCGGCCATGCGCGCCTTCACCGAGGGGCGCGGGCCGCACACCGCGGACGAAATCTGGCTCTGCGAACACCCCCCCGTCTTCACCCAGGGGCTGGCGGGCCGCGCGGAGCATCTGTTGCATCCGGGCGACATCCCGGTCGTGGCCACCAACCGCGGCGGCCAGGTCACCTACCACGGCCCCGGCCAAGTGGTGGCCTACCCGCTGATCGACCTGCGCCGCGCCGGCTACTTCGTCAAGGAGTATGTGTACCGGCTGGAGGAAGCCGTCATCCGCACGCTGGCCACCTGGGGTGTCACGGGGCACCGGGTGGCCGGGGCCCCCGGCATCTACGTGCGGCTGGACGACCCCCATGCCCATGCCGCGCTGGCGGGGCCGCGCCCGGGTGGCGACCCGTTCGCGGGGCTGGGCAAGATCAGCGCCCTTGGCATCAAGGTACACCGGCACTGCACCTACCACGGCGTGGCGCTCAACGTCGCGATGGACCTGAGCCCCTTCTTCCGTATCAACCCCTGCGGCTACGCCGGCCTGCGCACGGTGGACCTTGCTACCATCGGCGTCGACGTGCCGTTGGCCGATGTGCGCGCCGAGCTGGCGCAGCAGCTTCTGCGGCTGCTCGCGCCCCGCCCATGACGCTGCCCACCGCCGCCCATGACGCCGGCAACGACACCGCCACCGACGCCGCACCATCGCGGCCAGGATCCCCGATGAACGCCGAAACCTCCACGCCCCCGACCGCCGGCTACGACCCGACCGCCAAGCAAAAGAGCGCGGCCAAGACCGCCCGCATCCCCATCAAGGTCGAGTCCGCCCCCGCGCTCAAGAAGCCGGACTGGATCCGGGTCAAGGCCGGCAGCCCCAGCACGCGGTTTTACGAGATCAAGGACATCCTGCGCGCCAACAAACTGGTCACCGTGTGCGAGGAGGCGTCCTGCCCCAACATCGGCGAGTGCTTTGGCAAGGGCACGGCGACCTTCATGATCATGGGCGACAAGTGCACCCGGCGCTGCCCGTTCTGCGACGTGGGCCATGGCCGCCCGGACCCGCTCGACCCCGACGAGCCCGAGAATCTGGCACGCACCATCGCAGCGCTCAAGCTGCAGTACGTCGTCATCACCAGCGTGGACCGCGACGACCTGCGCGACGGCGGGGCGGGGCATTTCGTGGCCTGCATCCAGCGCGTGCGCGCGCTCTCACCCGCCACCCGCATCGAAATCCTGGTGCCCGACTTCCGCGGCCGCGACGATCGGGCGCTGGAAATCCTCAAGGCCGCCCCGCCGGATGTGATGAACCACAACCTGGAGACGGTGCCGCGACTCTACAAGCAGGCGCGCCCCGGCTCGGATTACGCGTTCAGCCTCAACCTGCTCAAAAAATTCAAGGCCCTGTTCCCCCATGTGCCCACCAAGAGCGGGCTGATGGTCGGCCTGGGCGAGACGGACGAGGAAATTCTGGAGGTCATGCGCGACATGCGCGCGCACGGCATCGACATGCTGACGATCGGCCAGTATCTGGCCCCCAGCAGCCACCACCTGCCGGTGCGGCGCTATGTGCACCCGGACACGTTCAAAATGTTCGAAGCCCAGGCTTACGCGATGGGCTTCACCCACGCGGCCGTGGGGGCCATGGTGCGCAGCAGCTACCACGCCGACCAGCAGGCCCACGCCGCTGGCGTGGGGGGCTAAACCCCCACGCCCCCGAAGATCAACGGCTGGCGGGCCGCCCCGTCTCGATGATGGTCACATCGACCCGGCGGTTCTTGGCGCGTCCCTCGGCCGTGGCGTTGTCGGCAATCGGCTCGCGCTTGCCGCGGCCTTCGGTGCGCACCTTGTCGGCCGGAATGCCCTTGCTGACCAAGTAGGCCTTGACCGCCTCGGCGCGGCGCAGCGACAGGCGGTCGTTGTAGGCATCGGAGCCGATGCTGTCGGAGTGGCCCACCGCAATCGCGACGTCCAGATTGGATGCCTTGATCTTGGCGACCAGCTCATCCAGCTTGGTCTTGCCCTGCGCGGTAATGACGGCCTTGTCGAAGTCGAACAGCGCATCCGCCTGCAAGGTGATCTTCTGCGGCGCGGCGGGAGCGGCAGCCGGGGCGGGGGCCGCCGCCGGCGCAGCCGGACGCGCCCGCACGGGCGCCTCGGCCACGGCCTTGGCCTTGTCGATCTCGAACAGCGCCGGGGTTTCGAACGGGCACAACTCCTCCGGCGCCAGCTCGCCGCGGTCCTGTCCGGCATCCACCGCGCTGGGCTGGTCCGGCCGCGCCACGCCCAGCGAAGCGGTCAGCTTGCCCATGCTGGCCAGCGTGCGGGCCTGGGCCACGAACTCGTTGTACTGCGCATTCAGATAGGCACGGCTGGCCTCGAAGTATTCGTTCTGCGTGTCCAGCAGGTCCAGCAGCGTGCGCTGGCCGATGTCGAACTGCTGGCGATACGCCTCGCGCGCCACTTCGGTCGACAGGCGGTGCTGGTCCAGATAGCCCAGTTGCTCGCGCAGGCGCACCACGTCGTTGTAGGCGATGGCCAGCGTCTGGCGCACGTCGCGGCAGGCCTTCTCCTGCAGATCGCGCGCCTGCTTGTGCAGCTCGACCGCCTGCTTCTCGCGCGCCTGGTCGGCGCCACCCCGGTACAGGTTGTAGTTGAGCAGGATTTCGGCCGTCAGATCGCGGGTGCGGCCATTGACGTTGTCGATGTCACGCCCCCATGTCTGGCGGATGCGAAAGTCCACGCGCGGCCAGTAGGCGGCTTTGCGCGAGTCGATCTCCTGCCGCAGCGCGCGCACATTCTCGTAGGCGGCATTGATGGTCGGGCTGGCGGGCAGGCCTTGGCGCATGGCCTCGCCCATGCTGGCGGGCACGCCGGCAAAGCGCAGACCGTCGCGAATGGCGGGCAGGGTCGCCGGCGGCTTGACGCCCAGGATGCGCTGATAGCGGGCGCTGACGTCGTGCAGGTTGGAAATCTCGGTCAACAGGTTGGACTCGGCCAGCGCCAGACGGCCGGTGGCCTGGTCCATGTCGACGCGGCGGCTGACACCGGCTTTGACGCGCTCCTCGATCTGCTGGGCGGTCAGCTTGTGTTCGACGTAGTTGGCCTTGGCCTCCTGCACCAGCGCCGAGTAGCGCGCCACGTCGGCGTAGGCGCGCACCGCCTCCAGCGCGATGTTTTCCGCCGCTTCCAGCAGCTCGTAATAGCGGGTCAGCTTGGCGTAGCTCAGGCGCTGCACCTCGCTGGGGGTGAAGAAGCCGTCGAACAGCGTCTGGGTCAGCGTCAGGCTGGCGGCCGACCGGTTGAAGCGCTGCTCCGGCGTGCCGGGGGGATCGACCCGGTGCTCGCGACCGATGCCGTAGCTCAGGTCCACCGAGGGACGCCAGCCGGCGGCCGCAACGTCTTTCTGGGCATCGGCAGCGGTGAAGGCGTGCCAGCGTGCCTGCACCTCCGGGTTGTTGACGATGGCCGACTTGACCGCTTCCACCAAGGCCGGGGGCAGCGCAGCCGCCTGCGCGGCGGGCGCCGACGCCGGCGCGGGGGCCGGGGTCTGCGCGTGAACGGGTGTGACAAGCACCATCACGGCCGCTGCCACGGCCGTGATCATCGGGATGGTTTTCATGGGGAACCTCTTTTCGGTTGGGTGGGTGCCGGCTTCCGGACCCACAGGACTTACACGCACAACCGCGTTCGGTATCATCCGAATCAGTTTGCCGGCTGATTTTGGGTGGGGTTAGGGGCGTTCGTCAAGGGTTTGACGGGGTTGACTTTCGTGCGATGATGCCGTTGGACTGTTTTTGTCGTGCGGCCCCCACATGGCGATACCCCCCACCCGATGCAACGCACGCCCAGGCCGGGGGTCGTGGTTGGCCTCGGGGCTGCTGGCGCTCGCCCTGGCGCTGGGGGGGTTGGCGGGCCTGGGGTGGGCGCTGGCGGCCGCCAACCTGGACCGCATGCAGCAGCTCGCGCGCGAGCGCTACGGCCCCACGGCGGAGGAAACGGTCATCGCCTGGCGCCGCCTGCTGGCGGAGCAGCGCGGGCAGCCGGTGGAGCAGCAGCTCGCCGCGGTCAACACCTTTTTCAACCGGCGCATCCTGTACGAGCTCGACCCCGTGGTCTGGAACCAAAACGACTACTGGGCCACGCCGCTGGAGTTCATGGGCCGCGCCGCGGGCGACTGCGAGGATTTTGCGATCGCCAAGTACATGACGCTGCTGGAGCTGGGCGTGCCCAACGAGCGGCTGCGCATGATTTATGTGCGCGCGCGCACCGCCGGCGCCAAGACCGAGGCCCACATGGTGCTCGGCTACTATGAAAATCCGTCCGACGAACCGCTGATCCTGGACAACCTGGTGACCAGCATCCGGCCCGCCTCGCGGCGGCCGGACCTGACGCCGGTGTTCAGCTTCAACAGCCAAGGGCTGTGGGTCGCCGGACAAAGCCAATCGTCGGCCGACCCGACGGCGCGTCTGTCGCGTTGGCGCGAGGTGCTCGACCGCATGAAGCAGGAGGGGCTGTGAAGCACGGCCGCTCGCAACCACCCAAGGGGTAGGACCATGTCACTCGTCAAACAACTCTGGCTCGCCATCCTGGTCGTCATGTCGGTGGCGTTCGGTGGCAGTCTGGTGGTCAGCGTGTTGTCGGCACGCCACTACCTGGAGCAGCAGCTGCAGGTCAAAAACCTGGACAACGCCACGGCGCTGGCGCTGGCGCTGACCCAGCTCGACAAAGACCCGGTCACGGTCGAGCTGCAGGTGGCCGCGCAGTTCGACGTCGGGCACTACAAGTTCATCCGCATCACCTCGCCCACGGGCGAGACGCTGGTCGAGAAGGTGTACGAAGGCCGGCTGGAAGGCGCCCCGGAGTGGTTTGCCCGGCTGATCCCGATCCGCACGACGCCGGGGCAGGCGCTCATCCAGGACGGCTGGAAGCAGTTTGGCACCGTCACCCTGGCCAGCCACGACCAGTATGTCTACAAAAGCCTGTGGGAGGGGACGCTGGAGCTGCTGACCTGGTTCGTGATCGGCGCGCTGGCCACCGGCGCGCTGGGCACCTTGGCCATCCGCATCATCCTGCAGCCGCTGCGCGACGTGGTGGGGCAGGCGCAGGCGATTGCCGAGCGGCGATTCGTCACCGTGGACGAGCCGCGCACCCCCGAGCTGCGTTCGGTCACCCGCGCCATGAACGACATGGTCGAGCGCCTCAAGGCCATCTTTGCCGAAGAGTCGGCGCGGCTGGAGGCCCTGCGCAAACGCGTCAACACCGATCCGGTCACGGGCATTGCCAACCGCGAGTACTTCCTGTCCCATCTGCGCGAAATCCTGTCGGGCGAGGACTTTGGCTCCCAGGGCAGCCTGGTCGTGGTGCGGCTGGCCTACCTGAACGAGCTGAACGCCAAGCTCGGGCGCCAGCGCGCCGACGCCCTGCTCAAGGGCCTGGCGCAAGTGCTCTACGCGTGCGGCGACGGCCGGCCGGGGCAGCGGGCGGGGCGCATCAAAGGGGGTGAATTTGCCGTGGTGTGCCCGACGATACCGTCGCCGGTGGAGGCGGCGCGCGAGGTCCACGAGCGGCTGATGCGCGACTGGGCGCCGCAGTGGCTGCCGGAGTTCCCCGACCTGTTCCACCTGGCGGGGGTGGGTTATGTGCGCCACCAAAGCCTGGGCGACCTGCTGTCGCGCGCGGACCAGGCGCTGGCCCAAGCCCAGGCCAAGGGGCCCAACTCCTGGTATGCGGTGGAAGACAGCACCGCTCGGGGCCTGACGCTGCCCGCCGAGCAGTGGCGCACCCTGCTGACCGAGGCGGTCAGCGGCGGCCAGCTCAGCCTGGCGTTCTTCCCCGTGGTCCGCAACGACCCGTCGCGTCCGCTGCACCAGGAGGGGGTGATCCGCCTGCAGGTCGACGCGAGCGGCCAGCTGCTCACCGCGGGCGACTTCATGCCCATGGCGGCCAACCTCAATCTGACCGCGCCCATCGACCTGGGCGTGGTCAAGCTGGCCATCGAGCATCTGCGCAAAGGCGCGGGGGACGTGGCGGTCAACCTGTCGGCGGAGACGATTGCGGACTTTGGCTTCCGCAACCAGCTGGTGACGCTGCTGCAGGGCTACCCGGAGCTGTGCCGGCGGCTGCTGTTCGAGGTGCCCGAGTACGGCGTGTTCCGCCAGTTCGAGGCTTTCTGCGACCTGGTGCGCAGCCTCAAGGGGCTGGGCTGCCGCGTCGGCATCGAATACTTTGGCCAGCGCTTTGCCGAAAGCGACAAGCTCGCCAGCCTGGGGCTGGACTACATCAAAGTCCACCCGAGCTATGTGCGCGGCATCCGCGACAACCCCGGCAACCAGGAGTTTTTGCGCGGGCTGTGCACCATGGCGCACGCGCTGGGCATCACGGTCATCGCCCTGGGTGTGGAAAACCGCGACGACCTGCCGCTGCTGGCGCAGCTGGGGTTCGATGGGGCGACGGGGCCGGGGGTGGGGTGAATCACGCTGCCGTGCCCAGCGGGCGGTTCAAGCGGCTTGGATCGTGCGGGCCTTGAAGTCCACGCCCGCCAGCGCTTCAAACGCCGCCAACGACCGGACCGCCCCCAACCCGTAGCGGTCGATGTCCACCAACGCCGCGGGGTCTGCGGGGGCCTCGCCGGCCAGCAGATGGCGCACGCGGGCAAAGGACAGGGCGTTGAGCCGCGTCCAGTCGCGGTTGTCCTGCCAGTGCTTGGGGCGCCCGCGGTCGTGCGTGTAGTCGTGGTACAGCAGCACATCGTTGGGGGCGTACACATCCCACCCGTGGGTGAACAGGCGGGCGGAGAGTGTGGACTCTTCCCCCTGGAAATAGAGGTAGGGATCGTAGGGCACCTGATCGAACGCCGCCGCCGGCGCAAAAATGCAGCCCGCCCCCACAAACGCCAGGCGCGGCGGCTGCGCGGGCCGATCGGCCCATGCCAGCGAGTGGGAGCGCAACGCCAGGATGCCCTGCTCGTTGAACGCCTTGGGTCGCGTCAGGGGGATGGCCGGATCGGCCAATTGCCGCGGCGGCGTGTAGGGCACGGGGTGGCACGACAGCACGGCCCGCGGGTTGCACAAGCCCGACCACATGCACAGAAAACGCTCGTCCCACCCGGGGGCAAAGCGCGTGTGGCTGTCGATCTGCAGCACGAACGGCTCGTCCTGCCGCAACTCCGTCAGGATGCGATGGCGGGCCCAGCACGCCCCCAGGCTGCTGCCCGCGTGTACGCACAACTGCCGAACCGACGGCCCCTCCGGCGCCAGACAGTCCGCGTCCACCCCCGGCACCACCTGGGACAGCACCCCGAACACCACGCGATGCGGGTGAGCGGCCTGCGCCATCGCATCGCGGACGGTGGGGCCGGTCTCGGCATCGCGGTAGTTGGCGACCGAGACGAAGATGCGTGCATCGGGCGCCGTCACGGTGGGCGTCACCCCAGCGCCAATGCAGCCGCGATCGGCTCACGCGTGGCCGCGTACCGTTGTGCGCGCTCGGTCAACTCGCGCAAATGGTCTTCGCGGCTCTGCAGCGGCTGGCCGTCCTTGACCAGGCGCTCGTTGTGGCTGAACAGCGCGTCGCACACGGCGGCCGCCCAGCGCGCGGGGTCGGACTCGCCCTGCCGGGTCAGCATCCAGAACATCTGCTCGAAGCGTCCCATCGACACCGCCCCGCCCGTGACCGCGCTGGCCAGCCAGCCGCCCCCGTCGGTGCTGTCGAAGGCGCGGCGAGCCAACGCCTGATTGAGGCCGATCACCCGAGAACACACCGCCCCCGGATCGTGGTCTGCCGCCAAGTGCACCTGCCCGGTGGCGACCAGAAGGGTCACCGCCTGCACCACCTGCTCGAAATGCACACCCGCCGGGGCCACGGCCGCCTCCAGCGCCTCCACAGACCGCACGGCATGGTCTGCCAACGCATCGACGACCGGCCCGTAGATGCCCGCAGCCATGTCCGCCTCACCCAAGGTGCCAGTGACCTTGAGCCGCACCTCCGCCCGCGGCACCGCCAGCACCACGCGCTGCTGACGCAGCAGCGCGCGCCGCTCGTCCGGCCCCAGGGGCAATGCCCCCTTGACCCAGTAGTCGCGCCGGAATTGCTGGTTCACCAGCACATCGCGCACCGTCTCGCGGTGCACGGGGTCGGGGATGTCGCGCAACAGCGTGCGTTGCGCGTCGGTCAGGTTCAGCGGTTCGACATGATCAACCAGGTGCGCCGAGGCCGCCCAGGACAGCTTGGCCTCGGCCATCTGCGCAGCGATGTCGGCAAAGTACATCGGCTCCCAGTCTTGATTGAAGTACTCGTGGGCCAGGTACGCACGGCTTTGCTGACGCAGCCGCTGCACCCGACCCGCCACCGTCGGCGCCACTTTGGCGTACTGCGGCTGTGCCTCCAGAACGCGCTCGACGAAGCTGCGCGCCGCGTCCACCCGCTCGGCCATCCCTGCCCCCGGTGCGGTCATCACCGCGGCATGGCGCGCCATCAAATGGCGAATCGGTGCAAACACCGCCCAGCCCGGCAGGGTGTTGTAGCTGGCGTAGACGACCCCCCCGACCCGCAGCCGCCGGTGCAGGAACTCGACGATCAAGGCCCGGTTGCGCCGCGAAACCCAGCTCCAGATGCCGTGCAGGCCGATGAAATCGAACATCGGCAGATCGTCGCGCTGGCAGAACTGGGCGAACGAGTCGTCGAACAGCCGCACGAGGCTGCCCGCCGCATGCGACAGGCGCTGGGCATTGGCCACCTGCATGGGGTTGAAGTCCGTTCCCCACCATGCCACGGTGGACGCGGCGGCGTGAATGTTGAGGCTGACCCCTTGGCCAAAGCCCAGCTCGCACGCCTGGCGCACGTCAGGCGGCGCCCAGCCCTTGAGCAGCAAGGCCCAGCGCGCCCGCAGCGGGTTGAGCTCATGGTAGTAGCCGTGCGTGTAACCGATGTCGGTGACGTAACCCTCGGACCAAGCCGACATGTGTGCCTCTCCCTGCAAAAAACGGGCACCTCCGCTGGGCGGTGGTGCCCCGTGACGCCATCCCGCAACCGCGCCGCCCCCGCAAACGCAGCGGCGCGGTGCGGCCCCCACCTTAGGTGGGATCGCCGGTCTTGGTGATGGTAGCCAGGTCCGGGGTCGGTGACAGGTCGAGGGCAATTTGCACCTCGGCAACGGTGGCGCTTTCGATCACCACCTGCTGCTGCACGCCGCCGGTGTCCGACCCGTTGCTGTCCACCGCCAGGGTCACATCGGAGCCCGTCTGCGACTCCGCCACGGTCAACGGCGCCGAATCCTCGGGCAGCACGTCCTGGATCTTGATCGCGTCGTCGCTGCCGAAGTTCTTGACCACATCCTTGTCGCCGGCGTTGGTGTCGGCCAGATTGATGACGACGACGTCCTTGCCCGTGCCCAAATCGAGCACGTCGCTGCCGCCACCGCCGATCAGGGTGTCATTGCCCGCACCGCCGATCAAGGTGTCGTTCTTGTCACCGCCGATCAACACATCGTCGCCATCGTCTCCGACCAAGGTGTAGCCTTTGTCGTTGCCGGCCACGCCCACGTCCTGATTGGTGAAGGTCCCCAACTTATCCACCGCGTCGTCCAAGGCTTTGCCGTCTTCCGGGACAGAACCGGAAACGGTGGTGGACGATCCGCCCGTGGTCATCGAGGTGTTCTTCGACAGCTCCACCGTCTTGCCATCATCCCCCACATAGGTGGTGGTCACCACGGTCGTGGTGGTGGTGGACACATCCGTCTTGGTGGTCGTGGCCCCAGTCACCTTGTCGGCACTGATCGCGTCCAGCCGCCCGTCTTTGTTGGCGTCGATGGTGACGTGGAACTGCGTGTTCACCTTGTCCCCGTCGCCATCGGTGACCGTGGCGTCGAAAACCAGGGTCAGGTCATACGCCGTGGTGGTCGTGGTCGTGGTCGTGGTGGTGGTCGTGACATCGGTGGTGATGGTGGTCTTGTACGACTTGTCGTAGGTGTAGTTCACCGTCACGCCCGCATCCGGGTCGATCCGATAGCTGTCACCGTTCCCGGCCGTGAATGTGACCGTGTCGGATGTACCCAGTGTCACGGTGATCGGAGTATCGACATTTGCATTGTCGCCTTGCTCGGAAGGCGCGGTGACCGATCCATCATTGGAGGGTTCACCAGCGACGGCCCAGCTCGCTTTGTCACCCTTGCCAAAGTGATCGAGCGTCAGATCAAGGCTGGTGATGTCTACATTGGACACGCCTGCCGGCGGGCTGGAGGCCGTGATCTTGAGCTTGAGCGACTCAGATGGGTCCAACCAACCGCTCGGGTTATCGATGAAGTTGTTGCCGACTCCGATGCCCTGGTTGGACCAGTTGACTTTATCCTCGTTCTCGCCGGACTTGCTGTCCCCATCGCTGCCCGTGGCCTTGATGTTGAACACGATACCGGAGGAACCGTCGGCCTGGCTGATATTGAGCACTTCGCCCTTACCACCGCCCAGGCTGTCACCGGTGAACGTGACGCTGTCGGTGACGGTCTTTGTATAGGTGCCGTATTCGACCTTATCCCCCGTCTTGGTATCGACGGTGACGTCGGTTTGGGAGCTGGTCTTGGTGTACGCATCCACCTGCCCCAACATGGTCACCGAATAAGTGCCCGTGGGCAAGCCGGCGGTGTCGCGGTTGAGGGAGACGGTAAACACGACCTCGTTGCTGCCTTCCTTGACGGCTTTGAGGCCACCCGATCCATCGTCCACGTACACCAGTTTGGTGCCCCCCGAGGTCACGAGGGTCGCATCGCCATTGCCAGCGATGGCCGTGACGTAGCGGACGGTGGAGTCGCCGTCATCCTTGGTCGGCACGTCCCGGATAGCGGCCTCCTGGCCCCAGCCGTCGGCGCCCGGGTCGATGCCGAGGGAAGCAGTGGCCGTCACCGGGTCGGGTGGTGTCACGATCACCGTCTCCTGCAACAGGTTCAGCATGGAATCGTGCTTGCTGACGTCGATGATCTGCACTTTCCCCTCTGACCCACTGGCCGTAGTCACTCCGTCCGTCAGGCGGATCAAATCCGGGTCGGTCACCGGTGTCTCCACCGCCACCACGAACAAATGATTGACGTCCGCACCAATGAAGCCTTTCCATGCAGCGACATAGTTGGCATCGACTGCATCACCGGAAACGGAAGTCACCGATGGGTTACTCTGGGGATCAACCGTACCCGAAACGTTGTATTCGCGGTTCGGGGCACCGTCCGTGATGAAATACGCCACCGTCTGATCGGCCGGCGGGTGCGGATCGGTTGCCGTACCCGAATCCGGGCCATCGCCCCGAATGGTGTGATGAATGGCCGCCTCGTAGTTGGTATAGCCATCGGCGCTGAGCGTGTCTAAGAACGCCTTGGCGTCATCAGCGGTCATCCAGCCAGTCGATTGGGCGTTGGTGGAGAAAGTCGTGAACTGGACGTTGACTCCACCATTGTCTTCGTACTGATCGATAAGGGACTGCAGCGCCGCCTTGGCGGATGCCAACTTAGCCCCCGACATACTGCCCGAAACATCCAGAGTCACGATGACATTGGTCACCGGCGGAATCGTATTGATCGTGGGCGACACGTTGGCGATCAGCACATTCTGCGCGCCGTTGGCCACGGCCACGTCGTCTTGCACCTGCGCGGTCAAAGCCACCGAAACGGTGTCGCCGTCCTTGTCCTCGGCCGAAATGGTCAGCTCGTCGAGCTTGAGCCAGTCCTCACCCGGCTGGGTGTGGGTCATCGCGCCGGTGACCGTCACGGTGTAGTCGCCATTCTGGTCGATCTGCAGGGTAGCCGCGGCCTTGGACGCATCGGTGGTGGCTTTGCCGTCCTTGTCAAAGTACACGGTGGTACCCGTGGCACCGACGCTGACCGTGGTGGCACCCACCTGCACGCCGGTCACCTTGCCAAAGCCGTCCGCGCCCCAGTTGACCGTGCCGGTCATCGTCTGGGTGCCGGTGGTGTGGCTGAGGCCATCTGCCTCGTTGTTACCGATGACACCACCCCCGGTCTTCGGCGCCGACTCCTCCTCCAACTGCACATCGATGACCACGTTCTTGCCATCGTCCAGCTTGACCACCGGGGCGTCGTCTTCGACCGACACTTTCAACGTCATGGTGTCGGTCAACCCTGTCGCCAGCGCACTGGGGCGATCGTTGGCGATGACTTGGAAACTCAGGTCGACGGTGTCGTTGTCATTCCAGAAGCCCACATCGGCCCCCGGACGGGCGTGGTCGATGGGGCCGTCGATATCCACCTTGGCGCTGTAGCCGTCCGTGTAGTTACCACTGATGCTGATGGTGGCGATCGTCGTGTCGCCGACCTTGCCGACGAGGGTCGTCGGCGTGCTGCCCGACCACGACCACACGACCGCCGCGCCGCCGGAGGTCAGACTGGGCAACCCCGTGGTCGAGAAGAAGACCGCCGGCACATCCCCGATGTCCGGGTCGGCCACGCCGAAACCATCGCTGTCCTGGTCGGTCTGGCCCGTGCCTTCCCGGTTGCCATTCTTCAGGGCATCTTCCTGCACCGCAAGGCTCAGGGCATCGGCATTTTCGGCGGAGTACTTGCTCGTCTCGCCCGGATCCTTGACGTTGTCGCCGTCCTTGTCGATCCAGATCTCCTGGGTGGAGTCTTTGCCGGTGACAAACTCGGGCCGGTCGTTGACGCCGGTGACCTTGACCGTGACGTTGGCCACGTCGGTGTCGCTGTCGGCGTCTTTCATCTGGTAGTTGAAGCGGTCGTCGAACGTCGCCCCCTCGCCCAAGGCCTTGGCTTTGAAGGTGTCGAGCGTATAGGCGGCGTCCCCGGTCTTGGTGATGGCGAGGCTGCCCAGCGTGCCCGTCGCGTCGAGCGTGGTCTCGCCAGACTCGTCGAAGAAGTCCGTGGTTTTGTAGGTGCGGTCACCGCCGGCACGGTTCCAGACCACTTCGGCAGGCGCGCCATCGGCCTTGCCCTCGTACTGGTCGTTGAGCAGCACGTTGACGTTCTTGGTCGCTTCCGTCGCCAACAGGGTCAGGGTGTCGTCGGCGGCCACCGGGCCCGTGTCCTGGAAGTTGATCGCACGGCCAATGTCGAAACGATTGGACGCCGTGTCGCCATCGCCGTCTTTGACCGTCGCGGTGATGGCCACCACCCCGTCGCCGAGGTTGGTGATTTCGTGCGGGTCGTTGGTCGGGTGCATGACCGCGCGGTACAGGTCCACGGTCAGCACGCCACTCGCCCCGTCGACCGCGAGCTTGAGCACCTCGGTCTTGACCGCCGGGGTGGAGTCGTCCCCGCCCACCATGACATAACCGATCACCGAACCATCGGCCTGCTTCTCGAGCGTGACCGTTTGGCCCGTGGCGCTGTCCTTGAGCGTCGTTGCTTTGCTGCCCGTGCCGTCGAGGACTTGAAGGCCAAAGACCTTGGAGCCCGCAGTGGCCGGGCGGTCCGCGCCGAAGTTGAACTGGAAGCGGCTGGACAGTTGGGTCTCGCCCGTGTCGTTGTCCGCGTCGGTGCTGGTGCCCTTGTCCGCCTCGGCATCCTTGACGAGCAGCGGCACCCCGGACCAGTTGATGGTCAGGTTGACATCGTCGTAGTCCTTATCGGACGAGCCGGTGGTGATTTTCAGGTCTTCCCAGTTGAAGTTGCCTTTGGCCCCCGTGTCGGCGGTGGTGCCGGACGGCGTGGCCTGCACATGCGACTGGCCGTCCGGGTTGAGCGCTTGATCCGAGAAGTAGACCGGTGCGCCGGCGCCCGACAAAGCCGTGCCGCCCACCTTGGCGACCCATTGACCACCGATCTTTTCAAAGGTGACGTCGGTATTGCCCGTCAGGCCGGTATTCTGGTTATCGCCATTGGGGATCAGGAAGAAACCGATTTGATCCGGCGACACGCCGGCCGGCAGCGACACCGAGGTCGTTGTACCGCTCTTGACGTCGTCCCAAATGACAGTCCCCGAGACCGGGTTGCCGCTCGCATCTTTGATATACCAGCCAAAGCTGTTGTGGTAACCCGCCTCGCCGCCCTGGTACGCAACCGTGAAAGTCGGCACCAAACCTTGGGTGGGCGGATTGACCAGGACCTCGGGCACGTCGTCCTGCACGCGGGCCGTCAGATCCACCTGGATAGTCGTCCCTGAAAAATTCATTTTCACGCCGCCCTTAGCCGCAGCTGGGCAGGGTTGGCGCCACTGGACTCGGTTGGCCGCCGCTGGGCGAGCCACCGGCCGATGAGGCGCACGGCCGCAATGAGGC
>NZ_VJOO01000027.1 GCF_007556755.1 Tepidimonas fonticaldi | reverse complement strand
ACGAAGCCGGGCTCGTAGGCCTTGAACGGCTTGGTCCTGGGGCGATCCACGCTCAATGCCTCGCGCGCCGACACTCCATGGCGTTTGAGCATGCGGTGCAAGGCAGCGCGTGAGACGGTCGGATGGACCCCGGCGGCCACCCAAAGTGCTCCACTTATGGCCACCCAAATTGCTCCACCTGACCAGTGGTGACCTGATGCATTGAGCTTGGCATGTTGGTCGCCCGCTGGCCGACAGGCAGGACGTTACTTTCACCCCCTCACCAACGAGGGGACCACCGGAGTGAACGTCTTGTCAAGCGACACGAAGATTTGACCCCCTGACGACATCTGGAATTGACCCCCGGGTTAATCAACTCTCTGACGTGATCGGGGTGGGGGCAGCGGCCTTGTGCAGAAGGCCGCTGCGGCGCTTGTCGCGCAGCCGATAGCTGTCGCCCCGGATCGTGATGACCTGGCTGTGGTGCAGGCCCAGGCCAGCCAGGAGCCGTTCCTGGAGACCTTCGCCGCCATGCTGCAAGACGAGCTGGACCGGCGCCGAACGCGCCTGATGGAGCGCCGCTACAAGCGCTCGGGGCTGGATGAGAAGGTCACGCTGGCCGACTTTGACTGGCGCTTCAACCCCAAGCTGCCCAGATCGGCCTGCTTTGAGCTGCACACGCTCAAGTTCATCGCAGAGGGCGCCAATGCACTGATCGTGGGCAAGCCCGGCACGGGCAAGAGCCACTTGGCCAAGGCGGTGGCCTACCAGGCCACGCTGGCCGGTCACGATGTGCGCTATCTGGAGGCGGACACCGAGTTTGGCCGCTACGCGCTGGGCAATGCCACCGAGCGGGGCTCACTGCTCAAGGAGTGGGTGCAGCCCGACCTGCTGGTCCTGGATGACCTGTTCCTGGCGCGGCGCATCAGCGAGCACGCCGCCGAGGTGTTGCAGGCCATCGTGCACCAGCGCTACAAGTTGCGCAGGTCGATCGTGGTGACCTCCAACCGGGTGGTGCAGGACTGGGGTAAGTATCTGGGCGACGCCACCATGGCCACCACCATCCTGGACCGCCTGATGCACCGCTGCGCGATGCTGGAATTCGAGGGCAAGAGCTACCGCCTCAAGGAGGCCGCCGCGCGCATCGCCATCAGCCCTGAAGCCTCATAATTCGACCGTCCTGCCTGGAGCAGTTTGACCGGCCACAAGTGGGGCAGTTTGGGGTGGCCATCGGGGGATGGATGAACTCGCGTACGACTGCCAGCAGGTCATCCAGCGAAAGGCCCAGGCTTTTACGCAAGACGAGCACGATGGACTCCTGGGCCGGCGTCAGCGTGGTTTGCAGTCGATGAGGGGTATGGGAGGCGTCATGAACCGATGCACGCTTCTTCCAGCGAGCGATGGTGGAGACACTCACGCCAAAGCGCTGGGCCAGAACCCTCATGGGCTCCTTGCTGACCTGGATCTCGGCGCGGATCCTGGGTGTCGTGGTGGCGTTCTTGTGCAGCCTCAGATGCATCGTTTCAGCTCCAGCATGACCTCTCGGGCCAAGAGTAAACCACGGCGTGAACCAATTAACCAATCATCCGGGACACGACACTTCGCTCGCACCTCGGGCACGGCGCGGTTTGCCTATAACTGGGCGCTGGCCGAGTGGCAGCGCCAGTATGAAGCGTGGAAGGCCGACAATAGCTTACCGAAGCCCTCGCAGGCCGCACTGCGCCGCCAGTTGAACGCCATCAAACGCGAGCGGTTTCCATGGATGCTCGAAGTCACGAAGTGCGCACCGCAGATGGCAATCATCCAGTTGGGCCAGGCGTTCCAGAATTTCTTCGCGGGCCGTGCCAAATACCCGAAGTTTCGCAAGAAAGGCGTGCACGACCGCTTCACCCTCACCAACGACCAGTTCAGCGTCGAAGGCTGCCGCATTCGCATCCCCAACCTCGGTTGGGTGCGTATGCGGGAGTCGTTGCGCTTCGCTGGCAAGATCATGTCGGCCACGATCTCCCGCGTGGCCGACCGCTGGTTCGTCAGCATCGTCGTGGACACCGAAGACCCGCCCAAACGCCGCCCTGAAAACGAGCCTCGAGACAAAAGCCACGTCCCAGGCGAGTACCAAGGTGCGGTCGGTGTCGATCTGGGCGTGTCGGCGTTGGCAACGCTTTCGACGGCAGAGGTGATCCCAGGCCCGAAGCCGCACAAGGCGCTGCTGAGCCGCTTGCGCAGGCTCTCGCGTAGCCTGTCGCGCAAGCAAAAAGGCTCTCGCAACCGCCAAAAGGCCAAGGCAAAGCTGGCGCGGCTCCACGCCCGCATCGCCCATATCCGCCTGGACGCCCTGCACAAGCTCACCACGGCCCTTGCCCGGCGGTTTCACACCATCGGCATCGAGGACTTGAGCGTGCGCGGCATGCTGGCCAATCGCCATCTGGCGCGCTCCATTGCCGATATGGGATTCTTCGAGTTCCGGCGGCAATTGGAGTACAAGGCGGCCATGCGCGGCGGGCAAGTGGCGGTGGCGGACCGCTTCTATGCCAGCAGCAAGACGTGCTCGGCATGCGGCGAGAAGCTCTACGATCTGCCGCTGTCGGTGCGCGAGTGGACGTGCCCGTCCTGTGGCGTGGTCCATGATCGCGACGTGAACGCGGCGGTGAACCTGAAGAACATGGCCGTGAGTTCCTTGGTCGCAGCCTGTGGAGAGGAAGGCGATGGCTCCGGTCGCAAGACCGGAGTGAAACCGGCCTCGATGAAGCAGGAAGTCAGCAGCGGATTGGCTCAGCAGAGCTTGTTTGTATAGGTCTGACGGCACGGAAGTTCGTCCACTCGCCTGCGCGCCGCATAGTTTGGCCTATCAACGTCGTTCGGTCGGACTGACTCGATCGTGCTCGAAGCATGACCAAACCTGACTTCCTATTTCATCGGGGCTGCCAGCAGCCAAGCCTGCACCATGGCGGAGTCTATCGCCACGTCATTTGGCGCGACTTGGCGGGGTGATGCAGGCGTACCCGGAGGGGGGCGTGCTGTCGCTCTGCTAGAATTCCTATATGAAAAACGTCAACGTCCGCATTCCCCTGTCGGTCAACGCCGATCAGGCGGCGCGGCTGCAGGCCCTGCAGCGGACGTTTGCCCAGGCGTGTAACCTCCTGGCGCCTTTGGTGCGCGAACACCGATGTTGGAATCGCGTGGCGCTGCACCACCTGGGCTACCGCCTGGTGCGGCAGCAGCTGCCGGCGCTGGGCTCGCAGATGGCCTGCAATGCCATTTACTCGGTGTGTCGCGCCGCGCGCCTCGTCTTCCAGCACCCGCGCAGCCCATTTCATATTCAACGCTTAGGGGATAAACCGCTGCCGCTGCTGCGCTTCGCCGACGACTGCCCGGTCTATTTCGATCGGCACACTTTGAGCGTGCGCCAAGGCAGGGTGTCCATGTACACCCTTGATGGCCGGCTGCGCTTCGACCTCGCCTTGCGGCCGCAAGACGAAGAGGCCTTTCACATCATGCGCCTCATCGAAATTGTCTTGGTGGCGCGCGCCGCACATGACTTCGAGCTCATCTTCACCCTGCAGTCCGATTCTCAATCCACGGTGGAAGGCGGCGACGTCACGACGCTCGGTGCCAGCGCGGCACACGGGGCCGGCAACCTTCCCGCTTACTTGATGGTGGAACCAACCGCATGAATCCCTCGCCCATCGGCGCTGGGGGCGAGTCGCCCCAGCGCCTGCTCCCGCTGCAGGATCTATGGCCGTCGATACGCCGCGCATGGCTGTTTGCCGCCGTGGCCGGTTTGTTGGTGCTGGCGCCCACGTTCTACATGTTCGAAGTGTATGGCCGCGTCGTCGAAAGCCGCAGTCACGTCACGCTGGCCATGCTCACGTTGGCCGTCGTGTTGGCCTACGCCGTCATGGAGACTCTGGAGTGGGCGCGCGCCGAAGTCATGCGCGAAACCGCGGCGTGGGTCGACCAGCGCTTGGCGCCGGGCATCATCGATGCCATCCACCAAGCCAATCTGCGTCGCCCGGGGGTGGCCAATGTCCAGCCCTTGCTCGACTGGCGCACCGTACGCGACTTTTTTCACCACCCGGTCCTGGGCGCGGCTATGGAGGCGCCCCTGTCTTTGGTCTTCTTGCTCATCCTCTACCTCATTAGCCCGGCCCTGGGTTGGGCGGCGCTGGTCGGGGCCATCGTGCAAGTGGCGCTGGCGTGGTTCAACCAATCCACCACCCAGCCACCGCTGAGCGCCGCCAACCGCGGGGCCATCGCAGCGCAGCAAGCCGCCGACGGCATGCTGCGCAACGCCGAGGTCGTCGAGGCCATGGGCATGATGCGCGCGCTGCATCAGCGCTGGTGGAAGCTGCAGCAAGAGTTCTTGCGCCTGCAGGCGCTCGCATCCGATCGCGCCGGTGTGTTTGCCGCGCTCAGCAAATGGGTGCAAGTGGTCTGGAGTTCGGCGCTGCTGGGGCTGGGCGCGTGGCTGTTGCTCGAAAACGCCCTGCCCGGCGGGGCTGCGATGATGATCGTGGGCTCCGTCCTGGGCGGGCGTGTGCTCGTGCCGCTGGTTCAAATCGTCACCCAATGGCGCGCCGTGGTCACCGCGCGCGATGCCTGGCAACGCTTGGAAAAATGGATGAATCAATTGCCGCCCAAGCCGCCGGCCATGCCGCTGCCGCCGCCCAAGGGCCTGCTCACCGTCGAGGGCGTGGTCGTCGCGCCGCCCGGCTCCCAGGTGCCGATTCTGCGCGGGGTCGCCTTTGTCTTGCAACCCGGCGAGGCCTTGGCCGTCGTCGGACCGTCGGGCTCCGGCAAAACCACGCTGGCGCGGGCGCTCGTTGGCCTGTGGCCGAGCATGGCGGGCAAGGTCCGCCTCGACGGTGCGGACGTCTTTGGCTGGGACAAGGCCGAGCTGGGCCCGCACATCGGCTATTTGCCGCAAGGCGTCGACTTGCTCGATGGCACCATCGCGGAAAATATCGCGCGCTTTGGGCGCGTCGACATGCCGCGTGTGCGCGAAGCGGCAGCGCTGGTGGGGCTGGACGATCTCATCGCGGCCCTGCCCCAGGGCTACGACACCGTGGTGGGCGCCGAAGGCACCGTGCTGTCCGGTGGCCAGCGCCAGCGCGTGGCGCTGGCACGCGCGCTCTACGGGGATCCGGCCTTGGTCGTGCTGGATGAGCCCAACGCGAGCCTCGACGAGGCCGGGGATGCGGCGCTGGTCCAAGCGATTGCCCGCTGCAAGGCGCGCGGCACCACCTTCGTCATCATCACCCACCGCACCAGTGTGCTGTCCGTGGTCGACAAAATGCTGGTTTTGGTCGATGGTGCCACCAAAGCCTGGGGGCCGCGCGACGAAGTCCTGGCCGCCCTGCAGCGCCCCGCTGCGGCGACCGCCCTGACCAAAGCTGCCGCCCAACCGCAGGTGCAACCCACATGAACCCAAATAACCACGCAGGCCGCAGCGAACTGCGGCGCACGCTGGCGGCATTTCGCCGCGAATTCCTCTGGGTCGGCTTTTTCAGCGGCGTGGCCAACCTGCTCATGCTGGCGCCAGCGCTGTACATGTTGCAGGTGTACGACCGGGTGCTGGTCAGTCGCAGCGAGTTGACGCTGCTGGCCGTCTCCATCCTGACCTTGTTTTTGCTCGCTCTCATGGCGCTTGCCGAATGGCTGCGCTCGCGCGTCCTGGTCAAGACCGGTTTGCGCATCGACGACAGGCTCAGCAACCGGATCTTTCAAGCGGCGTTCGATGCCAGCCTGCGTCCCAATGGCGCTCGCCAGGGGCGTGCGTTTGCCGACCTCACCGAGCTGCGCCAATTCCTCACCGGCAATGGCATATTTGCATTCTTCGATGTGCCGTGGGCGCCGATTTACGCAGCGGTGCTGTTTCTCATGCATCCGCTGCTGGGTTGGCTGGCCGTCGTATTCGCACTGGTGCAGGGCGCGCTGGCGTGGTGGGGGCACCGCCGCGCGCTCGGCCCGACCGAAGCCTTGCAGCAGCGGCAGGCCGACGAAGCCCGTTTCGTACAAGCCAAATTGCGCAACGCCGAAGTCATCGAATCGATGGGGATGCTCGAAGGCCTCAAGCGCCGCTGGGCGCAACGGCACGCCGACGTGATGGCGCAGCACGCCGCCACCCATGCCCAGCAGCACCGCATCACGGCGTTGAGCAAGTTTCTGCGCTACTGCCAACAATCGTTCATGCTGGGTGCGGGTGCCTTGCTCGTCATCGACGGTGAGCTGACCCCCGGTGCCATGATCGCTGCCAATGTGCTGGCCGGCCGGGCGCTGGCTCCCATCGATCTGCTGGTGGGCACCTGGCGCGCCTTTTTGAGCGCGCGCCAAGCCTTCCTGCGTCTGCAAGCCCTGCTTGCGCAGCACCCGCCGCGTGACCCGGCATTGCGCCGCACGGCACCCCAAGGCCACATCCGCTTGGTGGGGGTCGTCGCGCGGGCGCCGGGGCGCGCCGAGCCCATCTTGCGCGGCATCGATTTGGAGCTCGTGCCAGGTACCGTCACCGTCATCATGGGGCCGTCCGGATCGGGCAAATCGACGCTGGCGCGTGTCATCATCGGTATCTGGCCCGACGTCGAAGGCGAGGTGCTGCTCGATGAGCGTCCGCTGGCAGACTGGAGCCGCGACGCCCTCGGTCCGCACATCGGCTATCTTCCGCAAGACATCGAGCTCTTTGACGGCACCATCGCACAAAACATCGCGCGCATGGGGGCCGAGGACTCCGCGCTCGTCATCCAAGCGGCGCAGACCACCGGCTTGCACGCCACCATTTTGCGTTTTCCCAAAGGCTACGACACGCCGATGGGGGAGGCGGGGCAGCTGCTGTCGGGCGGCCAACGCCAGCGCGTGGCGCTGGCCCGCGCGCTCTACGGCAGTCCAGCGCTGGTCGTACTGGACGAGCCCAACGCCAACCTCGACGACGCGGGCGAAGCCGCGCTGCAGCAGGCGCTGCAGGCGCTCAAGGCCGAAGGGCGCACCGTCGTCGTCATTTCGCATCGTCCGGGGGTGCTCGCCGTGGCCGACCGTGTGGTGCTGATGCGCGACGGGCGCATCTGGGCGCAGGGGCCGCGCGACGACGTGCTGCGCCGCCTGCAAGCGCCCCACGCGGCCACGCCCGCTGCCACCCCGGCCGATCCTACGGTTTCCGGCCCGCATCAGCCGCTGCCCGCGTAAAGCTGCGATCTCGCATACACCGTTTTCACCCACTCCGCATCCATGAACCACCCCGTGCCTGCTTCCCAAATACCCGACGAGGCGTCACTGCCTGCACCTGCCCTCGATGCGCCCTCCGTCAGGCCCCCCAGCCGGGCGGCCCGCTGGGGGGCCTGGGTGATGGCCTTGGGCTTTGGCGGCTTCCTGCTCTGGGCGGCCCTGGCCCCGTTGGACGAGGGTGTCCCCGCTCATGGGGCCGTGGCCATCGATACCAAACGCAAAGCCGTGCAGCACTTGAGCGGCGGCATCGTACGTGAAGTGCACGTGCGCGAAGGCGACCTCGTGCGCGAAGGGCAGCTGCTCTTCGTGCTCGACGATGCGGTGGCCAAAGCCAATTTCGAAACCGTGCGCCAACGCTACCTCGGTCTGCGCGCGATGCAAGGCCGCTTGTTGGCCGAGCGCGTCGGCGCCGCCAGCATCGACTGGCACCCCGACCTGCGCGCTGAACAAGGCGATCCCTGGATCGAGGCCCAGATGCTCGCCCAGCAACAACTGCTGCAATCGCGTCGCGCCGCCCTGCAGGCAGAGCTGCAAGCCATCGAAGAGGCCATCCAGGGCCAGCAGGCCCTCCTGCGCGCCTACGAGGGCGTCCTGCCGGCGCGCCGCCAGCAACTGGCCTTGCTGCAAGAGGACTTGCGCAACCTCTCGGGCCTGGTCGAAGAGGGCTACGCCCCGCGCGTGCGCCAAAACGATTTGCAGCGCCAAGTGGCCGAACTGCAAGCCAGCCTCACCGAGCTGCAGGGCAACATCCAGCGCGCGCAGCGCACCATGGCCGAGCTGCGCCAGCGTGCCGTGGCGCGCCAGCAAGACTTTCGCAAAGCGGTCGAAGACGAGCTCAGTCGCGTCACGCTCGAAGCCCAAGCCGACCAACAGCGCTACCAGGCCGCCCGCGCCGAACTGCAGCGCACCCGCATCACCGCGCCCGCCCAAGGCCAAGTCGTCGGCCTGGCGGTGCAAACCGTGGGCGCGGTCATCCAACCCGGGCAAAAACTGCTCGACATCGTACCCGAGGATGAGCCGCTGCTGCTGGAAGCCCGGCTCGAGCCTCACCTGATCGACAAAGTACGCGCCGGCCTCAAGACCGACGTGCGCTTCTCGGCTTTCTCGCATTCGCCGCAACTGGTCGTCGAAGGCGAAGTCGCCTCGGTGTCGCAAGACCTGCTCACCGACCCCCACACCGGCGCGGGCTTTTACTTGTTGCGCGTGGCGCTCACGCCGCAAGGCATGGCGGCGCTCGGGCAGCGCCGCTTGCAGCCGGGCATGCCGGCCGACATCATCATCAAAACGGGTGAGCGCTCGTTGCTGACCTACCTGATGGGCCCGCTGGTGCGCCGGGTCGCCGCCAGTCTCAAGGAGGAGTGAGCCGATGCCGTCCCCCTCACTGCAAACGCTGGCCGTGCGTGGGCCGAGCTGGCTGCGCCTGGGCGGTGCGGCCCTGATCGCGTGTGCGGCGCTTAGCCCGGCCGCAGCGCTGGACTTGACCGAAGCCTATCGGCTGGCGCTCGACAACGACGCGACGGTGCGCGCCGCGCGCGCAGCTGCCGACGCCCAACGCGAGCGCCTGCCGCAAGCCCGCGCCCAGCTGTTGCCCAACGTCGGCGCCAGCCTCGCCCGTGCCCACAACGACCTCACGCGCACCCAGGCCAATATCCTGGGACAACCCGTCACCAGCGACGAGCGCTACTACAGCAAAAACGCCAGCCTCACCTTGCGCCAGCCGCTGTACCGCCCCGCGCTGTGGGCGGCTTTGGAGCAAGCGCGCGCGGTCGTGGCCGATGCCGACGCCACCCTGCAAGCCGAGCTGGACAACCTGGGCCCGCGCGTTGCCAGCGCCTACTTCGAAGCCCTGTACGCGCACGACCAATTGGCGCTCGTGCGCGAGCAAGTGCGGGTCGCGCAAATCCAGCTCGACGCCGCCGTCAAGGCCTGGCAAGCCGGCACCGGCACCCGCACCGACGTCGACGAAGTGCAAGCTCGGCTGGACTTGCTACGTGCAGACGAGCTGCGCGCGCGCCAGCAGCTCGACTTTACCCGTCACGGCCTGCGCGCGCTCATCGACCGCGAACCCGACGCCCTGGCTGTCCTCGACCCGCAGCTGCTCGTGCTCAGTCCCCCGCAACCGCTCGACCTCGATGCGTGGGTGGCCAAGGCCGAGCAGGGCAACCCGACCTTGCAAGCCCTGCGAGCCCGCGTCCAAGTCGCCGAGCAAGAAGTCCGGCGTGCCCAAGCGGGGCACCTGCCCACGCTCGACGCTTACGCCCAGGTCACCCACAGCGCCAGCGAAAACGTCACCACTCCCAGCTCGCGCTACACCAACCGCAGCGTCGGCGTGCAGTTCAACCTGCCGCTGTACGCCGGGGGGGGCGTCAACTCCGCCACGCGCCAAGCCATGGCTGAACTGACGCGGGCCCAAGAAACCCTGCAAGCCACCCGCCGCGATCTCGGCGTGCGTCTGCACCGCGAATACCGCGCCATCACCGAAGGCATCGAGCGCGTGCGGGCACTGGAGCGCGCGGTGGCCGCCGCCGAGCAAGCCGTCATCTCCAACCAACGCTCCTACGAGGCGGGGGTGCGCACCGTGCTCGATGTCCTCAATGCCCAACAACAGCGCCAAACCGCCTTGCGTGACCTGGCGCAAGCCCGCTACGAAGTGCTGCTGGCGCGTGTGCGCCTGATGGCGCTGGCCGGCGAGAATGTCGAAGCGGAAATCGAGCGCATCAATGCGGCGCTGCGTGCACAGCCCTGATATCGCCCAGTTATGTTGTACCCCGTTATCCTCAGTGGTGGGGCAGGCACGCGCCTGTGGCCGATTTCGCGCGAATCCCACCCCAAGCCCTTCATCCAGCTACCCGACGGACAAACGCTCTTGCATAAAACCTACCGTCGCGCTGTCAACTTGCCCAACGTCGGCGAAGTCATCACCGTCACCAATCGCGACTACTACTTTCGCACCAAGGACGAATACCAGGCGACCCAAGCGCGCCTGGCAAGCACCTATTTGCTCGAACCCGTGGGCCGCAACACCGCCCCTGCGCTGGCCATGGCCGCGCTGTATGTTGGGGAACGCTTCGGCCCCGAAGCGGTGCTGCTGGCCTTGCCGGCCGATCATCTCATCGCCAACCCCGACGCCTTCGGTCAGGCCGTTGCTGCGGCAACACAGCTGGCGCAGCAGGGCTGCCTGGTCACCTTCGGCGTGCAGCCCACCGCTGCCGAGACCGGCTACGGCTACATCCAAGTAGGCGACCCTCAGCCGCCGGGCTACGCGGTGCGTCGCTTCATCGAAAAACCCGACGCCGCCAGCGCCGCGGCTTTTCTTGACAGTGGCGGTTTTTATTGGAATGCGGGCATGTTCTGCTTTCAAGCCCAGAGCCTGCTGCACGCCATGGAGCGCGCCTGTCCGCACCTGTTGCAAGCGGCACGCCAGTGCTGGGCGCTCACCACCCAGTCGGGCACCCCCGGCAGCGGCATGGTCGAGCTGCATGCGGCCAGCTTTAGCCAGCTTCCCGACATCTCCATCGACTACGCCGTCATGGAGCAGGCGCACAACGTCGCCGTCGTGCCGTGCGATCTGGGCTGGAGTGACATCGGCTCCTGGAGCGCGCTCAGCCAACTCGTCGAACCCGATGAGCACGGCAACCGCCACATCGGTCACGCGGTGGCGCTGGACTCGTACAACACCTTCATTCAGAGTGAGCGGCACCTCGTTGCCGCCGTGGGCGTGCGCGACTTATTTGTCGTCAACACCGACGACGCCGTTCTCGTCGTGCATCGCGACAAAGTGCAGGATGTCAGACAAGTCGTGCAACATCTCAAGCAGCACGGACACGAGGCGTACCGCTTGCATCGCACGGTCGTGCGCCCGTGGGGCACCTATACCGTGCTGGAGGAGGGGCCGCGCTTCAAAATCAAGCGTATCGAAGTGCGGCCCGGGGCGGCGCTCAGCCTGCAGATGCACCACCACCGCAGCGAACACTGGGTCGTCGTCAGCGGCGTCGCACAGGTCATCAATGGCGAGCAGCACATTTTGGTGCGCACCAACGAATCCACCTATATTCCGGCCGGCCACAAGCACCGGCTCATCAACCCGGGCAAAGTCGACCTCGTGCTCATCGAAGTGCAGTGTGGCGACTACCTGGGCGAAGACGACATCGTGCGCTTTGATGACGACTACGGCCGTGCCGATCCTCCACGCTCCTGATGCCCACCTGTGCCCGGGCACTGAAGCAAGCGCCGAGCCGCTGCGGGTGCTGCACCTGGGCAAATACCTTCCCCCGCCGCCCGCAGGGGTCGAGGCCCACATCGACACCCTGTTGCGCCACCTGCCCAACTACGGCGTCGAACCGACCCTGGTGGCTGGGGATAGCCCGGCGGCGCCGCAGCACCCGCCCACCACCCCCTATCGCACCGTGCTCGCGCGCAACTGGGGGCGCCTGGCGTCCGCGTTCATCACACCGGGTGTCGTTGCGTTGGCGATGCGCGAGTGCCGCCGTCATCGCTGCCAACTCGTCCACCTGCACCTGCCCAACCCGTGGGCCGACGTGATCGTGCACGCCATGCCGCCGCAGCTGCCCATCGTGGCCACCTGGCACAGCGATATCGTGCGACAACGCTGGGCACTTCCCCTGTACCGGTATGTGCAGCGCGCAACGTGCGCGCGCTTGCGCAGCCTCATCGTCCCCACGCTGGCCCACCAGCAGGGCAGCACGCAAATCCCGGCGCATGCCGACGTGGCGGTCATTCCCTACGGCATCGAGACCGAGCCGCTCGATCCCCGCTGGGCCGACCCGGCCACGACCGCCACCTTGCGGCAATGGGCCGCTGGGCGTCCCATCATCCTCACCGTCGGTCGCCACGTGTACTACAAGGGCTACGCGTATTTGATCGATGCGCTGCATGCCATGCAAACCTCGGCGGTCCTGGTCATGATCGGGCAGGGGCCGCTGACGGCCGAATTGCAGGCACAAGTGCGCCAACGCGGCTTGAGCGACCGTGTGCTCTTTCTCGGCCGCGCCGGCCACGCGCAGCTCGTTGCGGCCATGCATGCCTGCCAGCTCTTTACCCTGCCGTCCATCGAGCCGGCCGAAGCCTTTGGGCTGGCCAGCGCGGAAGCCATGGCCTGCGGCAAACCCACGGTCGTCTGCGACCTCGGCAATGGCGTCAACGTCCTCAACCGCCATGGCGTCACCAGCATCGTCGTGCCGCCGCGCGACGTACGTGCGCTGGCGGCCGCGCTGGATACCCTGGCCAGCAACCCGGCGCAGTGCGAGCGCCTGGGTCAGGCCGCCCGCCGCCACATCCACGAGCGCTTCTCTGCGGCAGCCATGGCGCAGGCCACGGCCCAGCTCTATCGCCGCCTGCTCGCCCCCGCCACACCCGCCTGACCCGTGCAAACCGTCCTCGTCGCCACCATCGTCGCTTACTTGGCCACCCTGGCCATCATGCGCCTGGGCAGCCAGCACCTGCACCCCATCCACGATCCGCTCGAGGGCGTCCAGAAGTTCCACACCCGCCCCGTCCCGCGCATCGGTGGCGTCGCAGTGTTCGTCGCCGTGGTCGTCGCGTTGGCCTGGTCGGCCTGGCGCGGCTTGGTGGAGAGCAAACTCCTGGGCTTGGCGCTGGCCAGCTTGCCCGTCTTTGCTGCGGGTCTGGCCGAAGACCTGACCAAGCGCGTCTCACCCCGCGCGCGGCTGTTGGCCGCTGCCGGCTCGGCGGCCTTGGCGGGCCTGCTCGTCGGCGCCTGGCTTCCCCGTCTGGGTATCCCGCTGCTCGACGATCTCTTGCACCAATGGCCGGTGCCGGGGCTCGAAGTCGGTGTGCTGGCCGTCCTCATCACGCTGGTTGCCACGACGGGGCTCACGCACGCCATCAACATCATCGATGGCTTCAACGGCCTAGCGGCTGCTGCCTGCGCCCTCATGTTCGCCGGCATGGGATATGTGGCGTGGGCGCTGGGCGACCAGACCCTGGCCCAACTGTGTTTGGCGGCCATCGGTGCGCTCCTGGGCTTTCTGGCGTGGAACTATCCCCGTGGCTGGATCTTCTTGGGTGATGGTGGCGCCTACCTGCTCGGCTTCACTCTGGCCCAGGTGGCCATTTTGCTGGTCGGCCGTCACCCGCAACTGTCGCCCTGGTTCCCGTTCTTGGTGTGCCTGTACCCGATCGTTGAAACGCTTTTTTCCATCTATCGCAAGTGGATCGTGCGCCGCATGTCCCCTGGTTTGCCCGATGCCCTGCACCTGCACATGCTGGTGTACCGCCGCTTGCTGCGCTGGGCTGCCGGCACCCAGGCCGCGCGCGACTTCACGCGCCGCAACGCCGCCACCGCCCCCTATCTGTGGGCGCTGACCTCGCTCAGCGTTGTCCCCGCTGTCCTCTTTTGGTATCGGCCGCCCGTGCTCATCGCCTGCGCCGTGGCCTTCGCAGTCCTGTATCTGCTGCTGTACGTGCGCTTGGTGCGCTTTCGCGCCCCCGCGTGGCTCAAGCGCCGCCTCGGGCGTTCTTGAGGCCGCCGCCGCTGGCGCCCAAGCACGTGTCCTCGCATAAAATCGTGGGCTTTGCCGTCATCGACGGTTGCCCCACATCCTTTAGAAGAGACGGGCGTTTGCGCCCGCATCCGCCATGACCACCGCAATCGTCACCGGAATCACCGGCCAGGATGGTGCCTACCTTGCCCAGCTCCTGCTCGACAAGGGTTACCAGGTATACGGTACCTACCGGCGCAGCAGCAGCCCCAATTTCTGGCGCATTCGCCACCTCGGTATCCACGACCACCCGGCGCTGCGCCTGGTCGAATACGACCTCACCGATCCGGGGGCTGCCATGGACCTGTTGCAGCGCTGCCAGCCCGACGAGGTCTACAACCTTGCCGCGCAAAGCTTCGTCGGCGTGTCTTTTCAGCAGCCCAGCACCACCGCCCAAATCACCGGTCTGGGCCCGCTGCATCTGCTCGAAGCCATTCGCCTCGTCAACCCCCGCGTGCGCTTCTACCAAGCCAGCACCTCCGAGATGTTCGGCAAAGTGCAGGCCATCCCGCAAAACGAAACCACGCCCTTTTATCCGCGCAGCCCCTACGGCGTGGCCAAGCTGTTTGCGCACTGGATGACCGTCAACTACCGCGAAAGCTACGGCCTCTACGCCGCCAGCGGCATTCTGTTCAACCACGAAAGCCCCTTGCGTGGCCTGGAATTCGTCACCCGCAAAATCACCGACGCCGCCGCTCGCATCAGCGCCGGCCTGATGACATGCGTCGAGCTGGGCAACCTCGACGCCCAGCGCGACTGGGGCTACGCCCCCGAATACGTCGAAGGCATGTGGCGCATGCTGCAGGCCCCCGAGCCAGACACCTATGTCCTGGCCACCGGTGTCACCACCTCCGTGCGTGACTTCGTGCGCATGGCTTTCGAGGCGGCTGGCATCACGCTGGCATTTCGCGGCCAGGGGCAAGACGAAGTCGGCATCGACACCGCCACCGGTCGCACCGTGGTGCGTGTCAATCCCAAATACTACCGGCCGGCCGAAGTCGATCTGCTCGTGGGCGACAGCCGCCGCGCGCGCGAACGGCTGGGCTGGCAAGCGCACACCGACGTGCGTCGGCTCTGCCAGCTGATGGTGCAAGCCGACCTGCAACGGCTGGCCCGCAGCGGCGATGCCGAGCCAGCGGCCCATCCGCAGTGACCGCGCAGTGGCGCACGGCCATGGTGCATCCGCTGCCGTCTGCCGCCGATTCGGCTCGGCGCCAAACCTGGCGCTTCGTGGTGTTGCTGGCGCGCCAGCGCCTCATCGAAGCCTACCGCGGGGCGGGTCTGGGGGCGTGGTGGTCCATCCTGCCGCAGCTGGCGCAAATCGGCACCTTGGCCCTCATCCTGGGCGCCGTCATGCAACATCGCCTGGGGGCGGCTGCCGGTGGCCCCCCGGTGCCTTACGTCGTCTACATGCTGCCTGGCGTGTTGCTGTGGCAACTGTTTCATGACACCTTGCTGCACGTGGCCGACGCCTTGCCCGCGCAGCGCCTCATCCTCAAAAAAAACGCCGTCGATCTGGCCGTCCTGCCGCTGTACGTGCCGCTGGCGCAAATGGCCCCCTTTGCCGTCGGGCTGGCGCTGCTGTGGTTACTCGTGAGCGTGCTGTGGCAGCCGATCGGGGTGCACGTGATCGGCGTCACCGTGCTGGCCGCTGCGGCGCTGCTGGCCCTGGCCTATTGCATCGGGTGGGTGTGGGGCAGCCTCGCCGTCATCGTGCCCGACATACGACATGCGCTGGCTCCGCTGCTGCAGGTGGGCTTTTGGCTGACCCCCATCGTCTATCCAGCCAGCCTCATTCCAGCCCCCCTGCACGGTGTACTCGCCTGGGGCCACCCCTGGTACGGGCTGATCGCACCCGTGCAGGCCGCCTGGACCGGGCTGCCCGCCAGCGTGCCCCCCAGCGCCGCGCTGCTGCCGCTGCTGTTGGGCGCCATCCACGCCCTCGTGTTGCGCCGTATCGTTCGCCATGGCCGCAAGCTACTCCTCGATGCGCTCTGATCAGCCGCTGTTGCGAATTCGGGGGCTGCGCAAGTGCTTCTATCCCCACACCCACAGCCGGCGCGCGGCGCTGGCGGCGCTGCTGGGGTGGCGCGGCGCCGCCGCCGGTGCGGCCCACACCGTGCTGCGCGACATCGATCTCGACCTTTGGCCGGGCGAAGCGCTGGCCATCATCGGCCGCAACGGCAGCGGCAAGTCCACCCTGCTCAAACTCATCACCGGCAGCCTCCTGCCCGACGAGGGCACCATCGAGTGCCGCGGCCGCATCAGCGCTCTCATCGAACTCGGGGCTGGCTTCGATCTGGCGGCAACGGGGCGCCAAAACATGGCCCTGCAAGCCGCCCTGTGGGGGGTGGCCGCCGATGTCCTGGCCCGTCAAGCCGACGCCATAATCACCTACAGCGAGCTGGGCACGGCCATCGACGAGCCCGTGCGCACCTACTCCTCGGGCATGCTGCTGCGGCTGGCCTTCGCCATCGCCATTCATGCGCAGGCCGAGCTGCTCATCATCGACGAGGCGCTGGCCGTGGGCGACGCGCGTTTTCAGCAAAAATGCCTGGCCTCCATCCGCCAGCACCTGGCCCGCGGTGGCGGTCTGCTGTTCGTCTCGCACGACCTCAACAGCGTCAAAACACTGTGCCAGCGGGCCATCTTGCTCGACGACGGCGCCATTCGCGCCCAGGGCCAGCCCGCCGCCGTGTGCGACGCCTATCTCAGCCAACTGCTGGGCGCGGGCTCGGCCAGCGCCGCAAGCGGCGAGCAGGACAGCGCCGACACCCCAGCCACCGTCACCGCGCTGCTGCTCAACGGCCGCCCCACCCGCGACATCGTCCTGCGCAGCGGTGACTGGCTCGACATCACCGTGCACCTGCGCGCCAACCAAAGCGTGCAGCAACTCGCCGCCGGCTTCATGTTGCACGACGCGCGCGGCCAAGACCTGTTTGGTGTCAACACCCACCTGGCCGGACACCGTATCGACCTGACCCACCCCGGCGACACCTGCACCGTCACTCTGCGGGCGCAGCTGCTGCTGGGTGCCGGCCACTACACCGTCACTGTTGCCGTGCACGACGCGCTTGACTACACCCGCAACGTTATCTATTGGCAATTCGGTGCTATAGCCATCGAAATTGTGGATCCCGACAGCACCAGTGTCGGCCACTGCCGCTTGCCGTACCAACTCAACGTCGCACAGTCTTCCTCAGCCGCCGCATGATCACCGCTATTCTCTACCGCCTCTACGGCTGGCTCATCCGCCTGCCCGGCCTTGGCCCGCGCATCGAGCGCTGGATCCGCGCCCACCGCGGGCTGGCCTACTGCCTGCGCAATCTGGCGTTGCGGCTCGACGGGGCAGGGCGCGCCAGCACAGGCGTCGCCCCGGCAGCGCCCACGGCGCTGCAAGACCTGGAGTGGATGCTGGTGGGCCTGCGCACGGCTGTGTCCCAGCTGCAGCGCCGACTCGATGTTCTTGACGGACGACACGTCGGCGAGCCCCCGTGGCAAGCGGCGCTCGACGCCCACAGCCATGCCCTCAACCTCAAAGTCGATGGGGTGCTGGAAGCCCTGACCCGCCGCGTCGAGCGCGCCGAACGCCACCTCGGCCAAGCCATCCTGCAGTCCACCCAGCCCCTGCCCGCCCCGCGCATCCTCAACCCGCACAAACTCGCCCAACACCGCGACCGGCCCCAAGGCCTGTGGCTCGAACTCGGCTGCGGCGAGCGGCCCGACCCCGAGCGCATCAACATCGACCTGCGGCCCCTGCCGGGCGTGGACATCATCGCCCACGTCGGCCAGTTACCACTGCCCGACGCCAGCGTGCGCGACCTGCGCGCGGCCCACCTCGTCGAGCACTTCACCCTGCAGCAGTTTGCTGACCGCATCTTGCCCGAGTGGCGCCGCGTCCTGGCGCCTGGCGGGCGGCTGCGCCTCATCACGCCCGACCTGGCCGCCATGCTGCGCGCCCACCTGCAGGGCCAACTCAGCGAAGCCGATCTGGTCCACGTCCTCTACGGCGGGCAAGACTACGAAGGCGACTTTCACTACCACGCCTACAGCCCCGCTTCGCTCAGCGCCCTGCTGGCCACCCACGGCTTTGCCGACATCCAGGTGGTTGCCCACGGCCGCCCCAACGGCCTGTGCCTGGAGTTCGAACTGCTGGCCCACGCCGGTGCGCTGACCACAGCAGCCGACACGCCCGACGCCGCTGCGACGTCCGCCTCAAACTGAACAGCTCCCGTTTGCCGCCATGCCATCCTTGCGCGTCAGCCTCGTCATCTGCACCTACAACCGCGCTGCCAGCTTGCCGCGCACCCTGCAGGCGCTGGACTATTTGCGCTACCCGGCGCGCGAAACCCTGGTCGTGGTCGGCCCCTGCACCGACAACACCCTGGACGTGCTCAAACCCTGGCAGGGCAGGGTGCGCATCCTGCACTGCCCCGAAGCCAACCTGTCCATGGCGCGCAACATCGGGACGGCCCATGCGGCGGGGGATATCGTTGCGTTCACCGATGACGACGGCCTGCCCGAAGCCAACTGGCTCGACACCCTTGTTGCCGCTTTCCAGGCCGATCCCGGCCTGGGCGGGGCAGGGGGGTACGTCCGCGATCACACTGGCGTGGCCTACCAAACCCGCCACATCCGCTGTAACCGGTGGGGCGAGGCCCAGTTCTTTGACCACCTCCCCGAGCAGGAAACCCCTGGCTGGTTCATCAGCCTCATTGGCGTCAACAGCGTCTTCCGTCGTACCGCGTTACAAGACATCGGTGGCTTTGACGAGGAATACGCCTACTTCCTGGACGAAACCGACGTCTGCCTGCGCCTGCTCGAAAAAGGCTGGCGGTTGCGTGTCTTGCCGGACGCCGAGGTGCACCACGCATACGCCCCCAGCCACCTGCGCACCCAAGAGCGGGTACCCACCAGTCTGTACCTGACGGCGCGCAGCAAAATCTACTACGCGCTGCGGCACCAGTCCGACCACAACCCGGTCGCCATCGTGCAGCGCCAGCGCAGCGACCTGTTAGCGTCTGTGCACCACCTGTTGGCCGCCGGCAAAATCGACAGGCCCGCCGCGCAGCGACTGCGGGATGACATCTGGCGTGCCAGCGCACACGCTGCGCGCGACGCCTTCGCCCACCCCGGGGGGCGCACCGTCGTCTTGCCCGCCGCGGACCCGGGTCAATGGCGCGAAGCCACCCCACCCTGGCCCCAGTCCGAGCGCAAGCGAGTGCTGCTCATCAGCCGCAACTATCCCCCCCAGCCCGTGGGCGGTATTGCGCGTTACACCGTCACGCTGGCGCATGCGTTGGCGCGCGACGGCCACGAGGTTCACGTCATCGCGCAGACCCCCGACACCCCGCGCATCGACTTCGAGGATGGTGTCTGGGTGCATCGCATCGACCTGGCCGATGCGGCCGAACTGCCCCCGCTTACCGATCGCCCCGAACTCCCCGCCGCCCTGCGGTTGTGGACCCACGCAGTCGCCCGCCACGCCGACACGCTGCGCACGCGCCTGGGTATTGGCACCGCCGTCGCCGCCCTTTGGGACTGCGAGGCCTACGAACTGGCCCAGCGGCCTGGCTGGCGCGTCCTGACCTATCTGGTGACCAGTTACGCCCTCAATCTGCCCCACAAACCCGACTGGCGCACCAACCCCCACCACCTGCGCTACCACGTCCAGCCCGTCATCGAAGCCGAAAGCTGGCTGCTGCGCAACAGCCACGCCTTGTTGGCCAGCACACAGCGGGTCTGGTCGGACGTTCAGGCCGCCTACCCGAATCTGGGCCACGTCGCGGTGCACGACATTCCCTTTGGCCTACCCGACGACCCCGACATCCCGCCGCAAGCCCCCACATCCGCTGCACCGGCTGACGCCTGCACCGTCCTGTACGTTGGCCGCTTCGAGCCGCGCAAAGGCATCGACCTGATGCTGCGCGCCATCGAAGCGCTGGCCCCGCAATATCCGCACGTCCACTGGCGCCTGGTGGGCAACGACCGCCTGCCGCACCCGGAGCAGCCCGACACCACCTACCGCGATGACTTTCTGGCCCGCCACCGGGGCCAACCCTGGCTGCAGCGCGTGCAGTTCCAGGGCGAAGTGGACGACGCCGCCCTGCTGGCCGCCTACCGCGCGTGCGATCTGCTCGTCGCCCCCAGCCGCTACGAATCGTTCGGCCTCATCTATGTCGAGGCCATGCGGGCCGGCAAACCCTGCATCGGTGGAGCCGACGGGGGCGGTGGCGAAATCATCACCCCCGACATCGGCCTCGCCGTCCCCACCGACGATCCGGCCCCCCTGATGGAAGCGCTGCGCCGCTTGATCACTGACGCTGCCTTGCGCCAGCGCATGGGCCAGCGTGCGCGCCAGCACTACCTACAGCAATACACCGACCACGCCTTTGCCAAGCGCATGCTCGCTTTGCTGACCTGAGAGGCGCCTGCCGGTCATGTTCGGTACGCTGCGCCTCGTCCTCGCGGTCATGGTCGCCCTCAGCCATGCCGGGCTGTCTGTGCAGGGCTACCACCTCGGCGTGCCTGCCGTCGTCGTCTTTTTTCTGCTCAGTGGCTACGTCGTCGCCGGCATGCTCGCACACCCGCCGCCGCTGTGGCACTTCTACGCCGAGCGTGCCCTGCGCCTGCTGCCCCCGTACTATGGGGCCCTGGCGCTGGGCGTGGTCTGTTGGTGGGCAGGGGTGAGCAGCGACTTTTTGCAAGCAGGCCACCAGCCGTTGCTGTGGGCAGCGGCCCTATCGATCGTACCGCTCAACTACGCCACCCTATGGCCCGTGCTGGACACCTTCACGCCGGTACCGCCTGCGTGGTCCTTGGGGCTGGAACTGCAGTTCTATGGGTTGGCGCCCTGGCTGCTGGCGCGCCAGGGGCGTATCCACGCCGCCATCCTGATCACCGTGGCGGTCGGGGGGGCGGCGCAACTCGGGCTGCTCCCCAGCGACGCCTGGGGCTACCGTCTGCTTGCGGGCAACCTCTACATCTTCCTTAGCGGTGCCATGCTCTGGCGCATGCACCATTCACCCGGGGAGGCCCGGGCCCACATCGTCGCCTTGTGGCTCGTGGTCCTGGGCGTGGGGTTGGGGGCAGGGTGGCTGGGCCGCTGGGGCCAACCCTTCGTGCTGGAAGTCACCGTTGGCTACGTTCTGGGCGTGCCAATCATTGCGGCGTTGGGCGCCTTGCCCCGCCGCGCCTGGGACGACCGCTGCGCCGACCTGGCCTATCCCGTCTTCCTCCTGCACTTCGCTGTACTCTGGACTCTGGGGGCGCTGGGTCACCCCCCCGCCGCCACATCGTGGCGATGGTTGGCGGCATACTTGGGTGTCACCCTGACCGCCGCCGCTGCCCTGCACTGGCTGACCCAGCGGCCCGTCGTCGCGTGGCGCCGACGTCTGCGCCAAGTGGCCGCCCGCGCCCCATCCCAACCCGAGTCGCCACCATAAGTCTGCGGATCTGCCATGTTTAGCCCACTGAACAGCGCCCTCTCGCCACAGCAGCGCCTCAAGCTCATCGAGCTCTATATTGGCTACTTCAACCGCGCGCCGGAGCAAGCCGGGCTGGACTACTGGAGTGCGCAACTGGACAGTGCGCTGGCGCGCGGTGTTGGCGAGCAAGCGGCGCTGGCCGGCATAGCCAACCAGTTTTACCAAGCGGGGCTGCAGTATGGGCTGTTTCGCGCCAGCGACAGCACCGAGACGCTCATCCGCACCGTCTACCGCAACGTGCTGGGGCGCGACGAAGTGGACCCCGCGGGCCTGGCCTACTGGCAACAGCGGCTCGACAGCGGGCAAATCAGCCGGGGCGAATTTGTGCTGGCCCTCATCCAGGGCGCCAAGGACTACGTTGCCGCCGCCCCCGCCAACGACCCCTACCGATGGGTGGGCGACTACCTGGCCAGCCGCAGCGCCGTGGGCGAATACTTTGCCGCCACCAGTGGCGGCCTGGCCGGGCAAGACGCCATCACCCAGGGCCGCCAAATCATCGAGCGCATCGTCACCCGTGACCAAGCCCTGGCCGGACAAACCGCGCTCGACGCCCTGAACGACGCCGTGCACCTGCGACAACCCAGCGCCGCGTCGCTGACGGCCACCCTCACGGGGATGGAGCCCATCCTACCCCGCACGGCCGCCCCTGTGACCTGGCTTGACTACAAAGACGCCGGCGGCGAGTACGAGTGGAGCGGCAAAACCCTGACCGTCTCGTTCCCCGGCACCATCCCGCCGGAGCATGCCACCGCCCCCGACTGGGCCTCTGGCTGGGCCTCAGTGCCCGTCGCGTGGCGCACCGCCTGGTTCCGTGCGCTGCAGGATGCGATGGCGCCCGTCGGCGTCAAGCTGGAACTCGCCCTCTCCGGCGCGGGCGACATCCAGATCGTCTTGGGCAACCTCCAAAACGACTTTGCGGGCTGGGCCAATCACCCCGGCCCCGGAATCGGCGGCGACATCCAAATACGGACAGACTACGCTCAGCGCGAAATGGGTGCATCCCCCCTGCCCACCTACTCGATCTGGAACACCCTCGTCCACGAACTCGGTCACGCACTGGGCCTGAAACACCCGTTTGACGACTCCCCCACCATGCCGCCGCCGCTGGACAGCCAGTACCTGAGCATCATGAGCTACACCCATGCGCGCGACGTCTGGCCGGTGGTCACCTGGGGCTACACCCCCAGCAGCGGCATCCGCGACGTCAGCGCCCAATACCAAGTCGGCTACCGCGCCGACTGGGCCTTGGTGGATTTGGCCGCCCTGATGGCCATGTACGGCCCCAGCACCGCCCACCACGCCGGCAACACCGTGCACCACCTGCCCGCACCGTCCCCGCAAACCTGGCTGTACCGCACCGTCAGCGACGCCAGCGGCCACGACACCCTGGACCTGCGCAGCTTCCAACACCCCAGCCGCATCGACCTGCGCCCCGGCTCGCTGTCCGACGTGGATGTGCGCACCCCGCAGGACTGGAAGCAGGACATCACCGCCCAAGCGGTGGCCTACTACCAGCAACTCGGCATCTACAACGCCAGCGTCCACGACTGGATCGTGCGCTACGTCAACCCCCTCATCGACCGGGCCGACGTCCTGCCCCGTCTGTGGAGCGGCATCGCCGCGCTGGGCATCGCCGACGGTACCGTCATCGAAAGCCTGCTCCTTGGGCCCGCCAACGACACCGTCCACGACAACGCCGTCGACAACACCCTCCACACCGGCGCTGGCGACGACACCGTCTATCTGGGCGCGGGCGGCTGGGACCGCATCGACGGGGGGGAGGGGATCGACATCGTCGTGCTGCCCAGCCTGGCGGCCGACGTTATCACCCTGCCCGCCAGCCAAAGCGCCATCGTCGTCGCCGCCACCTACGGCGCCGTGCTCGACAACGTGGAATACCTGGCCGACCGCAGTGGTGCATGGCGGGCGCTGGATGCCACCCTGGTTGGCGTGCCGCCGCGCCTGCCCGCCTGGGTGGACTGGACGCTGGACAACGCCACCGTGTAGCCCAAAAGCCGCGCTGGCCTTGCGCGGATGCTCCTGTTTTGGCACGCTCGCGTGGGGTACTGTAGGCAGTGTCCCGCGTCAATCACACCAACAGGAGGAAAACAACCATGCCCATCACCAATGAGCAGCGTCTCAAGCTCATTGAGCTCTATATTGGCTACTTCAACCGCGCGCCGGAGCAAGCCGGACTGGACTACTGGAGCGCGCAACTGTCCAACGCGCTGGCCAGCGGTGTGGACGAGCGGGCGGCGCTGGCCGGCATTGCCAACCAGTTTTACCAAGCGGGGCTGCAGTTTGGGCTGTTTCGCGCCAGCGACAGCACCGAAACGCTCATCCGCACCGTCTACCGCAACGTGCTGGGGCGCGACGAAGTGGACCCCGCGGGCCTGGCCTACTGGCAACAGCGGCTCGACAGCGGGCAAATCAGCCGGGGCGAATTTGTGCTGGCCCTCATCCAGGGGGCCAAGGACTACGTTGCCGCCGCCCCCGCCAACGACCCCTACCGATGGGTGGGCGACTACCTGGCCATCCGCGCGCAGGTGGGCGACATGTTTGCCCGCAACTCCGCCGGCCTGACCGCCGAAGACGCCATCCGCCAAGGCCAGGCCCTCATTGCCAACTACGTCACCCCAGAAAAAATCAAGCAAGGCCAGGTTGACCTGCAGGCCATCTACCAAGCCATCGTCACACCAGTGGGCGGCAACCCCGTGCAGCCGACCACCCCCGATCAACCCACCCAGCCCACCACCCCCGGCGGTCCGCCCGCCGGCACCATGGGCGACGACACCATCGTCGGCACCGCGGGCAACGACACCATCCAGGGCCTGGCCGGCAACGACACCCTGCGCGGCGGCCTGGGCGATGACCGACTGGACGGTGGCAGTGGCGCCGACCAACTGTACGGTGACGACGGCAACGACCACCTGCTGGGCGGGGACGGTGCCGACACCCTGTACGGTGGCAACGGCGACGACCTGCTGGAAGGCGGCGACGGCGCCGACAACCTCTATGGCGATGACGGGGGCGACACCCTGTATGGCGACAGCGGCGACGACCGCCTCGAAGGCGGCGCCGGTGACGACATACTGCACGGCGGCAGCAACAACGACTACTTGGAAGGTGGTCTAGGGGTCGACGCCCTCTATGGCGGTGACGGCGACGACCGACTGTTCGACATCTACTTCGCCGACCTACAGGGCGGCCACTACGACGGTGGCGCGGGCAACGACACCCTAGCATTTAACGCCGGCGGCACGGCCAAAGGCGGGGACGGCAATGACAAAATCACCGTCGAAGGGCGCCAAACCACCCTGGTCACGGGCGTAGAAACCGGCGAGGGGGCCGACACCGTCATCCTCAACAGCCTGCGCTCTCCCGTCGTGCTGGACCTGACCGAAAGCCTCCCCGCGCGTGACACCATCAAGTTCTCTTACCCGGCCAACACGGTGCCGCAGCAGCCGCTCATTGTCGTCAAAGGGTTTGGCCGCGAAGACGTGTTCGATCTGAGCGGCTTCCACACCTGGTCCATGCCTGCGGGTGTATCTACCTATACCTTCCAGGCTGGCGCCACCTTAAGCAATGGCGTCATCACCAAAAGTTACGTCCAGTTCCTGGAAAGCCCGTCCGAGCCCTACCAGACGTACCTGTCACCCCCGCGCACCAAGGACGACCACGGCAAAGGCTTCTTCGTCATCACTGGCGCGTCCGCCGCGGCGGCCGACCGCGCCACCGTCGCCGCCTTTTTGGACGCCTACGGCAACAATGCCGCCTACCAAGCGGGCAAGTCGCACTACTTCCTGTTCAATGTTGGCAACAGCGACATGGCGCTGTACAAGTTCACCGACGACAGCGGCGGCAATGACCGCATCACCCCGGACGAGCTCACCCCCCAAGCCATCTTTGTGGGCGTGCGCACCGAGCAGCTGACCGAGGCCCAAATCATCGCCAGCTTCTGGAACACTTGACCGCCCCGCAGGGGTGGCCCGCGGTGGTGCCCAACGGCCCTGCTGTCGCATCCGTGCAACAGCAGGGCCCCCAAGGCGCCACAAAAGCGCCCCGCAAGCCCGCTCGGTACCCAAAAACCCGCCGTACGGCCCGCCCAGTAGAGCGCGAACAACAACTTTGGCTATACTGTCCCCGCGACAGTGCGCGACAGCAGGGAATGCGTGTTGCGCGTACGGTGTTCGTAGCAGCAACTTTTCACGGAGAGTCAAATGGCTTCATTCATCACCGCGCAACAACGAGAAGCGCTCATCGAGCTGTACATCGGCTACTTCAACCGTGCGCCCGAGGCCGCTGGCCTCAACTACTGGGCGGGCGAGTTGCTGGCCGCGCTCAACGCAGGCCAAACCGAGCAGCAAGCCCTGGCTGGCATTGCCAACCGCTTCTATGACGCGGGTGTTCAGTACGGCGTGTACAGCAACGCCATGACGGTGGAGCAGTTCATCACCACCGTGTACCAAAACGTGCTGGGCCGCAACGAGGTGGACAGCGCCGGCATGACCTACTGGACGCAAAAACTGACCAGCGGCGAAGTCAGCCGTGGCCAGTTTGTGCGCGAGATCATCCAAGAGGCCAAGGACTACGTGGCCGCTGTGCCCGATAGCGACCCGTTCAAGTGGGTTGGCACCTACCTGGACAACCGTAAGGCTGTGGGCGAGTGGTTTGCCAACAACAGCACCGGCCTGACCGGCCAGGCTGCTATTGACCAGGGTACCGCCATCATCGCCAACAGCGTGACCGCGGCGACCGCCCAGGCTGGGCAGACCACCGCTGAAGCCGTGGCGGCGGCCCAAGCGTCCCAGGCCGCTCAGCAAGGCCAGACCTTCATGCTCACTACTGGTATTGACAACGTGACCGGCACCGCCGGCAACGATACCATTTTGGGTTCCGATGCTTCCGGTGCAACCGCTCTGGTTCTGGGTGGTCTGGACGTTATCGACGGTGGTGCTGGTACCGACACCCTGAAGATCGCTGACGCTGCAACCCTTGCTACTGGCAATTTCTCCTTCAATGGCGCGACCATCAAGAACGTTGAAAACATTGAAGTGACCACCAACGGTTCCTTCGACGTTGCCGCCAACACTGGTCTGAGCCTCAAGAACTTCACCGGCTTGACCTCTGCCACCCTGAAGGCTGCTGGTACCGACAACTCGCTGGTTCTGGCTGCAGACACGACCGACGTCAACCTGACCGTCGCTGGCGCCGCAACTGCTGGTGTTACCGGTGGTAAGGCTGTGTCCGTGACTGCTGGTACCGGTGCAGTAACCGTAGCGGGTGATGCGCTGACTTCCGTAACCGTCAAGGGCGGCGCTACAACCAATGCCGTAACCAATACCGTTTCTGGTACCGGCTCGACTGGCACGACCCTGACGACTGTTACCTTCGACGGTCAAGTTGGTTCTGCTTCTGGTAACGCCCTGACTAACGTCAACCTGAAGAACCTGACCGCTGGTGGTAACGTTGTTGTTACCAACGCTTCCACTGCCCCGACGCTGAATCTTGCTCTGGATGCAGTCGGCTATGACGCTTCTGGCTCGGCTGTTACCGTTACTGTCACCGATGGTTCTACCACCGACAACATCAAGACTGTTAATGTCACCACTGCCAGCAAGAGCAATGTTGAGCTGAATACCACTGCCGCTACTGCCGTCACTGCGGCGGGCGCTGGTGCTCTGGCTCTGGATCTGGACGGTACGAACAACACCGCCATTGCTTCGTTTGACGGTTCTGCTGCTACCGGCAACCTGACGCTGAGCAATCTGGCTGTGGCTACGGCAACCGTTAAAACCGGTTCTGGTAACGATGCCTTCACCGTTTTGGCAACCGCTAAGGCTACCGTCGACGCCGGTGCTGGCAACGATACGGTGACGCTGAATTCTGCCTTGGCTGCTGGCTCCACCATCAACCTGGGTGCAGGTAACGACACCTTGCTGAAGGGCTCGTCTGGCTCTGTTGCTGCTTCCACCACAACCGCCACTACTGTAATCGACGGTGGCGATGGCACCGACACCGTAGCAGCTAACTTCATTACCGTTGGTAACGCTGCGCAGTTCAAGAATTTTGAAAAACTGAATCTGGACAGCACCACCGGTCTGGACCTGGCGCTGCTTGCAGCCAACAACACCCTGACTGGCCTGACCATGAGCACTGCCTCTACGTCTGCCACTTACCAGAATGTCAGCAAAGACTTCGGTCTGACGGTGGATTACGTTGGCAACAACAGCGCCGTGACCAACACCCTGCAGCTGAAGGACGCGACCGGTACAGCTGACGCATACACCATCACCTTCGCAGGAGAGGCGACTGGTACGGCTCCCACGAGCGCCAACGTGCGTGCCGGTACTGTGGTGACCTCGGGTATCGAGAACTACAGCATCGTTTCTGGCGGCACCAAGGCTTGGAACGAAATCACGCTGGGTGGCAACACCGCCGCCAAGACTGTGACGATCACTGGCGCATCTAACCTGGATCTGGCCTTCGCATCCGGTTTTGGTTCGACGACGGGTGTATCGCTGATCGACGGTTCCGCTGCAACCGGCAAGCTGTCCATCAACATTGCCAACGTGGTGGCTGCCTCCGCGGGTATCGAAGTCAAGGGCGGCTCTGCTGCTGACACGCTGATCACCAGCACGTTTGCCACCAAGCTGACCGGCGGCGCAGGGGCGGACAACTTTGTTGTTGCAGCAGCAAATGCTGGCTCTACTTCTGCACCTGTGATTACCACCATTACCGACTTTACTGTCGGTACTGATAAGATCACCTTTGACGACCAAGGCACGGAAACCTTTACCGCCACCAAGATCAACGTGAGTACCGCGACCGCACTGTTTGGTGGCACGGTGAACGCGCTTGACTTGGCGGCAACGGCAAACGATGGCACAAACGCAGCAATCACGTGGTTCCAGTACGCTGGTGACACCTACATCGTGCAGGACCGCTCTGCTTCCACCACCTTCGACACGACTGACATCGTGGTCAAGTTGAGCGGCTTGGTGGATCTGTCCGGCCTGGCCGTGACTGACTTCGCATTCGTCTAATCTCCCCCGGAGACAAGCACCCGCCCTCGGGTAGGTGCTTGAGGTGAAAGCCATTGAAACCCTGTCCTTCGAAAGAGGGGCAGGGTTTTTTACTGAAACTCCGTTTTCACGAGTGCATTTGTATGGAGTGCCCTGCTGAAAAACTTTTCCCCGGAGTAATCGCGTGCCCAAATACCAAGCCATCACCAAGACCGACTTTGCGAACCTGCGCTGGAAGCGCTACGAGAACTACCACTTTGCCGCGCCGGATGCGGTCGCACCGCTGGTGGTGCAGGAACTGCCCAAGGCCTGCATGACGCTGCCGATTGCCTTTATCCAGCAGGGCGAAGCGTTCGTGCCGGCTGCAGTTCAAGGCCTGCAACCCGGCCAGAACCTGTTCGTGTCACCGGACGGCCGTTGGATTGGCCCGTACACGCCCGCAGCGTACCGTGGCTACCCCTTTGCACTGGCCAATGCCGACAACGGACAAGTTGTGCTGTGCGTCGATACCGACAGCGGACTGGTGGGTGAGGACTGCACCGAAACCTTCTTCGACGAGCAGGGCGAACCCAGCCAGTCGGTCAAGGCCGTGCTCGACTTCCTGCAACAGGTGCGCAGCAACCGCGAAGCAACCCTCCGTATCTGCGCCGCCCTGCAAGCCGAAGACCTCATCCAGCCTTGGCCCATCACCCTCAAGGGGGAACAAGGTGAGAAGACCGTCCAAGGCCTCTACCGCATCGACGAAGCCAAACTCAACAGCCTGAGCGCTGACGCCCTGCACCGCCTGCAGCAAGCCGGCGCTTTGCCCGTCGCTTACTGCCAGCTACTCTCCATGCAGCACCTGCAAACCCTGGGCAAGCTGGCCCAGGCGCACGCCAGCGCCAAAGCCCAAAGCCAGCAAGCCCTGCCCACCAGCGCCAACGGTGAGCTCGACCTCGAATTCCTGAACAACAACGACACCATCAGCTTCGGGCCGCATTGAGTTGGATGCGATGGACAACCCAGCGTCGCTGATCACGGACGAGGAACTGGCGGCGGATCTGGCCGCGCTGGTGGTGAAGAATGACCATCAGGATTGGATGACATGAACGAGTGGTCATTTGTCATCGGCGCGCTGATCGGCTCGGTGGCTTGGCTCTACCAGAAAGCTTGGGAACGCCGAAGTCAGCGTGCAGCGGTGTATGAAAAAATCGTCCGTCTCTTGCCATCAGTTACCCTTGCGGGCCTTGATCATAAGAAGCTCGACCAGATGTTGGAAGAAGGGCGCGTCCTGTGGCTGCACGCACCCGACGACGTCGTGCTGGCATTCCAAGTGTGGATGGCGACCATCCAGAATGGCGATGCTGTCAACGAACCGCGCCTTAAGGACGAGTTTCTAGCGAAAATGCGGCACGATCTGACCTTTCGGGCGGCCGTCGTTCCACGCTTTTGGAAAACCAGAATGGGTGTTGGTGATTTTCCGATATTGCACGCACGCAAATGATGAGCCAGTGAGCGGCAACCTGTTAAGTCCACCCGAACGCCATGACCGAACTGCAACGCATCACCACCGAGTACAGCGAGGCCGAAGACCGCCTGCGCCTGGCCGGTGAAGATGCCCAGGGCCAGACCGTGGTGCTGTGGCTGACGCAGCGGCTGCTCAGCCGGCTCGTGGCCCACCTGTGCCGGTGGCTGGAGCAGCAAGGCGGCAACGCCCCGTTGGTCGAGGTGAGGCAGGAATTCGCGCAGCAAAAGGCCCGGGCGGAACTTGCGCCACAGCCGCCGGTGCGAGCAGATGCTGAAACACAAGGCGTGCTCGTGCACAGCGTGGATCTGAAACGCTCGCGCGCTGGGTTGGTTCTGCATTTCAAGGGCGTGGGCGGCAACGTGGTCGCCAGCCTGAAACTGCAGCCCAAACCGCTGCGGCAGTGGCTGAATATCGTATATGACCAGTACCTGCAGGCGGGATGGCCGACGACCGTGTGGCCGGCGTGGGTGGCTGAGGCGAAGCCAGCGGCAACGCCTGCCCGCGCGGCGGTACTGCACTGAGGGATTGTTGTGGAACTGAACCCGTTGCTGATCACCGAGGCAGAACTGCAGGCCGAACTCGCGGCGATCGAAGCCGAATCCATTGGCTGGCTGCCGCTGACCGACGGCGCCTACCTGCACATGGGCAAGCCCGACGAGGAAGAAATGGTCATCACCGTGACCGGCGTGCCAGAGGTGGGGATGGTTGGGATGAATGTGCTGCTGGTGGGGTGGTAGATTTCTTCCATGCCGCTCCTGAAGCACCAACTCATTCTCCACCCGGATATCGTCAGCCAGTTCGAGCTCAACAAACCGGTCACGCCCTACGAGCGTCGCGTCGGTTTCTCGTGGTATCTGTGTCCGGTAACGTTGGCCAACGCGCGGGAGTGGCTGCTGATTAATGTCGAGTTCGGCTACTGCCAGTTGGTTGTTGCCCCAGAGAAGACGCCGGACTACATTACCGATGCGGCAATTACGGCCATTGAATGTCACCTACCCGACGACCGGGACGACGACAACGTCAGCATCAGCCGTAGCGGCGGGGATGTCAGCTGGCACACCGCCGACACCATGCCAGTGCACGTTGCCGAGCGCTACCAGCAAGCCATGCAGCGCCTGAGCAAGTGCAAGGATGTTCACGATGCCGAGGATGTGCTAGACGAACTCAACGACACACCACTGACCATCGGCAGCAGCACCTTCGCCCCCACCGAAGGGCTGGAAGGCCTACTGTTGGAATTGGCGGACAACTTTCGCCATTACGTCCAGACCACGCACTGGTGGAAGGTCTGGTGGGACGCCAAGAGAGATCGGCAGCCGTGGTTGGCGGATCGGTTTGGGCAGGGGTGAATCAATACGGCTTCTGCCCTCGGGAGATGAAACGATCATAGCTATCCTCCACCGGCTCCTCGTCCTCATCGCGCCGTCGCCAACGCCTCTCCGCCTCCGGCATCACCAGCAAGGTCAGCGTGTAGCCGTAGTTGCCAGCCACCTTGGTCATCTCGGTGATCGGCATCTCGGCCGGCTCACGTGGAAACCAGACCTGTGCCCGGGGATGTCCTGTTTTTTGTGTGTGGGGCGGTTTCTGAATCTGTCCTCGTGTCGTTCAGCGTGGTGCGAGGGTGAAGCGGTCGCCGTATAGTATCGCGAACTGGTTCATCGCCGATTTCCACTCCTT
>NZ_VJOO01000026.1 GCF_007556755.1 Tepidimonas fonticaldi | reverse complement strand
GATCAGCTCTGCGAGGAGCTAGGCATTGAGCATCGCCTGACCCGCCCAAAACACCCGCAGACCAACGGCATGGTTGAACGCTTCAACGGGCGCATCGCCGACATCCTGCGCACCCATCACTTCCATTGCGGCGAAGAACTTGAGGCCACCATCCTGCGGTATGTCTGGCTGTACAATCACCAACTGCCACAGAAAGCCTTGGGGCACGTCAGCCCCATCCAGGCCATGAAACAATGGCAGCGATCACACCCCGAACTGTTCAACAGACGTGTTACCAATCAGCCGGGACACGACATGTATGTGCTGACCGACGCGCCGGACGGGCGGCTGCTGCGCCTGCGCCCCACGCCCTGAGCCACGGTCTGGGTGCCAGCGTGGGGGTCCACTGGGCGTGGCAAAGGGCGCATCCTGGCGTAGACTGTCCGCCTGGGGCCGGCAGGGTGTCGGCCCCAACCGTCTGGAGTCGTCCCATGCGCATTCTGTCCCTTCGTCTCGCCACGGGTTTGATCACCGGCGCCACGGCGCTGGCCCTGGCGGCCAGCCCGGCCTGGGCCGCCACTGCGGCCGATGGCGCAGGCCCCACCTGCCACGCGGCCGCGGCCCAGAAGAAGCTGGCGGGCGCCGCCAAGACGTCGTTCCTGAAAAAGTGCGAACAAGACGCCCAGACCGCCTGCGACGCCCGGGCGGCAGAAAAGAAGCTGGCTGGCGCGGCCAAGACCAGTTTCACGCAGAAATGCCTGCGCGACGCCGTGGGCCAGGCACCGCAGTGAAGCGGGTGAGCGCTGCCGGCGAGAGGGGCCATCCATGTCCGTGTTGACGCTGCAGCAGGCCGTGCGTGCCAACCCCGTGCTGGCCGATGTGGCCGAGCGCGCCTGGGTGTCGCGGCGGCTGCTCCAGCGGGTGGCCGTGCATTTGCCCCCCCTGCTGCGCGAGCGGGTGACCGCCGGGCCGTTGGAGGATGGGGTGTGGTGCCTGCTCGCAGCCAACCCGTCGGTGGCGGCCAAGGTGCGGCAGCTCGCGCCGGTGTTGCTGGCGGCGGCCCGCTCCGCAGGCGGCGAGGTGCAGACCCTGCAGGTGCGGGTGCAGGGGCGCGAGGCGTCCTGAATGCCCGTCCGGTAGCCCCGGGCAGGCGGGGCTACAATGCCCGCACTGTCGGTCCCGGGTGCGCAAGCCCCCGGGCTGCGCGTCATGGCGCTTCGCCGCTGGCGGAGCGATCCGAGAATTGCTTGAGCCGCGCCTGCCCCCGGGCGGTCGCGCGGCGGGGTTTGTATGGCCATCCCGTTCCTGACCAAGATTTTCGGCAGCCGCAACGATCGGCTGCTCAAGGGTTACCGCAAAACGGTGGCGCGCATCAATGCGCTGGAGCCGACGTTCGCCGCGCTGAGCGACGAGCAGTTGCAGGCCAAAACGGCCGAGTTCCGCCAGCGGCTGGCCAACGGCGAGTCGCTCGACGCCCTGCTGCCCGAGGCGTTTGCCACGGTGCGCGAGGCCAGCAAGCGCGTCATGAAGATGCGCCACTTCGACGTGCAGCTGATGGGCGGCATCGCGCTGCACCAGGGCAAGATCGCCGAGATGCGCACCGGCGAGGGCAAGACGCTGACGGCCACGCTGCCGGTGTACCTCAACGCCCTGACCGGCAAGGGCGTGCACGTCGTCACCGTCAACGACTACCTGGCCAGCCGCGATGCCCAGTGGATGGGCAAGCTCTACCAGTGGCTGGGCCTGAGCGTGGGGGTCAACCTGCCCCAGATGCCGCGCGAGCAGAAGCAGGCCGCCTACGCCGCCGACATCACCTACGGCACCAACAACGAATACGGCTTCGATTACCTGCGCGACAACATGGTGTACGAGGCGCGCGACCGGGTGCAGCGCGGCCTGAACTACGCCATCGTCGACGAGGTGGACTCCATCCTGATCGACGAGGCGCGCACGCCGCTCATCATCAGCGGCCAGGCCGAAGACCATACGGAGCTGTACCAGCGCATCAAGACGCTGGTGCCGGCCCTGACCCGGCAGGAGGGGGAGGCCGACCCCCGCACGGGCGAGGGGGTGATCAAGCCCGGTGACTTCACGCTCGACGAAAAGTCGCACCAGATCCACCTGACCGAGCAAGGGCACGAGCACGCCGAGCAACTGCTGGCGCGCGCCGGTCTGCTGCCCGAGGGCGCGTCGCTGTACGACCCGGCCAACATCACCCTGCTGCATCACCTGGTGACGGCGCTCAAGGCCCAGCACCTGTACCACCGCGACCAGCATTACGTGGTGCAAAACGGCGAGATCGTCATCGTCGACGAGTTCACCGGCCGCCTGATGGTGGGGCGGCGCTGGAGCGACGGCCTGCACCAGGCGGTGGAGGCCAAGGAGGGCGTGGCCATCCAGCCCGAGAACCAGACGCTGGCCTCGATCACGTTCCAGAACTACTTCCGCCTGTACAGCAAGCTGGCCGGCATGACCGGCACCGCCGACACCGAGGCGTACGAGTTCCAGGAGATCTACGGACTGGAAACGGTGGTCATCCCGCCCAACCGGCCCAGCCAGCGCCGCGACGAGCAGGACCGCGTCTACAAGACCACGGCCGAGAAGTACCAGGCCGTCATTGCCGACATTCGCGACTGCCACGAGCGCGGCCAGCCCGTGCTGGTGGGCACCTCGTCGATCGAGAACTCCGAGGTCATCGCCCAACTGCTGCAGCGCGAGGGGCTGCCGCACGAGGTGCTCAACGCCAAGCAGCACGCGCGCGAGGCCGAGATCATCGCCCAGGCCGGCCGCCCGGGCGCGATCACCATCGCCACCAACATGGCCGGCCGCGGCACGGACATCGTGCTCGGCGGCAACCTGGAAAAGATGATCGCCGCCGTCGAGGCCGATGCGTCCCTGGACGAGGCCACGCGCGCCCAACGCATCGAGGCGTTGCGCTCGCAGTGGCAGGCCGACCACGAGAAGGTCAAGGCCCTGGGCGGCCTGCGCATCATCGGTACCGAGCGGCACGAAAGCCGCCGCATCGACAACCAGTTGCGCGGCCGTGCCGGCCGTCAGGGCGACCCGGGTTCCAGCCGCTTCTACCTGAGCCTGGACGATCCGCTGATGCGCATCTTCGCCGGCGACCGGGTGCGCGCCATCATGGACCGCCTCAAGATGCCGGAAGGCGAGGCCATCGAAGCCGGCATCGTCACCCGCTCCATCGAGAGCGCGCAGCGCAAGGTCGAGGCGCGCAACTTCGACATCCGCAAGCAGTTGCTCGAGTACGACGACGTCGCCAACGACCAGCGCAAGGTCATCTACCAGCAGCGCAACGACATCCTCGATGCCGAGGACCTGTCGGCGCAGGTCGCGGCGCTGCGCGAGGGCTGCTTGACCGATCTGGTCCGCCAGTACGTGCCGGCCGGCAGCGTGGAGGAACAGTGGGACGTGCCCGGCCTGCAACAGGTCCTGGCCGAGGAGTACGGGCTGGCCGTCGATCTGGTCGGCGAGCTGGAGCGCGCCGAGGCCATGGACGACGAGGACATCGTGCGCCGGGTCGTCGAGGCGGGCCACGCCGCCTACGAGGCCAAGGTGGCGCTCGCGGGCCGCGCGGCGTTCACCCCCTTCGAGCGGGTGGTGCTGCTGCAAACCCTGGACAGCCACTGGCGCGACCACTTGAGCGCGCTGGACTACCTGCGCCAGGGCATCCACCTGCGCGGCTATGCGCAGAAGCAGCCCAAGCAGGAGTACAAGCGCGAGGCGTTCCAGCTCTTTGCGCAGATGCTCGATGGCGTGCGCAACGAAGTCACGCGCGTGCTGATGAATGTGAAGGTGCAATCGCCCGAGCAGGTGAGCGACGCCGCCGAGCGCCTGGAGCAGGACGCCGAGCGCCTGAGCAATGTCACTTACACCGCACCCACCGAAACCGGCGAGGCCGAAACCACCGCCGATCAGGGGCTGCTCAACAAGGCGGGGGGCGCCGCCCTGCCGCGCGTGGGCCGCAACGACCCGTGCCCTTGCGGCAGCGGCAAGAAGTACAAGCACTGCCACGGTCGGTTGAGCTGACCGGCTCTGTGAGCCTTGGGCGACGTGCACCTCGGACATACGGGGTGGAGTAGGGTATACGCGGTCTTGCGTGCCTACCGTCCCGGCCCGCGCTCGCGCCCGCAGCCCCCAAGCCGTCGCCCGCTCGGGTGGCTGCGCCGGCGGGGGCGTCCAAACCGCGTTCCACCCCGGCCGCCGCCCCCTTGCCGCCCGCCGCGACGGGCAGCGCGTCGGCCAAGGCCGACGATGGCGATTGGGACACCTTCTGACCACCTGACCACCTGACCGCTGCGGGGGTCCGGGGCGGGGGCCGCTGCGCCATCGGCTACGATAGAGGCATGGCTGTACAGTACACACCCCCGGGCGCTGCTGACCTGTTGCCCGTGCCCGGCCTGCGCCTGGGCGTGGCCGAGGCGCACGTGCGCAAGCCCAACCGCAAGGATCTCACCGTCATGCTGCTCGACGAAGGCAGCGCGGTGGGCGGCGTCTTCACCCGCAACCGCTACTGCGCCGCGCCGGTGCAGGTCTGCAGCGAGCACCTGGCTGCGGGGCAGGGCATCCGCGCGCTGGTGGTCAACACCGGCTGCGCCAACGCCGGCACCGGCGAACAGGGCCTGATCGACGCGCGCGCGGTCTGCATCGCGCTGGCGCAGCGGCTCGGCGTGGCGCCGCAGCAGGTGTTGCCGTTTTCCACCGGCGTCATCATGGAGCCGTTGCCGGTCGAGCGCATCGTGGCGGGCCTGCCGGCGGCGCTGGCCGACGCGGCGGACGATGGCGCGCACTGGCTGCGCGCCGCCGAAGGCATCATGACCACCGACACCGTGCCGAAGGCCGCCAGCCGGCGCGTCACGATCGACGGCGTGCCGGTGACGGTGACCGGCATTGCCAAGGGCGCCGGCATGATCCGGCCGAACATGGCGACGATGCTGGGCTTCGTGGCCACCGACGCGCCGGTGGCCCCGGAGCTGATCGGGGAGCTGGCCCGCCGCGCCGCCGACGGCTCATTCAACCGCATCACGGTCGATGGCGACACCTCCACCAACGATTCCTTCATCGTGATGGCCACCGGGCGCGCGGCCCTGCCGCGCATCACGTCGCTGGACAGTCCCGCTGGCCAGGCCCTGCAGGCGGCGGTCACGGACGTCGCGCGCGAGCTGGCGCACGCCATCGTGCGCGACGGCGAGGGGGCGACCAAGTTCATCACCGTGCGCGTGGAGGGCGGGCGCGACGCCGAGGAATGCCTGAAGGCCGCCTACGCCATCGCGCACTCGCCGCTGGTCAAGACCGCCTTCTACGCCAGCGACCCCAACCTCGGCCGCATCCTGGCGGCGGTGGGCTACGCCGGCATCGAGGACCTGGACCAGGGGCGCATCGAGCTGTTCCTGGACGACGTGCACGTGGTCACCCGCGGCGGGCGTCACCCGGCCTACCGCGAGGAGGACGGCCAGCGCGTGATGAAGCAAAGCGAGATCACCGTGCGCGTGGACCTCGGGCGCGGCACGGCCGCGGAGACCGTGTGGACGTGCGACCTGAGCCACGACTACGTCAGCATCAACGCCGACTACCGCAGCTGAGCCCCTTGAGCTGATGAACGAACGATTCGAACGGTTGCTGGCGCGCGCCGAGGCGCTGATCGACCGCATCGAGGCCATCCTGCCGCAGCCGCTCTGCGCCCCCGATTGGAGTGCCTCGGTGGCGTTCCGCTACCGCAAGCGCGGGGCGCACGGCGTGCTGGAGCCGGTGCGGCACGTGGCCGCGATCCGGCTGGACGACCTGCAGGCCATCGACGACCAGAAGGCCAAGGTGCAGCGCAACCTGGAGCGCTTCGTGCGCGGGGTGCCGGCCAACAACGTGCTGCTGACCGGTGCGCGCGGCACCGGCAAGAGCTCGCTGATCAAGGCCTGCCTGAACGCCTACGCCGGGGAGGGCCTGCGCCTGATCGAGGTGGACAAGGCCGACCTCACCGACCTGCCCGACATCGTCGAGGTGGTGGCGCCGCGGCCGGAGCGCTTCCTCGTCTTCTGCGACGACCTGAGCTTCGAGGAGGGCGAGCCGGGCTACAAGGCGCTGAAGTCGATCCTCGACGGCTCGGTGGCCGCCGCCAGCCCCAACGTGCTGATCTGCGCCACCAGCAACCGCCGCCACCTGCTGCCGGAGAAGATGCGCGACAACCTCGCCGCCACCTACGGCGACGACGGCGAACTGCACCCGGGCGAGGCGGTGGAGGAGAAGGTCTCGCTGTCGGAGCGCTTCGGCCTGTGGGTGAGCTTTTACCCGTTCAGCCAGGACGAATACCTGGCCGTGGTGCGGCAGTGGCTCGCCGCCTACGGGGTGCCCGAGGCGCAGTGGGACGAGGCGCGCCGCGCCGCGCTGGTGTGGGCGCTGGAGCGCGGCGCGCGCAGCGGGCGCGTGGCCTACCAGTTCGCGCGCGACTGGGCGGGTCGCACGCCAACGGAGGGGGCATGACCGCGCCCGCCGCGCCGGCGCCGGACGAGGTGCTGGTGGTCGATGCCGACCGGCCGCGCGCGCCCGGCCCGCGCCCGGTGGTGGACGTGGCGGTCGGCGTGCTGTTCGACCGCGACGGGCGCTTTCTGCTGACCACGCGCCCACCCGGCAAGGCCTACGCCGGGCACTGGGAGTTCCCCGGCGGCAAGGTAGAGCCGGGCGAGACGGTGGAGCAGGCGCTGCGCCGCGAGCTGCAGGAAGAGATCGGCGTGACGATCGGGTCGGCGCACCCGTGGCGCGTGCTGGAGGCCGACTACCCGCACGCGCGCGTGCGGCTGCACGTCTGCCGCGTGTTCGACTGGCGCGGCGAGCTGCAGATGCACGAGGGGCAGGCGTTTGCCTGGCAGACGCTGCCGGTGACGGTGACGCCGGTGCTGCCCGGCACGTGGCCGCTGCTGCGCTGGATGGCGCAAGAGGGTGGCCCCGAGACCGCTCAGGCCAACGCCTGATCCGTTCACCGGAACAGGTGGCGGGGAATCCACCACAGGTAGAACACCATCCCCACCAGCTCCACCAGCGATTGCAGGACGATGATCAGGGCGACCACCTCCCACCCCGGGGGCAGGGCGAGGGCGAACGGCAGCACGACGAAGGAGTTGCGTGTGCCCAGACTGAAGGCGAGCGTTCGGCCCTGATCGCGCGGCAGTCGCATCAGGCGGGCCAGCACCTTGGCGATGGCCCCGCCCAGCAGCAGAAAGACGACGAAGACGGGGACGACCCCGGCCAGCGAGCCGAAAGCGTCCCAGGCCGCATGGGCCTGGACACCCGCAATCAAAAACACCACCACGGCCAGCAGCGGAACCGGCCACCACACCAGCCGTTTCCGCCACGCATGCCGGGTGGGCCGGGCTTCGATCCAGCGCTCCGACGCGGCCGCCAGCAGCAGGGCCACGGCCACGACGCCCAGGGCGGGCGCGATGTCCGTCAATCCCCACCCGACGAGGGGCTGCGCATCCAGCAGCAACCACAAATACACCGGCAGCAGCGCCAGTTGGAGCAGCAGGTTGATGGGGGTGGTCGCGATGGCGCGTGCGACATTGGCCCCGCCCAGTTGGCTGAAGGTGATGAACCAGTCGGTGCAGGGCACGAGCAGCACCATCGCCACGCCCAGGCGCACCGCGGGGTCGGGCGGCAGCCCCGCGAGCAGCACCGCCACGACCACCGGCAAGACGACGAAGTTGCCCACCAGCATCGCCGCGATGAAGCGGTGGTCGCGGAACGCATCGCGCACATGCCACAGCGGCACCTGCACGAAGGTCACGTACAGCAGCAGCGCCAGGGAGGGCCACAGCCACGCCTCCAGCACGGGGGCGGTGTCGGGCCAGGCGCCGCCGGCGAACAGGCCCGCCGCGATGGCCGCGGCATAGATCCAGACCTGCCGGCGTTCGAGGGTGAGGCGGTTCACGGCGCGGCCCGCGCGATCACGAGGGGATGCGGCCGTCGGACAGCTCGCCCGGATCGGGGGGTGTCGGGTCGGGCACGCGAAAGCGCTCGCTGGCCCAGGCGCCCAGGTCCAGTTGCTTGCAGCGCTCGCTGCAAAAGGGGCGCCAGGGGTTGTCGGGGGCGTAGCGCGATGGTCCCCCGCAGGCGGGGCAGGTGACGGTGCGGGCGGCAAAGGGCTGCGTCATCGGGGCGCTGGCCGGCATCAGGCACACAGGTGGACTTCGAACTCGGCCTCGGCGTCGGCGGCGTGCTCCAGCCGGCCGTCGTCGGTGCGCCGCAGCAGCCGCACCGAAAACAGCAGCCGGTTGCCGCTGATCTCGGGGATCAGCTGCAGCGCGGGGTCCAGCCACACGCGCAGCAATTGGAAGGTGCGGCTTTGCGGCAGGCTTTGCTGGTATTGGCCGTGCGTGGCATAGACCTTTTGCGCCAGACCCGATTCGCGCAGCAGCCGCAGCAGCAGATGCACGGGTTCGGCCAGGCAGGCGATCTCGCCCGCCCAGCGGGCCAGATCGGCCTGCCGCTGCTCGACCGGACGGTGTTGCCAGTCGTGGTAGGCGGGCAGGTCGAACTCGCAAGTGCCGCCGGGGATGGCGATGCGGTTGCGAATGGCCGTCAGCCACTCGATGCCGGCTAGCGAATGGCCCGCCTTGCCCTCGTCGTCGCGCAGGGCCGCATAGCAGGTGTCGATGCGGGCGATGAACTGGTCCAGCGCCGCCTCCGAGATGGCGGGGTTGCCCCGATAGCCGTTGAAGATCTGCTTGTGGCGCTCCAGGTCTTTCAGGATCTCGGTTTTGAGGTCGGCGCGGGCGCCGACGTCCACGATCTCGAACAGCGTCTGGATCGCGTAGTGGTGATCCAGCGGGTGCGTGCGCGCCACCAGTTCGGCGAGCCGCCGCAGCAGGTGCTCCAGACGCAGATAGGTGCGGATGCGCTCGTTGAAGGGGTATTCGTACAGGATCACGCGGGCATCATAGCGGCAATCCCCGCGCTTCCCACGCGCGCCGCACGCGCTCGCGCAGGGTGTCCAGATCGACGTCGTCGTTGTCGATCACCACGTCGGCCGCGGCCAGCCGTTGGGCCCGGCTGGCCTGCTGGGCGAGCACGGCCAGCACCTGCTCACGCGGCCAGCCGTTGCGGGCCATGACGCGGCGGATTTGCGTCTGCGGCGTGCAGTCGACCACCCACACCCGGTCGCAGCGCTGCCGCCATGCCGCCGACTCCACCAGCAGCGGCAGGTCCAGCACGATGGCGTCGGCCGTGCAGGCGGCGATGCGGCGGTCGATCTCGGCCCGCACCAGGGGGTGGATGATGGCCTCCAGCCGCGCCTTGGCGTCGGCGTCGCTGAACACCCGCGCGCGCATGCGGTCGCGGTCCAGCGCACCCGCAGGCGTGATGAAGGCATCGCCGAAGGCCTGCCGGATCGGCTCGATCGCGGCGCCGCCCGGCGCGGTGCTGGCGCGGGAGATGGCGTCCGCATCCACCACGGTCGCGCCCAGCGCGGCGAGCATGGCCGCGACCGTGCTTTTGCCGCTGCCGATGCCGCCGGTCAGCCCGATGCGCAGGGGCGTGCCCATCACAACCCCAGCGCGCCCAGCAGGCGCTGCGGCCCCACCCCCCACACCAGCAGACCGCCAAAGGCCAGAAAGGGCCCGAAGGGCACGTAGCGGCCTTCGCGCAGGGCGTTGGAAGCCTTCATGAGCAGCCCGACGACGGCGCCCAGGGCCGAGGCCACCAGCACCAGCGGAATCAGCGCGGACCAGCCCAGCCACGCTCCCAGCGCGGCCAGCAGTTTGAAGTCACCGTAGCCCATGCCCTCCTTGCCGGTAAGCAGCTTGAATGCCCAGTAGACGCTCCACAGCGACAGATAGCCGGCAACGGCGCCCCACAGCGCATCGGGCAGCGCAACGCCGCTCAGGCCGGTGGCCGCGGCGATCAGACCGGCCCAGACCAGCGGCAGCGTGATGTCGTCCGGCAGCAGCGTCGTGTCCCAGTCGATGAAGGCCAGGGCCAGCACGGCCGCCATGAAACCCCACCACGCGACGGTGGCCGCGCCGGCCCCGTGGCGGGCAAACACCAGGGCGAAGGCCAGACCGGTCAGCCCCTCGACCAGCGGGTACCGCCAGGAGATAGGCGCTGCGCACGCCGCACAACGGCCGCGCAGCGCCAGCCAGCTCAGTACCGGAATGTTGTGGTACCAGCGGATGGGGGTGTGGCACGCCGGGCAGTGCGAGCGCGGCGCCAGCAGGTCGTAGCGTTCCGGGGCTGGGGCGGCCGCATCCCCGGTGCCGCCTGCGGCGGGCGCTTGCAGCGCGGCGCATTCGGCCGCCCAGCGGCGCTCCAGCATGCGCGGCAGGCGGTGGATCACGACGTTGAGGAAGCTGCCGACGATGAGCCCCAGCACGGCAGAGACGACCCAGCCCCATGGCTCTGGCAGGGTGGCAAAGTAGGTGGTGGCCATGTCCGCAGTGTAGTGGCTGCGGAAGTCCAGCCCTGCGCTCAGGCGGTGAGCAGCCCGCGCCGTTCGATGAACGCCACCACCTCGTCCACGCCTTGCAGGGTCTTGAGGTTGGTCATCACCCAGGGACGGCGCTGCGGGTCGGGCCGCATGCGGGCGGTGTCGGCGGCCATCACGTCCAGGTTGGCGCCGACGTGGGGGGCGAGGTCGGTCTTGTTGATGACGAACAAGTCGCTCTTGGTGATGCCGGGGCCGCCTTTGCGGGGGATTTTTTCGCCGGCGGCGACGTCGATCACGTAAATCGTCAGGTCGGACAGCTCCGGGCTGAAGGTGGCGGCCAGGTTGTCGCCGCCGCTTTCGACGAACACGATGTCGGCGTTGGGGAACTGGCGCAGCATGCGGTCGATGGCCTCCAGGTTGATGGAGCAGTCCTCGCGGATGGCGGTGTGCGGGCAGCCGCCGGTCTCCACGCCGAGGATGCGCTCCGGTGGCAGCGCGCCGCTGAGGGTGAGCAGGCGTTGGTCTTCCTTGGTGTAGATGTCGTTGGTGATGGCGACGAGGTCCCAGCGGTTGCGCATCGCCTTGCACAGCATCTCCAGCAGCGTGGTTTTGCCGGAGCCGACCGGCCCGCCGATGCCGACGCGCAGCGGGGGCAGCCGTTTGGTGCGGCCGGGGATGTGGTGCAGGGCGGCAGCGGGGGGGACGAGGGGGGCGTTCATGAGCGGAAGAGGCGCGAGTACTGGGTTTCGTGGCGGCTGGACAGCACGCCCAGCCCGGGGGTATAGGCCTGCAGGGCCAGCGGGTCGGCGTCGTGGCTGCGGCGGCACGCGTCGTCGACGGCGGCTGGGATCTGCTGGACGAGCCGGCGCAGGATGCGCTGGCCGGCGGCCTGGCCCAGGGGAACGGCTTTGATGGCCGCCTGCACGGCGTTTTCCGCCCACCCGAAGGCGATGGCCGCCAGCGCATCCGCAAGCGGCGTGTCGGGATGGGCCTGCACGGCCAGGGCCATCCCCAGCGCGACCGGCTGGGTCGGGGGCGTGGGGTGGGGCCACCAGCCGGCCGGGCGCGCATCCAGGCTGTCCAACCAGGCCCACAGCCCGTGGCCGATCTGTTCGGTTTGCAGCCGCAGCTCGGCGGTCTCGCGGCTGTGCCGCACCCAGTCGTCCAGTGCCCGCAGGGCGGCCGCATCCCCCGCGCGCGCGGCGGACCAGGCGCGGGCCGTGGCGGGCAGATCGGCGCGGGCGAGGCTCAGGTGCAATTGATCCTCGATCCAGTCGCCGGCACTGGCCTCGTCATGCACCCAGCCGGCCTCCACCGCCGCTTCCAGCCCCTCGGAATACGAGAAAGCGCCCACCGGCAGGGCGGGCGAGGCCAGCCAGAGCAGGGGCAAAAGGGTCGATGAGGCGGCCACGGGCGGGGTGCTCACGGCGGGGGCAGGTTGTGCGGGTGGCCGTGGGTGTGTTCGTGGGAATGCCCGTGGCGATGCCCATGGGAGTGAGCGGCATAGGCCCCGGCTTCGGGTTCGAACGGCTCCCGTGTTTTGGTCACGATCAGGTGCATCTGCCGCAGCATGTCGGCCAGCACCGGGTCGGGTTCGAGCTTCAGGTGATCGGCTTGCACCTCCAGCGGCACATGCCGGTTGCCCAGGTGGTAGGCCGCGCGCAGCAGGTCCAGCGGGGTGCCGTGTTCGGGGCATGGGGTCACGCGCAGGACGGGCTGGGCGGCCGCCTGCACGCGCAGCAGCGCCCCGTCCTCGGTGAGCAGCACATCCCCGCCGCGCAGCACCGTGCCGGGTGCCAGAAACACCCCCACCCGGCGCCCGTGCGAGTCGTCGCAGTCGAAGCGGCTTTTCTGGCGCTGATCCCAGTCCAGGCTGATCCAGGCGCTGCGGTCGAGCAGGGCGGGGGCCAGGCCCTGGCCACGGGGGATGAGGCGGGCGGCGGTCAACATGGCGGCGTTCAGAACAGGCAATAGCGCTGGGCCAGCGGCAGCTCGGCGGCGGGCTCGCAGGTCAGCAGCACCCCGTCGGCGCGCACGGCGTAGGTCTGCGGGTCGATGTCCATGCGCGGCGCGTAGTCGTTGAGCACCATGTCGCGCTTGCCGATGGTGCGGCAGCCCTGCACGGCCACCAGCGGTTTCTGCAGGCCGTAGCGCTGGCCGATGCCCGCGGCCAGCCCGGCCTGGGACACGAAGGTCAGCGACGTTTTGTGCAGGGCTGCGCCGAAGCTGCCAAACATCGGCCGGTAGTGCACCGGCTGCGGCGTGGGGATGGAGGCGTTGGGGTCGCCCATGGCGGCGGCGGCGATCATGCCGCCCTTGAGGACGAGCGCGGGCTTGATGCCGAAGAAAGCCGGCTTCCATAGCACCAGGTCGGCCCATTTGCCCACCTCCACCGAGCCGACGATGTGGCTGACGCCGTGCGCAATGGCGGGGTTGAGGGTGTATTTGGCGATGTAGCGCTTGACGCGGAAGTTGTCGTTGCGGTCGTTTTGCTCCACCGGCTCGTCGCGGCCCGGCGTGGGGGGCAGCCAGCCGCGCTGCACCTTCATCTTGTGCGCGGTCTGCCAGGTGCGGCAGATGACCTCGCCCACCCGGCCCATGGCCTGGCTGTCGCTGCTCATGATGCTGATGGCGCCCAGGTCGTGCAGGATGTCCTCGGCGGCGATGGTTTCCTTGCGGATGCGGCTTTCGGCAAAGGCCAGGTCCTCGGCGATGGAGGCGTCCAGGTGGTGGCACACCATCAGCATGTCCACGTGCTCTTCCAGCGTGTTGACGGTGTAGGGCCGCGTGGGGTTGGTGGAGGAGGGCAGCACATTGGCTTCGCCCACCACCTTGAGGATGTCGGGCGCGTGGCCGCCGCCCGCGCCTTCGCAGTGGAAGGTGTGGATGGTGCGGCCCTTGAAGGCGGCGATGGAGTCCTCCACGAAGCCGCTTTCGTTGAGCGTGTCGGTGTGGATGCAGATCTGGGTGTCGGTCTGCTCCGCCACGTCCAGGCAGGCGTCGATGGCGGCCGGGGTGGTGCCCCAGTCCTCGTGCAGCTTCATTCCGATGGCGCCGGCCTCCACCTGCTCCATCAGCCCCTGCGGCTGGCTGGCGTTGCCCTTGCCCAAAAAACCCAGGTTCATGGGGAAGGCATCCGCCGCCTGCAGCATGCGCTCGATGTGCCACGGCCCTGGCGTGCAGGTGGTGGCGTTGGTGCCGGTGGCGGGGCCCGTGCCGCCGCCCGTCATGGTGGTGATGCCGGACATGAGCGCCTCTTCGATCTGCTGCGGGCAGATGAAGTGGATGTGGCTGTCGTAGCCGCCGGCGGTGACGATCAGGCCTTCGCCGGCCAGGATTTCGGTGCCCGGGCCGATGACGATGTCCACGCCCGGCTGCACGTCGGGGTTGCCGGCCTTGCCGATGCCGACGATGCGGCTGTCCTTGACGCCGATGTCGGCCTTGACGATGCCCCAGTGGTCCACGATGAGGGCGTTGGTGATGACCAGATCGACCGCGCCCTGGGCGCGGCTGCGCTGGCTCTGGCCCATGCCGTCGCGGATGGTCTTGCCGCCACCAAACTTGACCTCCTCCCCATAGCCGCCGGCTTGCAGGGTGTGGTCGCGCTCGACTTCGATGACCAGGGCGGTGTCACCCAGGCGCACCCGGTCGCCCACGGTGGGGCCGAACATCTCGGCATAGGCGCGGCGGGAAATGCTGGCCATCACAACGCTCCTTGCACCAGGCCGCGAAAGCCGTACACGGCGCGGGCGCCAGCGTAGTCCACCAGTTCGACGGTGCGCTGCTGGCCGGGCTCGAAGCGCACGGCGGTCCCGCTGGCGATGTTCAGACGCATGCCGCGCGCGGCGGCGCGGTCGAACGACAGCGCGGCATTGGTTTCGGCAAAGTGGTAGTGCGAGCCGACCTGGATGGGGCGGTCGGCTGTGTTGACCACCACCACGGTGACGGTGCGCCGCCCGGGGTTGAGCGGGTGCTCGCCCGCGTCGATGAAAAGCTCGCCGGGGATCATGGGCGCTCCCTCATTTGCGGGTGAACCAGATGACCGCACCGATGGCCGCGGCCAGACCCACGAAGCCCAGCACGTCGGTGGCGTGCCAGTGGGCGCCGGGCAGGCCGTGGCCCTCGTGTGCATGGGCCGCGTGGGTCAGCCAGGTCAGGGCCGGGGCGAGCAGGCGGGGGAGCTTGGCGGTGAAGGGCATATCGGGGTTCCTGGAGCGGTTCAGACGATGGGCTGGTGCACGGTGACGAGCTTGGTGCCGTCGGGGAAGGTCGCCTCGACCTGGATGTCGGCGAGCATCTCCGGCACGCCCTCCATGACGTCGGTGCGGCTGAGCACGGTGCGGCCTTCGCTCATGAGCTCGGCCACCGTCTTGCCGTCGCGGGCCCCTTCCATCACATAGGCGCTGATCAGGGCCGCCGCCTCGGGGTAGTTGAGCTTGAGCCCGCGCGCGCGCCGGCGCTCGGCCAGCAGCGCGGCGGTGAAGATGAGCAGCTTGTCTTTGTCGCGGGGGGAGAGTTCCATGGGCTGGCTCTTGCAATATGCGTGCCTAGGTTCGGGCAGTATGCCTGTTGACCGTGACAGGTCGCCATACGCTGGATGGCGCATGGCACGAAAGCTGCACCCGGAGCAGGCGTGAAGCCCGAAGCCGTCGAACATGCCGTTCCTGTCCAGCGCATCGTCAAGGTGCGGAGGGATTACAACAGCTGGGTGGCCAGCGAGACGCTGGAAGACTACGCCCTGCGCTTCACCCCGCAGCGGTTTCGCAAATGGTCGGAGTGGCGGGTGGCCAACACGGCGTTTGGCGTGGCCTCGTTTCTCATCCTGGAGGCGGTGGGGGCCACGTTGCTGGTGCAGTATGGGTTTCTGAACGCCTTTTGGGCCATCGTGGTCACCGGGTTGATCATTTTCTTGGCGGGATTGCCCATCAGTGTCTACGCCGCCCGCTATGGCGTGGACATGGACCTGCTGACGCGCGGTGCCGGGTTCGGTTACATCGGGTCCACCATCACCTCGCTCATCTATGCGTCGTTTACCTTCATCTTTTTCGCGCTCGAAGCCGCGGTGATGGCCTATGCGCTGGAGTTGGCGCTGGGTATACCGCCCGCTTGGGGCTACCTGATCTGCGCCCTGGTGGTGATTCCGCTGGTCACGCACGGGGTGTCGGTCATCAGCCGCTTTCAGGTCTGGACGCAGCCCCTGTGGCTGGTGATGATGGTCGTGCCGTTCGTCGCCGTGGCGTGGCTGGACCCGGAGGCGTTTTCCGCGGTGGCGCACTATGCTGGGGCGGATGGCGAAGGCGGTGCATTTCAGTGGCACTTGTTTGGGGCGGCGCTGACGGTGGGGGTGGCACTGATCACCCAGATGGGGGAGCAGGCCGACTATTTGCGCTTCATGCCTCCGCCCACCCAGCGCACCCGGGGGCGCTGGTGGCTGGGCGTGGTGGCCGGCGGCCCCGGCTGGGTGGTGATTGGCGTGCTGAAAATGCTGGGCGGTGTGTTGCTGGCCCATCTGGTGCTCAGCTACGGTGGGGGCGCCGAACGTGCGGTGGACCCGAACCAGATGTACCTGGCCGCTTACGAATACCTGTTGCCCCACGGCTGGGCCGTGGCGGCCACGGCGCTGTTCGTGGTGGTGTCGCAGCTCAAGATCAACGTCACCAATGCTTACGCAGGCTCCTTGGCGTGGAGCAATTTTTTCTCCCGGCTGACCCACCATCACCCAGGCCGGGTGGTGTGGGTGGTGTTCAACACGGCCATCGCCTTCATGCTCATGGAGATGAACGTGTTCGAGGCCCTGGGCGATGTGCTGGGCCTGTATGCCAACATCGCCATCGCGTGGATCATGGCGGTGGTGGCCGATCTCGTCATCAACAAGCCTTTGGGCTGGTCGCCGCGTGGCATCGAGTTCAAGCGGGCGTATCTGTACGACGTCAACCCCGTGGGGGTGGGGGCCATGACGCTGGCGTCGGCGCTGGGCATGGCCGCGCATTTGGGCCTGATGGGGCCGATGGCACAGGCGTTCTCGGCGGTGGTGGCCATGGTGACGGCATTTTTGACCGCGCCCTTGATTGCCTGGGCCACCCGCGGCCGCTACTACCTGGCCCGCCAGCCCGAGCCCGCCAATCGCGATCACTCCGACGTCGGGCTCGATGGCCGCTACGTGGCCCTGGCACCGCTCAAGCATTGTGTGGTCTGCGAGTCGGCTTACGAAGCGCCGGACATGGCGCACTGTCCAGCTTATCAGGGCGACATTTGCTCGCTGTGCTGCACGCTCGACGCCCGCTGTGCCGACGCGTGCAAACCCCATGCACGCCTCTCGCGTCAGTGGGAGCAGGTGCTGCACCGTTTGTTACCGCCACGCTGGTGGCCTCGGGTCGATGCCGGTTTGGGGCATTTTCTGCTGCTGATGCTGGTGATCGCTCCGATGTTGGCGGCGGTGCTGGCCGTGTTGTACCGCCACGAGTGGCACCGGCTGCTGTCGGTCGATGCCCTGCCGGCGGGGGAGGAAGCACTGGCAGCCTTGCAGGCCGGATTCATCAAGGTGTATGCGGCTTTGCTGATGGTGGCGGCCGTGGTCGCCTGGTGGCTGGTGCTGGCGCACAAGAGCCGCGAGGTGGCGCAGGAGGAATCCAACCGGCAGACCCGGCTGCTGATGGAGGAAATCGAATCCCACCGCCGCACCGATGCCGCCCTGCAGCAGGCCAAGCAGGCCGCCGAGCGGGCCCGTGAACAGGCCGACCAGGCCAGCCAGGCCAAGACGCGCTATGTCAGCACCATCAGCCACGAGCTGCGCACACCGCTCAACAGCATTCTGGGCTATGCCCAGCTCCTGCAGCAGGATGCTGCGCTGCCGCCCCATCGCGCCCATGCGGTACAGGTCATCCTGCGCAGTGGCGAGCACCTGCTGTCGCTGATCGAAGGCACGCTCGATATTGCCCGTATCGAGGCGGGCCGCCTGACCCTCGACGTCAGGCCGCTGGACCTCAAGGCTCTGTTGCAGGATGTGGCCGGCATGTTCGAGCTGCAGGCCAAGGCCAAAGGACTGTCGTTTGCTTTCGAGCCGCCCACCCGCTGGCCGCAGGCCGTGCGCGCCGACGACCGGCGGCTGCGTCAGATCCTGATCAACCTGTTGGGCAATGCGGTCAAGTTCACGGTGCGTGGTGGCGTGACCTTGCGGGTGCGGTATGTGCGCGAGATGGCGGTGTTCGAGGTCTGCGACACCGGGCCTGGCATGACTGCGGCCGAGCGGGAGCGGGTGTTCGAGCCGTTTGCCCGGGGATTGGCCGCGGCGCAGCCGGGCGCCCATGGCGCTGGGCTGGGATTGACCATCGCCCGGATGCTGGCCGACCTCATGGGGGGCGAAATGACCGTTGACAGCACACCGGGGTGGGGCAGTGTATTCCGGCTGCGTCTGTTTCTGCCGGAATGGCACGGCGAGGCGCTCGCGATGGCCGATGCCCGCCCGCTGCAGGTGGACGGCTACGCCGGGCCGCGGCGTTGCCTGCTGGTCGTGGACAACGAGGAAGACGACCGGCAATTGCTGCAACGCTGGCTGGCCCCATTGGGCTTCGAGGTGCACTTGGCTGCCTGTGGCGAACAAGCCCTGGCCCTGCTGGAGGCCGGGCTGCGCCCCGATGCGGTGTTCATGGACCTGGCCATGCCCGGCATGGACGGCTGGCAGGCGCTCGAGCGCATCCGGGCCCTGGCCCAAGGACAGGGCTGGCCGGCCCCGGCATGGGCCGTCGTGTCGGCCAATGCCTTTGACAAGGGGCTGGACAACCCGGTCGGCTTGCACGCGCACGACTTTTTCGTCAAGCCCGTTCGGCGTGACGACCTGCTGCGCTGGCTCGCCCGGCGACTCGATCTGACGTGGTTGCCGTCCCCATCGGCACCCCTGCCGGTCCAGCGCATGCATTCGCCGGCGCCCGAAACGTCTTGGGAGGGCTTGCGCACGCTGTCGGCGGCCGATTTGCGCGGCTTGATCGCATCTGCCCGGCTGGGCCACTACCGGGGCCTCGTGCGTTGCCTCGACGAGCTGTGTCCCGGACCCGCAGGTGATCGCTTGCGTGTGTGGGCACGTGAATTCCGGTTTGAACAGATTGAACAGGTCTTGCAGGAGGCGCTTGGTGCGTTGGAACCCTCACGAGATTGAAGACGTTCCCCCGGTGGTCCTGATCGTGGACGATGCGCCGGAAAACTTGGCCGTTTTGCACGACACGCTGGACGAAACCGGGCACACGGTTCTGGTGGCCCTGGATGGCGAAGCCGCCCTCGCCCGTGCGCGGCAGGCCCAGCCCGATGTGGTGCTGCTCGATGCCATCATGCCCGGCATGGATGGCTTCGAGGTGGCCAGACGCCTGAAGGCCGATCCGCAGACGGCGCACATTCCCATTATTTTCATGACCGGGTTGACCGAGACCGAGCACCTGCTGCAGGCGCTGGACGCGGGCGGGGTGGACTACGTGACCAAGCCGGTCAAACCCCAAGAGGTGATCGCCCGCATGGGGGTGCATTTGCGCACGGCGCGGCAGGTGCGTCGTGGGGAGTTGGAGCAAGAGCAGGCGCGCAACGCTCTGGATGCCTTTGGCTATGCCACCATGACGGTGCGGGAACGCGATGGCCGCTTGATGTGGCAGACCCCGCTGGCCCGGGAGCTTTTGTGGCGCTATTGCGGCACCCAGGCGCCCGAGACGCCCGAGCCCGTGCTGCAATGGTTGCGTCGCCACGTGCCCGATGTCCGGCAGGGCGCTACTGCCCCCGTGGAGCCGCCCCGCCTGACCTTGAGCCACGGCCCGCGGCGGTTGACGTTTCGCTTGCACCGTGCCGTGGGCGATCCGGCCGACGCCGCCCCCAACGGGGAGGGCGGCGAGTGGCTGATCGTGATGCAGGAAACCTCGGACGCCAGCGCCCTACAGGGGCTGATGCAAACCTTTGGCCTGACGGCGCGCGAGGCCGAAGTGCTGTACTGGGTGGCCAAAGGCAAGACCAATCGTGACATTGGCGACATCCTGGGCGCGAGTCCGGCGACGGTGAAAAAGCACCTGGAGCGCATCCATGCCAAGCTCGGCGTGGAAACCCGAACCGCTGCCGCAGCCATGGCCTTGCAGCGTGTGCCCTCCCTGAGCGAGCGTGCGGCAGGCTGACATGCCGGAGGCTCATACGCCACCCGGCGTACAGACAGTCATCAGGGCAAACCCTAGCATCAAACCGTCCGTGATGCGCTGGTCCAACCGGTGGTGTCGCGGTCGGATTGCTCGTTTGACCTTGACCGTCTTGACCTCGACTGGAGCCCTGCCATGATGAAACGTCGTTCCACCCTCAAAGCCCTTTCGGCCGCAGCGGCCGTCGGCACCCTGGGCAGTCTGGCCGCTTGGCCCGCCCGCGCCAACACGCCCATCAAAGTGGGGGTGTTGCACAGCCTGTCGGGCACCATGGCGATTTCCGAAACCGTGCTGAAGGACACGGTGCTGATGGCGGTCGAAGAAATCAACGCCAAGGGCGGCGTGCTGGGGCGCAAGCTCGAAGCCGTGGTGGTGGACCCCGCCTCCAACTGGCCGCTGTTTGCCGAGCGCGCCCGCCAGTTGCTGACCAAAGACAAAGTGGCCGCGGTTTTCGGCTGCTGGACGTCGGTCAGCCGCAAATCGGTGCTGCCGGTGTTCGAAGAGCTCAACGGTCTGCTGTTCTATCCGGTGCAGTACGAGGGCGAAGAAATGAGCCCCAACGTGTTCTACACCGGTGCGGCTCCCAACCAGCAGGCGATTCCGGCGGTGGAATACCTGATGAGCGCCGACGGGGGTTCGGCCAAGCGTTTCGTGCTGCTCGGCACCGACTACGTCTACCCGCGCACGACCAACAAGATCTTGCGCGCGTTCCTGAAGTCCAAGGGCATCCCCGACAGCGACATCATGGAGGAATACACGCCCTTCGGCCACAGCGACTACCAGTCCATCATCGCCCGCATCAAGCAGTTCTCGTCGCAGGGCAAGAAAACGGCCGTGGTCTCCACCATCAACGGCGACTCCAACGTGCCCTTCTACCGGGAGCTGGGCAACCAAGGCCTCAAGGCCACTGACGTGCCAGTGGTAGCCTTTAGCGTGGGCGAGGAAGAACTGCGCGGCGTAGATACCCGCCCGCTGGTCGGTCATCTGGCGGCGTGGAACTACTTCATGAGCCTGAAAAACCCGGTCAACGACGAGTTCACCAAGAAGTGGGCCGCTTACGCCAAGGCCAAGAACATCCCTGGCCACAAGGATCGGCCGCTGACCAATGACCCCATGGAGGCCACCTACATCGGCATTCACATGTGGAAGCAGGCCGTGGAAAAGGCGAAGTCCACCGATGTGGACAAGGTGCGTGTGGCGATGCGCGGTCAGACCTTCAAGGCACCGAACGGATTCGAGGCCAAGATGGACGAGAAGAATCACCACCTGCACAAGCCGGTGTTCATTGGCGAGGTGCGCGCCGACGGCCAGTTCAACGTCGTCTGGAAGACCAAAGGCCCGGTGCGTGCGCAGCCCTGGAGTCCCTTCATCGAAGGCAACGACAAGAAGCCCGACACCCCGCAAAAGTCCGCCTGAGCAGGAGTGTCACGATGCGTTCGCGATGCGTGTGGGCGGCGGGCCGCCGGTTGTGGGTGTTGTGGCTGGGCCTGATGTGGGTATGGGCGGGCGCCGCGCGAGCGCTCACGCCGCAGGAGGCACTGACCCTGGCCGAGGGCGAGACCGCCGATCGCATCGCAGTCATGGGCCGGCTGGCCACGTCCGGCGACCCGCAGGCCGAGGCCCTGATTCGGGCCATGGCCCGCGAGGCGGTGATGGTGCGCGGCGAGCAGGTGCTCATCGTGGAGGGGGAGACCGCCATCGACGCGGTGACGGGCGCCCCCGCCTCGGCCGATGGAGCGACCAGCGCGATGGTCAACAACCGCCTGCGGGGGGCGTTGGAGCGCGCGCTGGCGGGCTTGGATCTGCTGGGTGATGACGCAAGGCGGCAGCGCGAGGCAGCGCTGCGCTTGCGGGACAGCCTGATCGCCCAGCCGGACGCGTCGGTCATGCCCTGGATCGAGAACGCGTTGGCTTCCCAAAATGTTTCGCGTCTGGATGGTCGGGCCCGGCGTGCCGTGGAGGAGGCCCGCGCCGCTTTGTGGTTGGAGGGCGGCGATGCCGCGCAACGCGTGACGGCTGTTCAGACCCTGGCGCATGTGGGGCAGGACAGCGTGCGGGCCAGGCTGGCGCAGCGCCAGGAACAGGAGTCCGACCCCGCCGTCAAGGCCGCGCTGGCGCAAGCGCTGGCTCAGGTGGACCGGGCTTTGATTCGCGCCCAGGTCGTTGGGCAGTTGTTCACGGGGGTGAGCCTGGGCTCCATCCTGCTGCTGGCGGCCCTGGGTCTGGCCATCACCTATGGGTTGATGGGTGTGATCAACATGGCCCACGGCGAGCTGATCATGATTGGCGCCTACGCCACTTACGTGGTGCAGGGGCTCTTCAGGCAGTACTTGCCGGGCGCATTCGAGTGGTATTTGCTCGCGGCCCTGCCTGTGGCGTTTTTGGCTGCGGCGCTGGTGGGCGCGGTGATGGAGCGGGGCGTCATTCGATGGCTCTACGGCCGTCCGCTGGAGACGTTGCTGGCGACCTGGGGGCTCAGTCTCATTCTCATGCAAGGGGTGCGCAGTGTGTTTGGCGCTCAAAACGTGGCGGTGGAAAGCCCCGGCTGGATGAGCGGAGGTGTGGTGGTGATGGGGGATCTCACACTGCCCTGGAACCGGATTGTGATCATCGGCTTCGCGTTGGCGGTGTTGGTGGCCGTAGCGCTGCTCATCGGTCGAACGCGGCTGGGCCTGTTCGTGCGTGGCGTGACGCAAAACCGGCCGATCGCGGCTTGCATGGGGGTCAACACGGCGCGTGTCGACACCTACGCCTTTGCGCTGGGGTCTGGCATCGCGGGCCTGGCGGGCGTGGCGCTGAGTCAGGTCGGCAACGTGGGGCCGGATTTGGGACAAAGCTACATCATCGACAGCTTCATGGTGGTGGTGCTCGGCGGCGTCGGGCAACTCGCAGGCACCGTGTATGCCGCGCTGGGGCTGGGGTTGCTCAACAAGTTCATCGAAGGCTGGGCCGGTGCGGTATTGGCCAAGATCGCGGTGCTGGTGTTCATCATCGTCTTCATCCAGAAACGGCCGCAGGGCATCTTCGCCCTCAAAGGGCGGCAGGCTTGAGTTGTCCTTGGAATACACGGAATCCACCCATGACTGCAACGACGACCACAACACCGATCGTCCTCTGGCCCGCCAAGGGACCGCTGCTGACGCGCTCTGGTTGGGGGGCGGTCATTGCGGCGCTGCTAGGGGTTTGTGCGCTGGCCCCGGTGCTCAATCTGTGGGTGCCGGTTGACAGCCCCTGGCATTTGAGCGACTACATGATCGGTTTGTTGGGCAAGATCATGTGTTACGCCATTTGCGCCCTGGCCATGGATTTGATCTGGGGCTACACCGGCATTCTGAGCCTGGGGCACGGTCTGTTCTTTGCGCTCGGCGGCTATGTGATGGGCATGTACCTGATGCGACAGATCGGCACCGACGGTGTGTATGGCAGCGAGCTGCCCGACTTCATGGTGTTTTTGGACTGGAAGGCGCTGCCCTGGCACTGGGCGCTGAGCGACAGTTTCGCCGCCACGCTGTTGCTGATCGTGCTGGTGCCGGGGGGGCTGGCGTTTGCGTTTGGTTACTTTGCCTTCAGGTCACGCATCAAAGGGGTGTACTTTTCCATCATCACCCAGGCGCTGACCTTTGCGGCCATGCTGCTGTTCTTCCGTAACGAAACCGGCTTGGGCGGCAACAATGGCTTTACCGATTTCAAGCGCATTCTGGGCGTGCCCCTGGCTACCCCCGAAACGCGCATGGTGTTGTTCGTCATCACCGGGCTGACCCTGCTGGTCTTTTATCTGTGGGCAAGCTGGCTGGTGCGCTCCAAATTCGGCCGGGTGCTGCAAGCGATTCGTGATGCCGAAAGCCGAGTCATGTTCTGCGGCTACGACCCCTTGCCCTACAAACTGACCATCTGGGTGATTTCGGCGGTGATGTGCGCTGTGGCTGGGGCGTTGTACGTCCCGCAGGTGGGCATCATCAACCCCAGCGAGATGAGTCCTGCCAACAGCATCGAGATCGCCATTTGGACCGCTGTGGGCGGGCGGGCCAGCCTGATCGGACCGATCATTGGCGCGTTCGTCGTCAACGGTGCCAAAAGCGCGCTGACGGTGCACTTCCCGGAGTACTGGCTGTATTTTCTGGGCGGCTTGTTCATTGCGGTGACGCTGTTCATGCCGCAGGGGTTGGTCGGGGTGGCACGGACGGTGCTGCAGCGCATGCGTGGCCAGGCGGGAGGCGTCGCATGACCCCGGACCTCATGGAAGCGGGCGCGCAGCGCCTGGCACGCGCGCACGGTATACCCGCCACCGGTCAGACCGAGGCGGGTGGCCGCAGTGCCCCATTCGCCCGTCCCGTAAAGACCGGCGAAGTGGACACGACCCACGGCCGTATTTTGTACCTGGAGGACGTGCACGTCAGTTTCGATGGTTTCAAGGCCATCAACGGACTGAACCTCGACATCGCCCCAGGCGAGCTGCGCTGCATCATCGGCCCCAACGGCGCGGGCAAGACCACGATGATGGACATCATCACTGGCAAGACGCGGCCCGACCGCGGCACCGTGTTCTTTGGCTCGACCATCGATTTGCTGCACTACAGCGAGCCCGAAATAGCCGCGCTGGGTATCGGTCGCAAGTTCCAAAAACCCACCGTGTTCGAGGAGCTGAGCGTCTTCGAGAACTTGGAGTTGGCGCTGGCTGCCGACAAACGCGTGTGGTCCAGCCTGCGCTTCTCTCTCACAGGCGAGCAAAAAGACCGTTTGGCGGAGGTGCTGCACACCATCCACCTGAGCGACGCATTGACGCGCCGTGCCGGCGATCTGAGCCACGGCCAGAAGCAATGGCTGGAAATCGGCATGCTGCTGATGCAGGAGCCCAAGCTTCTGTTGCTGGATGAGCCTGTTGCGGGGATGACCGACGAGGAAACCGAGCGCACCGCCGAACTGTTCCTGCGCCTCAAGGGCCGGCACAGCCTCATGGTGGTGGAGCACGACATGCACTTCATTCGCGCCATCAGTGAAAAGGTGACGGTGCTGTGTGACGGCTCCGTGCTGGCCGAAGGCACGCTCGACCAGGTGCAGGCCGATGAGCGGGTGATCGAGGTTTATCTGGGAAGATGAGGATGTTGCAAATCGACCGGATCCACCAGTACTACGGCGGCTCGCACATCCTGCGTGGGGTCAGTCTGCAGGCCCGAGCGGGCGAGATTACCGTGGTCCTGGGCCGCAACGGCGTGGGCAAAACCACGCTGCTCAAGGCCTTGATGGGCCTGGTGCCGGTGCGCAGCGGCCAGATCCTGCTGGACGGCGTGGCGATCACCCAGGCCAGCCCTTACGAGCGCGCCCGCGCCGGTATTGGCTATGTGCCGCAGGGGCGGGAAATCTTCGCCCGCCTGACCGTGCACGAGAACCTGCTCATGGGCCAGGCCACGAAGAAGGCCGGAACCCCGTTGGCCCCACAACTCTTCGAGTTGTTTCCGGTGCTCGAGCAAATGTTGAATCGCCGTGGGGGCGACCTCTCCGGCGGGCAGCAGCAGCAATTGGCCATCGCCCGCGCCTTGGCGTCAAGCCCCCGACTTCTGGTGCTCGACGAGCCGACCGAAGGCATTCAGCCCAACATCATCAAAGACATCGGCCGAGTGCTCAAAAAGCTGGCCCGCGAGGGGCTCGATGGCCAACCCATCGCCGTATTGTTGGTTGAGCAATATTACGACTTCGCCGAAGAACTGGCCGACCAGTATCTGGTGATGGAGCGCGGCGAGGTGGTGGCCAGCGGGCCAGGCGCCGAGATGCAAGCCCGCGGTATCCGCCAACTCGTGGCGATCTGAAGATCGCCTCAAACCCGCCAAATCCGCGCCGGCTGCCCCGGCAGGCCCCACGCCGCCTGCCGCAGCGCCGACCAGCCTTGCTGCACCAGGGCCATCACCGGCTCGACCAGCGGGCCCAGCACCCGCAGCACCAGCACATGGTCGTTGGGGCAGGTGGCGCCGGCCGGCAGTGGGTTGAGCCCGTCGGGCAGGACGGCGCGCACCGCATCCAGCAGGCGCTCCCGCCGCTCGCGGCTCCATGGCGTGCCGCTGGCCAGCACCAGCGTGCCCAGGCAGCGGTGGCCGCCCAGCCCCACCGGGCTGTCGAGCAGGCGCGCATCCGCGGCGTCCAACCGGCCTTGCTCCAGCCAATGGCCCTCGATGCACAGGCGCTGGTGCAGGCAGCCGCGGTCGAAGGGCTGGCCGGAGCCCGGCAGCCCCAGCGCCGTCACGTCCCAGGCCAGCCATTCGGACCCTGCCGCCAGTTGCACGTCCAGCGCATTGCGGGCCTGGCAGCCGGGGTAGGCGATGGTCTCCAGCGGCACCCATTCCAGCCGTGCGCCGGGCTCCAGCCGAATGTGCACCCGCTGGGTGGCCGGCTCGCCATCGGAGCGGTAAAAACGCGTCGCCCCTGGCGTGGAGACAAGGCCATGCGTGCCCGCGTCCGCCTGCACCGCCACGTGCAGCGTGTCGCCTTCCACCAGCCCGCCGGGGGGGTGGACGATCACGTTGTGGCAGATGCCCGGGCCTTCCGGATACAGACTGTGGAACAGGCGCAGCGGACCGTGGTGGCGGTGGTGGGCCACCGTGGTGTCGCCTCGCCGCTGGTAGTGCAGATGCAGGTGGGCGTCCCAGGGCATGGTGCGGCGGGCGTGCGGGGCGGCACGCGGCTCAGGCGGCCTGACTGCCGCGGTGGGCCCAGCCGGTGGTGTTTTTTTCGATCAGGCTGAACAGCTCGTACATCGCCATGGCCATGATGCCCACCACCAGCAGCCCAGAGAAGGCCAGCCCCATCTGCATCGACGAGCCGGCCGAGATCAGCAGATAGCCGATGCCCTCGTTGGCCGCCGTCATCTCGGACACCGTGGTGCCCACGAAGGCCAGCGTGATGGCGACCTTGAGCGAACCAAAAAAATACGGCAGCGATCGTGGCAGCCCCACCTTGGTCAGCACGTCCCAGCGCCGGGCGCCGAGCACGCGCAGCACGTCCTCCAGCTCCGGCTCCAGCGTGGCCAGCCCGGTGGCGATGTTGACCATGATGGGGAAGAAGCTGATCAAAAAAGCCGTCAGGATCGCCGGCCCCACGCCGATGCCAAACCACACCACCAGAATCGGCACGAAGGCCGCCTTCGGCAGGGCGTTGAATGCCGTCATCAGCGGATAGAGGGCCGCGTAGGCCAGGCGCGAGGAGCCCATCAGAAAGCCGAGCAGCACACCGACCACGATGGCGATGCCAAAGCCCGCCATGGTCACCCAGAACGTGCGCCAGGCGTGGCCCAGAATCACCGTGTGGTGTTCGACCGTCTGCTCCCAGATGCGCGAGGGGCTCGGAAAAATGAACTCCGACACGCCAAAGCCGCGCGTGATCGCCTCCCACAGGGCGATCAGTACGACCAGCAATATCAGGGGCGAGAGCCGTTCCAGGGTTTTGCGGGACATGGCGGTTACTGCTGCAGGGGGGCGCCGGTCTTGCGCATGGCACCGATGTGGCCGCGCAGCTCGTGCACGATGTCGGTGAACTCGGGTGTGTAGGTGACCTCCAGATCGCGCGTGCGCGGGATTGGGATGTCGCGCCGCACGACGAAGCGCCCGGGGCTTTTGCTCATGCAGTACACCGTGTCGGCCAGAAAGACGGATTCGCGCAGGTCGTGCGTGACGAGGATGACGTTGAAGCGCTGCGCTTCCCACAGATCGCGCAGGGTGCACCACAGCTCCTCGCGGGTGAAGGCGTCCAGCGCCCCGAACGGCTCGTCGAGCAGCAGCATTTTGGGCTCGTGGATGAGCGCGCGGCAGATGCTGGCGCGCTGCTGCATGCCGCCCGACAGCTCCCAGGGGAACTTGCGCTCGTAGCCCGCCAGCCCCACGGAGGCGAGCAATCGCTTTGCGCGCTCCTCGAACTCGCGCCGCCGGTCCTTGAACTGGCTGCGAAACGGCTCCACGATCTCCAGCGGCAGCAGCACGTTGTCCAGCGTGGTGCGCCAGGGCAGCAGCGAGGGCGCCTGAAACGCCATGCCAGAGATCTTCAGCGGCCCGTCCACGGGCTGCCCGTCGACGCGGATGGTGCCGCGCGAAGGGCGCTTGAGACCCGTGGTCAGCTTCATGAACGTGGACTTGCCGCAGCCCGATGGCCCGACGATGGCGATGAACTCGCCGCGGCGCACCTGCAGGTGTATGTCCTCGACGGCAAACTGCCCCTTGTCCAGCAGAGTCTGGTTGTAGGCCAGCCACACGCCGTCGAATTCGACGAAGGGGGCGTCCGGTTGCGGGGTGGCGTGCGGGGCCATTGCGCGCTCACCGCTTGGGCAGCACGTTCAGCATCGCGGCGTCGGGCAGGAACGAGCCGTCCCACACCTTGCTCACGTCCACACGGGTCTTGGTCTGGTAAGCGTCGGAAATCTGGCTGGCCATGAGCGCCAGACGGCCGGCGTTGACACGGCCAAAGCCCTCCGCGCGGGCATCGGGGCTGGCGACGACCGAATCGATCGCCAGGCGCAGGCGGCGCAGCTCCAGATCGGTGTTGATGATGCCGTCGCGCTCCTTGACCGCCTGGATGCCCTGCGCCGGATTGGCCATCACTTCGCCCGCCCCTTTGGCAAACGCCGCCAGGAAGGCGCGCACGGCGTTGGGGTTCTCGCGCAGCAGCCGCGGGTGGGCGATGATGGCATTGCCATACAGCTTGACGCCGTACTGGGCGTAGGGCATGACCACGATCTCGTCGGTCTTGACGCCGCGCGCTTCCAGGTTGAGCAGCGAGGTGAACGAAAACCCGGTGATGGCGTCGATGTCGCCGCGCACCAGCATGGTTTCGCGCAGGGGCGGGTCCATCGACGTCCAGGTCACGGGCCCCACGCCGTTGGCCTTTTCGAAGATGGGCCAGGCCTTGCGGCCGGCATCGAAGACGGGCGCCCCCAGCTTCTTGCCGCTCAGATCCTTGGGCGCGCGGATGCCGGACTTCTTGAGCGCCAGCACCGCCGCCGGGGTGTTGTTGTAGACCATCATGACGGCCACAGGCTTGTTGGGCGCGTCGGGGTTGTTGGCGTGGAACTCCATCAGCGCGGCCATGTCCGCCAGACCCATGTCGTAGGTGCCCGAGGCGACGCGGGTCACGGTGCCGGCCGAGCCATTGCCGGCGTCGATGCTCACATCCAGCCCGGCATCGCGGAAGTAACCCTTGCTGGCCGGGTGCAAAAACAGGGCCGCCGGACCTTCAAAGCGCCAGTCGAGCTGAAACTTGACCGGCTTGTTCTGGGCGTGGGCGGTGCTGGCGGTGGCGGCGGCGATGGCCAGGGCAGCGGTCGTCTTCAGAAAGTGGCGCTTGTGCATGGTGACTCCGGAAGCGGTGGAGGCGGGAGCGTGCCGGCGGCAGTGGCGCGCCAGCACGCGCACAACGCTGCAAAAACGGTGCCAGCCCCAAGCCCGCCGGAGCCCTCATTTTTGAACACATTGTTGTATACAGAATCCGGGCAAACCCGAGGATGCCGCCCCACGGAGCGGCATCCTGCGCCATGTTGGTGCGGCGTACGAGCGAGCCTGCCGCGCGTCAGCCCCGCACCCGCGCCGCTGCGACGGCCGTCATGTTCAGCACGCGGCGCACGGTGGCCGCCGGCGTCAGCACATAGGCCGTGCCGTTGACGCCCATCAGGATCGGCCCCACCGTCACGCCGCCGCTGGTAGTGGTCTTCATGACGTTGTAGAGGATGTTGGCCGCGTCCAGGTTGGGGCAGACCAGCAGGTTGGCGCTGCCCGAGAGCGTCGAGTCGGACAGGAAGCGCCCGCGAATCTCCGGCTCCAGCGCGGCGTCGCCGTGCAGCTCGCCGTCGCATTCGATCTCGGGGTGCGCGGCGACGAACAGATCGCGCGCGGCGCGCATCTTGCGCGCGCTGGCGCGCTTGGACGAGCCGAAAGTGGAGTGCGACAGGAACGCCACCTTGGGCACGATGCCAAAGCGCTGCACCTCCTGCGTGGCCATCCAGGCGATTTCGGCCAGTTGTTCGGCGCTGGGGTCCTCGTTGACGTAGGTGTCGGTGATGAAGATCGGCCCGCGGTCGGTGTTCACCGCATTGAGCGCGGCGTAGAGCGAAGCCCCGGGGCGCCGCCCCAGGATGGCGTCGATGCGCTCCAGATGCGTCGTGTACGTGCCCACCAGCCCGCAGATGAGGGCGTCTGCATCGCCCAGGTGCACCATCAGCGAGCCGATGATGGTGTTGGAGCGGCGCACCGCGGCCTTGGCCACCTCCGGCGTGGCGCCGTTGCGCTTCATCAACTGGTGGTAGGCCTCCCAGTACTGGCGGAAGCGCGGGTCGTCCTCGGGGTTGACGTTTTCCACATCGACGCCCAGGCGCAGGTGCAGTCCCGCTTTGCGGATGCGCGCCTCGATGACCGCGGGGCGGCCGATCAGGATCGGCTGGGCGATGCCTTCCTCCAGCGCGAGCTGGGCTGCGCGCAGGGCGCGTTCGTCCTCGCCGTCCGCATAGGCCACGCGGGCCTTGGGCGCCACGGCCTTGGCGGCGTTGAAGACCGGCTTCATCAGGATGCCGGTCTGGTAGACGAAGCGCTGCAGGCTGTCGCGGTAGGCCTCGATGTCGGCGATCGGGCGCGTGGCGACGCCCGACTCCGCCGCCGCCTGCGCGACCGCCGGGGCGATGCGCAGGATCAGCCGGGTGTCGAACGGCTTGGGGATGAGGTAATCCGGGCCAAACTGCAACTCCTGCCCGGTGTAGGCGGCGGCCACCTCGTCGCTGATCTCGGCCTTGGCCAGGGCCGCGATCTCGTGCACGCAGGCCAGCTTCATCGCTTCGGTGATGCGGGTGGCGCCGCAGTCCAGCGCGCCGCGGAAGATGTACGGAAAGCACAGGACGTTGTTGACCTGGTTGGGGTAGTCACTGCGCCCGGTGGCGATGATGCAGTCGGGCCGCGCCGCCTTGGCCACCTCCGGGCGGATCTCCGGCTCGGGGTTGGCCAGCGCCAGGATGACCGGCCGCTCGGCCATGGTCTGCACCATCTCGGCCGTCAGCACCCCGGGTGCCGAACAGCCCAGGAACACGTCGGCCCCGCGCACCGCATCGGCCAGCGTGCGCGCCGCCGTCGTGCGGCAGTAGCGGCGCTTGGATTCGTCCAGCCGGCCGGCCAGCGCGTCCTCGCGCTGGTCGTGGATCACGCCCTTGGAGTCGCACACCAGCATGTGCTCGGGCCGCGCCCCCAGCGCGACGAACAGATCCAGCACCGCGATCGCGGCCGCCCCCGCGCCGCTGACGGCGATGCGCACGTCGCCGATGGCCTTGCCCACCAGCTCCAGCGCATTGATCAGCGCCGCCGCCGAGATGATCGCCGTGCCGTGCTGGTCGTCGTGGAACACGGGGATCTTCATGCGCTCGCGCAACTGGCGCTCGATGTAGAAGCACTCCGGCGCCTTGATGTCCTCCAGATTTACGCCGCCGAGCGTCGGCTCCAGCGCGGCGATGATCTCGACCAGCTTGTCCGGGTCCTTCTCGGCCAGTTCGATGTCGAACACATCGATGCCGGCAAACTTTTTGAACAGGCAGCCCTTGCCCTCCATCACCGGCTTGCCGGCCAGCGGGCCGATGTCGCCCAGGCCCAGCACGGCCGTGCCGTTGGTCACCACGCCGACCAGGTTGCCGCGGCTGGTGTAGTCGGCGGCCTTGTTGGGGTCGGCCGCGATCTCCAGACACGGATAGGCCACGCCGGGGGAGTAGGCCAGGCTCAGGTCGCGCTGGTTGGACAGCGCCTTGGTCGGCGTGACGGAGACTTTGCCCCGGGTCGGGGTGCGGTGGTATTCGAGCGCGGCGTCGCGCAGGGCTTGTTCGGCGGGCGTCATGGTGGCGTGATGCGCAAGGGACGAAAAAAGGTGCGGCGCCACCCGCCGGGGCACCCCCGGTCGTGCGGCGTGACGCGCCAAGTGTAACGAGCACACGTTCGGGCAATGCTCACTACAATGTCAACAGTGAACGCCATCGTCCGTCACCGCCGCTGGCCGCTTGTGCTGGCCCTTCTGGCGCTGCTGTGGGCAGCGCTGGCGCCCACGCTCGCCCGGGCGTGGGCGGGCGAGCCGCGTGCTGGCGAGCGGGTGCAGATCTGCACCAGCACCGGCATGGCCTGGGTGACGCTGGACGCGGCTGGCGACGCCGCGCCGGACGAGGGCGCCGCGGCCGCGATGGCGTGCGACTGGTGCCTGCTGCACGGCGGGCTGGGTTTGCCACCGCCCGAAGCCCGCGTCGGTCTGCCGCCTGCTGCCGACCCGTTGGCGCCGCTCGCCCACGCGGCCCGCGCGGCGGCGCCACCCCAGGCATGGTCGCGGCCGCAGCCGCACGCTCCTCCGCCCCTGTCCGTCTGACGCCGCGCCGGGCGCGGGCCGTTGCGGCCCGCCTAGGCGCTGCCGCCGTGGCCGCCCGCAGCCAGCCGCTGCGCGCAGGGCGCGCCACCCCCGTGTCACGACGCCCAGGAGGCAGGTTTGCGATGAACCCCGAACGTTTCGCCGCAGCGCCCCGACGCCGCTGGCTCGGCCTGGCCGCCGCCGCGCTGGCGGCCGCGGCCACCCCGTGGCTGGCCGGCTGCGAGCGCGGCGCCGACCGCCCCGCGCTGCGCGGCATCGACGTCACCGGCGCGCCGTACGGCCGCACCCTTTCCCTGACCGACCAGCACGGCCAGCGCCGCACGCTGGAGGACTTCCGCGGCAAGGTGGTGATGCTGTACTTCGGCTTCGTGCAGTGCCCGGACGTCTGCCCGACGGCGCTGGCGCGCGCGGTGGAGGTGATGCAGCGCCTGGGGCCCGACGCCGGGCGCGTGCAGCTGCTGTTCGTCACCGTCGACCCGGAGCGCGACACGCCCGCGCTGCTGCGCGACTACATGGCGGCGTTTCACCCGTCCTTCCTCGGGCTGACCGGCACGCCGGAGGAAATCGCCGCCGCCGCGCGCGAGTTCAAGGTGTACTACGCCAAGGTGCCCACCGGCAGCGGCTACACCATGGACCACTCGGCGCAGACCTACCTGATCGACGCGCAGGGCCGCCTGCGCATCGTGCTCAAGCACGAGCAGACCGCCGACGACTACGCGCACGACATCGCCTGGCTGCTGCGCGAGGGCGCCTGATGTTCGCCCGTTCCGTTTTCAACCCCCCGAAAGGAGACCCGACCATGCCCCGCAACCTGATCCGCAGCGCCGCCGCCGGCGCGCTGCTGGCCCTCACCGCCGCCGCCTGGGCGCAGACCGTCAAGATCGACGAGCCCTGGGTGCGCGGCACCGTCGCGCAGCAGAAGGCCACCGGCGCCTTCATGCGCCTGACCGCACCGGAGCCCATGCGCCTGGTGGCCGGCGAGTCGCCGGTGGCCGGCGTCGTGGAGATCCACGAGATGGCGATGGACGGCGACGTGATGCGCATGCGCGCCATCCCCGGGCTGGCGCTGCCGGCCGGCCGGCCGGTGGAGCTCAAGCCCGGCGGCTACCACGTGATGCTGATGGACCTCAAGCGCCCGCTCGCCGGCGGCGAGACGGTGCCGCTGACGCTGGTGTTCGAGAACGCCGCCGGCCAGCGCGTGCGCCAGGAGCTTCAAGCCAAGGTGATGGCGTTGGGCGCGCAGCCCGGCGCGATGGGGGCCGGCCCGCAGGGCGGCCACCGGCACTGAGACACCGAAGAGGAGCAAACCCGATGCACCCCCCCGTTCTGACCGATCGACGTTCGCTGGCGCGCCGCGCCGCCACGGCCACGCTGCTGGCCTGCGGGCTGGCGCTGGCCGCCGCGCCGACGCTCGCCCGCACCAGTGTCGCCGACGAGAGCACGCCGATTGCGGAGCTGATGCCGCTGCTGGTCAAGCACGAGGCGCAGCTCGGCCTGAGCGACGCGCAGCGCCAGGCGCTGGATCAATACCGCAAAGAGGCGATGCCGCGCCGCATCGCGCTGACCAAGCGCATCCGCGAGCTGCGTGGCGAGCTGCGGCTGGCCATCCTGGACGGCGCGCCCGCCGCCCGCCGCGACGAGCTGCGCCAGCAGCTCGTGCAGGCCGAGCAGGAGCACCTGCAGGCGCGCGAGCGCTGCGTCGATTTCGTGCGCTCGACGCTGACGCCGGAACAGTTTGCGCGCGTGCGCCAGTGGTACCTCGATGGCATCCAGTGACCTGACCCAGGCACCCGTGGTGGTGCTGGCCCCCCAGCAGACCGTGTTCGAGGTCGGCGGCCGCGGCGGGCCCTGGCGCGTCGAACGCGGGTTGGTGCGGCTGGACCGCGTCGGCCGCGACGGCCCGCTGCTGGTGATGCTGGCCGAGCCGGGCGACTGGCTTGGCCTCGACGCGCTGGCAGGCCAGGCACACGGCTGGCGCGCCACGGCCATCACCCCGGTGACGGTGCGCGGGCCGCTGCTGCCCGCCCACGACGGTGAGCGCGCCCGCTGGCTGACCGAGGCGCTGCTGCAACAGCCCGAACGGGCGCATGCGATGGCGCTGCTGCGCACCGGCTCGGTGCGTCAGCGGCTGGCCTCGCTGCTGCGGCTGCTGACCCGGCCGGATGTGCTGGGTGACGCCGGTGGCCCCGCGGGTCTGCGCGGCCGCCTGCCGCCCCTGCGCGTGCTGGCGGAGCTGGTGGACGCCAAACACGAGACGGTGTGCCGCGTACTGGGCGAGCTGCTGCCGCGCGAGTCCCAGACCGCAACCGGTCCCACTGGCTTGCTGGCGGTGGCCTGACCCTTCGCTGTCCGTTCAGCCGTCACACCGGCTCGGGCGCCGGCTGGCGCACCGCCGGCGCGGGCGGGGCGGCCGCCCCTGCACCGCGCGCGAACGTGACCACGTGATCCACTGCGGCGCGGATGCCGATCCACTCGCCGATCGCATGGTCGTGGTGCGACGGCACATGCACCTGCAGCAATTGGCCGTCGGCCAGCCGCAGCGTGTACAGGAACTCCGCGCCGCGGAAGGCCTTGCGCACGATTTCGGCCCGAAACGGCGAGGCGTCGTCGTGCACCACGTCGTCGGCGCGCAGCAGCACCTCGCACAGCCCGTCGGGGAAGGCGCTGGGCAGAGGGCACTCGGCCACGTCTTCCAGCTCGCCCAGGGGCGTTTCCACCACCACCTGCTGGCCTCGCGTCAAGATGCGCGCCGGCGCAAACACGCCGTGCCCGATGAACTCCGCGACGAAGCGCGTGGCCGGCCGGTGGTAGAGCGCATAGGCGTCGTCCCATTGGTGCAGCCGCCCTTGGTGCATGACGCCGATCACATCCCCGATCGCAAAGGCTTCCATCTGGTCATGCGTGACGAAGAGCGCCGTGATGCCCGCAGCCTTGATGATGCTGCGGATCTCGTGCGCCAGCCGCTCGCGCAGATCCACATCCAGATTGGAGAACGGCTCGTCCAGCAACAGCAGGCGCGGCTGCGGGGCCAGCGCCCGCGCCAGGGCCACGCGCTGCTGCTGGCCGCCCGAGAGTTCATGCGGATAGCGCCGCTGCAGACCCTCCAGCCCAACCAGACGCAGCGCCTCGGCCACCCGTGCGCGGCGCTGGTCGGCATCCCAGTGGGCCAAGCCAAAGCCCACGTTGCGCTCCACATCCAGGTGCGGAAACAGCGCGTAGTCCTGAAACACCATGCCTATGCGTCGGTGCTCCGGCGCCACATGCACGCCGTCGCCGCTGACCGCCTCGCCCCCCAGCGCAATGGTGCCGCCGGCAATGCCCTCCAGCCCCGCCACCGCGCGCAGCAGCGTGGTTTTGCCGCAGCCCGATGGCCCGATGAGCACACCGATATCGCCAGCGCGCAGGCCCAGCGTGACGCCATCGACGGCGGGCTGGGGCGCGCGTGGATACCGCACGGAAACCTGGGTGACGGCGAGGTCCATGCCTGCATTGTAGATAATGCGCATTCTCATTTGCGTCCGCCCATGGATAGCCCGCCCACCGCCCCCCGGCACCGCAT
>NZ_VJOO01000025.1 GCF_007556755.1 Tepidimonas fonticaldi | reverse complement strand
GCCCGCGCCCGCCTCTGCGCCCGCAGCCCCGCCCGGTGTGGCCCACCCCAAGACCATCCGCAGCTTCGTGCTGCGGGCCGGCCGCACCACCACCGGCCAGGCCAAGGCGCTGCAGACGCTGGGCCCTCGCTACCTGCTGCCCTATGCCCCGGCACCGCTGGATGCCGACGCGGCCTTCGGCCGCCACGCGCCGCTGGTGCTGGAAATCGGCTTTGGCATGGGCGAGGCCACGGCCCACATCGCGCGTGTGCGGCCCGACGACAACTTTTTGTGCTGCGAGGTGCACGAGCCCGGCGTCGGGGCGCTGCTCAAGCGCATCGGTGAGCAGGGCATCCGCAACATCCGCATCCTGCAACACGACGCGGTGGAAGTCCTCACCCACATGCTGCCCGAGGGGTCGCTGGACGGGGTGCACATCTTCTTTCCCGACCCGTGGCACAAAAAGCGCCACCACAAGCGCCGGCTGATCCAGCCGCCGTTCGTCGCGCTGCTGGCCAGCCGGCTCAAGCCCGGTGGCTATGTACACTGCGCCACCGACTGGCAGCCCTACGCCGAGCAGATGCTGGCCGTGCTGTCGGCCGAGCCGCGGCTGGTCAACACCAGCACCGATCCGGCGCTGGCCGGCTATGCGCCGCGCCCCGACTACCGCCCCTTGACCAAGTTCGAGCAGCGCGGCCTGCGCCTGGGCCATGGCGTGTGGGACCTGGTCTTTGCGCGCCGCCATGGATGAGGCCCGGATCTGGGACGACCTGACCGCGCTGGCCGAGCGCGCCGTGGGCCTGTCGGACCCCAATCCGCGCGTGGCCTGCCGGCTGGTGCTGCCCGATGGCCGCGCCTTCGACGGCCACACCCAGGCGGCTGGCCAAGCCCACGCCGAGGTGATGGCGCTGCGTGCCGCCCAGGCCGCCGGGGCCGACGTGCGCGGTGCGACCGCCTATGTGACGCTGGAGCCCTGCAGCCACCACGGGCGCACGCCACCGTGCTGCGATGCGCTGATCGCCGCCGGCGTGGCGCGGGTGGTCGTGGCCGCCATCGACCCCAACCCCCGCGTGGCGGGCAACGGCCTGCAGCGCTTGCGCGCCGCCGGGGTGGTGGTGGACACACTGCCCGACGACCACCCGGCCGCGCGGGCGACGCGCGAGCTCAACATCGGCTTTTGGCAGCGCATGCGCCACGGCCGCCCCTGGGTGCGCATGAAGGTGGCCGCCTCGCTGGACGGCACCACCGCACTGCCCAACGGCGTCAGCCAGTGGATCACGGGCGAGGCCGCGCGGACCGATGGCCACGCCTGGCGGCGCCGGGCCGGGGCGCTGCTCACCGGCATTGGCACCGTGCGCAGCGACGACCCGCGGCTGGACGTGCGGCACGTGCCCACGGCGCGGCAGCCGCTGCGCGTGGTGCTCGACTCGGCGCTGGAGATCGACCCCGCGGCGCGCATCCTGCAGCCGCCGGGGGCGGTGATCGTCTACACCGCCAGCGACCCGGCCACCGCGGCAGCCCAGGCCGACCAGCGGGCCGCGCTGGCGGCGCTGGGGGTGACGGTGGTCGACCGCCCCGGTCCGCCCAAGACGGCCGGCGGGCCACCCAAGGTCGATCTGGCCGCGGTGCTGGCCGATCTGGCCGCGCGGGAGGTCAACGAGCTGCACATCGAATCCGGGGCCAAACTCAATGCCTCGTGGTGGCGCGCGGGGCTGGTGGACGAGTTGCTGCTGTATCTGGCGCCGCGCCTGCTGGGCACCGGCGTCGGCCTGACCGACCTGGGACCGCTGACGCGGCTGGAGGACGGCTGGCCCCTGACCTTCACCTCGGTCCAGCCGGTGGGGCCAGACCTGCGCGTGCTGGCGCGCGTGCCCGGTCGCACCCCGTTTTGACGTCTGTCCCCCGCGATGGCCCGGCTGCCCAAGAACGCGGACATTCCCATGCGCGACGGAGTTTCGCCCAGTTGCGTCGCGCTACCGCGGCTGCGGCACAGCCCCTGGCCCACGCTGCTGGATTTTCTGGCCGAGCGGCTGCCGCGCATACCACGCGATGAGTGGCGGGCCCGCCTGCGCGCGGGCGAAGTGGTGGACGACGACGGGCGTGCGCTGGACGAGCACACCCCCTACTTGCACGGTCAGCGCGTGTACTACTGGCGCACGCTGGCCGAGGAGCCGCGCATTCCGTTTCGGGAAGCGATCCTGTTTCGCGACGCGCATCTGCTGGTGGCCGACAAGCCGCACTTCCTGCCCGTCACGCCGGGCGGGCGCTATGTGCGCGAGACGCTGCTGGTGCGCCTGAAGCAGGCGCTCGGCTTGCCGGAGCTTAGCCCGCTGCACCGCATCGACCGCGAGACCGCGGGGCTGGTGGTGTTCAGCGTGCGCGCCACCGACCGGGATGCCTACCAGCGGCTGTTTCGCGAGCGCCGGGTGGACAAGACTTACGAGGCCATCGCCCCGTGGCGCGACGATCTGGCCTGGCCGCAGCGCCGCGTGAGCCATTTGCGCGAAGACGAGGCCGCCTTCTACCGCATGCGCGAGGCCGCCGCCGAAGAAGCCCTGCCGCCCAACAGCGAAACCTGGATCGAGCCGCTGGAACGCCTGGGCCCGGACGGGCGCTACGCCCGCTACCGGCTGCGTCCGGTCACGGGCAAGCGCCACCAGCTCCGGGTGCATCTGCATGCGCTGGGGCTGCCCATCGTCGGCGACCAGTTCTACCCCGTGGCCCGGCGCGGCCCCGACGACCCCGAGGACTACACGCAACCGCTGCAACTGCTGGCGCAGTCCCTCGCGTTCGACGATCCGGTCACCGGCGAGCGGCGGCAGTTTCAAAGCCGACTGCGGCTCGACGCGAACGCCCTCCTGACTGTTGGCACCCCGGCATGACCCGCGCGCGCCAACCCCTGGTCGATGCGCTGAAGGTGCTGGCCGCGCAGTGCATCGTCTGGCACCACCTGTCGGCCTACGGCCCCCTGTCGGACGCCCTGTGGACCCAGGCGCCAGCCCTGGCCGACGCCCTGTACGACCACGCCCGCAAGGCGGTGCAGGTGTTTTTGGTGGTGGGCGGCTTTTTGGCGGCGGGCACGCTGCTGCGGCCCACCGATGGGCGGCTGCTGCGGACCGCGGTGCTCCAGCGCTACCGGCGTCTGGTGCCGCCATTCCTGGTCGCGATGGCGCTGGCGGCGGGGATGGCCACCCTGCTGCGCCCCTGGCTGTCCGACGACCTGCGCTTGCAGTCGGCCACGCCGGGCACCTGGTTGGCCCACGCGCTGCTGCTGCACGACATCGTCGAGGTACCGGCCATCGCCGCCGGGGCGTGGTATGTGGCCATCGATTTTCAGCTCTACGCGCTGGTGGCTGGGCTGGCCTGGATCGCCACCCAGCTGGCGCCCGCGCCGCGGCGCAACGTCCTGGCCCTGGCGCTGCTGATCGGCTGCATCGCCGTGTCGCTGCTGCACGTCAACCGCCACCCGGATCTGGATTTGTGGGCGCTCTACTTCATCGGCAGTTACGGGTTGGGGGTGCTGGCGGCCCAGGCGGTGCGCGGACCGCGTTGGCCGTGGTCGATGGCGATCGTCGCCATCGGTGCCGCGGCCTTGGCCGTGGAGTGGCGCGACCGCATCGCCCTCTCGCTGGGGGTGGCCGTGCTGCTGGCGGGGTGGGCGCGCCCGGGGACACCCGGCTCGGCGTCGACTGATCCAGCGTCGTTCGCGCCGCGCAGCCAAGCGTCCGGCGCGGCGTCCAAGTGGGCGCGCGGGTGGGCCGCCCGGCTGACCGCCGCGGTGGCCGCTGGGATGGCCACCGGGGCGGACCGCTCGTATGCCCTGTTCCTCACCCACTATTCGGCGGTGCTGGTGGGTAATGCGGCGCTGGCGCGGTGGCCGGCGCTCGCCGCGCACGCGTGGGCGCTGGCTACGGGGTGCTGGGCCGCCAGTCTGCTGCTAGCCTGGGCGTTCGAGCACGCGGTGGAGCGCCCGCTGGCGCGGCGGCTGCGCTGACCGCCCGCGTCCCGCCCCCGCCCGGGCGCGTCACTGCCCCTGGCCCAGCGCGTAACCGCGCTCGCCGTCGAAGGTGCAGAGGTTTTCGGTCTTGATGACGTCGATGCCGCGCGCCACCAGCGCCTGCAGCAGCGCCAGGATGTCGGCGTGCGTGATCGGGCTGCCGTCCGGGCCGACGAAGCGGCAGCGCCAGTGGTCGGTGCAGAAGGTCTCCGGAAAGCCGCCGGGCCAGACCTTGACGCCGCGGTTGGTGATCATCTGCAGGGCCAGCGGCGGCACCGCCAGCGCGACCAGCTGGCCGGCCAGGAAGTCGGCGCTGACGCCGGCGGCGTGCACGAACACGTCCACCCCCACCAGCGCCTTGGCCGCACGCGGGCGCGCCTGCGGCGCGCGTGGCAGCGGGGCGCGCGGCACGGCGGCCGGCGCGTCGCCGTACTGCACCGGGGTGAGCTTCTCCGGCCGCTGACCCAGCCGCTCGATCACCGCGTCGGCGAAGTCCATGCTGCCGAACGGCCGCCCGATCGACAGCGTGCCGTGCAGCTCGGCGGTGTGCACGCCGTCCTCGATCGTGCGCAGCCAGGCGTTGTGGATCGTCTCGGCCACCGCCGGCTGGCCGATGTGCACCAGCATCAGCACGGCGGCCAGCAGCAGGCCCGACGGATTGGCGATGCCCTTGCCGGCGATGTCCGGCGCGCTGCCGTGGATGGCCTCGAACATGGCCACGTGGTCGCCGATGTTGGCGCTGGGCGCCAGCCCCACCGAGCCGGTCAGCTCCGCGGCGATGTCGGACAGAATGTCGCCGTAGAGGTTGGGCGTGACGATGACGTCGAAGCGCTCCGGCCGCGTGGCCAGCCGCGCCGCGCCGATGTCGATGATCAGGTGCTCGGTCTCGATCTCGGGGTAGTCGGACGCGATCTCGTCGAAGACGCGATGGAACAGCCCATCGGTCATCTTCATGATGTTGTCCTTGGTCATGCAGGTCACCTTCCGGCGGCCGTGGCGGCGCGCATACTCGAAGGCGTAGCGCACGATCTTCTCGCAGCCCGGGCGGGTGATGAGCTTCAGGCACTGGAACACCTCGTCGGTCTGGCGATGCTCGATGCCGGCGTAGAGGTCTTCCTCGTTCTCGCGCACGATGACCAGGTTCATCTTCGGGTGCAGCGTGCGCACGAACGGCGCGTAGCTCACGCACGGGCGCACGTTGGCGTACAGGCCCAGCGTCTTGCGGATGGTGACGTTGAGGCTCTTGAAGCCGCCGCCCTGCGGCGTGGTGATCGGGCTTTTCAGGAAGACGCGGGTGCGGCGCAGGCTGTCCCAGGCCTCCGGCGTGATGCCGGAGCTGTGGCCGGCCAGGTACTGCTGCTCGCCGATCTCGATGAACTCCGGCGCGATGCGCGCGCCGGCGGCCTGCAGCACGCGCAGCGTGGCGTCCATGATCTCGGGGCCGATGCCGTCGCCGCGCGCGACGGTGATGGGGACCAGTTCGCTCATCTCGATTCCTTGTCGAGGGGGTTGACGATGGGCGCAGTGTGGCCAATCATGTCATCGACTTCAAATCATCATTTTTGATTTTTTACATAGACGTTTTTCGATGAACAAAATCCGCCCCCCGCGTGTCACCTTCCACCAATTGCGCACCCTGGAGGCCGTGGTTCGACTGGGCTCCATCACCCGCGCGGCGGGCGAGCTGCACCTGACGCAGCCCACCGTCTCCGCCCAAATCCACGAGCTGCAATCGGCGCTGGACACTGCGCTGGTGGAGCCGGCCGGGCGCGGCATCCGCCCCACCGAGGCCGCGCGCCTGCTGCAGGAGACGGCGCTGGACATGTTTGCGCGCTGGCAGCGCTTCGAGGAGGACCTGCAGGCCCTGCACGGCCTGGAGCGCGGTCTGCTGCGCATCGCCGGCGTGACGACGACGGAGTACTTCATCGCCCGCTGGCTGCGCCGCTACACCGACAGCCACCCGGGCATCGAAATCGAGCTGGCCGTGGACAACCGCGACGCGGTGGTGCGCCGCCTGCGCCAGGACGAGACCGAGCTGGCCGTGATGATGATGCCGCCGGACAACCTGCCCCTGCAGAGCGTGCCCCTGATGCGCAATCCGCTGGTGCTGATCGGGCCGGCCGGGCATCCGTGGGCCGGCGCGCGGCGCGTGCCCCGCAAGTCGCTGGACGGCCAGCCCATGCTGATGCGCGAAGCCGGCTCCGGCACCCGTCTGGCGACCGAGGCCTACCTGCGCACGCACGGCCTGACCCCGGCGCTGCGCGCGACGCTGGGCAGCAACGAGGCCATCAAGCACGCCGTGGCCGCGGGCCTGGGGCTGGCCGTGCTGTCGCGGCATGCCCTGGCCGAAGACCCGGCCCAGGACGGCGTGGCCGTGCTGCCCGTGGCGGGCTTTCCGATCGAGCGGCGCTGGCTGCTGGTCTGGCGCAGCGACCGGCGCCTGTCGCTGGCGGCGCGGCGCTTCGTCGAGCATGTGCAGGACCACCCGCCCGACGCGGACGCTGCCTCAGCAGGCAAAGGCCGAGCAGGCGACGATCGGGCGGGCTAGACCCCGCTGCCGCCGTCAGGCGCGCTCGGCCACCCAGGCCGCGACGCCCGCAAGCGCCTCGCCCAGCCGGCTGGCGTCGGTGCCACCGGCCATGGCCATGTCGGGCTTGCCGCCGCCCTTGCCGCCCACCTGCTGCGCCACCGCATTGACCAGCTCGCCCGCCTTCAGCCCCCGGGCCACCGCGTCGGGAGTCACCCCCGCGGCCAGTTGCACCTTGCCGGCCTCCACGCTGGCCAGCACCACCACGGCGTGGCCCAGCTTGTCCTTGAGCTTGTCCACGGTTTCGCGCAGGGTCTTGGCATCGGCGCCTTCCAGGCGCGCGGCCAGCACGCGGATGCCCTTGACCTCCACCGCCTGCGCGGCCAGCTCGTCGCCCTGGGCCGACGCCAGCCGGTCCTTGAGCGCGGCGACTTCCTTCTCCAGCGCGCGGATCTGCTCCAGCAACTGGCCGATGCGGCCGACCAGATCCGGCACCGGCGCCTTGAGCGTGGCGGCGGCCTCGTGCACCTGCGCCTCCAGGCCCTGCAGATAGGCCAGCGCGTTCTCGCCCGTGACGGCCTCCACGCGCCGCACCCCGGCCGCCACCCCGCCTTCGGCGACGATCTTGAACAGACCGATGTCGCCCGTGCGCCGCACATGCGTGCCGCCGCACAGCTCGCGGCTGCTGCCGATGTCGAGCACGCGCACGGTCTCGCCGTACTTCTCGCCAAACAGCATCATCGCGCCGGCGGATTTGGCGGACTCCAGGTCCATCACGCGCGCCTGCGTGTCGGTGTTGGCCAGAATCTCGGCGTTGACGCGCGCCTCGATCGCGCGGATCTGCTCGGCGGTGAGGGGCGCGTTGTGCGCAAAATCGAAGCGCGTGCGCTCGGCATTCACCAGCGAGCCCTTTTGCTGCACATGCTCGCCCAGCACCTCGCGCAGCGCCTTGTGCAGCAGGTGGGTGGCCGAGTGGTTGCGCATCGTCGCTGCGCGCCGCGCCAGATCCACCTGCGCCTGCACATGGTCGCCCACCGCCAGCGTGCCCTGCTCCAGCGTGCCGTGGTGGCCGTACACATCGGCCTTGATCTTCTGGGTGTCGGCGACCGCAAAGCGCGCCGAGCCGCTGGTGATGACGCCCGCGTCCCCAACCTGACCGCCGCTTTCGGCGTAGAAGGGCGTGGTGTCCAGCACCACGACGCCGCTTTGGCCGTGCTTGAGCTCCGCCACCGGCGTGCCCTCGACGTACAGCGCCACGACCTTCGCCGGGGCGTGCAGCGACTCGTAGCCGACGAAGGCATTCGACGGCCCGGCGTAATCCAGCACGCGGTCCATCTTGAACTTGCCCGCGGCACGCGCCTGCGCCTTCTGACGCTCCATCGCCGCCTCGAAGCCCGCCACGTCCACGCTCACCCCGCGCTCGCGGCACACATCGTTGGTCAGATCCAGCGGAAAGCCGTAGGTGTCGTGCAGCTTGAACGCTACCTCGCCCGGCAGCGTCCCTTGGCCACCGGCCAGCGCGCCGTCCAAGATCTCCATGCCGTGGGCCAGGGTCTCGAAGAAGCGCTCCTCCTCCGCCTTGAGCACCTCCACCACCCGCTGCGCGTTGGCGGCCAGGTTGGGGTAGGCCTCGCCCATCTGCGCCACCAGGTCCGGCACCAGCTTGTGGAAGAAGGGCGCCGTGCAGCCCAGCTTGTAGCCGTGGCGGATGGCGCGGCGGATGATGCGCCGCTGCACATAGCCGCGCCCCTCGTTGCTGGGGATGACGCCATCGGCCACCAGAAAAGCCGTGGCGCGGATGTGGTCGGCGATCACGCGCAGGCTGGGGCTGTCGAGGTCACGGGTGCCGGTGGCGCGCGCGGCCGCGGCGATCAGCGCACGGAACAGGTCGATCTCGTAATTGCTGTGCACGCCTTGCAGGATGGCGGCCAGCCGCTCCAGCCCCATGCCCGTGTCCACGCAGGGCGCCGGCAGCGGCCGCACCGAGCCGTCCGGCTGCATGTCGAACTGCATGAACACGTTGTTCCAGATTTCGATGTAGCGGTCGCCGTCGGCGTCGGGGCTGCCGGGCGGGCCGCCGGGCACCTCGGGGCCATGGTCGTAGAAGATCTCCGAGCACGGGCCGCACGGGCCGGTGTCGGCCATCATCCAGAAGTTGTCGCTCTGGTACTTGCCGCCCTTGTTGTCGCCGATGCGCACGACGCGCTCGGGCGGCAGGCCGATCTCCTGGGTCCAGATGTCGTAGGACTCGTCGTCCTCGTGGTAGACCGTCGCCCACAGACGATCGGGCGGCAGACGGAACACGCCGGTCAGCAGCTCCCACGACCACTTGAGGCTCTCGCGCTTGAAGTAGTCGCCAAACGACCAGTTGCCCAGCATCTCGAAGAAGGTGTGGTGGCGCGCGGTGTAGCCGACGTTTTCCAGGTCGTTGTGCTTGCCGCCGGCGCGCAGACACGCCTGCACCGAGGCCGCGCGCACATACGGGCGCTTGTCGGTGCCCAGGAACACGTCCTTGAACTGCACCATGCCCGAGTTGGTGAACATCAACGTCGGGTCGTTGCCCGGGACCAGCGGGCTGGAGGGCACCACCGTGTGCCCGCGCTGGGCAAAGAAGTCCAGAAACGTGCGCCGGATGTCGGCGACGGAAAAGAACGGTCGGTCGGCGGCTTGGCTCATGTCGGTCGGGAAGCGTTGGGGTAACCCTTCATTTTACGGGGCCCAGCCCGCCGCGAGGGCCCGGGTCAGATCCGCCGCAGGCTGCGGGCGGCACAGCGGCGCCGCCTGCCCCGCCCACAGCGGCGTCCAGTCGTCGCGCCCGGCCGCCTCGGCCTGTGCGCGCAGCGGTGCCAGCCCATGGGCGGCGAGCGGAAAGGCCGGCGCATCGGCACACCACCCCACCGCGCCGTCGGCCAGCGCGCGCATCGCGCGGTTGACGATGCCGCGCGCCGGCCGGCCGGTAAAGACATTGGTCAGCGCCGTATGCGCCGCGCCCGGCCCCTGCAGCGCGGCGCGGTGCAGCGGATGGGGCGAGGCCTCCGGGCACAGCAGGTAGGCGGTGCCGACCTGCACCGCGGCTGCGCCCAGCGCCCGCGCCGCCGCCACCCCGGCGGCGTCCGCTATGCCACCCGCGGCGATCACCGGCACCTGCACGGCCCGCACCACCTGCGGCAGCAGCGCCAGGGTCCCCAACTGCGTGGACGGGTCGTCGGTCAGGAACATGCCGCGGTGGCCGCCCGCCTCCAGCCCCTGGGCGATGATGGCGTCGGCACCGTGCGCCTCCAGCCAGCGGGCCTCGTCCACCGTAGTGGCCGACGACAGCACCACCGCGCCCCAGGACTTGACCCGGGCCAACAGATCCGGCGCCGGCAGGCCGAAGTGAAAGCTCACCACCGGCGGCCGGTAAGGCGCCACCAGCTCCGCCACCGCGGCATCGAACGGCGCCCGCGCGGCCACGGCCGGCCCGGCCGGTGGGGCCAGCCCCGCGGCACGGTAGTGCGGTGCCAGCCGCGCCATCCACGCGGCCTCGCGCGCCGCATCGTGCCCCGGCGGCGCGTGGCAAAAGAAGTTCACCGCCCACGGCCCGCGCGCCCCGTCGCGCAGCCGCCGCAGTTCCGCGCGCAGCGCGTCGGGTGACAGCGTCGCCGTCGGCAACGAGCCCAAGCCCCCCGCCGCCGTGACCGCCAGCGCCAGGTCGCTCCCCTGCGAACCCGCCATCGGCGCCTGGATGATGGGCAGGCGCAGGCCCAGCCGGTCGAGCAAATCGTCCATGGCCCGATTGTGGGGCACACGCTGGGGCACACCGAGGTCACCGAGGGCACACGGCCACCCACCGCCGGCCCGCCCTGGCTGCGGTATGCTGCCCGGATGCACACACCGCGCAACGCCTTCAAGCAGGCCCTGGCCGCCGGACAGCCGCAGATCGGGCTGTGGCTGGGTCTGGCCGACCCCTACAGCGCCGAACTGCTGGCGAGCGTCGGGTACGACTGGCTGCTGATCGACGGCGAACATGCCCCCAACGATGTGCGCCGCACGCTGGCGCAGCTTCAGGCCATCGCCAGCGGCAGCGCGGCCCTGCCCCCGGGACGTGCCGTGCCCCACCCCGTGGTGCGCGTACCGATCGGCACGGGGGACGTCGGCACCACGCTGATCAAACAGTATTTGGACATCGGCGTGCAGACACTGCTGGTGCCCATGGTGGACACCCCGGAGCAAGCCGCCCAGGTCGTGCGGGCGGCCCTCTACCCGCCGCAGGGCGTGCGCGGCATGGGCAGCGCGCTGGCGCGGGCTTCGCGCTGGCAGGACTACCCCGCCTATGTGCACGAGGCCAACGAGCAGATTTGCGTGCTGGTGCAGGCCGAGACGGTGCAGGCCCTGCACCACTTGGACGCGATCGCCGCCACCCCCGGCGTGGATGGCGTGTTCATCGGCCCGGCGGATCTGAGTGCGAGCATGGGCCACCCCGGCCACCCGGACCATCCCGAGGTGCAGGCGGCCATCGCCCAGGGCATCGCCCGCATCCGTGCCGCGGGCAAGGCCGCTGGCATCATCGCCCCGCCGCCCGAGGCGGCACGGCGCTGGCTGCAAGCCGGCGCCTGCTTCGTTGCCGTGGGCGTGGACGCCCTGCTGCTCAAGGCGGCCGCCGCCGCGGCGCTGGCGCCATTTCGAACCTGAACGCGCCCCTGAACGCGCGCGCCGCCATGCGACTGAACCTGATCCTCGCCCGGGCCGCCAACGGTGTCATCGGCTGCACCCGCGACGGCCACCCCGCAATGCCCTGGCACCTGCCGGAGGATCTGGCGCACTTCCGCCGGCTGACGCAGGGCTGCCCGGTCATCATGGGGCGCACGACGTGGGCATCGCTGCCGCCGCGCTTTCGCCCGCTGCCGGGGCGCGTCAACTTGGTGCTGACGCGCGACGCGGCGCGCGCGGCGGAACTGGCCGCCGCCGGCGCGGTGCCGGTGGAAAGCCTCGAGGCGGCGCTGGCGCACTGCCGCACGCTGCGCGGGCCGCACGGGCAGCCGCCTGCGGAGGTGTGGGTGATCGGCGGCGCGCAGGTCTATGCGCAGGCCGAGCCGCTGGCGCGCCGCGCCGTCGTCACGGAAATCGAGCGCGCCTTTGACGGTGACGCCTTCGCCCCGACGCTCGGCCCCGGCTGGCGCGAGACGGCGCGAGAGGCGCACGTCAGCGCCGACGGGCTGCCATTTGCTTTCGTGACCTACGAGCGGGATTGAAGCGCGTCCGCATCACGCCTTGGGCGGCGGGCGCAGGTAGCGCTCGTCGGACCAGGTGGCCAGCCACTGCGGGGCAAACGCCACGAACACCGCGGCAAACAGCCCGGTCAGGAAGGCATCGCCCCAGGCCATCAGCCAGCGCGCCACCAACGCCTCGTGCACGGTGACGCCTTCCATCAGGTGGTGGATGCCCTCGTACAGCGCGCCGGAGGCAAACAGCGCCACCGCGGTGCCCAGAAAGCCGCGCCCCAGCGTATAGAGGAACACATTGGGCGGCAGCCAGCGCCGCAGCGCCCAGCCGATCAGCAGGGCCAGCGTGGCCGGCACCAGCCCGACCCACACCCACTGCGACAGCACCGCCTCCCAGCCGGCGTGGCCCAGCAACCACACGGCGACCGCCACACCGCCCAGCACCGGCACGGCCAGCGGCCAGCCGAGCATCAGCACCAGCAGACTGGCCCCGGAAAACTGTACCGCCATGCCCTGCGGCAAATGCTGCGGCAACAGCCAGCACCACGGCAGCAGCGCCGCCGACGCCAGGGTGGGCGTGAGCAAGGGGCCGCGCAACAGCCGCCAGGGCCGCACGGCCAAGGCGGCCACCAGCGCCACCCCCGTCAGCAGGAGTTCGATCGTGACCACAGCGGTCGCATCCTACGCCGCCGAACGCCGGCGGGGCTTGCGATGGATCAATGGCCCTGCCCGCGCCCGCGAACCCGCCCCGCAGTCACAGGCCTGGCAGTCCGCCGGGCAGGCCCTTCATGCCGCCCAGGCGCTTCATCATCTTCATCAGGCCGCCGCCCTTCATCTTCTTCATCATCGCCTGCATCTGCTCGAACTCCTTCAGCAGGCGATTGACCTCCTGCACCTGCACGCCGGCGCCGGCGGCGATGCGGCGCTTGCGGCTGGCCTTGATGAGCTCGGGGCGGCGCCGCTCCTCGGGCGTCATCGAACAGATGATGCCCTCTTTGCGGCGGATGTCCTTCTCGGCGCGGTCGAGGTCGGCGTCGCCGGCCTTGGCCGCCAGTTGCGCCGGCAGCTTGTCCAGCAGGCTGGACAGCCCCCCCATCTTCTTCATCTGCCGAATCTGCTCGAGGAAGTCCTCCAGGTCGAAGCCGCCGCTCTTGACCTTGGCGGCGAGCTTCTGCGCCTGCTGCAGATCGACCCCGGCGGTGACCTGCTCCACCAGCGCGACGATGTCGCCCATGCCGAGGATGCGCCCGGCGTGGCGCTCGGCGTCGAACAGCTCCAGCCCGTCGATCTTTTCGCTGACGCCCGCAAACTTGATCGGCGCGCCGGTGACGGCGCGCACCGACAGCGCCGCCCCGCCACGCGAGTCGCCGTCGAGCTTGGTCAGCACGATGCCGGTCAGCGGCAGCGCCTCCTTGAACGCGCGCGCGGTGTTGACCGCGTCCTGCCCCTGCATCGCGTCGACGACGAACAGCGTCTCGACGGGCTTGAGCTCGGCGTGCAGCGCGCGGATCTCCTGCATCATCGCCTCGTCGATCGCCAGGCGCCCGGCGGTGTCGACGATCAGCACGTCGAAGTAGTGCTTGCGCGCGTGGTCCAGCGCCGCGCGCGCGATGTCCAGCGGCTTCTGGTCCGGCGAGCTGGGGAACCACTCCGCCCCGGCCTGCTTGGTCACCGTGCGCAGCTGCTCGATCGCCGCCGGGCGGTAGACGTCGCCGCTGACGGTGAGCACCTTCTTCTTGCGCCGCTCGATCAGCCACTTGGCCAGCTTGGCGGTGGTGGTGGTCTTGCCGGCACCCTGCAGGCCGGCCATCAGGATCACCGCCGGCGGCTGCGTGGCCAGGTTGACGTCGGCCACGCCCTCGCCCATCGTGGCGGCCAGTTCCCGGTGGATGATGCCGACCAGCGCCTGCCCGGGCGTCAGCGAGCCGACCACCTCCTGTCCCAGCGCCTTGTCCTTGACGCGGGCGATGAAGTCGCGCACCACCGGCAGGGCGACGTCGGCCTCCAGCAGCGCCATGCGCACCTCGCGCAGCATGTCCTGCACGTTGGCCTCGGTGATGCGGGCCTGCCCGCGGATCTGCTTGACCAGGCGCGACAGTTTTTCGGTAAGGGCGGATGCCATGGCGGGGCTTCGTTACACTAAGCGGATGATTGTACCGGTCAGCCCCTGGTGGACGGTGGCGCCCGCGCTGGGCGCTGCGGCGGGCTACGCCGCGCTGGCCGCCGCAGCGGCCCGGCTGGGCCGCTCCGCCGTCGCGTGGCTGACGCTCGGCACCGTGCTGCTGCACGGGCTGGCGCTGGCGGCGGCGTTCTCAGCCACGCCGGTGCGCTTTGGGTTTGCGCTCACCCTGTCGGTCACGGCGTGGCTGGTGCTGGCGGTCTATGCGGTCGAGACGCGGCTGTATCCCCAACTGGGCACCCGCTGGACGCTGGCGGGGCTGGGGGTGCCCGCGGTGCTGCTGGCACTGATCTTTCCCGGCACGGCCTACCCGGCGCTGGCGTCGCCCTGGCTGCCGCTGCACTGGGCGCTGGGCTTTGCATCCTACGGGCTGCTGGGCGCGGCCGTGGCCCACGCCTGGATGATGCAGCGCACCGAGCAGGCCATCCGCCGCGGCCGGGGGCAACCCACGGCGCTGCCCCTGCTGGCGCTGGAGCGGCTCACCTTTCGCTTCGTGACCGGCGCCTTCGTGCTGTTGACACTGACGCTGCTGGCGGGGTGGTACTTCACCGAGCTGCTGCAGCCGACCGCCGGCTGGATCACCCACAAAACCGTCTTTACCGCGCTGTCGTGGGCGGTGCTGGCGGTGCTGCTGTGGGGCCGCTGGCGCTGGGGCTGGCGCGGCCGGCTGGCGGTGCGCATGCTGTACGCGGCGGGGGGGCTGCTGCTGCTCGGCTACGCCGGCTCGCACTTCGTGCTCGAGGTCATCCTGCGCCGCGGCGGCTGACCCCGGCGCCCGATCCCATGTTCAAGTGGCTGCTCGTCATCGCCGTCGTCGTGCTGGGGTACGTGTGGTGGCGACACCAACGCCAACTGGCGGCACACGAACGCGCCGCTGAACGGAACCGACAGACCAGCGCCCGCCCCGGCGCGGCACAGCCCGACACCATGGTCCGTTGCCGCCACTGCGGCGTGCACCTGCCGGCCGCCGACGCCGTGCGCGGCGGGCTCGGCCCCTATTGCAGCGATGAACACCGCCGCCTCGCCGAAGGCTGAGGACACCGACAGCCCCCCCTTCGCCCCGTCGTGGTACGCGCCGGCGGGCCCGGACGCCGCGATACACCCGTGGCCCCCTTCTGCGACGGGGGAGGACGGCCCCGTCTCCCCCCGGCTGTGGCGGCTGCTGATGGGCGCGCGGCTGCTCGTGGCCGCAGCGTTGCTCCTGCTGCAAGCCGCCGCCTGGTGGTACGGCAACGGCCCGGGCTGGATCGTCGCCGTGTGCGGCGCGCTGGTGCTGATCAGTGCGGCCGCCGTCGCCCTGCCGCCCGTGTCGGCGCGCGGCGGGGTCGGTGCGCCGCGCTGGCTGCTGACCGTCTGGGCCGATCTGGGCGTATTCGCGGTTCTGCAGGTCTTCGCGCCGGGCAACCTCAATTTCACGCCCTTGTTCGTGTGGCCGGTGCTGTTGGCCGCCGTCATCGGCCCGCGGCTGCTCGCGCTGGGGTGCGCCGCCGCCGGCACGCTGACGCTGCTGGCGGCGGCCTGGCACGACGGCCGCGGCGCGCTGGCCACCGCCGAATGGATGCAGGCGGGCGTGACCGGCAGCGGCCTGTTCATCGTGGCGTGGCTGGCCAGCCACCTGACCGCGCGCCTGGTCGGCGAGCACGACGCCGCACTGCGCAGCCAGCAACTGGCCGATCTGCACCGCCAAATCAATCGCCTGATCGCCACCGGTCTGGGCGAAGGCATCGTCGTCATGGCGGCGGGCGGCGCCATTTGGTACGCCAACCCCGCGGCCGCGCGCATGGTGGGAGTGGACCTCCCGGCATCCGACCCCACACGCGAAGCCGACGACGCCGCGGGCGCCGGGCGCTGGCTGCGCCAAACCCCGGCATGGCCGCCGCTGGCCGCCTGGGCCCGCGCAAGGCTGCGCCGGCTGTCGGGCCCTGCCCCCAGCGGTCGGCCCGTCCCGTCGAGTGAACTCACCCTGCCCCTGCCCAGCGGCGCGCAGAGGCGCGTGCGGGTGCGCTTGCACCCACTGGGCGCGCCCCAGCGGCCGGAGGCGGCCGTGCTGTTCCTGGAAGACCTGCACGCCATCGAGCAGCGCGTGCGCACCGAAAAGCTCGCCGCCATGGGCCGCATCTCCGCCGCCGTCGCGCACGAAATCCGCAACCCGCTGGCCGCCATCGCCCAGGCCAGCGCCCTGCTGCACGAGGACGAGGCCACGCCGGCCCAACGGCACCTCATCGGCTTGATCGAGCAGAACGTGCGGCGCCTCAACCGCACCGTGGACGATGTGCTGGAGACCGCGCGCATTCCCTGGCCCGACCACCAGCCGCCCCTGCCCGCGCTGCCACTGGATCAGGCGGTGGACGATGCCTTGGCGGACTGGCTGCGCCAGCGGCCCCAGGGGGCGCGGCTGCAGCGCGACGCCCGGGCGGGTGAGGCCACCATCGCCTTCGACCCGGAACACCTGCGGCGCGTGTTGGTCAACCTGCTGGACAACGCAGACCGCCACGCCAGCGCTGCCGCAGGCGCCATCCGGGTGGAAACCGCGGTCGATGGGGGACAGGCCCGCCTGACCGTCTGGAGCGACGGCGACGACATCCCCGCCCCGGTGCGCGAGCACCTGTTCGAGCCGTTTGCCTCCTCCTACAGCCGCTCCAGCGGGTTGGGGCTGTACCTGTCGCGGGAGCTCTGCCAGCGCTACCATGCCGACCTGAGCCACGAACGCACCCCGCGCGAGGGCCGCCCCGGCAATGCCTTCGTGATCCGCCTGCCCGCCGCCGACGCCACCGCATGACTCCCCGCGAGGCCCCCACCCTGCTCATCGTCGAGGACGAACCCGACCTGCGCCAGTTGTACGAGTTGGCGCTGGTCAAGGTGGGCCTGGCCGTCGACGCCGCGGGCGATCTGGCGCAGGCGCGCGCCCACCTGGCCCAGCGGCGCTACAGCGCCGTCGTGACCGACATGCGGCTGCCCGACGGTACGGGGCTGGACCTGCTGCGCGACCTGGCGCGTGACGGCCGCGGGGAGCGCGCCATCGTCATCACGGCCTACGGCTCGGCCGACAATGCGGTGGAAGCGCTCAAGGCCGGCGCCTTCGACTACCTGACCAAACCGGTCGCGCCCGCCCGGCTGCGGCAGGCCATCGCCACCGCCCTGGCCGCCGCTCAACCGGGCGGGGGCACCCTGGGCACGGCCAACCCGGCAGAGCGCCCCGCGGGGGCGGCGGGGGGCGAGGCCGTCCTACCCCCCGGTGACGGTCCGGCCGCGCTGCAGCGCCTGATCGGCACTTCCCCCGCCATGCAGGCGGTGCGGCAGACCATCCAGCGCGTCGCGCGCACCATGGCGCCGGTGCTGGTGACGGGCGAATCCGGCACCGGCAAGGAGCTGATCGCCCGCGCCCTGCACGCCTGCAGCCACCGCGCCGGCGGCCCGTTCGTCGCCGTCAACTGCGGTGCGATCCCGGCCGACCTGCTGGAGAGCGAACTGTTCGGCCACCGCCGCGGTGCCTTCACCGGCGCAAGCGCCGACAAGCCCGGCCTGTTCCAGGCCGCCGCGGGCGGCACCCTGTTTCTGGACGAGGTGTCCGACCTGCCGCTGCCCATGCAGGTCAAGCTGCTGCGCGCCCTGCAGGAGCGCGCCGTGCGCCCGGTCGGCGCCACCGCGGAAGAGGCGGTGGACGTCCGCATCGTCAGCGCCACCCACAAGGATCTGGCCCGGCTGGTGCAGACGGGACAGTTTCGGCACGACCTGTACTACCGCCTGAACGTCATCCCCATCCACGCCCCGGCGTTGCGCGAGCATCGCGAGGACCTGCCGGAGCTGGCCGCCGCCCTGCTGACCCAGTTGGCCCAGCGCGACGGTCTGCCCCAAACCCCCAGCCTCACCCCCGCGGCGCTGCAGCGCCTGCAGGCGCACCCCTTCCGCGGCAATGTGCGCGAGCTGGAAAACCTGCTGGAGCGAGCGCTGGCGCTGCACCCCGGCCCCACGCTGGACGCGCCGGCGTTCGACCTGGAGGCCGCCGCGGACCCCTTTGGCGCTGACCCCGGCCCTCACCCCCCACCACCACCCGGCACCGACCCCGCCCCCGACGGCGAAGCGCCCCTGCCGCGCGCGCAACTGGAGGCTCTGCTGCACCGCAACCGCTGGAACCAATCGCGCACCGCGCGCGAGCTGGGCTGGACGCTGGCCAAGCTGCGCTACTGGATGCAGCGCATGGGGTTGGGGTGATCCGGCCATCTTTGACGAACCCGCGCCAGGACGCCCATGACCTCTCCCCTCGAAGGCCGCCTCGTCGTCGCCATTTCCTCCCGCGCGCTGTTCGACTTCGAGGCCGAAAACCGCGTCTTTGAGGAGGGCGACGACCGCGCCTACATGCAACTGCAACTGCAGCGGCTGGACCAGCCGGCCGCGCCGGGCGTGGCGTTTTCGCTGGTGCGCAAGCTGCTGGGCTTCAACGACGCGCGGGCGCAGCGGGTGGAGGTGGTCATCCTGTCGCGCAACGATCCGGTGTCGGGCATGCGGGTGTTTCGCTCCGCCACGCACTACGGGCTGCCCATCCAACGCGGTGTATTCACGCGCGGCGCGCCGCCGTGGCGCTACCTGCGCCCGCTGCGGGCCAACCTGTTCCTGTCGGCCAACCTGGACGATGTGCGCGCGGCGCTGGACGCGGGCGTGCCCGCCGCGCAGGTGTATCCGCACGCACAGCGCGCGTCGGAGGCGCACCCGCACGAGGTGCGCATCGCCTTCGACGGCGACGCGGTGCTGTTTTCCGACGAGGCGGAGCGGGTGTTTCAGGCCCAGGGCTTGGACGCTTTTCAGGCGCACGAAAGCGCCAAGGCCACGCAGCCGCTGCCGGGCGGGCCGTTCAAGCCGCTGCTGCAAGCGCTGCACCGGCTGCAGCAGGAGGGCACCGACACCATGCGCATCCGCACGGCGCTGGTCACGGCGCGCAGTGCCCCGGCGCACGAGCGCGCCATCCGCACGCTGATGGATTGGCACATCGAGGTGGACGAGGCACTGTTTCTGGGCGGCTTGCCCAAGGGCGAATTCCTGCGCGAGTTCGAGCCGGACTTCTTCTTCGACGACCAGACGCGCCATGTGCACAGCGCCGCCGAGCATGTGCCGGCCGGTCATGTGGCCGCGGGCGTGGCGGGCGGCATCGCGGTGGGATAATGCCCGCATGATCACCTCGGTTCTGGCCATTGCCGCCGGTGCCAGCGTGGGGGCCCTTGTGCGCTGGAGGCTGGGGCTCGCGCTCAATGCCGTGCTGCCGCACCTGCCGCTGGGCACGTTGACCGCCAACTGGATCGGCGGCTATGCCATCGGGGTGGTGGCGGCGTTTTTTCTGCACCACCCGGACATCGCGCCGGCGTGGCGGCTGTTCGCCGTCACGGGCCTGCTCGGCGGGTTGACGACGTTTTCCAGCTTCTCCATCGAAATGACCTCGCTGCTGCAGGACGGCAAGCTGCTGTGGGGGCTGGCCGGCATCGGCCTGCACGTGGGGGGATCGCTGGTGCTGACGGCGCTGGGCATGGCCACCTACGCCTGGTGGCGCGCCGTGTGACCAGACCCGCCCCGACCTTCGCCCGTTTTTCGCGATGACGACCTCCTCCCCCTCCCCCGACCCGCTGGCCCAGCGCTTCGTGCAGTTTGCGCTGGAAGCCGGCGTGCTGCGCTTTGGTGAGTTCAAGACCAAGGCCGGGCGCCTGAGCCCCTACTTCTTCAACGCCGGCTTGTTCGACGACGGTGCCAAGCTCGGGCGGCTGGCGGAGTATTACGCCGAGCGCATTCTGGCCAGCGGCGTGGCGTTCGACATGATCTTCGGCCCCGCCTACAAAGGCATTCCGCTGGCCGCGGCGGTGGCGGTGGAACTGGCGCGGCGCGGCCACAACAAGCCCTTTGCCTTCAACCGCAAAGAGGCCAAAGACCACGGCGAGGGCGGCACGCTGGTCGGCGCCCCGCTGCGCGGGCGGGTGCTCATCATCGACGATGTGATGAGCGCGGGCACCGCGGCGCGCGAGTCGATCGCACTCATCCGTGGCGCGGGCGCCACACCGCACGCCATGGCGATCGCGCTGGACCGGCAGGAGATGGCCACCGAGGTCGGCCCCGATGGCACCGTGCGCGACGTGCCCTACAGCGCCGTGCAGTATGTCCAGCGCGAGCTGGGCCTGGCGGTGTGCGCCATTGCCAAGTTGGACGATTTGCTCCAATATCTGCTGCAGCAGGACGACTCTGCCGTGCGGGCCCACCGCGAACGGGTACAGGCCTACCGCGCGCGATACGGCGTGGCGTGATCCGGCGCGCCGTCGGCGGGATCGGCCCCTTTCACCCGTTTGCACAAAGATAACGGGGTAGCACCCCGCCCGCCGATCATGCCCATGCCCCGTCCGCCCTGCCCGGTCCGCGTCCGCGCCCCCCACGGTTGGTTGATCGCCGGGGCCGTGGCGTTGGGGGTGCCGTGCGAAGCAGGGGCGCAAAGCACCGCGCCCCGGCCCGCCTCCGGGGCCATTTACACCTGCATCGACGCACAGGGCCGGCTGCTGTCGTCGGACCGGCCGATTGCCGAGTGCCGCGACCGCGTGCAACGGGAGCTGACCCCGACCGGCACGGTGCGGCGGGTCATCCCGCCCCCGCCCACGCCCGAGGAGCGCGAGCGCGAGGCCGCGCGTCAGCGCAGCGAGGCCGAGGCCGCCGCACGCGCGGCGGAAGAACGCCGGCGCGAACAACTGCTGCTGGCGCGCTACCCGGACGAAGCCACGCACCAACGTGCCCGCGCCGCCGCCTTGCAGCAGGTGCAGGCCGTCATCGACAGCGCCCGGCAGCACACCGCGCAGCTCGAGCGCGAAAAACAGCGGCTGGACGAGGAACTGGAGTTCTACCGCCGCGACCCGGCGAGCGCACCGCCGGCGCTCAAGCAGCGCATGGCGCAAAACGCCGAGCAGCGGCAACTGCAGGCGCAGTTTCTGGCCGATCAGGAGCGCGAGAAGACCCGCATCGAAGAACGCTACGACGCCGAGCTGCGCACCCTGCGCCGGCTGTGGGCCGCCCCCGATGCAGGCCCCTCTGCGCCCGCCGCGAGCGGGCCGGCGCAGGGGCCCGCCCCCACCCCTATCCGCTGATCCCCGCTCGGCACCGTCGGCCGCCGCCCGGCGTCACCCCAGCGCGCGCTTGAGCAGTTCGTTGACCTGCTGCGGATTGGCCTTGCCCTGGGTGGCTTTCATCACCTGCCCGACCAGCGCGTTGAAGGCCCTGTCCTTGCCGGCGCGGTATTCGGCCACGTTCTTCTCGTTGGCGGCGATCACCTGGGCAATGATCGCCTCCAACGCGCCGGTGTCGTTCATCTGCCGCAGGCCCTTGGCCGCAATGACCGCATCCACCCGGGCCAGCGCCGCCGATCCATCTTGCACGCCCACCGGCTCGGCCCAGAGCGCATCGAACACCTGCTTGGCCGCATTGTTGGACACCGTGCCGTCGCTGACGCGCTGCAGCAGCGCCCCCAGCAGCACCGGCGCCACCGGACAGGCCTCGATGCCGATCTCCGCCGCGTTGAGCCGGCGCGAGACCTCGCCCATGATCCAGTTGCTCGCGGCCTTGGGCGCGGCGCCGGCGCGCACCGTGGCTTCGAAGTAGGCCGCCATGGCCGGGCTCTGGGTCAGGGTGGTGGCATCGTAGTCAGGCAGGCCGTGTTCGCGCACCAGGCGCTCGGCCATCGCCCGCGGCAGCTCGGGCATCTCGGACTGCACACGGGCCACCCAGTCGGCAGGGATCACCAGGGGCGGCAGGTCCGGGTCGGGGAAGTAGCGGTAGTCGGCCGCATCCTCCTTGGTGCGCATGGCGCGCGTCTCGCCCGTGTCGGGGTCGAACAGCACCGTCGCCTGCTCGATGGCATGGCCATCCTCCAGCTGCTCGATCTGCCAGCGCACCTCGTAGTCGATGGCCTGCTGCATGAACTTGAAGCTGTTGAGGTTCTTGATCTCGCGCCGCGTACCCAGCGGCTGGCCGGGCTTGCGCACGGACACGTTGGCGTCGCAGCGGAACGACCCCTCCTGCATGTTGCCGTCGCAGATGCCGATCCAGGTGACGATTTTGTGCAGCTCTTTGGCGTAGGCCACGGCCTCGGCGCTGGAGCGGATGTCCGGCTCGGTCACGATCTCCAGCAGCGGCGTGCCGGCGCGGTTGAGGTCGATGCCGCTCATGCCGTGGAAGTCCTCGTGCAGCGACTTGCCCGCGTCCTCCTCCAGGTGGGCGCGCACCAGGCGCACGGTGCGCAGCTCGTCGCCCAGGTAGAACTGGATCGCCCCGCCCTGCACCACGGGGATCTCGTACTGGCTGATCTGGTAGCCCTTGGGCAGGTCCGGGTAAAAGTAGTTTTTGCGCGCGAACACGCTGCGCGGCGCCACATGCGCCCCGACCGCCAGGCCGAAGCGGATCGCGCACTCGACGGCGGCGCGGTTCATGACCGGCAGCGTGCCCGGCAGCGCCAGATCGACGGCGCAGGCCTGGGTGTTGGGCGCGGCGCCAAAGGCCGTGGCGGCGCGGCTGAAGATTTTGCTGCGCGTGGCGAGCTGGGCATGGGTCTCGAAGCCGATGACGACCTCGTAGCCCTGGACGAGAAACGATGCGCTGGTCATGGATCAGGCCTGACGCGAGAGGGTGACGCTGGCCGGGGCACGGGTGTGCCAGTCGGTCGCGCGCTGGAACTGATGGGCCGCGTGCAGCAGGCGCGACTCGGCCAGGTGCGGCCCGATGAGCTGCAGGCCCACCGGCAAACCGCCCGCGCCAAAGCCGGCCGGCACGCTCATGCCCGGCAACCCCGCCAGCGACGCCGGCAGGGTATAGATGTCGGCCAGATAGGCCGACAGCGGATCGTCCGCCTTGTCGCCGATGGCCCAGGCGACGGTGGGCGCCACCGGCCCGGCGATCAGGTCGCATTGCTCGAACGCGCGCAGAAAGTCCTCCGCGATCAGGCGGCGGATCTGCTGCGCCTTGAGGTAGTAGGCGTCGTAGTAGCCGTGGGAGAGCACATAGGTGCCGATGAGGATGCGGCGCTGCACCTCGGCCCCGAACCCCTCGCTGCGCGAGCGGCGGTACATGTCGAGCAAATCGGTGTACTCGGCCGCGCGGTGGCCATAGCGCACCCCGTCGTAGCGGCCGAGGTTGGAGCTGGCCTCGGCCGGGGCGATGATGTAGTAGGCCGGGATGGCCAGTTCGGTGCGCGGCAGGCTGACGTCCACCAGCGTCGCGCCCAGGCGCTCGAACTCCGCCAGCGCGGCGCGCACGGCGGCCTGTACATCGGCGCTGCAACCGGCACCAAAAAACTCCGTCGGCAGGCCGATGCGCAACCCCTGCAGCGGGCGGCCCGCGCTGGCCCCGGGCAGCGGCTCGTCCAGCCCACGGGTGTAGTCCTCGGCCGGGCGATCCAGGCTGGTGGAGTCGCGGTCCGGGTCGGGCCCGGCCATGGCCGACAGCAGCAGCGCACAGTCCAGCGCCGAGCGCGCGATCGGCCCGGCCTGATCCAGGCTGGAGGCATAGGCCACCATGCCGTAGCGCGAGCAGCGGCCGTAGGTCGGCTTGATACCGGTGACGCCGCAAAATGCGGCCGGCTGGCGGATCGAGCCGCCCGTGTCCGTGCCCGTCGCACCCGGCACCAGCCGCGCGGCCACCGCGGCGGCCGAACCGCCGGACGATCCCCCCGGCACGCGCGCGGGATCCCAGGGGTTGCGCGCCGGGCCGAACGCGGAATTGTCGTTGCCCGAGCCCATGGCGAACTCGTCGCAGTTGAGCTTGCCCAGCGTCACCGCGCCGGCGCCGGGGTGCCCGTCGGCACCCCCGCCCAGCCGGGCCACCACGGTGGCATCGAACGGGCTGCGGTAGCCGGCCAGCATGCGGCTGCCCGCCGTGGTCGGGAAGTCGCGCGTGACGAAGACGTCCTTGTGCGCGATCGGCACGCCCAGCAGCGGGGTGTGCTCGCCGCGCGCGCGCCGCTCGTCGGCCTGGCGCGCCTGGGCGAGACTGGCCGCCTCGTCCACGGCCAGGAAAGCGCCCAGCCCCTCGTGCGCGCGCACGCGCTGCAGCAGCGCCTGGGTGGCCTCGACGCTGGAGACCCGGCCCGCGGCCAGCGCGGCCGCCAGCTCGGCCACGCCCATCTGGTGCAGATCCATGCTCATTCGATCACCCGGGGCACGAGGTACAGGCCGTCCTCGACGGCGGGGGCGCTGGCCTGGTTGGCCTCGCGGCGGTCGGGCTCGCTCACGACGTCGTCGCGCAGCCGCAGCGCCACGTCGGTGAACACCTCCACCGGGTGCGCGAGCGGCACGACGCCCGTGGTGTCCACGGCCTTCATCTGCTCGACGATGTCGAAAAACGCATTGAGCTGGCCAAGCATGCGCTCGGCCGTCGGGCCGTCGAGCGCCAGCCGCGCCAAATGCGCGAGGCGGTCGACATCCTGTAAGGTCAGTGACATGGTGTAACGCGGCGCGTTGGTAAAGCGGGTGAGAAGTGCCTTGCGGTATTATCCCGGGTTTCACGATACGGCCTGCCCGCTTCCTGGCGCCCACCCCTTGCAGGCAGGCTGCACAGGACCTCACACACCATGTTCGAATCCCTGCGTCGGCATTTTTCGACCGACCTTGCCATCGACCTGGGCACGGCCAACACGCTCATCTACGTGCGCGGCAAGGGCATCGTGCTGGACGAGCCCTCCGTCGTGGCCATCCGCCACGAGGGCGGCCCCACCGGCAAAAAGACCATCCAGGCCGTCGGTAAAGCCGCCAAGGCCATGCTGGGCAAAGTACCCGGCAACATCGAGGCCATCCGCCCGATGAAGGACGGCGTCATCGCCGACTTCACCGTCACCGAGCAGATGCTCAAGCAGTTCATCAAGATGGTGCACCCGCGCTCGATGCTCAAGCCGAGCCCGCGCATCATCATCTGCGTGCCGTGCGGCTCCACCCAGGTGGAGCGGCGCGCCATCCGCGAGTCGGCGCTGGGCGCCGGCGCCTCGGAGGTCTACCTGATCGAAGAACCGATGGCCGCGGCCATCGGCGCCGGGCTGCCGGTGGCCGATGCGGCCGGCTCGATGGTGGTGGACATCGGCGGCGGCACCACCGAGGTCGGCGTCATCAGCCTGGGCGGCATGGTCTACAAGGGCAGCGTGCGCGTCGGCGGCGACAAGTTCGACGAGGCCATCATCAACTACATCCGCCGCAACTACGGCATGCTGATCGGCGAGCCGACCGCCGAGTCGATCAAGAAGACCATCGGCAGCGCCTTCCCCGGCTCCGAGGTCAAGGAGATGGAGGTCAAAGGCCGCAACCTCTCCGAGGGCGTGCCGCGCAGCTTCACCATCAGCTCCAACGAGGTGCTGGAGGCGCTGACCGACCCCATCAACAACATCGTCAGCGCCGTCAAGACCGCACTGGAGCAAACCCCGCCGGAGCTGGGCGCCGACATCGCCGACCGCGGCATGATGCTGACCGGCGGCGGTGCGCTGCTGCGCGACCTGGACCGCCTGCTCAACGAGGAGACCGGCCTGCCGGTGTTCGTGGCCGAGGATCCGCTGACCTGTGTGGTGCGCGGCTGCGGCATGGCGCTGGAACAGATGGACCGGCTGGGCCACAGCATCTTCACCAGCGAGTGACGGACCGCTCGCGGCCCCCGTCGCCGACCGCCGCTTAGCCATCCGCCATGCCGCTGGGCACCGTCGACCGCACGCCGCCCCCCTTCTTCAAGCAGGGCACACCGGCTCTGACGAAGCTGCTCGTCCTGAGCGCCCTGGCGGTGCTGCTGATGGTGGTGGACGCCCGGCTGCGCTGGGCGGCCCCCTTGCGCGCGGGGGTGGCGACGGTGCTCTACCCCGTACAATGGCTGGCGCTGCAGCCCGTGCGCGCCGTGCAGTGGGTGGGGCAGCACTTCGCGTCGCTGCAGGCCGCCCAGCGCGATGCCAGCGAGGCGCGCGCGCAGCTCGCGCAGCAGGCCGAGCGCGCCGGCTTGGTGGAACACCTGGCCCAGGAAAACCGCGAGCTGCGGCGGCTGCTCGGTCTGCGCGAACGCGTTTCGCCATCGGCCCAGGGGGCCGAAATCCTGTATGCGTTGCCGGACCCTTATGTGCCCGCGGTGGTGATCGACCGCGGGGCGCTGCAGGGCGTGCGCGAAGGGGCGCCGGTGATGGACGGCTTTGGCGTGCTGGGGCAGGTCACGCGCGTCTACCCCGGCACCAGCGAGGTGACGCTGCTGGCCCACCGCCAGCTCGCCATCCCCGTGCTCAACACCCGCACCGGCGAGCGCTATCTGGCCTACGGCAACGGCAGCCGCGACGAGCCCGGGCTGAGCCTGCGCTTCGTGCCGGTGCAGACGGCCACCCGAGCCGGCGACGCGCTGGTGACCAGCGGCATCGATGGCCTGTATCCGCCGGGGCTGCCGGTGGCGACCGTCAGCACGGTCAGCGCCGAAGGGCGCGAGGGCTTTGCCCAGGTGCTGGCCCAGCCCGCCGCCCGCATGCGCGACGCGCTGCACGTGCTGGTGCTGCAGCCGGCGCAGGGGGATGCGCCGGCCCCGACGACGGAGCGCCGCCCATGATCCTGCCGCGCGGACAGGCGCTGCTGCTGCCGGCCAACCCGGTCTTCATCTGGGGATCGCTGGCTGCGGCGTTTTTGCTGCAGGTGCTGCAGGGGCAGCTCACGGCCGCGGCGTGGCTGCCGGACTGGGTGGCGCTGGTGCTGGTGTTTTGGACCATCCACCAGCCGCTTCGCATCGGCGTGGGCGTGGCGTTCGTCGCCGGGCTGTGCGTGGATGTGCACCAGGGGGTATTGCTGGGCCAGCATGCGCTGGCCTACACCGCCATGGGCTATCTGGCCGTGACGCTGCACCGGCGGGTGCTGTGGTTCGACCTGCGCGGCCAGACGCTGCATGTGCTGCCGCTGTTTGCGGTGGCGTTTGGTTTGCAGGCGCTGGTGCGGCTGCTCGCCGGCCACGGCGATCCCCCCGCGCTGGCCTGGATCGCCCCGCTGCTGACGGCCGCGTTGTGGATGCCCGCGACCTGGATCCTGCTGGCCCCGCAGCGTCGCGCGCACGACCCGGACGAGACCCGTCCCCTCTGACCACCCTCACCCCCTGCCAGCGGCGATGACCGAGTACCAAGACGCCGATATCCGCATCGCGCGCTTTCGCTGGCGCGCGTGGGTGGCGCTGGCGGCGGTGGTGGGGGCGTTCGGTCTGCTGGCGCTGCGCGCCTGGCATCTGCAGATCCGCGAGCACGAACGCTACGCCGCCCAGGCCGAGGGCAACCGCACGGCGGTGCTGCCCATCCCCCCCCCGCGCGGGCGCATCGTCGATCGCAACGGCATCGTGCTGGCCGAAAACCTGCCCGTCTATGCGCTGGAGATCGTGCCCGCCCGCACCCCGGATCTGGACGGCACGATCGAGCGCTTGAGCGAATGGGTGTCGATCACGCCGCGCGACGTGCAGCGCTTTCGCCGCCTGCTCGCGGAGTCCAAGCGCTTCGATTCCATCCCGCTCAAAACCCGCCTGAGCGAGGAGGAGATGGCCCGGGTCGCCGCCCGTCTGTGGCTGCTGCCCGGGGTGGAAATCCAGGCCCGGCAACTGCGGCGCTACCCGCTGGGCCCGACGGCGGCGCATGTGCTGGGCTACATCGGCCGCATCAGCCAGCGCGACCGCGAGGCGATGGACGACTGGCCCGAGGACAAGGTGGCGAACTACCGCGGCAGCACGCACATCGGCAAGCTGGGCGTGGAGCTGGCGCAGGAAGACCGGCTGCACGGCCGCACGGGGTTCGAGCGGGTGGAGACCTCCGCCTCGGGGCGGGCCGTGCGCCGCCTGGACGTGACCCCGCCCCAGGCGGGCGAGACCGTGCGGCTGTCCATCGACGTGCGCCTGCAGCACCTGATCGAGCGGCTGTACGGCGAGCGCCGCGGGGCGCTGGTGGCGCTGGACACCCAGACCGGCGAGGTGCTGGCCCTGGTCAGCATGCCCAGCTTCGACCCCAACCTGTTCGTCGATGGCATCGACGTCGACAACTGGCGGGCGCTCAACGAATCGCTGGATCGCCCGCTGCTCAACCGGGCGCTGCGCGGCACCTATCCGCCCGGCTCCACCTACAAGCCGTTCATGGCGTTGGCGGCGCTGGAGCTGGGCCTGCGCACGCCGCAGACCGCGATTCACGACCCCGGCTACTGGATGCTGGGCAGCCACCGCTTCCGCAGCCACGGCGAGCACGCGCTGGGCATGGTGGACCTGCGGCGCAGCATCGTCCTGTCCAGCAACGTCTACTACTACACGCTGGCGCACGAAATGGGCGTGCAAGCCATCCACGACTTCATGGCGCCGTTGGGCTTTGGGCAGCTCACGGGCATCGACCTGCCTGGCGAGGTGCGCGGCATCCTGCCCAGCCCGGCGTGGAAGCGCGCCACCTACCGCACGCCCGAGCAGCAGCGCTGGCACCCGGGCGAGACGATCTCGCTGGGCATCGGCCAGGGCTACAACAGCTTCACCATGATGCAGCTCGCCACCGCCATGGCCGCGCTGGCCAGCGGGGGGACGCGGCAGACGCCGCACGTCGTGCTGGAGACGCTCGCCCCCGGACCGGACGGGGGCGTGACCTCGTCGCGGGTGCAGCCGCCGGGCCGGCCGCTGGGCTACCGGCCCGCGCATGTGCAGACCGTGCTGGACGCCATGGCCGCCGTGACCACCGAGGGCACGTCGGCGCGGGTATTCGCCGGCGCGCCGTACCGCAGCGGCGGCAAGACGGGCACGGCACAGGCCGTTACCATCGGCCAGCGCGAGAAGTACGACGCCCGCCGGCTCGCCGAATTCCAGCGCGACCACTCGCTCTATGTCGCGTTCGCGCCGGCCGAAGCGCCGCGGGTGGCGCTTGCCGCCATCGTGGAAAACGCTGGCTTTGGCGCGACCCACGCCGCCCCCATCGCGCGCCGGGTCTTCGACTACCTGCTGCTGGGCCTGTACCCGAGCGAGGAGGACATCGCAGCCACGCAGCGGGGCCAGAGCGCCGCGCCCATCGGCGTGCCGCGCCGCATCCAGGACGTGCCCTGGCCGCCCGCGGATCAGGGCGCGGCGCCGTAAGCGTCCCAGGTGGTTTTGGCAATCAGGACGGCGACCACGGTGATGAACACCCCGCGCACGAAGCCCGTGCCGTGCTTGAGCGCCAGCCGCGTCCCCAGCAGGCTGCCGGCCACGTTGGCGACGGCCATGGCCAGGCCGTAGTGCCACCAGACGTGTCCCTTCCAGGCAAAGAGCGCCACCGCCGCCACGTTGGACGTGGTGTTGAGCAGCTTGGCCGAGGCGCTGGCGCTCAAAAAATCGTAACCCAGCCAGCGCACGAACAAAAACACGAAGAAGCTGCCCGTGCCCGGGCCGAAGAAGCCGTCATAGAACCCGATGGTGCCGCCCACCGCACACGCGGCCAGCGTCTCGGCCCGGCCGGCGTAGCGGGGCCGGTGGTGCAGGCCCAAATCCTTTTTGGCCAGGGTGTAGAGCAGCACGGCCCCCAGGATGAAGGGCAAGGCCCGCCGCAGCAGCTCCGCCGAGACCTGCGTCACCACCCACGCGCCCAGCCAGGCGCAGACCAGGCACACCACCGCCGCGGGCAGCAGGGCCGACCAGCGCATCTGCACCCGCCGCGCATAACGCCACGTGGCGGTCACCGTGCCCCAGACCGAGGCGCTTTTGTTGGTGCCCAGCAAGGTCGCCGGCGGCGCGTGCGGAAACACCGCAAACAGCGCCGGCACCAGAATCAGCCCGCCGCCGCCCACGATGGAATCCACAAAGCCAGCCAGCAGCGAGGCGCTCGTCAAGATCAGCCATTCCATCCCCCCGATTGTCGCCGGCAGCCCCCGCTGCCCCCTGTCGCGCACACCATCGCACCGACAAAAAAGGCCCGGGTGCCTGCGGCAGCCCGGGCCCAACCCCCAGAGACGATGGGTGTCTGGCGAGACGAAACCGATCAGCGGTTGTAGGCCGACTCGCCGTGGCTGGTGATGTCCAGACCCTCGCGCTCTTCCTCTTCGGTGACGCGCAGGCCCAGGATCATGTCCACGATCTTGTAGGCGATCACGGCCACGACCGACGACCACACCATCGTGATGATCACGCCTTCGGCCTGCACCCAGAGCTGGTGCGCGATGCTGAAGTCCTCGGCCCCGGTGCCGCCCAGGCCCGGCGCGGCAAACACCCCGGTCAGCAGCGCGCCGACGATACCGCCCACGCCGTGCACGCCGAACACGTCCAGCGAATCGTCCGCGCCCAGCATCTTCTTGAGGCCCGTCACGCCCCACAGGCACAGGAAGCCCGCGGCCAGACCGATCACGATGGCACCCATCGGGCCCACCGAGCCGCACGCCGGCGTGATCGCCACCAGGCCCGCCACCGCGCCGGAGGCCGCGCCCAGCATCGAGGCCTTGCCCTTCAGCAGCGCCTCTCCGATCGCCCAGGCCAGCACCGCCGCCGCCGTGGCCAGCAGCGTGTTGAGGAAAGCCAGCGCGGCCCCCGCGGTGGACTCCAGGTTGGAGCCGGCGTTGAAGCCGAACCAGCCCACCCACAGCAACGACGCGCCCACCATCGTCAGCGTCAGGCTGTGCGGGGGCATCGCTTCACGCCCGTAGCCGATGCGCTTGCCCAGCATGTAGGCGCCCACCAGACCGGCCATCGCGGCGTTGATGTGCACCACGGTGCCACCGGCGAAGTCCAGCGCGCCCTTGCCCAGCAGGTAGCCGCCCGGCCCCCACACCATGTGCGCGATCGGCAGGTAGCTGAACGTGAACCAGATGGCGCTGAACAGCAGCACCGCGCCAAACTTGATGCGCTCGGCAAACGAGCCCACGATCAGCGCGCAGGTGATGCCCGCGAACGTGGCCTGGAACGCGACGAAGATCAGCTCGGGGATCTTGACGTTCTCGGTGAAGGTGTCGGCCAGCGACGCCGTCGTCACCCCTTTGAGGAACACCTTGTCCAGACTGCCGATGATGGCCCCCTCGCCGCCGAACGCCAGGCTGTAGCCATAGAACGCCCACAGCACCGTGATCAGCGAGAACACCATCAGCACCTGCATCAGCACCGACAGCATGTTCTTGCTGCGCACCAAGCCGCCGTAGAACAGCGCCAGGCCCGGGATCACCATCATGATGACCAGCAAGGTCGAGGTCATCATCCAGGCCACGTCGCCCTTGTCCACCGTCGGCGCGGCGGGGGCCGCGGGCGCCGCCTCGGCCGCGGCGGGGGCCGCTTCCGCAGCCGCCGGTGCGGCGGCCGCGCCATCGGCCGGCGCGGCCTGGGTGGCCACCGGCGCATCTTTGGGCGCCTCGGCCGTTTGGGCCAGCGCAGCGCCGCCCCACATCAGTCCGAGGCCTAGACACAGGCTCATCAGCAGTTTTTTCATGGGAATCCCCTTGAGGCTTTGGGAACGTGAGGGTTCGGTGGAATCAGAGGGCGTCGGCGCCGGTCTCGCCGGTGCGGATGCGGATGACCTGCTCGATCGGGAAGACGAAAATCTTGCCGTCGCCGATCTTGCCGGTGCGGGCGGCCCCTTCGATGGCCTCCACCACCCGATCGACGAGGGTGTCGGCCACGGCCGCCTCGACCTTGACCTTGGGCAGAAAGTCGACCACGTACTCCGCGCCGCGGTACAGCTCGGTGTGGCCCTTTTGGCGACCGAAGCCCTTGACCTCGGTGACGGTGATGCCCTGCACGCCGATGGCCGAGAGCGCCTCGCGCACCTCGTCCAGCTTGAAGGGCTTGATGATGGCGGTGACCAGTTTCATGGCAGTCCTTTCCTTGGGGTTGCTCGCCTTGCTGCTTGGCTCCGCAACCCGTCAAGCACAAGCCGTGCCAACCACCGAACGCCCGCCGGTCACCGGTGCCGTGGCATCATGTCGGTGAGCAGCGATCGAACGGACAGGGAGGACGACCGACCATGGGTTTGTGCGTGGTGCGCAGCCGCACCCTCGTGGGGCTTGCGGCGCAGCCGGTGCATGTCGAGGTGCATCTGGCCAATGGCCTGCCCAGCTTCACCCTCGTGGGGCTGGCCGACACCGAGGTCAAAGAGGCGCGCGAGCGCGTACGCTCCGCCATCCAGAACAGCGGGCTGGAGTGGCCCTCCTCCCGGCGCATCACGGTCAACCTGGCGCCGGCCGATCTGCCCAAGGAGTCCGGCCGCCTCGATCTGCCCATCGCCCTGGGCATCCTCGCGGCCAGCGGCCAGCTCGATCCGCAAGCGCTGGCCCACCACGAATTCGCGGGGGAGCTGTCCCTCAGCGGCGCCTTGCGCCCCGTCCGCGGCGCGCTGCCCATGGCACTGGCGCTGCGCACCGAGATGGCCCGTGGCGCCCCGGAGGCCGCGCTGGTCCTGCCCGCGGCGAGTGCGGAGGAGGCCGCGCTCGTCCCCGGGGTGACGGTCTACCGGGTGGAGCATTTGCTCGACGTGGTGCGGCGCTACCCGGCGGCCGGCACCCCCGCGGGGGACGGCACCGGGTTGGGGTGGCAGCGGGCCGCGCCAGGCACCATGTCGGTGCATGACGACGCCCCAGTCCCGGATCTCGCGGACATCAAGGGCCAGGCGGCGGCCCGCCGCGCGCTGGAGATTGCCGCTGCCGGTGGCCACAGCCTGTTGCTGTCCGGCCCGCCGGGGACCGGCAAGTCCATGCTGGCGCACCGGCTGGCGGGCCTGCTGCCGCCGATGAACGACGACGAGGCGCTGGAGACCGCCGCGATCGCCTCGCTGGTGGGGCGGTTTCGGCCCGAGGCCTGGCGCCGCCGCCCGATGGCCGCCCCGCACCACAGCGCCAGCGCCGCGGCACTGGTCGGCGGCGGCTCGCCGCCGCGGCCCGGCGAGATTTCGCTCGCCCACCACGGCGTGCTCTTTCTGGACGAACTGCCGGAGTTTGCGCGCGGTGCGCTCGAAGCCCTGCGCGAGCCGCTGGAAACCGGCACGGTGCGGCTGTCGCGCGCCGCGCGGCAGGTCGAATACCCGGCGCGCTTTCAGCTCGTCGCCGCCATGAACCCCTGCCCCTGCGGCTACCTGGGGTCCACCACCCGCGCCTGCCGCTGCACGCCGGATCAGATTCAGCGCTACCGCAACCGCCTCAGCGGCCCGCTGCTCGACCGCATCGACCTGCAGGTCGAGGTCCCGGCGCTGCCCGCCGACGTGCTGCTGTCCGCGCCCCCGGGCGAGCCGTCGGCCACCGTGCGCGAGCGGGTGCGGGCCGCCCGCGACCGGGCCCACGCGCGCCAGGGCCATCCCAACCACGCCCTGCAGGGCGATGCGCTGCTGCGCCACGCCGCGGCCGACGAGGCCGCCCGCCGGCTGCTGCAACAGGCGGCCGCCCGGCTGGGCTGGTCCGGCCGCGCCACGCACCGCGCACTGCGCGTGGCGCGCACCATCGCAGATTTGGCCGGCTGCCCGCAGGTGGAGCCCGCCCATGTGGCCGAAGCGCTGCAGTACCGTCCCGCCACGGCGGGAATGCCACCATAATCGGCCGCACCGCCTCGACCACGCCGCTGCCCCATGCTTGCCGCCGCCTCGGCCGACCCCGCCCCCCAACCGACTGCCGCCGACGGCAAGCCCCTGCCTCCGCTGCGCTGGCCCACGCCGCCCTACATCGGCTACGGCGGCGCCGACGCGGCCGGCCAGCCCCAGGCCTGCGAGGTGGAAGGCGTCAACGGCCAGACCCGCCCCTGCCTGTTAATCGCGCTGGAGCCCGAGCGCCGCGTCGCGCACATCCAGGTGCCGCCGTCGCGCACGGTGATGCCGCTGCGCTTCGACATGTTCCGCCGCCTGACGCTAACCGAGCCGCTGGCGCCGGTGGAACTGACCGATACCCAACCGCCGGACAGCACCTTCGAGGCCTTGGTGCGCTACCGACCCCGCCTGCCCTACCGCCTGACGCTCGCGGACGGCTCCACGCGCGAGGGAGTCACCATCGGGCAGGTGGAATCGGACGCCGGGGTCTTTCTGTTCGAGCCCATCGACAACGACGACCGCGTGCGGCGGACCTTTCTGCCGCGCGAGGCCTACCGCGAGCTGCATGTCGGCGAGGCCATCGGCCGTGTGCTGGTGGAGCAGCAGGCCCTCACCCCGGAGCAGGTGGAAATCGCCGCCCGCGAACAGGAGGCCATGCGCCAGCGCAAGCTGGGCGACTATCTGGTGATCAAGGAGGTCGTCAAGCCCGAGCAGCTCCTCATGGCGCTAGAGGAACAGCACCGCATGCCGTTGGTGCGCATCGGCGAGGCGCTGACGGCGCTCGGCTTCATCAGCCCAGACCAACTGCAGGAGGCGCTGGAGAAGCAAAAAAAAGAGCGCAGCGTCCCCCTGGGCGAACTGCTGGTGCAAAGCGGCCAGCTCACGCGCGAGCAGTTGCGCATCGCGCTGGCGCGCAAGATGGGTTACCCGGTCGTCGACCTGAAGCAGTTTCCCATCGACGCCGACGCGCTGCGCCGGGTGCCGCTGGCGACCGCGCGCAAGCTGCGCATCGTGCCGCTGCTGTGGCGCGCCGGCACGCTCATCATCGCGGCCGAAGACCCCTCGCGCCGCGCCACCATCGACGAGCTGGAGTTTTTGCTGCAGTGCAAAGTGGTGCCGGTGCTCTCCAGCAGCGCACTCGACAACCGCACCATCAGCGAGGCCTACGCCCGCTTCGGCCTGGACACCGGCGCCCCCCCGGTGGCCGATGCCCCCAGCGGGGCCGAAACGTCCTCCGAACAGCTGCTCGAATCGCTGGAGCTGGGCGCCGAGGACGATGCCGACGCCCAAACCCCGGTCGAGCAGTCCGACAACTCGCTGGTCCGTCTGATCAACACCATCATCATCGAGGCCTACCAGCAGGGGGCGTCGGACATCCACATCGAGACCCACCCCAACCGGCGCAAGGTGCGCATCCGTCTGCGCAAAGACGGGCGCCTGCGCCCCTATATGGAGCTGCCGCACACCTACCGAGCGGCGCTGGTCGCACGCCTCAAGATCATGTGCGACCTCGACATCTCCGAGCGCCGCAAGCCGCAGGACGGCAAGATCGACTTCGCCAAATTCTCGCCGCAGCACCGGCTGGAGCTGCGCGTGGCCACCATCCCCACCTACGGCGGGGCCGAGGACGTGGTGCTGCGCATCCTGACGTCGGCCAAACCCCTGGCCGTGGACGAGCTGGGGCTGACCCGCGAGAACCACGCGCAGCTGCTGCAAGCCGTGCAACGGCCGCACGGCATGGTGCTGTGCGTCGGGCCGACGGGCTCGGGCAAGACCACCACGCTGCACTCGCTGCTGCAGCACATCAACACCCCGGACCGCAAGATCTGGACGGCGGAGGACCCGATCGAAATCGCCAACCCCGACCTGCGCCAGATCCAGATCAACCCGCGCATCGACTGGACGTTTGGCAAGGCGCTGCGGGCGCTGCTGCGGGCCGATCCGGACGTCATCATGGTCGGCGAAATCCGCGACGAGGAAACGGCGCAGATGGCCATCGAGGCCTCGCTGACCGGCCACCTGGTGCTGTCCACCCTGCACACCAACAGCGCGGCGGAAACCGTGGTGCGGCTGCTGGACATGGGTATGGATCCGTTCAACTTTGCCGACTCGCTGGTGGCGGTGCTGGCGCAGCGGCTGGTGCGCCGCCTGTGCCCCCAGTGCATGCGGCGGGAGCCCGCCACGGACACCGAGCTGGAGGAGCTGCTCGAGGACTATCGGCACGCCTTCCCCGAGGATCTGCGCCCCACGGCCGAGGCGGTGCAGGCGGAATGGCGCGTCCACCTAGCGGGGGACGCGATGCCCCAACTGGGCCGCCCCGTGGGCTGCCCCGCGTGCGACCACAGCGGCTACAAGGGGCGCACCGGCATCCACGAGCTGCTGACCATCGACGCAGCCCTGCGCCGCCTGATCCAGACCAAGGCCCCATCCGAGGCACTGCAGCACGCGGCCGTGGCCCAGGGGCACTTTCGCACCTTGCGCCAGGACGGGATCCTGAAGGTGCTGCAGGGCCTCACGACCATCGACGAAATCCGGGCCAGCACGGCGCACTGAGCGGGGGGCCAAACGGGGGGATCAAAGGGTTCCCCCGGGCAGCCCCCAGACCGGGACTCGCGGGTCAGCGCGCCGCCGTGGCCGCAGCATCCGGCGGCGTCCAGCCGCCGCCCAGGGCTTTGAACACCTCCACCGTCGCCGCGAGCTGCGCCCGGCGGTTGGACAGCACCTGCAGCTGGGCGGCGTTGGCGCTGCGCTGCGCGTCCAGCAGCTCCAAATGGCCCACATAGCCGGCATCGAAGCGCCGGCGCGCCAGGTCCAGCGCCTGATCGGCCGCCCGGGCGGCGGCCAGCACCTCGGGCTCCGACTCGCGCGCCGCGCGCAGATTGGCCAGCGCCTGCGCGACGTCCTTGAACGCCGTCTGCACCGCACCCTGATAGGCGGCCAGCGCCTCGCGCTGGCGGGCCTCGGCCTGCTCCACCCGCGCGCGCCGCAGTCCGGCGTCGAAAATCGGCCAGTCCAGCGCCACCCCCAGCGTCCAGATGCGCGATGCGCCGCGCAGCAGGTCGGACAGCGCCGCGCTCTCGCCCCCCGCCAGCCCGGTCAAGGCAATCGACGGGAACAGCGCGGCCCGGGCGACGTCGATCTGGGCCTGCGCCGCCACGAGCTGCTGCTCGGCCTGGCGCACGTCCGGCCGCCGCTCCAACAAGGCCGAGGGCAGCCCGGCCGGCGGCACGGGCGGCCGCGGCAGGTCGCGCACAGGGGCCGCCTCCAGCACCAGGCCAGGTTCGCCCACCAGCAGCGCCAGTTGGGCCTGGACTTCGGCGCGCTGGCGCTGCAGCTCACTCAACTGAACGGCCACCTCGGCGCGCGCGCCCTCGGCCTGCGCAATCTCCAGCCGGCTGCCCAGCCCATGCTCCAGGCGCAACCGCAGCAGCTGCAGCGACTCGTCGCGGGTGCGCAGGGTCTCGCGCGTCAGGGCGATCTGTTCGTCCAGCGTGCGCAGGGCGAACTCGCCCTGCGCCACCAGCCCCGCGACGGTCTGCCGCACCACCTCCTGCGCGTAGCGGCTGGCCAGCACCTCGGCCCGGGCGGCCTCCGACGCGCGGCGCAGCCGCCCCCAAAAATCCAGCTCGAATCCGGTGGACAACGCCAGCCGCTGCCGATCGACGGTGCTGCCGCCCCCCGCTTGTCCGGTGGTGGCGCTGGTGCGGCTGCGCGTGGCGCTGCCTTGCGCCTCCACCCCGGGCCAACGGGCCGCGTCGGCCTGCATCCCCAGGGCCTCGGCCTGCTCCACCCGGGCCACCGCCTGAAGGATGTCGGCATTGTGGGCCAGCGCGCGCTCGATCAGGTGCGTCAGCCGCTGGTCGCCAAACTGCGTCCACCAATCGGGCGCCACCGTCGCCGCTGCCGGGGTCTGGGCTGGGACCGCATCGTCCAGCACCTGCGGATACTGCGCCGGCAGCGCGATCTGCGGACGCTGGTAGTCGGCGCCGACGGCGCAGCCAGCCAAGGCCCCCGCGACCAGCCAGGCGGCCAACCCAGCACCCGGCCGGACAGCCCCCGGTGCCTTGCGCCCCATGACAGCACCATCCGCCGGTCGGCGCAAGGCGCCAGCGCGCGAGCAAAACGTCGTCATACCGGCAACTCCTCGGTCTCGGCCGGGGTGTGGGTGTGCTGCGGCCGCGGCTTGCGCGCCAGCAACGTGAAGAACAACGGCACGAACACCGGGGCGACGAAGGTCGCCACCAGCATCCCGCCGAACACGCCGGTGCCCATCGACTGGCGTGCCGCCGCGCCGGCCCCCGTGGCCAGCACCAGCGGCACCACGCCCAGCACGAAAGCCAGCGATGTCATGACAATGGGCCGAAACCGCAGCCGCGCCGCTTCCAGCGCGGCATCGGCGGCCTTCTTGCCATGCTCCATGCCCTGCATGGCGAACTCGGCGATCAGGATCGCGTTCTTGGCCGCCAAGCCGATCAGCACCACCAGGCCGATCTGGAAGTAGATGTCGTTTTGCATGCCGCGCAACCACACCGCCAGCAACGCCCCCGTGACGGCGAACGGCACCGCCAGCACCACCGCAAACGGCACCCCCCAGCGCTCGTACAACGCCGACAGGATCAGATACACCATCACCAGCGCAAAGCCAAAGGCGAACACCGACGCGCTGCCGGTGCGCTTTTCCTGGAAGGCCTGCCCGGTCCACTCGGTGCTGTACCCCGGCGGCAGCACCTCGCGCGCCACGGCTTCCACCGCCGCGATCGCCTCGCCGGAGCTGTAGCCCGGCTTGGCATTGCCCATCACCTTGGCGGCGACATAGCCGTTGTAGCGCTCGAGCTGCTCGGCCCCGACGATGGTATCGACCCGGATCAGCGCCTTCAGCGGGATCATCTGCCCGCTCGTTTGCGAACGCACATACAGGCGGCCCAGGTCCTCCGGCCGCGCGCGGTACGGCGCGTCAGCCTGCATCGTCACCCGATAGATGCGCCCGGACCGGTTGAAGTCGTTGACGTAGAGCGAACCCATCTGGGCCTGCAGCGCGGCGAACACCTCGTTGACCGGCACGCCCAGCGCGAGCGCCTTCTCGCGGTCCACCTCCACCCGCAACTGGGGCACTGTCGGGCGAAAGAAGGTTTGCGCCTTGGCCAGCACCGGATGGGCATTGAGCGCGGTGATGAAATCCTGCGTCACCTGCGCCAGCCGCTGGGGGTCCGTCTCGCCACGGGCCTGGACGTACAGCTCGAAGCCGCCGGCCTGCCCCAGCCCCTGGATGCCGGGCGGGTTGAAAGCGAAGGCCAGCCCGTCCTTCAGCGCGAAGCCCATGCCGCTGACCTGTTGCGCGAGCTGCTGCGAGGTCTGCTGGCGCTCCTCCCACCGCTTCATGGGGATGAAGATGGTCGCGGCGTTGCTCTTGGCCCCACCGCCGATCAGGTCGAAGCCGTTGATGATGAAGAAGCTGTCGATGGCCGGGTTCTGCGCGTTCATCAGCCGCAACTGCTCGGTGGACCGCTCGGTGCGCGCCAGCGTGGCGCCGTCGGGCAGCACCACGGCGGCGATGATGTAGCCTTGGTCCTCCTCCGGCACGAAGCTGCCGGGCACACGGGCGAACAGCCAAGCCGCCCCACCCAGCATCAGCGCAAAGCCCAGCAAGGCCAGCACGCGGCGCCGCAGCGCCAGATCCACCGCGCCCAGAAAGCGGTGCGTCAGCCGGTCGAACGCGCGGTTGAACGGCGCAAACAGCCGTTGCAGCCGGGTGTCGCCGTCGAAGTGCGGCTTGAGCAACACCGCACACAGCGCCGGCGTGAGCGTCAGCGCCACCACGCCCGACAGCACCACGGCGATGGCCACCGTCACCGCGAACTGCCGGTACAACTGCCCCGCGATGCCACCCATGAACGCGACCGGAATGAACACCGCGCACAGCACCAGCACGATGCCCACCACGGCGCCCGAGACCTCGCGCATCGCCTCGATGGCGGCGGCCATCGGGCTCATCTTCTCCTCTCGCATCAGGCGCTCGACGTTCTCCAGCACCACGATGGCGTCGTCGACCACGATGCCGATGGCCAGCACCATCGCGAACAGCGTGAGCGTGTTGATGGAGAAGCCGAACAGCCACAAGCCGGCGAAGGTGCCGATCAGCGACACCGGCACGGCGAGCATCGGAATCAGCGTGGCGCGCCAGGTCTGCAGGAAGACGAACACCACGATCAGCACGATCGCCGCCGCCTCCAGCACCGTCTTGACCACCTCGTGGATCGAGGCCGAGACGAAGCGCGTGGTGTCGTAGGGGATGAGGTAGTCCACGTCCTCGGGAAAGCGCTCGCGCTTGAGCTCGGCCATGCGCGCCTTGACGGCGTCACCCACGTCGAGCGCGTTGGCACCTGATTGCAGGAACACACCGATCGCGATCGCCGGCATGCCGTTGACCGTGCTGGACTGGTCGTAACTCTGCGCCCCCAGCTCGATGCGGGCCACGTCCTTCAGGCGCAGCACGCCGTTCGGGCCGGCCGCGCGCACGACGATCTCGCCGAACTCCTCGGGCTGCACCAGCCGCCCCCGTGCGGTGACGGTGTAGACCAGCTCCTGCCCCTTGGGCGCGGGCTCGGCGCCGATCTTGCCGGCCGCGTACTGCGCGTTCTGCGCGTTGATCGCGGCGGCGATGTCGGCCGTCGTCACGCCGAGCTGCGCCATGCGGTCCGGCTGCAACCAGATGCGCATGGAGTAGTCGCGCGCGCCGAAGACGAGCACGTCGGCGGTGCCCTGGATGCGTTTGAGCTCGTCGAGGATGTTCTGTGTTGCGTAGTTGGACAGGAACAGCTCGTCGTAGGTGCGCTTGGGCGAATTCAGCGCGATCACGAGCAGGAAATTCTCGGAACGCTTGGCCACCACGACGCCGTTGCGACGCACCTCGTCGGGCAGCCGGGGCGTGGCCAGCTGCACGCGGTTGTTGACGTTGAAGGTCGCCTTGTCGATGTCGGTGCCGACCTCGAAGGTGGCGGTGATCGTGACCGTGCCGTTCGACGAAGAGGTCGAGTTGAAGTAGAGCAGGTTCTCGACGCCCGAGAGCTGCTCCTCGATCGGCGCGGCCACCGTGCGCGCGAGCGTCTCGGCCGAGGCGCCCGGATAGGTGGCCGTGATGGTCACCGTGGGCGGGACGATCTCCGGGTACTGCGCGATCGGCAGGATGCGCAGGGCCACCAGCCCGGCCAGGACGATGACGATGGACAGCACGGCCGCGAAGATCGGCCGCTCGATGAAGAACTTGGACGACATGCGCGGCTCCCGTTCAGTTGGCCGCCGCGGCCTTGGGCGCCTCGGTCGCCGGTGCCGCCGTGGGAGCGGCGACGGCCGGCTGGGGCGCGACCGGCGCCCCCGGGCGCAGCTTCATCAGGTTGTCCACGATCACCTGGTCCCCATCGGCCAGGCCGCGGTAGATGACCCAGTCCCGGTCCAGCCACGGCCCGGTCTCCACCGGCGCAGGGGCCGCCTTGCCATCGCGCACCACCCACACCATGCGGCCCTGCTCGGTTTGCATGACGGCCGACTGCGGCACCTTGAACGCGTCCACCTGCCCCGCCACGACCTGCGCACGCACGAACTGCCCCGGCAGCACCGCCAGCTCGGGGTTGGCAAACTCGGCCCGCAACTGCACCGTACCCAGACGGGGATCGACGGTGGAGGCCGCGAAATTCAACCGCCCCCCGGTGAGCATGGGCCGGCCATCCGGACCCAGCAAGCGCACGTCGGCACGCCGGGCCTGGCGCAGCCGCGCCAGCTCCCCCTCGGAAAAGGCAAACCGCACCCAGATGGGGTCGGTCTGCGCCACCGTGGTCAGCAGGCTGTCGGTCCCGGCGCTGACCAGCGCGCCGGTGGATTTCTGCGCCCGCCCCGTGACCCCCGTGATCGGCGCGGTCACCGTCGTGTAAGACAGGTTCAGCTCGGCCTCGCGCACGGTGGCCTGGGCCGCGGCCACGGCGGCCTCGGCCAAGCGCAGGGCCGAGACCGCGTCGTCGTACTCGCGCGGGGCAATGGCGCGCTGCTCGGCCAGCGGGGCCAGCCGCTGCGCCTCGCGCCGGGCCTGCTCCAGCTGCGCCTGCCGCTGGGCCCAATTGGCCCGCGCCTGCTGCAGCGCAATTTCGAACGGCGCGCGCTCGATCTGAAACAGCGGCGCCCCGGCGCGCACGCGCTCGCCTTCCTGGTACAGCTTGCGCTCGATCAGCCCGGACACCCGGGCACGCACTTCCACCTCCTGCGAGCCCTCGGCCTGTCCGACGGCCTCCACCGTCACCGGCACGGGCTCGCGCCGCACCACCCGCACGGTCACGGGCATGGCCGGCATAGCGCCGGGTTGCGCGGCCGATGCCGCCTGAGCCGGCGGGGACGCCCCCCGCTCCCCACAAGCGGACAACGCCAACACACCCACCAGCGCCGCCGCGGTGGGCAGAAAAACACGATGCGCAAAGGCCATGATGCCACCGTTGAAAAGCCACGAAACCCCGCCCGGAACCGGGTAAACCCCGGGCCAGGATGACCGCAACCCGAACGGGGAGGGCCGTATCATACATACATTTTTGTATGTAGTCGTCCCTGAAATATTCATAACCTCATGATTTTTCTTGTGTTATTGTCTGTTTGCGAGTACAATTTCCCCCAGAGTTGATGGTCTGATGCGCCGTTTTCTGGGAGTTTTTCGATGTTTGCCTGCC
>NZ_VJOO01000024.1 GCF_007556755.1 Tepidimonas fonticaldi | reverse complement strand
GATCAGCTCTGCGAGGAGCTAGGCATTGAGCATCGCCTGACCCGCCCAAAACACCCGCAGACCAACGGCATGGTTGAACGCTTCAACGGGCGCATCGCCGACATCCTGCGCACCCATCACTTCCATTGCGGCGAAGAACTTGAGGCCACCATCCTGCGGTATGTCTGGCTGTACAATCACCAACTGCCACAGAAAGCCTTGGGGCATGTCAGCCCCATCCAGGCCATGAAACAATGGCAGCGATCACACCCCGAACTGTTCAACAGACGTGTTACCAATCAGCCGGGACACGACACTTAGCGACGACGTGCTTACCCAGACTTACGCGCGCCAGCTCGTCTTTGCTCATGAAATAGTAGTCACGGTTGGTGACGGTGAGCAGTTCGCCTTGGCCGACGCTCAAAGCATCGACGACTGATAACGCGCGGCGGTAGGTTTTCAGTAGCAGGCTTTCGCCATCGGCGAGCTTCATGAAGGGTTTGGGATGCCCTGCGCGCGACACGGGCCACAAGCGGGTACCGGCACCGCCAGAGAGTATGACTGGAATGATCGGGAAATGTTTACTTGTCATATTGAGTCGCCCTGACGTCGCCTATCTGACGAGGCGCGTGCGGCAAGAATCAGCGCTGCGACTCGATCAGGCCGAGCATCTCCTCCAGATCGCGATGCCGCTCCGCGGAGCGGGCCCGTAGTGTAGCTCGGGCTTGCTTGAGGCGGCGCTGTTGGACGGCAAAGTGGATGACACCGATGGCGTAGTGGCTCAGAATGTGGCGCACGCGTGCGGTGTCCAGCACGTCGGCCACTTCCACCACCGGGCGCAGTCCGATGATGCGGCCGATGCGGTCGGCCACATCAGCGCGGCTGTTGGAAAGGTTGTCCAGCAGCACGACCCGGTGACCGGCCTGGGCCAGCACCACGGCGGTGTGGCTGCCGATGTAGCCCAGGCCGCCGGTGAGCAGGATGTTCCCAGAGCGGTTCGTCACGGCGTGTTTTGTTTGTCTTGACTAGGCTGGTCGAGCCGTATTTGCCGCTGAAACGATTGATACATCGGGTTTCGTGGATCACGTGCAATCGCCTGCGCGATATCCTGTGACGCCTGCGCACGGTTACCGAGGCCAACATTCAACTGCGCCCGAACAAAAAACAGCTCAGCAGATGGCTGACGAGCGATCGCATCGGACAAAATCGTCAATGCTTCCTGTGTCTTACCTTGTTTAAAACTCGCAATTGAATAACCGGCAATCGCAGCTGGCAAATTAGGCTGACTGCGAAGCAAATCTGAATAATACTCTTGTGCTCGCACGTACTGCCCCACGCGATTAGCCAAATGCCCAGCCGCCAACAGCGTCGCAGGGCGATAGCGTTCGTGCAAACCACCACTCAACGCACGATCATATGCATCGAACGCTTGGTCAACGCGACCAAGCTGATCATATGAACTACCAATTGAGACCCATAACTCCACACCTTGGTAACCTTCTGATTGAGCCGCCAAAAGCAAAGGGAGCGCCTCTGCAGGACGCCGTAGAGCAACCAACGCTGCGCCCATTTTAGACTTTGCAAGCCCATCCGGCGCTCCCCAGTCATCGGCAAGTTTGGCGTGAACGAGAGCATCAGCAAAACGCCCTTCATTAAGATCCCACGTCGCAAGATTGAGCGGGGGACGCCAGCGACCCAACACATTAGAGGGCGCGTCGCGCTGGATTTTTGAAAGCGCATCGCGCCAAACGGTGGCGTCGCTGCGAAAACTTTGGATACGCTCGTATGACAGGGCACTCCACGCAACAACAACCAACACACCGACCCCAATTATCCATTGAGACCTTTGAAATACAGCCAACAATATGATCGCCACTAACGCAGGCAGAGTGATCGACCACAAATAACTTCTATAGAGCACAAAGGGCTCCTGCAATCGAACATACGCCAGCTCAGTAGAAAACAAGAGTACCGGGAAAACAATCACGATACCAAGTAAAGCCAGACGCCCTTGACGCCCCAACAACGCCCAAACCCCAAAACCAAAAAAGGCTAAGAACGCCAAGACACCTAAAAACTGGGGGAACGCATACCAGACAAGCGGAAATGGAGGCCGAATATCCACGCTCATCCATCCGATCCACGGCAAAACCCACAGCAGCCCATACCGAAAAAACAACCACGCCTGATTTACCAAACTTAACCAATACACGCTTTCGGAAGCCCCAGGCCTCAAGCCTTCCAGCTGCGCCAAAAATGGGCGAACCCTATCCTCTGTAGCCGCCCCCAAAGTCCAACCCTTGGCGCCAATCAAAACGATAGCAGCCGCAAGCGCAATGACGCTCAAGGTCACACCACCCAACCAAAGTTGCCGATTATTTGGACGCACCCAATACACATACAGCGGCAACAATAAAGCAATCCCCGGGGCAGCATGCTCTTTAGAAAGAACCGCCATTCCGTATGCCAAAAGCACAGCAAAAGCTCCGAGCGACTTCTGAAGCTTCGACTTGGCCTCCAATGTCAACAAAAAGGCCAGAAGAGAAACCAATATAAAACCCGTTGCCATCAGCGTGGAGCGCTGCGTCAAATACTGTACAGCGTATACCGCCACGGGGTTGAATGCCCAAAAAAAGACTGCCACCCAGACCGCGAGCCAAATACGATTGGCCGCTTTCCCCGGCCCCTCATGATCCTCCGGCAACCCCTGCTGTTTACCAAAAAATTCTGCACGACCAACCAAAAGCCGCGTCAAAACAAAAAGCAAAATCGCATTGACCCCATGAAGCAAAACATTGAACAACCGTTGCCAATAAAAGTCAGACCCCGCAATTCGACTAACAGCTTGGTAGCTCGCTTCCCAAAGTCCACGGAATTTTAACTCGAAGGACAGCGGTTTTTTCAAAAAGTCTGGGTCGCGAAGAATCCAGGCATCATCAAATATCAGCCCAAAGCCAAATCCTGCGGAGTAAAGCGCAACCAGCGAAATCAATAGACCGGATGCAATAATAAAATTTGCGATCAATTTATTTTGAAATTTCACTTTTCCACCCCACTCACCGCCGCAACCAGCGCGGCACCTTGAAGCGCACGATGGTCAGATACGCCGTCACATAAGCCAGCACGAACAACCCAAACCCCACCATCAGTACCGGCGTCGCATCCCAGAACAGCACTGCCGGCACGACGGTCGTCAGCGCAAACCCCCACAGATAGGGTGAGGTGCGGTTGTTGCGCATGAGCAGTTGACGCGCCGCGTCGTCATGAAACACGCCACGGACGATGCGACGGTAAATCAATTGGTGAAAGTGCAGTGCATCCGCAACGCCAGGCGAGTCGCCGCGGGCGACTTTGCGGTAGACGGAGAACAGCGTTTCCACCACCGGGTAAGCCAGCAGCAGCATCGGGAACCACGGCGACACCGCCGGGTTTCGTTGGACCAGCGCCACGGAAGCCACGGCAAGCACGCATCCCCACAGATAGGCGCCGCCATCGCCGGCAAAGAGCAACCCGCGGGGATAGTTCCAAACCAAAAAACCCGCGGTCGCCCCGGCCAACGACAGCAGCAGTGCCGCCAGCGGCCAGTCGCCCACTTTGAGGGCCACGGCAGTCAACGCGACGGTTATCGCCAACGCCACCGCACCCGCCAACCCGTTGTAGCCATCGATCAGATTGAACGCGTGCGGCAAACCCGCCACGGCCAGCCAGGCAAACGCCACCCCGAACCATGGGGACCATTGCCAATACGCATCGAACCACGCCAATCCGGACCGGTCGATGCTCAGACCCAACCACGCCACGGCCAACGTCGCCGACAGCCCCGTCAACGCCAGGCGTGGCAGGGGCGACAGCCGATGGGTCAAGTCCTCGAACACCCCGCCCAACACCGCCGGCAACACGGTGCCCACGACGGCCAGCCAGACGGTCCACGGGATGATCGAGTGCCCCAAATCCCCCACGACCGGGTGGATTTGACGCGCGGACACCACCACCCACGCAATGCACATGGCCACCCCGCCCAGCCGGGGCACGTCACCCGCGTGAAAACGCTGCGGGACATCCACCGGGTAGCGTCGAGCGTAGCGGTGTCCATCGCGCACGAGCCACCCACCCACCACCGCAGACACGAGGAACGACAGAATCAGTTGGGTGAGCACGCCGAACCCCGGTATGGCACGCCGCGCGCGGTCAGCCGCTGCGCCCGGTCAACGCCCGGTAAAACCGCATCACACGGGCGACGTATTGCTGCGTCTCGGGGTACGGCGGGATGCGGCGACCGTGGCGCAACACCGCCCCCTCGCCCGCATTGTAAGCAGCGACTGCCAACTCCAGCTCACCATCGAACATCTGCAACAAATCCGCCAGGTACCGCGCCCCGACTTGGACATTGACGTCCGGATTTTTGAGCAAGGCGGACGCCTGCTGCGGGCTGGGGGCGGACACGCCATACCGGGCCGCCGTGGCAGGCATCACCTGCATCAAGCCCACCGCCCCTTTGTGCGAGACGGCGTCGGGCCGAAAGCCCGACTCCGCTGCGGCGATGGCCGTGACCAACTCCGGATCCAGCGCGTGCCGCTGCGCTGCGGACTCCAACAGCGGCCGCACGGTGGCGTAGCCGGGCAGTCGCGTGGGGTGCGCGCCGGCTGAGCGCTGGGGTGCGCCCTTGATGCGGTCGTCAAAGCCTAGCCACTCCAGCCGCTTGACGGGTGGCGGTGGCGCGTTGCCGATGTGGGTCACGCCCTGGGCGTCGACGTAAGTCCACACCCCGTTGGCATGGGCACAAGGCGCCGCCACGAGCCCCACGATGAGCCATGCTGCACGCACCCAACCCATGCCACCCCCTTTCGCTCTCTGCGTAATCGGCCAACCTTCAACAGACAGCCGGGGATTGTAGGACAGTCACCTGACCATCCACGCTCACCTCCATGGGCGCGGGCGGCAGTCCAGCGGCGGCCCGTTCGTGCATCGCGCGGTAGGCCGCTTCCAGGTAGCGCGCAAACCGGGCCGGATCGAACGGCGGTGATGTCCGCATCTCCGGACTCAGCAACCGCTGTCGCAAATCCGCCAAGCGGGCTGGGTCGCGCCCGAGCGCGACGGCCCTGGCCTCGTAATCGGTCACGTCGGCGGCGACCAGCTCGCGCAGACCAATCGACGACAACACCCCCGCTGCCATGCGGCTGACGAACGATCCACCCTCGAACGTCAACACGGGCAAGCCGGCCCACACGGCATCCAACGCCGTGGTGTGCGCGTTGTAGGGGTGGGTATCCAGGAACAGATCGGCCAAGCGCATGCGCGCCAGATAGTTGGGCATATCGACCGCACCGGCAAAGTACAGCCGCACCGGGTCGATACCGCGCGCCTGCGCCTCGCGACGCAAGTTGGTTTCCACCTCCGGTGCCTTGGCATACAGCCACAACACGCTGCCGTCCACCTGCCGCAAGATGTTCATCCAGACATCGAACATCTCCGGCGTGAATTTGTACGTGTTGTTAAAGCTGCAAAACACCACGGCGTCCTGCGGCAGCCCCGCCTCGGCACGGGTCCACACCCGGTCGGATACCGTCCGTGGCAACACTGGGACCAGCCACGGCAGCCGAATCGGCTGTTCGGTAAACCATGACTCAGATCCCGTCGGCGTAACAACGGGGCTGCCAAAGATGTAGTCGATGGCCGGAACCGCCGTCGTCCCCGGGTAACCGATATACGTCACCTGCGCCGGTGCGCACCGCAGAGCCAAAGCACCACAGCGGCTGCCTTGCGTGTGCCCGGCCAAGTCCACCATCACATCGATACCCAACTCCCGCGCGTGGGCGACGATGCGGTCATCCGACCATTCGCTCACATCCAAAAATTGATCAAATATCGCCACTGCACGCGCCTGAACAGGATCGTCCGGTGCCGCCACCAACGAAAAGGCATACCACTCAAACTGCGCTCGGTCATGGGCTTCGAATACATCGCCCAGAATCGTCATGATCGGGTGATTGCGAAAGTCCGGTGACAGGTAACCAATCCGCAGCTTGCTGACACACTCCCCCTTTCGCACAAAAGGCAGAGACGCTTTCGACCATTTTCCATTTTGCACGCTCTGCGCCGCCGCCCGTTTCTGCAACAACGGGTCATCATCGATGGACAAAAGCACAAAGGGATTGACCGTCGTACCACTGTCCACCCACGCCCGCCAAGCAGCACGATCACCCCCTTCGCGCCAATCGCACAGATTGCGGTACCACGATGCCATTTGGACTTTTAAGTTATTCGCCGAATAGCCAAAATCGATGGCCCGTCGGCCAGCCTCGATAGCCGCCTGATGGCGTCCCATCAATGCCAACGCCTCTGCTTTTTGCGCCCACAGGCCGGGGTGATCGCCACACACCTGCAACCCTCGGTCACAGGCTTGCAACGCATTATCAAAATACATCGATGCAATCAACCCAACGGCCAAATTCACATAAGCCTCTGGGTAGATCGGACGCAACGCAATCGCATGCTGCAGATGCCCTGCCGCCTCTTTGACGGACTTTTCATCAAATAAGGCTGCTCCCAAATTGAAATGGGCTTCGGGGTAATTGGGATTAATCTCTAGGGCACGCCGATAACAGGCGATGGCTTTCTGGCGGTCGCCTCGCTCGGTCAACTGCATCGCGCCCAGGTTGACCCAAGCCTCGACGTGGGCGGGGTTCGCCTCTGTCGCCCGCTCGAACATCGCCAGCGCACCGCTGCGGTCTCCTCGGGCCAACAACACTTTACCCAGCATGTTGATCGCGCCGGCATGCGTGGGATGCGCGGCCAGCGCAGCGCGCACCTGTTGTTCCGCCTCTGCCAAATTGCCCGAGAGTTGTGCCAAGCCGGCCAGCAAAACCCGTGCGTCCGGGTGATCCGGCTCGATGGTCAGCACGGTCATGGCGACCTGCCGCACCTCATCCCAACGTGCCAAGCGAACCAACACATCGGCCTTGGCCAGCAGCGTCTCGACGTCGCGTGGCTCGATCGCCAAAGCACGGTCGTGACAGGCCAACGCATCCTCCGGTCGCTGCAGCGATTCGGCCAGGCGTCCCAGTTCTCGATAGGGACGGGGGTCTGGCGGGCAGTCGCGCACCGCCCGTACCAGGGTGGCGTGAGCAGACTTGACGTCCCCACGCGATCGGTGCGCTTGGGCTTCGGCCAACAATGCCTCCAACGAGGGTTTGGCCGGCGCGACTGTCGGAATATGCCATTGAACAATCCGAGGGATCGGGTTCATGCGCGTCCTTCACATCAGCGATCTGGTTACGGGGCAACATCGATGTGCTCAGGTGCCAGACCGTTCCACCACCGATGCATCATTTGCTCATAAGCCGATTCCAGATGGCGGGCGAAGCGGGGCGTATCCCACAACGGTGCCGTCTCACGCCCGGCCAACAGTCGCTGTCGCAGTTCGATCAGCCGGGCCGGCTCCCGCCCCAGGGCAATCGCCAACGCCTCGTACGCCTCTGGCGTGCGAACAATCAACTCCGGCATCCCGACGGCCGTTAGCAAACTCGCCGCCACCCGCGCAGCGAAGGACTGTCCGATACGGGTGAGCACCGGCAGTCCCGCCCACAGGGCATCGCTGGCGGTCGTATGGGCGTTGTACGGCAACGTATCCAAAAACAGGTCCGCCAGCCGCACCCGGGCCAAGTGCTCCGCGTTGGGCATGTTCGGCGCAAACACCAGCCGTTGGGGATCCACTCCATGACGGGCCGCCTCCTTGCGCAGGTTGTCCGGCGCCCAACGGTTGCCCTCATACAGCCACAGCACGCTGCCCGGCACCGCTTGCAAAATCCTCATCCAACAGGCGAACACATCGGGAGTGATCTTGTAGACTGCATTGAAGCAGCAATACACCACCCCTTCATCCGGTAATCCACATTCCGCCCGGGTAAATACCCGGTCTGCAATACGACGGGCACGGTCATTGACCTGATAGCTGTGGGGCAGGCGCACCACCTTTTCTGAGTAGTAGCGTCGCAGCTCATCGGGTATGACCACAGGGTCTGCCACGATGTAGTCGTAGTACTCCGCCGCCATCGTCCCTGGATACCCGATGTAGTTGACCTGAATCGGCGCTGCACGATAGGCAAAAATCGCCGTGCGGGCGTCCTGGGTATGACCTTTCAAATCGACCGCGATATCGATTTCTAACTCGCGCGCCAGCCGAGCAATCTCGAGTGGAGACATGTCTCGCACATCGATGAATCGATCGAACGCGGCCTGCGCACGTTGCTGCATCGCGTCACCCGTACGAGGACCAAACGAGAACGCATACCACTCAAATCGCTGACGGTCGTGCAGCTCGAACAGCTCAGCCATCAGGACCATGGTGGCATGCTGATGAAAGTCCGCGGAAAAATACCCCACGCGGATGCGCTCGCGCGGCGGCCTGATGGCTATCGGCCCCAGACCGCCGATCTCTGGGACCTGTTTTCTCATTACCTGATCACAGACCGCTTGATGGAGCGCGGGATCATCCACGAGCGCCAAAAGCGAAAAGAGACCAGAAACATCCGCACACTGCACCTCACCCGATGCCAAACGGGAAACCCCTTCACTCCATTGGCGCCAGTCGGCAATCGATGCCTGGGTATTCAGGATGTCTGGCAGCCAGGCGATCGCACCTGAGTCGCCCTTGATAGCGAGCAACTGCTGAAAGTCATCCAACGCCTCTGGATATAGTCCAGCTTCCTTCAGAAGCCCTGCGCGCACAACATAGGCCTCTGCCAATTCAGGCCGCTGCTGGATCACAAAATCCAGATCCTCCACAGCCTGATTTTTTTGCCCCACCGCCGTCAGAATGGGAGCGCGGTTGAAACGCGCCATGGCATCCATCGGCGCCAGCGACACTGCGCGGTTGTAATCTTCCAACGCCTCTTTCCAGCGATCCTGCCGGCGCAACAGATTACCGCGATTGACATAGGCCACCGGCAAGGCAGGATTCAAGCTCAACGCTCGATTCAAACCATCCAACGCCTCATCCAAACGCCCCTCCGCCGTGTGCAAACGGGCCATATCCACCCATACGTCGGCGTAGTGCGGGGCGGCTTTCACCGCGCGGTCGTAGCTCGCCTGGGCCTCTTCCCGGCGGCCGAGGGCGGCCAGCGCGTTGCCCCGTTGATGCCATGCTTGGGCGTAGTCCGAATGGGCCTGGGTCAGTGCATCCAAGGCGGCCAGCGCCTCCTGCGCACGTTCCAGCTCCAGCAAAACGATGCCGCGATTCAGTTGGGCCTGGGGGGCGTCCGGCCGCAAGGCCAGCGCACGCTCATAGCTCTGCAAGGCGTCTTCAAAACGCCGCAACTCGCGCAGGGCCCCTCCCCGGTTGATCCATGCCTCCACGAAATCCGGGCGCAGACCCACGGCTTGGTCGTGGCACTGCAGGGCATCCTCATGGCGCCCCACGGCCCCCAAGACGAGGCCCAGGTTGGTGTGGGCCGCAGGGTCACGCGGCTCGATCTGCAAGGCTTTGACCAGCCATCCATGCGCCTCGCGATACTGGCGACGCTGGTACAACAGCACGCCCAGCATGTGTGTCGCACCAAAATGACGCGGCTGGGCCGCCAAGATCTGCTCGTAAAGGCGTTGAGCATGGTCCAACCGCCCCTGGCGGTGCGACTCCAACGCCTGCTGAAACCACGCCCCCCAGGCGGGCGTGGCCGGTTTCAATGGGGGCAGCTTCCACGCCATCCCTTGGGTGTTGCGCTTACCAGTGGTCATACGACTCGTTCCATTCTTGGCTCAAAAATCGCCGGCAAACGCGGCGGTCGCGCCAGCGCAAAGTCCTCGCGCATATTGTCGAGGTTGGGGTTGAGGGCCGGATCTTCGCGCAGGCGCTCGCCCCAGCGTTCTTGCATGTAGCGCACCTCCCCCTCGAAGCGGCGTTGCTTGACCGGGTCTTCGTACTCATACCCCCGGGTGGCGGATTCGTGGTGGTACAGCTCGGCATACGGCGTCCAGACGATGCGGTAGCCGGCCTGGCCCACGGCCAAACAAAAAGCCACGTCGTTGAAAGCGACGGCCAGTTGCTCGTCCATGCCACCCACTTGCTGGTACACCGCCTTGGGCACGAGGAGGCAGGCCGCCGTCACGGCAGACAGCGTCTGCCGCACCCGAGCGCGCATCATGTACCCCCAGTGGTCGGCGGGCAAGCGCTTGTGGGCATGGCCGGCCACCCCGCCCACCAGCAACACCCCCCCGTGCTGCAGCGTGTCGTTGGGGAAGAGCAAACGCGCCCCGACGATCCCCACCCCAGGCTGCAGCGCCACGGAGACCATCTCGCGCAGCCAATCGGCGTCCTTGACCTCGATGTCGTCGTTGAGCAAGAGGACGTACTCCCCCCTGACGCCAGGCACCGCCGCATTGTGCAGCGCCGCGTAGTTGAAGGGCCGCGGATCCCGCACCACGGTACACAGCGGATGCTGGGCATAGCCCTGCAACAGGCGCAGGGTCTCGGGCTGGTCAGACCCGTTGTCAATGATGACGATGTCGTAATGGGCGTAATCGGTGCGCGCGATGACGCTGTCGATGCAGGTCTGCAGCAAGCGCCCCCCGTTGCGGGTGGGCACGACGATGGTGATGTGCGGCTGCGGCCCCTCAATGCGGTAACGTACCCGGTAGACCAGGTTTTGGTCGATCGTGACCGTCGCCGACACGCCGCGACGCTGCATGGCGTCTTGCAGCGCGCGGCGGCCCGCTTCCAGGGCGTAGGGCTTGACACCCACGTCCTGGGCCGTGCTGCCGTCGTGTACGCGCCAGTGGTACAGCACGCGCGGGATGTGGATGATTTGCTCTGGGGCACAGCGTTCCACCAACCGCAGAGCCAAATCGTAGTCCTGCGCCCCCTCAAAGCCCTGCCGCAGCCCCCCCGCGGCCACCACCTCCTCGCGGCGGTATGCCACCAAGTGACACAGATAGTTGTATGACAGCAGAAGGTCGGGGTTCCAATCGGGTTTGAAATGCGGCTCGCGCCGCAGTCCCTGCGCATCGATCTTGTCTTCGTCCGAATACACCACCCGTGCATCCGGCCGCTGCCGGATGGCCGCTGCGACACACCACAGGGCATGCGGAGACAGCAGATCGTCCTGATCCAAAAAGGTCACCCACTCATCGTTGGACAAAGCCACCCCGTCGTTGGTCGCCGCCGAAATGTGGCCATTGGATTCGCGCCAAACGACGTGGATGCGGGGGTCCTCTTTGCACCACCGCTCCAGCCGCGCTGCCAGCTCCGCGCGTTGACGGGTACTGCAGTCGTCCACCAAATACAGTTGCCAGCGGGGGTACCATTGCCGCCGCACGGATTCGATCGCCGCATCCAGCCACTCCAAATGAGGGTTGAACACCGGCACCACGACACCGATACTCGGCCACAGTCCCGGATCCCGCAGCGCCTGGGCCACTTGTTCGGGCCCGTCGGGGGGCAGTAGCTCGTAGGTGGCCAGCCATGCACGATATGCCCCCCAGTCACCCGCCAGCAATTCGGACGGCGTGCCCCCCTGTGGCGGTACGGGGATAGAGGGGCGCCCCATCAGGCGCTGGGCCACCCGGCGCAATGTCGGGCGCAAGCCGCGTGTGCGGATCGATGCCAGCACCCGACGCGCATTCGCGCGCAAGGCCGAAACCGCCTGCCGGCCTCCACGTATCGGGGCCGTGAGGCGCCAACTGCGGGAGGACACGATCCGGTGCAAATCGGTCTGGGCACGATCGCGCTGCTCGCGCAGCGTCTGGAGTTCGCGCTCCAATTCGCGCAGACGGCTCGCATCCGCCTGGGCGCGATCCAGTGTCTCGCGCAAGCGGCGCTCCGCGTCGTCGAGCGCCTGTTGCAAGCGGCTGGCCTGATCGGACAAGCGGGCAAATTGGCGCTCCTGCACGGCACCGTTGCTGCCGAACAGCACACACCGCCGCCATGCGTCGTCCGAGGGCAGTTCGGCCGCAACGACCCATTGGTACACCGTCGCATCCGCGGTTGCGAGCAGGTTCTGGCGATCCTGCGGCGGGAGCTGCTGCCAGTACCGGCCAAACTCCGAGTCGCCCGGCCCCCAATGCACGGCACGTCGCTCGACGGGCACCACACCGCAGCTCAGCATGAGCGCTTCCAGCTCGAAGCGCGTGAAAAAATGCACATGCCCCTGGTCCAGCAACCCCGTCGGGCCGTACGGAAACCACCCCGCTTGCAATGCCGCCTGCACCCCCGCAAAGCCGATGTTGGGGGTGGAAACGACAATGTTCCCGCCTTCGCGCAGCAGCCCTCGCACGCCTCGCAAGACGCGGCCCGGGTCGCGCAAATGCTCCAGCACATCGGCAATCAGCACATGGTCGTAGGTCTGGCCCGAGAAAAACGGGGCGTCCCAGGCCACGGTTTCCAAATCCTCGACGAGCAGCCGTTCACAAAACGGCCGCGCCGCCTCGGCCGCCACGGCATCCAGCTCGACGGCGTCGACACGGCAGCCATGGCGGCTTTTCAGAATGCGGGTCATGCTGCCCGTGGCGCACCCCAGCTCCAACACGCGGGTACCCGGGCGAATGAGCGACAAAATCTGGCCCAGCACCGACTCTGGCGCCACCTCATCGTGGTCCACGTGGTACTTGAGCGATTCGCCCGGCTTGACGGCTGCGGTCACGTTGCGTGCCTCCTGTATCGGGGTCAAGGGGTTGCGGCATCGGCGCCCAGCGGGCGCCACAAGGCTGGCACATGCGGCAGCAGCCACCACTGCCACGGCTCGGCCCACACCGCCTGCGCCACCGCATCGAACGCCTGTTGAACCGCCTGCTGCGGGGGCTGCGCCAAATCCCAACACCGCATCTGCACCCGCTCGTCGCCCAAATCGTGCAGCAATGCCAGCGCCATCGGAGCGCCCGTGGCCTGCGCCAGCCGCACGACCCCGGTGGGAATCGACAAGGTTCCCGGGCCAAAGCGGAAGGCATCGCGCTGTGGACTGCGGGACGAAAAGGCATCGATGACGACGATCAGCGGCTCACCGCGGCGCAGCACCGCACGCAACCGTGTGGCGGGGTCGTCCGCCATGATCCACTGCCCCCCGGCAAAGCGCTGCAGACTCTGGCCGTTGCGGTAACCCACCCACCGCTGCATGGGGGACAAAGCCGTAGCACGCTCGTCCACGGTTGCCGACAAAAACGCACTGCTCAACCCGAGCCGGCGCATGGCAGGCCCAATCATCCCCAAGCGGCCGTAATGCGCGGTCAGAATGATGAGGCCGCGGCCTTCTGCGGCCTTGCGCGCGATCACTTTGGCATCCTGCACTTCGACCTGCGCCACGACGGCCGGCATGGCCGCATGGGCCATGCGGTGATCGTCGAGCCGAATGCGGGACTGCAGCCCGTGGTAGCGTCGAACAATGGCCGCGCCCCGGTCGGAACCGCCTGCAGCGCCCAACAGCGCGACGGCACCTTGCCGGATGGCCCCAGCGTCGGGGGCGCCATGCGCGCGCCAACGGCCCCAGCGCTCGGCGCAGCGATACTGCCACGCCACGGGCAACGCCGCCAAGGCGGGGTTGCCCACCCGGTAGCGCCACCACAAGGGATCGGCTGCCCTGGCGGTCATCGCTGCTCCCAGCGGTGCGGCAGCCGCACGATGCCCGGCTCGGGGCCCGCGGCCACCACCGAAAACCGCGCGGCATGAACGACGTGTTCATAGACGTGGATGGCCCGCTCGCACATCAAAAACACGTCCACGGTGAATTCCCCGCGCATCAGCGGCAACGCCGGTAGATAGACGCACGCCGTCAACGCCCCCTGTGCAGCCTGCCACTGCACCCCGTCGTGAAACGAGGTGCAGCTGGTGACGTGCATGCCGGTGGCATCGCTGATCAGGACCGCCACCGTCGGCGGCGCCACCGCGACATCGTGGCGAACATGCACCTGCACGCCCAGTTCATCGGCCCCGCTGCGCAGCTCCGGCGTGCTGTGCGGCGCGCAGGCCGCACCATTGACCAGCAGTTGCACACCCTGCACCCGCGCCAGGCGATCGGCCGCACCCAGCACCCGCGTCTCGCCGCTGCCCGTGGCCGCGTCGTGCGCCCGTGCCGCGCGTTCCTGCGATTTCAGGTGATCGTTGTAGCGGGCCACCACGTCGGCCGCGCCACCATGGGCCATGATCCGGCCCTGATCGATCCAGATCGCCTGCTCGCACAGCATCTCGACCTGGTAGAGCGCATGGGTGCAAAAAACCAGGGTCACCCCGCGTTCGCGCAGCGCCATGATGCGGTCAAAACTCTTGCGCGAAAACGCGGCATCGCCCACGGACAGCGCCTCATCGACGATCAGAATGTCCGGCTCTGCCGCGGTCGATACGGCAAACGCCAGACGCACGAACATGCCGGACGAGTACGTCTTTACCGGCCGGCTCCATGCCGGGCCGATTTCGGCAAACGCCTCGATGCGGGGCAACATCGCCTCGGCCTCGCGCGGGGACATGCCCATCACCACGCAGGCCAGTCGGGCGTTCTCCTCGCCGGTGAACTCGGGGTTGAAGCCGGCGCCCAACTCCAACAATGCGCCGATGCGCCCCGCACAAGCCCGCGTCCCCGCGCTGGGCTGCAGCGTGCCAGCCATGATTTGCAAAAGGGTGGACTTGCCCGCTCCGTTGGCGCCGATCACCCCAAGGCTGCCACCACGCGGCAACGCCAAGTCGACATCCTGCAGCACCCAGCGCCGGGGGCGGCGCGAGCGGCGGGTCAGCGCTTCGGCCAGCGCCTGCAGCGGGCTCACGCGCTCGGCGTAGGCCTTGCCAATGCCGGCCAGACGGATCTCGCCCGGCACCACCCCAGGGTCAGAGCGCATCGGCAAACCCCGGTTGCAACCGCTCGAACAGCCAGCGAGCGGCGGCGACCGCCACGACCGCCGCCGCCAGCTGCCCCAGCCACACAGACCCTTGGGGCACAGCGCCGCCCAGCAAGGCGGCGCGCACGCCCTCGATCGGCAAAGTGAGCGGATTGGCCGCCATCAACGCTTGCCATTGCGGCGGCAAGCCGGCCACGGTGTAGAACACCGGGGACAAAAACAGCAAGACCGTGACCAAGGGCGGCATGGCGTGCTGCAAATCGCGCAGAAAGATCCCCACCGCCGCCAGTGACCAGGTCAGCGCCAACGCCCACAGCAGCAGCGGCAAACCATAAACGACGGCCAGCGGCAAAGCCCACGGGCGGCCGACACCCCCGATCCAGGCCACGGCGGCGGCCACCCCCAGCGCCAATAAGGCCTGCACGAACGCCGCGCCCACATGCACATAGGCCAGCACCGGCAACGGAAACTGCATCTTCTTGATGTAAGCAGGCTGCTCGAGCACCAGCCGGGTGGCCCCGGTCAGCACTTCGCCCGCAAAACTGACGAACGTCAACCCGACAAAGATCCGCAAAGCCACGTCCAGATCACCCGCCCCCGGGTCACCCGGCCAGCGCATGCCCAGCAGATGGCGGAAAAAAAACGTGTAGACCGCCAACATCCCCAGCGGCAACAGCACCGCCCAGGCGACGCCCAGGGCGCTGCCGCGGTAGCGCTCCGCCAAACGACGCCGCAACAGACTTGCGACCAGCCAACGATGACGGATATCACTCAGACGCATCCACGGGTCTCGCCACAGGCCTACCACACGCCAGGCTCGCCCTCTGGGGACGCGCCCGAGTCACGCAAAAAACTCTATATGATACTTTGCCATGCACGAAAGCTCATTCCGCCGCATGCAGGCGTTTCGGGACACCCATCTGGCCTCGCGCCTTGCAGAGCGGCTGCGCGTCATCGACATCGGCAGCCAGGACGTCAACGGCAGTTACCGCCCGCTGTTTGCCCAAGGGGCATGGGAGTACGTGGGGGTGGACATGGCCGCGGGGCGGAACGTGGACATCGTGCTGCGCAATCCCTACGACTGGCAGGAGTTGGCCAGCCACAGCGCCGATGTGGTGGTGTCCGGGCAAGCGTTCGAGCACATCGAATACTTTTGGATCAGTGCGCTGGAGATGGCCCGAGTGCTGCGTCCGGGCGGCATCTGCTGCCTGATCGTGCCTTCCGCCGGCCCCGAACACCGCTATCCCGTGGACTGCTGGCGTTTTTACCCCGATGGTCTGCGTGCCATCGCGCGCTTTGCCGGGCTAGAGGTGTTGCAAGCCGAAACCGATTGGTCGGGCACGGGCGGCGAAGGCGGCGACATGTGGCACGACTCGGTGCTGGTCGCGCGCAAGCCGGCCACCTCATGGGCACACACGTGGCGCCGGCACCTGCTTGCTGGCGCCATCAAACGGCTGGCGCGGCTGCCGTCACCGCCGACGCAATAGCCACACCCAGCGGTAGCGCACGATGTCGGCGTCCGCCAGCCGGATCGCCAGCATCCGCCCCAACCACACCATCAACGGACGCACACCGGGCGAAATACCCACCCCACCCGTGCGCGCGGCCCGAAACGGCAGCGTCATCGACAGCATCCGCACCGGATGCAACAGCATGCGGTCACGACGGCGCATCGTCATCCCCGGCCTTTGAGCACCATCCTCAGGTGCAAAAAACGCCCAAAAATCGCTGGCAGCCCCGTCGGAAAGCGGGCAAACAGCGCAAACGGCCACGGTGACCTTTCCAAACGGCGCTTGAGTCGCCCCGGACGCAACCAGTCCCACCAGCGCACCGGCTGGGGCGCCAAAGCCAGCACATCGTCGTGGCCAAAATCTTCGGTGTGCGCCAAGGCCGCCACCAGCCGAACCTCGTCCGCCGTGGGATAGACCACCGCCCGCTCCGCCAGCGCCTGGGCATACGGCTTGAGCGCCGCAAACCCCACCCCGGTGAGCGCCTGGGCCGCCAGCATGTGCTCCCAACACAGCATGACGCCCTCCTGCAGCGCCAAGATCGACGGGTTGCAGGCCATTTCCGCCTGCCGATCGGGGGTGGCATCGTCTTTGAACACCGGCTCCACGCGGCCGCCCTCCAACCGATAGTCCACGGTCGTGCCATGCGGCGCCCGTGCGGCCTGCTCGAACAGTTCCTCAAAATCCAGAGGAGCGCGCTCCTGCGCATTGCCGTGCCGACGATCAAACATCAAACCATGGATGGCCCCGTGCGCCAGCGCATCCTGATGAATCGCGTGCACGTAGGCGAAGTAGTAGCCCTCCACCCGCGGGAAGCGCCCATCGCTTGCAAACGCCTTTTCCAGATAGCGCTGGATGGTGGCATTCCAGCCAATGTCCACCAGGGCCACCCGGTCGCTGGCAAAAAAGCCCTGCTGCTCAAAATACTGGCGCAACCGGTCACGCGCTGCCTGACCCACCGGCCGAATCCGCGCTTGCACGCGTTCGTCAGCCAGAAAGGCACGCAGCCGCGGGTCGTCCCGATCCGCCAGGCGCTGATCCATCGGCATCAGCCCATGCCCCTGCGCCAGATCGGCAAACTCTTCGGGCACCAGCCCGTAGGTCTTGAGAATCGACTTCAGCCCTTGCTGCTTGGGGTTGTACAGCGCAACCACCGCCTTCGCATGGTTCAGCCCATCGGCCACTGCCGCACGGGCAGCCACCGCACGGCTGACGCAGGTGTACACCCCATTGGGCCAGGGGCCCGGCAGGTGCCGCGCGGCCCATTCGTACATCTGCAAAAACAGATACCCGTCCCGCGCCAGAAACAACAGCCGCTGGGGCCGATCCGCGCGCACGCGCTCCAGCAGGCCGATCATGAACGTGGAAAAAATCGGCCCCAGCACCTCCAGCCCGTACTGAAAGTACGCATCGTCCCGCCGCGCGCGCGGGTCGGCGCGCAAGCGTTCCGCCACCACTTCGGCCACCATGCGTCCGGGCCAAATCCCGCCGCGCGCCGCCATCAGTGCCGACAGCGTCTGGCGCCTGCGGCGCACGCGCTCGTGCCGCTCGTCCAGAAACACCCCGGTCAGCCCCAGGCGTGCCGGTGCCACGGCGTCGGAGTGGAAGTTGTCCCCCACATGCAACACGGCCGCGGGCGCCAATCCCTCCTGCTCCAGCACATGATGGAACAGGCGCGACGAGTACTTGCCCACCCGGTGTTCGGAGGACACATAGATGCGGTCGATCAGCCCCGCATAACCCAGACCCTCCAGCAAGTGCTGAAGGTGGCGCTGCCCCAGGTACATGTCCGAGATGGCCAGCACCCGCAGCCCTTGCTCCTTGGCCCACGCCAAAAACAGCCGCGCGTTGGCTTTGGGCTGCAGCGCTTGGCGCTCCAACGTCAGCTCGGTTTGCTCCACCCACTCGGCCAAGGCGTCGCGGGCGGCCGCATCCGACTCGGGCAGCAGCCGAGCCAGCCAGGCCTCGACCAGGGCGTCGTGGTGGCATTCGTGGTCGTGCCCATCGGCCAGCGCCTCGCGGCGCAGGGCGTGCTCGGCCTCGTGGCGCAGATGCAGCACATAGTCGGCGTGCTGTGGCACCCCCAGATGCTCGGCCAGCCGCTGCGCCACGCGGCGTATCACGGCGTCCGGGGGTTCGATGCACCGGGCCACCAGCGTGTCAAACACGTCCACCGAAATGGCCTGCAAAGCGGGGCGCCGCTGCTCCACCAAGCGGCGCAGGGCGGAAAACCCGCTCACCCGGTGCAGCGAGGCGCCGGGGGGCAGTGCCCGCGCTGTGGCCGTCTGCGCCTGAAAGGCCTTCACCACGCGCCGCCAACGCCCGTGCCGGAATCGGGAGACCGCCGGACTCTGCGGGGGCTTCGCGCGCCACTCCTGCGCACGCGCCTCGAGCTGCAGGCGGCGGATCTGCGCATCGCGCTCTGCGATCCACCGATCGCGGTCGGCCACCCACCGTTCGCGCTCGGCGATGGCCTGTTGCGCCGCGGCGTCGCGCTTTGCCATCCCGTCGCGCAGAATCTGGACTTCGTACCCTTCAATCCGCGCCCATTGGCTGTTCAAATGGGCCACACGGGGTGCCAAAGGCCCCGGCAACGCCAACAAGGGCGCCAGATGACGCCGCAGCAGCGCCGATGCTTCCAGATTGGCGTTGAGGGGACTTTCGCTGATGGTGTTGGCGTGGTGCAAGCGGTAGGCCAGCAACGGCTCGTCGATCCACGCCAAGCGGGCCCCAGCGATGAGCGCCCGCAGCACAAAGTCGTAGTCGTGCACGTAGCGATCGGCGCTGAACGGACGCAGGCGACGCCACAGATCGCGGGTAAAGACGAAGTTGGACGTGGTCATGAACACGTTGCCTTCCAGCAACGTCGCCACCCAGTCCTGCGTCTGGGCCCAAACGGACTTGAGTGCGCCAAACGCATCTACCCACCAATGGCGGGTGACTTCGGCGCCGGCAGCATCGATCAGTCGGATGTCTGTGCCAACCAGATCGGCCTGCCCCGCCTGCAGCCGATCCAGGCAGCGCTCCAACCGCCCTGGCAGGAAGCGGTCGTCGGAATTGAGGATGGCCAGGTACGGCCCTTGCGCCTCGTCCAGCAACGCCCCCAGCGTGGCGTCCGCACCGCGGTTCACCGGGTTGCGCGATAGGTGCAGCCGCGGATCCGACAGCCCCTGCAACACCCCCCAGGTACCGTCGGTCGAGGCATCGTCACACACCAAAACCTCGCGCACCAGCGGCGAGGCCAAGGCGCTGCGGACCGCCTCGGCGACGTAAGCCTCGTGGTTGTACGCGGGGATGACGACGCTGACGAACGCCCCGCTCAATTCCCCGTCGCCCCCAAGGCGCGCAAGGCCTTGTCGTCGATCTGGACCGCATACCGCTGGAACAGCTCGGTCTTGACGCGCTCACGCTGGGTTTCGCGGCAGTATTGCACCGCACGCGTCGGCACTTGGTGCTTGACCACATCCCATGGCAGCAACTGGGCGTCCCGCCAATCCGTCACCTGGAGCAGGTAGACGTACTCACCCTCGACAAGCGGACCGACCAGCCCACCCTTGCCAGCGCTTTGGATCGCACCGAGCACCGGCTGGTGCTCCACCCCCTCCAAACGGATCCACCCCAAGTCCCCCTGGCGCAAATCCGGGGCGGCCTCTGCGGCCCGTTTGATCAAAGCATCAAACCGCGCATTGGACATGGCCACAGCACGGGCCTGCAGCCCTAACCACTGCTCGGCGGGAAACTTGTCCACTGTCAGCGCTTTGGGCAGGATGATGCGCTCGATCCGCGCCTGGGCCGGGAGTTTGAAGGCCTGCGGATTGGCATCGTAATACTGGCGCGCCTCAGCATCGCCGACCGGCGCTTTACATTCGCCCGCGATCTTTCGATAAACGGCCAGTGCGTACACATCGTCAAAACGTGGGTCGATGTTGGGGTCGGCATCACCCGAACGTTTTTCTTGGCGACGCTCACCCTCCAGCACCAACGACCGCGTCATCGCGATTTCGTCAACCAACATCCCCCAACCCATTGGGGTATTGAGCAACGCGCGCAAATCCGTGCGGCGCTGAGCGTACTTTTTGACATCCGAGGCGCGAATGACTTCTCGCCCCCCCAGTCGAATCAAAACAGGATCCTCTGCGCCTTGCTCCATCATTGGAGACAGGGGCTGAGCCGCATGAGCCGCATATTCACCAACCCAAAAAAACAACCCAACAGCCAGTGCCATGAAGGCAGATCTTAAACTCATTTTATCCATCACCACAAATATCGTTTTAACGGACATTTACACTACGGCAACAACGGGCCATACAAAATATCCGACGCAGGCCCCGCAGAATTCATCGAGATTAAATCAATAACACCATCTTGATCAACATCGATCCACTGCAATTCTGTTGGAAACCCCGAAACCGGAAAACGGCGCTGAACCACTACACCGCCTTCCTTATCATAGCGGACCAACAGAATTTGGTTATTTTCCCCCCAGGCGACAGTATCATCGTCATAAGCAGCTACGCCCACCGCCCCAAACACGGTAAACGGCAGAGTCTGCCATATATTAGCTACAACATCATAGCGGGCAACAGAGCCCCCGAGCTCTAACGCGACATACCAGTAACGCCCCGATGGCGTCACCCCCACACGACGCGGGACATGATCGAACATCCGGACGGACGTGACGGGAGAGGCCACCGCTTCTTCGAACGTATGCGGCTCGGGCACATAAAGCAACTGCTTATCGTCCAAACAACCTACGGTCAGACCAGGCCCCTGTCCTTTGGGCCCCTTCGGCACGCGCGTCACGTGCCACGGAGCAGCACACCATGTCTGCAATGCTTTCCGAGGGGATTTAGCGGGATGCCAATACACCCAAGCCACCTGTTCCCCCCGATAGGGGGTTGCCAACAACAGCCAACCGCCGTCTCTTGCGGGCAACACGGCGACATCCCGCGGCTCGAAACCCACGTCAATTTGAGCCTTAGGATTTAGCTTACCCTCCGACGACACAGAGAATATATCTAATGTTTGAGATTTTTCGACAGCCGCAACGACGTGGGAATTATCGATCCATTTGGCGCTGTCGGGATGATACGCCACCGAGCGCCGATCCAAAAGACGAGCCTGCCTACCCTGCAAGGCATAAAGCACCACTTGACTGGTTTCGTGCTCAACGGCAACCCAGCGACAAGCTCCAGAATCACAGCGCACCTCCCCCCCCCAAACCTCGGGCGAAGGAATGGAGATCATCGCTTGAGGAGTATTTTTTTTTAATTCATCCAAACCCAGATTTTTACCCGCCACAACTGGGGTTTGGCACGCAGACTGCATACCAGCAAGCATCAGCAAAGCACAACCTCGGATCCACAAGGCGTCAAAAAAACGGAATAGACGAACACCAAACATTTTTTCAAACCTGTGGTTCGTTATAAAAAAAGGCGCCGAGGGGCGCCTTTTCAGACAGAGAACAGAGTCCCTGTAATTAGATTAGCGGGTATGCGGGTTCAGGATGGTCTGGACCGCACCAAACGCCGGCGCGCTGATCACGCTGTAGCTAAACACCGAGCCTGCCAACGTCGGGGCAGCATTACCCGTGTTCCAAACAATGAAGCCGTCCTTGAAATCAGCCGGACGACCAGCGATGGTCTCGGGATCGAACCAGTCCAGCTCCTCGAACGACAGATCAAAGTTCACCGACTTGCGGTTTTGCTTGTCGTCGAAGATGTTAACCGTGTGGGTACCCTTTTGGTTACCGGTCGACCACACAACGATGCGGGTGTCATCACCACCGGCAGCACCGTCGATGTAGTAGCGCATGTACAGCGTGTTACCCACCACAGCCGCACCGCCCACGGAGGCCACGCTAGCAGCACCCAGCGTGGTCAGATCGGCACCCGACGTGATACCCAGCGGACCATCGATCACCGGAACATAAGCAACGTCTTTAGCGCTCAAGTTGTACTCAAACGCGTGACCAGCCAGGGTCTGGGCCGTCGCCGGACGAATGGTGGTGGCGCCGCCGCAGGTGGTACCCGTGGCCGCAGCGAACACGAGGTAGCCACGCTTGTTCTGCAGACCCACACCCGAATTCGACAGCCACACGAACGGCTGATAGTCGTTGGCGGTCATCTGGAAGCAGCCGTCGGTGACGTGCTTGGAATCTTGGTCGAAGAACGTCCAGAAAACGCTCGTCGCTTCAGTGGAGACCACACCAACAGCCGTCGACACGTTGCCGCCGTCATGGATGACGTTGGGCACCACGAAGCCGTTGGAGAAGGTGCCCATCGTGTAGGCGTGCGCCACACCGGCGGTCATGGCGGCAGCGGCGGCTGCAGCAATGGCGAGTTTCTTCATCTTACAAGTCCTTTGGTTGATGACAAGGAAGCTTTGCAACCCTTGCGGGATTCCTAACCCAACCGTCGGTTCCGACTGGGCTATGACAATCATACAGGGAAACGGCCGTCTGTCTCAAGGCAACAGGCACCACACACACCCGACTCCCGTCCCCGTTGCACGGACACAACACCCTGGGTCAACGCTTATCGTCAAACAGGGAGTTGCGCCCCAACACATGGTACCACCGGCCATCGATGCGGCGCCAGCGATCCGGGATGACGCTGACTTGGTTGCGCAGGCGCATCTGCGGCAGGCTGAAGCGGATTTCCACGTCCACCACGGCTGTGTCACCCTCCAGGCTGCGCACGCCCTTGACCTCCACCGCGTCGTACTGAATGCCGCCGCGCTTGAGGTAGGCCTGCAGGGTCCAGCGCGGATCGAGTGACACGTCCTCGTATGGCCACGCGGTCACCAGATCGTTGGCCTTGGTGGCCGCCCAGTAAGCGCTCGCACGCTCCAGCAACAAGGCACGGTCATCGCCAGGCGCGGTATTTGCGGGCGAAGTGGCGCAACCCGACACCAGGGTGGCCAGCGCCGGCGCCAGCAGACAGGCGAGCGCGTGCCGCCGATGAACGGTGAGGGGGTGTGCGGTGGACCGGGGGTGGGAGAGTACGGATGACTTCGACATGGCGTTGGGATGGACTCGCGTCACGGGGATTGGTTCACCGGGGGTGGGACGTCATTCGCGCGCCCGGGGCGTGGGCAGCGCGGCCGGGGCGCCGACGGGCGCCTGTAGTGACAGGGAGCGCATGCGCTCGCGCAGCTCGGTGCTGGCGGCGCGCAGGGCGTCGTCGTCGTCCAGGGCGCGCGGGGTCAGCAACACGAGCAGCTCCGTGCGGTCGCGCTGCTTGGTCTGTGTGCCAAACAGGGCCCCCAGCACGGGGATCTGCGACAGCCCGGGCAGGCCCGAGCTGCCGTTGGTCTCGTTGTCGCGGATGAGGCCGCCGAGCACGACGGTCTCGCCGGAGCGCACGGCCACGCGGCTTTGGATCTGGCGCGTGAGGAAGTTGCGCTGGCCGGTGGCGGCGTCGATTTCCCCCACGTCCGTGACTTGCTGGACGATGTCCATGGTGACGGTGCCGCCAGCATTGACCGACGGGGTGACGGACAGCATGACGCCCGTGTCCTTGTAGCTGATGGACTCCGTCACCAGGTTGTTGGTGGCCACGGTGGTGGCGGTCTTGATGGGCTGCTGCCGCCCGATCTGGATGGTGGCGTTGTGGTTGTCCTGCACCAGCACCGAGGGGTTGGACAGCACGCGCAGCATGGAGTTGTCGGCCAGGGCGTTGAGCGTGGCGCGGATGGCCCCGGCACGGTTGAGGATGGTGTACGAGAAGCCGGGCTGGCGCGGGCCGATGGCGCCGCTTTGCCGCAGGTTGAGCAGGGCTTGCCCCTCGCGGTCGCGACTGAGGCTGTTTTGCAGGAACCACTCCACGCCGTATTGCAGATTGCCGGTCAGGCTGACTTCGACGATGCTGGCCTCGATGAGCACCTGCGAGGGGGCTTTGTCCAGCTCGCGCAGGGCCTGCTCGATGCGGCGGTACTCGGGGCGCGGTGCGCGGATGAGCAAGGCGTTGCGCTTTTCGTCCGCGACGACGCGGATGTTGCCCTCCAGCCGGGCGGTGGTGGTGAGCGGGCCCGTGGCGTTGCCGCTGCCGGCCGTGGCAGGCAGCGCAAGCGACGGGGCCGCGGAGGCGCCGCTGGTGGTACCCCCCGTGCCGCTGCGCGGGGCGGTGGTGGACGCGGTCGTCCCCACGGCGGTGCCAGTGCCCCGCGCGAGTTGCGTCGGGGCGTTGCCACCAGCGACACCGGCGCCGCGCGCGCCGTCGGCGCCAAACAGGCCGTTGAGCATGTCGGCCAGATCGACCGCCGAGCCGTGTTGCACGGGGTAGACGAACAGGGCGGATTCGTGCGCCTCGGTCGGGCGGTCCAGGCGGCGAATCCAGGTTTCCACCTGCGCGAGGATGTGCTGGCGCGGGGTGACCACGACCAGGGCATTCAAGCGCTCGATCGGCAGCACGCGCACCAGGCCGGCCAGGGGATTGACCGCGCCAGAGCGTCCGCCCCCGGCAGCCCCGCCTGCAGCCGCCGTGGCCGCAGCGGGGATCCCGCCCGACGAGGCCCCGTCCGCGCCGGCCTGGCCGACGATTTCCGCCGCGCGGTCGGACCCCAGCAGCAGTTGCATGGCGTCGCGCACCTCGTTGACGTTGGCGTATTCCAGCACGAAGACGCCGAGCGACATGCCGGACAGAAAGTCCACGTCGAACGCATCCACCAGCTCCAGCCAGCCGGTGAGCTGCGCCTTGCTGCCCTGCAGGACCAGCAGGTTGCGCAGCGTGTCCACATGGACCAGGGCCTCGCGCGGGGCGACGGGAGCCAGGATTTTGGCCATTTCGGCCGCGCCAATGTGGTTGAGCGGTGCGATGACGATGCCGGCGCCGGGCAGTTCCCGCAGGCGCGCCGCGCCCACCACGGGGCGCGCACCCGGGGTGGTGCTGCGCTTGGTGACGTGATAGACGCCGGCCGGGTCCCGCACGACAGCCAGATCATGAGGCAACAAGGCGGCGTCCAGCACGTCCAGCACCTGCGGGCGCGGGATGGGCTGGTGGGTGCGCAGGCTGATGGGGATGTCGCCGCCGGCATCGACGGTGTAGTTGAGCTGCAGCAGGTCGCCCAACAGGGCTTGCGCGAGCTGGCCGATGGGCGCGCCCTCGAAATTGAGGGACACCAGATCGCCGCGGGCCAGCACCGCGTCCGGGCGCGGTGCGACGTCGGCCTTGACGACCCGGTCGGTGCCCGGGAACACCTGCGTGGTCGGCTGGCGCTTGGTCGATGCTGCGGTGGGCGCCGCAGACGGGGCCGCGGCTGGGGTACCGGTGGCCGGCGGTGTGGCGGACGGGGATTCCGCCCCGGCGGGGGCGGCATCGGCTGGCCCAGCGGCATCGACAGGGCGGGTGGTGACGGTCACGGCGTCGCGGGGCGCGGTGGCGCAACCCGCCATCACCAGGGCCATAAACAGGGCGGTCAGACGTGGGGTCATGGTGTCGTCCGGGATAGGTATCAAGGGCAAAGCCAGGGGCGTCAGCGACCGCGAATGGGTTCGAGTGGACGGCTGGCGCGCTGCCCCTCCTCGGTCACGAAGCTGGCCTGACGGCCATCGAAGGATTCGAGCCGCCAGGGCCGGCTCTGGCTGCCGTATTTGACGAGGCGGCCATCGGGCGCGCGTAACAGCGCGATGCGCTGCTCGCCACTTTGCAACACGGCCAGCAGACGGGACTGGTTGAGTTCGTCGACCAAGCGGTCTTCTTGCGTGCGGGCCCGCGGCGGACGGCGCGACGACCACAGCAAGGGGCGTTCGATGGCTGCGGCGACAGGCACGGATTCCGGAGCCGGCAGCGGCTGGACGGTCGGCACCTCGGGCCGGTTGGGCGGGGGCGGTCGCCACAGGTCGTGGTCCCGATCCCACCACCACGCGGCGGAACCGAGACAGGCCGCCACGAGGGACAAGACGGCAAGCCAAAACTTCATGGCGCAGCCTCCCGCACCACGGGGGCGTCGATCTGCAGCGTCAGGCGCACGGTCTGGGGCTCGGTGGGGGCGTCCCGCCCCTCGCGCAGCACACTGAGGGACTGGACCCAGAACGCTGGGCGCTGCTGTTGCAGGGTCTGCAACAGGCGCACGGCCGCGGGCCAGGGGCCCGTGAGGGTGGCGCTGATGCGCACGCGCGTGACGGGACCGCTGGCGTCGGGCTCGGCCGCCTGCAGCGCCACCGACGTGAGGCCGGCACCATCGATGAGCGCACGCAGGCGTTGCTGCACCTCGGTCGAGACGTTGGGGCCGGCCGGGTGCAGCCACGGGCCAACCTGCTGCGTGGCCTGCTCCAGTTGGGCCTGGATGTCGCCCCCTGCCTCGACGACGCCGGCCAGGCGCTCGATGCGGGGCTCCAGGATTTGCAAGCCGGTCTGGTAGCGCTGCAACAGCCACGTGGCCACCCCGGCGACCGCGGCGGCGATCGCCAGCAGCAACACGATGGGCACGACCAGCGCGCGGCGGGTCCAGGGATTCATGAGGCGCTCCCCCCTTTCCAGCGCAGCTCGAAGGTGAAGCGCTCCTTGTTGCTGCCCGGGTCGCGAACGGCGGCATTGGGGGCCTTGGCATCGGCAAAGGCCCCGTGCCCCGCCACGCGGGACAACAGGTCGGTGGCGTTGGGGGTCAGGCCGCCGATGCGGATATCGCGGCCGTTGATGTCGATGCGGTCCAGCACGGTATCGTCGGGCAGCGCGGCGGCCAGGGCCTCGATGATGGATGCCGCGGGCACGGCTGCATCGTGGCCCGCGCGGATGTCCTCGACGATGCGGGCCTGGGTGCGCAAGGCATCGAGTTGTTGGCGGATGGGCGCGGCCTGGGGGTCCAGGGTCTGCAACTGCTGCATGGCGCCAACGACGCCCTGGCGCTGCAAGGCGGCGGGCATCCCCGCGAGGACGGCGGCACTGGCCACGGCCACCCCCAGGCCGAGCAAGGCGGCCGCATCCCACCACGCCTGCCGTCGCCGTTGCCGCGCGAACGCGGCATCGCGCACCGCCCAGGCACCACTCTGGGGATGCAGCAGGAATGTGGGGGCGGAGTCCCCCACCCCCAGGCTTTGCCGCAGGGCACCCAGGGCGTCGCGGGGCGCCAAGCCCCATTGCACGCGCCAAGTGCCATCGGCGGCCGGCTCTGCACGCCACGCGCACAGCATCTGGTCGGGTGGCAGGGGGGATAGGCTGTAGAGCGCCTCGTTCACCGCCGAGGGCAGTGCCCCGCGGGCCATTGCCGGCAGCGTGAGCTGGCCCCACAGGCAGCGGTCCGCCGCCACGACGGCGGCGCGGACCTTGCCGTTCGACGCCAGGGGGTGGGCGCGCGTGCCGCGGATGGCCCAGCGCGCGCCCGCACCGTCACCGGCCACTGTGCGCGAGGCCGGCCACCAGCCGCGCGCGACCAGCCGATCGCGAAGGTCCAACAGCCCCCACGCGATGCGATCGAGACCCTGAGCGAGGCGGTTTTGCACGGCCGTCTTGCCTGTCATGGATTGATGTCCTGCTCCAAACCGCGGGTGCGGCGTGTGGGCTCCACCCACAAAGTCGTCCACGGGGTCAAGGTGTCCGGGCGCTCGGCGCGGTCCACCCAAACCTGCCGTTGCCAGCGGTGCCCCTGCGACCCCATCCATTGGGCGCGCAGACGCGACGCCCGGTCGGCCACGCCCGGACGATGCTCGAACAGCGGGGATGCCGTGTAGGCGGCAAACTCCGCTTCGCGGCGCTCGGCGGGCAAGGCGTGGAGACGAGCACCCAAACCCGGCTTGCCCGTCAGCCGATCGATCAACCCCGGTGGGGCGGCGGCGATGTCGATCCGTTGTCCACCGTTGACGCCCAAAAACGGACGGATTTTCTCATACAGATCGGAGGTGACCCCCATGACCCCCAACAGCTCGGCGTCGTCTTCCATCGCGGCATTGCGGGGCAGCGAAGGCCATCCGGCGGCGCGATACTGTGCTGCTTCGGCCCCGCCGATGCCACTCGGCTGGTCGTCAGGGTCGATCCAATCGCGAATCCGGGACGCGATCACCACAGCCTCCCCAGCCGACAACCCGCCAACGTCGCGCAACAGCGCCTGCAACACCTCGTCACTGGCCACGGCCACATCGACCAAGCCTTTGGCCGGGGTGACCTCGATATCGACGACGTCGGACCCCAGCGTCAGACGATAGACGCGGTACGCCGCCCCACCGTCGGGCGCACGGCGCAGGTGCTGGGCCATGAGTGCGATGGCACCGTCCAACACGGCCTCGGCCCGCAGGCGCTCCAGCTCCACCGCCGCCAGACGGACATGGCCGCTGACCGAGCGGGCGCTGGCCGCCACCACAAGGGCGAGCCCCGCCACCAACCACAGCACCAGAATGAGGGCGGCGCCCCGCTGCCGGCCCCTGCTCATCGCGCCCTCGCCAAGGCAAAGACCAACGGGGGCCAGGCCCCCTGGGCGTCCGCCACCTCGATGCGGATGCGCGATGGGTAGTAGGGGCGGTTGGAGGGCCAGTCCTGCACCCACTGGCCTGTTTTTCCATCCAGATAGTGCCATTGCAGGGTGCGCAGACCCTGCGCGAGCGGGGTGCGGATGGCGCGGGCCCAATCCAGCTGCATCAGCGCCCCGTCGTAAGGCAGGGCTTCGGCCACCCAGTCCACCGTGCCGTCGGCGTGGCGGTCGAGCGCGACGCGAATGACATGCAGCCCCCCGCCCGGCCCCCGCTCCGGCAGCGGAGCGACCCACAGAGCACCGGCGGGATTGCCGTTGAAGAACAGGAGGGTGGCCCCGGCTTCCAAACGGCTGATGAGGCGCGCGCCCTCCAGCTTGCGCTGCAACCAGTTGTGGACCGCCTGGATGTGCTCGGTGCGGGCGATGATGTCTTGGGCACGCTGTTCGGTGCGTCCGATCACGCCATAGGTGGCAAACACCAGCGCCACGGTCGAGGCGGTGATGGCCAGCGCGATGAGCAACTCCAGCAAAGTGAAGCCGGCTGGCCGGCGCTGCGGGCGGCGGGTCATGGCGCGGTGCGATACGGCTTCCAGGCCGACAAGACCCACACCGGCTCGGCGTCCCGTTCGCCGAGGCGAAACACCTCGACCAACACGCGGGCCGCCGGCAAGGTCTGGTCCGGTTGGCTATGGGCGGCGTCGGCGAGGACGGCGGGCTGCGGCGTGACCCGAACGCGCCAGGCCCAGGGCGGGGATTCGCCTTCGGGAGCGGCCAGGTAGTCCTCGGCAAACGTGCCCGTAGACACCACGGCGCGGGCGACCATGGCGGCCTGCTGCCGGTCCGCCACCTCGGCCGCCGTGCGCGCGCCCTGCCCTGCAGCGCGGGCCAATGCTCCGAGCGCCAGCGCGGCGATGGCGATGGCGATCAGGGCCTCCAGCAAAGTGAAGCCGCGCATCGCCCGTGCAGGTGCGCCATCGACACGCGCACCGTCGAGTCGCCCTGACCTCATGACGGGGGGGCGGCGACGCTGATCTGCTCGACCGAGCCCAGCGCCCAATTGACCTGGAACGCCACCCCTGTCTGCCCGCGCAACAGCGCAAGGCGCCCCCCGTAGGCGGACCCGTCGGCGCGAAACACGAACAGCGGGCCCATCGCGGCATCCCCCGCCCGCCCCACGGTGGCGGCCACGATGCGCTCCGCCTGCACATCGAGGTCCGCGGGCAAGGTCACCTGGGCGCGGGCGTCATCCCCCAACGACAGGACGCGCCCTCCGGCGTCCAGGCGTACGGCCACGTCGCGCCCCTCTTGCCAGGCCGCCGTTTTGCCGGCCCGCAGCAAGGTGGCCACATCGCGCACGGCTTGGTGGTAGGCCGAACGCTCCATCCAGGCATCGGCCCGCACGCCCACGACGGTCACGACCAACGCGGCGATGCCCAGCACGACCAGCAGTTCGAGCAGGGTAAAGCCTTGCTGTCGCATGGATCAGTTGTAGATGTCGGCATCGTCGCCCTCGCCGCCGGGTTTGCCATCGGCGCCGAGCGAGTAGATGTCCGGCCCGCCGTGCCGGCCCACCGGGGTGTACTGATAGGCGTTGTTCCAGGGGTCCAGCGGCAGGCCTTTCTTCAGGTACGGCCCTTTCCAGCCGGGGACATTGGCCGGCCGCTCGACGAGCGCGCGCAGCCCCTCGGCCTCGGACGGATAGCGGCCGACGTCGAGTTTGTACAGGTCCAGGCCCTGCTCGATCTCGGCAATCTGGACCCGGGCGGTCTTGGCCTTGGCCCCCCCGAGCTGATCGAGCAGGCGCGGGCCGACCAGGCTGGCCAACAGCGTGAGGATGACGAGCACGACCAGCAGCTCGACCAGCGTAAACCCGGTGGCGCGCGGTCGCGCGCGGACCCCGCGCGCAGTGGGGGAGACCGACGCCTGCAGCGTCCGGACGACGTTCATGAAAAACCCCTTTCGGTTCAAATGGTTTCGTTGATGGAGAGCACCCCACCCAGAATGGCGATGATGATGAAGGCCACGATGGTACCCAAGGCAATGATGATGAGGGGCTCCACCATGGACAGCAGGCGCGCCAGAACCCGGCGGCTGTCCTCCTCGAACCGCTCGCCCAGCCGGGTCAGCGTGGGGGCGAGTTGGCCGGTTTCTTCCGCCACCCGGATCAGGGCGGCGGCCCCGCGCTCGCCCAGCCGCTGGCCCGCGAACCCGTCCGACAGGCGCCGTCCGGCCTTGGCATGTTCGACCAGGGGCCGGGCCTCGGCCGCCAGGGCATGGTTGGTCAAGGTCTCGGCCGCGTAGCGCAGGGCGTCCAACAGCGGCACGCCCCGCTGCAGCAGCATGCCCAGGGTGCGGAAGTACACCGCCGACTGCAAGGCCGCCACCACGTCGCCGAGCACGGGCAGGCGCAACAGCAGGCGATCCACCGCCAGACGGCCCGACGGACGGGCATGCCACTGGCGCAGCAGCAAAAAGACGGCCAGCGCCAGCAGCAGGCCGACCTGCCAGTGCAGCCGCACCGCATCGCTGAACGCCAGCACCCAGCGGGTGGTCAGCGGCAGGGCGTCGCCCATGGCATCGAACAGATCGCGAAACTGCGGCACGACGAACAGCAGCAGCAAAAACACCGACAGCACCGAGACGCCGAGCAGAATGGCCGGGTAGGTCAGCGCCGTGACGAGCTGCCCGCGCTGGCGGGCGTCGGCCTCCAGCTGCGCGGCCAGATCGGTCAGCGCGAGCTGCAGGTTGCCCGACGCCTCCCCCGCCCGGATCATCGCCAGGTACTGGTGCCCCAGCGAGGATTCATGCGGCTGCAGCGCCTGGTGCAGCGTTTTGCCGCCACGAATGCCGTCGGCCACGTCGGCCACGAAGCGCTGCAGGCGCTCGGTGGGCGCCAGATCGCGCAGGATGGTCAAGGCCTTGTCCAGTGGCAGGTTGGCCCGCTTGAGCTGGGCCAGCTCGCGCGTGAACAGCAGCACGTCGGCCGCGTTGATCGAGGCCCGCCGTGGGCCCCGCGCGGCATCCGCGGGCGCGTCGCCCGCTTGCAGCTCGACGATGCGGATGCCCTGCCCGAGCAGCCGCAGCCGCGCGGCCTCCAGCGTCGGTGCCTGCAGCACCCCCTCGCAGGGCTGGCCCTGCGCATCAAGACCCTTGTAACGGATGCGTTCAGTCATCTTGGCGGGTGGCGCGCAGCACTTCGTCGACGGTGGTCAGGCCGGCGCGCACCTTGGCCGCACCGTCGTGCAGCAGGGTGCCGCCCACGTGGTGGAAGTCCCGCCCCTCCAGGTCCGCGCCTTTGCCGAGGATGGCCTGCTTGCCGGCCTCGTCGATGTCGATGAGCTCGTGGATGGCAAGCCGCCCATGGTAGCCGGTGCCCCGGCACGCTGGGCAGCCGACGGCGGTGTAGATGGGCGCATCCGCCGGCAGCGCGCCGCCGAGCAGCGCAGCGGCTTGAGCAGCGGCCTGCGGCGCAAGCGGCGCCTTGCACGCATCGCACAGGCGGCGCACCAAACGCTGGGCCAGCACGCCCACCAGCGTGGCAGAAATGAGGTAGGGCTCGACGCCCATGTTCATCAGCCGCACCACGGCGCCCGCGGCGCTGTTGGTGTGCAGGGTGGACAGGACGAGGTGGCCGGTGAGGGCCGCCTGCACCGCGATGCCGGCCGTCTCGCCATCGCGCATTTCGCCGATCATGATGACGTCCGGGTCCTGCCGCAGGAAAGAACGCAGCACGCTGGCGAATGTCAGGCCGATCTGGGGCTGGACCTGCACCTGGTTGAGCCAGTGCAGGCGGTACTCGACCGGATCCTCGACGGTGAGGATCTTGAGCGACTCGCCCGGCAGCTCGCGCATGGCAGCGTAAAGCGTGGTGGACTTCCCTGAGCCGGTGGGGCCCGTGACCAGCAGGATGCCGTGCGGGGTGGCGAGCATGCGCCGCAGGGCCGCCAGCACGTCCGGCCGGAAGTTGAGCCGGTCCAGCGACAGCATGTCGACGTTGCGCTCCAGCAGGCGCATGACCACCGACTCGCCATGCATGGTGGGCACGGTGGAGACGCGCACGTCGATTTCCTTGCCGCGCAGGCGCAGTTTGGTGCGGCCGTCCTGCGGCAGGCGCCGCTCGGCGATGTCGAGCTGCGACAGGATTTTGATGCGCGAGACGACGGCCGCCACGTCCTTGGCGTCGATCTCGTCGACCACGATCAAATCCCCATCGACCCGGGCCCGCACCAGCGACTTGTCCTCGTAGGACTCGATGTGGATGTCGGACGCGCGCAGCGACACGGCCTTGTCGACGATTTCGTTGACGCGGCGGATGATGGGTGCCTCGGACGCCAGATCGCGCAGGTGTTCGATGAATTCGGACGCGCCGGTGGCCGCTCCGGTGGCGGCTTCCTCCGGCGGGTTGTCGGCCTCCAGCCACTCGCGGTGGCGCTGGGCGATTTCGGACTCCAGCCCCCAGCGCAGCTCGGGACTGCGCCCGAGCGCAATGCGCAGCCCCTCGACGAGCAGAGGATCCAACGGATCGCTGGTGACGAAGACGGGTGCGGCATCGCCCGCACCCACATCCCCGAGCGGCAGCGTGTGGTGGGCCAGCAAGAAGGCGGCGTTCAACGGCCCCCAGTCGGGGCGGGCCGTGGGAAAGGCCTCGGACCGCACGAGCGGGATGCCGGTCTGCGCCGACAGGGCGGCGTAGACATCGGCCTCTGACACCAACCCGAGTTGGACGAGCAGTTTGCCCAAGCGCCCGCCGACGGAGGTTTGCACCTGCAGCGCACGTTCGAGGTCGGGCGGCGAGAGCTTGCCCTGCGCCAGCAACAGCTCCCCGAGCTTGGGGCGGGGCGCGCGGGTGACGTCGTGCGAATCGGTCATGAGAGGGAAACGGGGTTCATCGGTCCACGGCGGGTATCGGCTGTATCGGCTCGGTCGGCCATGCGCGCCACAGGCACCAACGGCTGAGCCGGTCCAGCTCCGGCCCCGCATAGTATCGCCGGTACCCCGGCAGTTGCGCGAAACGCGGCGCGGCCCGCCAGCGGAGATACTCGGCCACGTACCGGTCATCGAGCCCCCGCTCGCGCAACCGCTGCCGCAGGGCCTGCGCCTGGTGCCACGTCTGCGCCCCCAGCTGGTGCACCCGTCGCCAGACGCCGGCGCCGTCGAACAGCACCCGGCGGGCGCGCGCGAGCACACTGCGGTTGCGGGCACCGATGTGATTGGCGCCGTGCTGGCGGTAGTGGACGGTGGCCAGGGGGACGAATGCCCGCCGGCCGCTGCCAGCCACCACGGCACACCACCAGTCGTGCATGATGGCCGCCTGGGGCAGTGGCAACGCCAGATCGAGCAGGCGCCGATTGCCCAGCACGGTGCAGCCGGTGACCTGGTTGACGCTGAGCATGGATTCGCGGGTCGCCGCCGCTGGGTCGAACCCTTCGTAACGCGCCAGCGACGGATGCACGATCCGCTGCGCGGCGTCGACCACACACAGATCGGTGTGCACGAGGCAGGGCAAGTCGGCCCCGCCTTCGGACTCCAGGGCCTGCATGCGGGCCGCGCACAGGGCGAGTTTGTTGGGCAGCCACACATCGTCCTGATCGGCGAACGCAAACCACCGCGCGCGGTCCTGCGCCAGACAGGTCGCCATCAGGTGTTCGAAGTTGCGCAGTGCCCCCTGCCCGGGCCGCGGCGGGGGCGTCAGCACGAAACGACCCGGAAAGCGCTGCGCATACTCGACCAGGATGGCCGGGGTGCCGTCGGTGGAGCCGTCATCGCTGGCCAGGACACGGAAATCGGGGTAGTCCTGCGCCAGCAGCGACTCGATCTGCGGGCGCAAATAGGCTGCCCCGTTGTACGTGGCGAGCAAAATGTCGATGGGCCCTGCGGGCTCACTGCACGGCATTGGCATGGCCCAGCTGTCGGTGGATGTGGTGGACGTAGGCCTGCGCGATGCGGTCCCAGTCGTATCGTCGGCGCGCCACGCCTTGCAACCAGCGGCGGCGCTGCTGCAACCGGTCTGGCGCCTCGTGGCGCAGCGACGCGAGTGCGCGGGCGAGCGCCGGCGCTGCGTCGAAGTACTCCGCCCCCTCCCCCGCCACCTCGCGGTTGAAGGGGTTGTCGTGGGCGATGACGAGGCTGCCGCAGGCCATCGACTCCAGCAACGACGGGTTGGTTCCCCCGACCGAGTGACCGTGCAGGTACACCGCGGCGTGTGCCCGCAGGGCCGTTAGCGTGGCGGGCTCGTAGACCGCCCCGATGAAACGGACGCGGTCGCTGCGCAGACCCAACAGGCGGCGTTGGTAGGCGGTCGCACCGCTGACGTCGCCCACCACCACCAGGGGCCCGCCGCCGGGGTGCTGCAAGTAGCCCTCGACGATCTCCAGCACGTGGTTCTCGGGCTCTGGCCGAGCGACGACCAGCGCGTATTGGCCGGGGGTCAGGCCCCAGGCCGCCAAGGGCGCGGGATCGACCGTGGCGGGGTCGACGACGTCGGCCCCATAGGCGATGGTGGTGCATGGCGCGCCGCGCGGGTAGCGTTGGCGGAACCGCCGGGCGATGGCCTCGGCATCAGCGATCAGGCGCGTGGCCGTGCGGGTGGCCACCCACTCCATCGCCCGCAGGTACAAGCGGGCGGGTGCGCTCCATTTGCTGCGCGCCCACTCCAGGCCGTCCACGTTGATCCAGACCGGAGTGCCCCACAGGCGCGGCCACCAGCAGGCCCACGCCGCGCCGTAGCCCAGCATGTAGACCAGGTCATAGCCCCGGCGCGCGTCCCACAGGCAGGCACAATCGTAGGCGATCACGGAGGCCGCGCCCCAGCGGGGCCGGCGCCGGTAACGCACGCGCACCCCGCGATACACGGCATCGGGCGGCGGGGGACCGTCAGACTCGGCGTAGACCGTCACATCGAATCCGCGCTGCACCAGTCGGACCGAGAGCTGTTCGGCAAAGGTCTCGAAGCCGCCGTAGCGCGCGGGAATGCCGCGCGTGCCCAGGATGGCGATGCGCAATCGGGTCTGCGATGCCGACACGCCAGGGTCACCCGCGAGAGGGTTCAAAGATCGGCCTGCGCCAGCGCACGACCGGCCTGGTCCTTGGCCGACAGCAGCGGGGCCATGCCCAACGACGGCCAGTCGATGCCGATCGTCGGGTCATCCCACCGGATGCAGCGCTCCGACTCGGGCGCGTAGTAGTCGGTGGCCTTGTAGAGAAAGTCGGCGCTGTCGGTCAACGTCAGAAAGCCGTGCGCCAGCCCGGGCGGGATCCAGAGTTGGCGGTGGTTGGACTCACTCAACTCCACCCCCACCCACCGGCCAAAGGTCGGCGAGCCGCGCCGGATGTCCACCGCCACGTCGAAAACCGCCCCGCGCACCACGCGCACCAGCTTGCCCTGCGCGTGCGGGGCCAACTGGTAGTGCAAGCCGCGCAGCACGCCTTTGGCGCTGCGGCTGTGGTTGTCCTGTACGAAGGCGATGCCGCTCAGCCCGGTGGCCGCCTCGAAGTCGCGCTGGTTGAAGCTCTCGAAAAAAAAGCCGCGCGCGTCGCCAAAGACCTTGGGCTCCAGAATCAGCACGCCGGGGATGGCGGTCGGGGTGATGGTGTACGGCATGGGCTTATCGCAACAGGCTCAACAGGTACTGGCCGTAGCCGTTTTTGACCAGGGGCTGGGCCAGCCGATGCAGTTGCTCCGCATCGATCCAGCCCTGGCGCCAGGCGATCTCCTCCGGACAGGCGATCTTGAGGCCCTGGCGCCGCTCCAGCGTGGCGATGAACTGCCCCGCATCCAGCAGGCTGTCGTGGGTGCCGGTGTCCAGCCAGGCGTAGCCGCGCTGCATGATCTGCACGTTGAGCTGGCCGCGCTCCAGATAGGCTTGGTTGACGGAGGTGATCTCCAGCTCGCCGCGGGCGCTGGGTCGGACCGCCCGCGCAATATCCACCACCTGCTCGTCGTAGAAATACAGCCCGGTGACGGCGTAGGGGCTTTTGGGGGCCCGGGGTTTTTCTTCGATGCTGATCGCACGGCCCTGCGCGTCGAACTCCACGACGCCATAACGCTCGGGATCGTGCACATGGTAGGCAAACACCGTGGCACCCGTGGTTTGCGCATCGGCGGCGTGCAGCAGGGGCTGGAAGTCGTGCCCGTAGAAGATGTTGTCGCCCAGCACCAGCGCGCTGGGGTGCCCGGCCACGAAGTCCGCACCGATCAGAAAGGCCTGCGCCAGCCCGTCGGGGCTGGGCTGCACGGCGTACTGCAAATTCATGCCCCACTGGCTGCCGTCGCCGAGCAACTGGGCAAAGCGCGGCGTGTCCTGCGGCGTGCTGATGACGAGCACGTCGCGAATGCCCGCCAGCATCAGCGTGCTGAGCGGGTAGTAGACCATGGGCTTGTCGTACACCGGCAGCAACTGCTTGCTGACGGCCAGCGTGGCCGGGTGCAAGCGGGTGCCGGAGCCGCCGGCCAGGATGATGCCTTTGCGCATAAACGGAAGCCACCCGACCCGGCGGGATCAGGCGGTGATGATTGAACGAAGAAACCCGCCCCCATGCGGCGCAAGGGGCGGCTGGCCGTCAGTAGTCGCCCGTGGGCTTGCGCACCAGGCGCTGGACGTCGCGATCCATCGGCAGGGCGTAATCATAGCCCCTCAGGATCTGGCCGGTTTCCGATCGCACCAGCTTGACGTTGACGTACACATACTGGCCAGCGACCGAATAGGTGCCGACCAGCACCGCCGTGGCCTGATGCACCCGGGCGATGTCCTTGATCTCGCGCGACAGCAGCAGCTCGCCGGTTTGCTCGCGCACGAACACGTCGCCGCGCAGCTTCATTTCGCGCACATCGATCCCAGCGGCCGCCGCCGCGGAGCTGTACTGCTCCGACAGCGTGCGCCCCAGCGGCGAGGACACGCGCAGGTCGTTGACATCGACAATGGTGGCCACCAGCAGCGGCGACGCCTGGGCCGCGGGCAGCCCCGCCAGCAGCTTGGCCATCGCATCGCGGTTGGCCTGCAGAAACGGGTGCGCAGCCGCCTGCTCGTACGTTGGCAGGGTGGCTTTGGGCTGCGACGAACAACCGGCCAGGGCCACGGCCGCCGCCATGGCAAACGCAGCGAAGGCTCTCATTGGGACACCACCTTGAATTCGCGAGACGCGGGGCCGCGCACGACCTGGAACAGGGTGGCGTCGCTGTCCTCGACGTAGTACACGTCGGTGTTGCGCACGAGGTAACGGTCGCCCTGCATGATGGTGGTGGTCAAAATGACCTCGGTGTGGGTGGGCCCGCCCGTGTACTGGCTGCGGGCCACGTCGGCGATCACGGCGTAGCCCAACCCGCCCACCATGGCCGCGTCGGGGTGCGCATGGACGCCCAGGTAGTGCGCCACGTAGACGCCAGAGGTGATGGCCGTGAAGAGACCCGGAATGAAGTGCGGACGGTCGCTGTTGTGGCGCACCACCTGCGCTTGGTAGCTGACCTTGATGGGGGCGTCGTCGCGTTCGACGACCGTCTTGCCCTCGTTGACCAAGCGGGTGATCAGCAGCTCGCGGAAGGCCCGGTCGAACGCGGTGGGCGACGCCGGCAGGCCGACCTGAAGGGCGGCGCCTGCCGCGGGGGTCTGGCCCAGCCGCGTCAGCGTGTTGGACACCACATGGCCCGCCACGGCGTCCCAGTGCCCGGCGGAGCGGACTTTTTTCTGCGCGGTGTACGGAAAATTCTCGGCCACAGGAATGGGCGCATGGGTGCACCCCCCCAAGCCCACGAGCAGACTGCCCGCCAGCGCGGCGTAGGCTGTTTTGAATCGGTTCAAGGGACCTCCTGTGCGCGATGGTCTTCGACTTGTGTCGCGGCGACGGTAGCACGCGTCCCCCCGAGCGTCAAGGCAAACGCCGGTTGCGCGCGCCGGGCGTCGCGATTTCCCCAACAACGGCACGCCCCGGGCACCCCGGTCAGGGCAGCGGCAGCGATTCGACCCACCGCTGCACCCCAGTCTGCCAGGCTGGCAGATGCAGGCCGAAGGTGCGCTGCAGGCGGGTGGTGTCCAGCCGCGAATTGTGCGGGCGCCGCGCCGGCGTCGGGAAAGCGCTGGTGGGCACGGGGTCGATGGCCGAGACGCGCCAGCCCGCGTCCGGCCAGCGGCGGCGGGCCGCCTCGATGACATGACAGGCGTAGCCGTGCCATGTGGTCACCCCGGCCGCCGCGAGGTGGTAGGTGCCGCTGCCCTGCCCCGTGGCAAGCACCTGCCGCAGCGCGTGGGCGGTGACATCGGCAATCAAATCCGCCCCCGTGGGCGCGCCCCATTGGTCGTCCACCACGGTCAGGCGTTCGCGCTCGCGCGCCAGGCGCAGCATGGTGCGGGCGAAGTTTCCGCCGCGCACGCCGTACACCCACTGGGTGCGCAGGATGAGGTGCCGGCAGCCGCTGGCGCGGATGGCGTCCTCGCCCGCGAGTTTGGTGTGGCCGTAGGTGTTGAGCGGCCCGGTTGCGTCGCCTTCGGCCCACGGCCGCTCCCCACTGCCGTCAAAGACGTAGTCGGTGCTGTAGTGCACCAGCCACGCCCCGCAGGCCGCCGCCGCCTCGGCCAGCGCACCGGGGGCCTGGGCATTGGTGCGGTGGGCCCGTTCCGGCTCGCTCTCCGCTTTGTCCACGGCGGTGTAGGCCGCGGCATTGACGATGGCGGCCGGCTGCAGTGCCGCCACGGTGCGACGCAGGCCGTCCAGATCCGTCAGATCGCCGCACAGCGCTGCATCGTGCCCCGGCCAGACGCCGCCCGCACGGTCCAGGGCGATGACGTCCCCGAGGACGGCCAGGCTGCGCTGCAGTTCCCAGCCGACCTGGCCGTTTTTGCCCAGCAGCAAAATGCGCGGACGGGTCATGCGGCCGCAGCCCCATATTGCTTGTGCACCCACTCCCGATACGCCCCGCTTTGCACGCGCTGCACCCAGTCGGGGTGGTCCAGGTACCACTGCACGGTTTTGCGGATGCCGGTCTCGAAGGTTTCGGCCGGCTTCCAGCCCAGCTCGCGCTCGATCTTGCGGGCGTCGATGGCGTAGCGCCGGTCGTGGCCCGGACGGTCGGGCACATGGGTGATCTGCTCGCGGTAGGAGCGGCCGTCGACCCGGGGGCGCAGCTCGTCGAGCAGCGCGCAGATGGTGTGCACGATCTCCAGGTTGGGCTTTTCGTTCCAGCCGCCGATGTTGTAGGTCTGTCCGGGCTGGCCGGCCTCCAGCACGCGGCGGATGGCGCTGCAGTGGTCGCGCACATACAGCCAGTCGCGCACCTGCTGGCCGTCGCCGTACACCGGCAAGGGTTTGCCGGCCAGGGCGTTGACGATCATCAGCGGGATGAGTTTTTCCGGAAAGTGGTACGGCCCGTAGTTGTTGGAGCAGTTGGTGGTGAGCACCGGCAGGCCGTAGGTGTGGTGCCAGGCGCGCACCAGGTGGTCGCTGGCGGCCTTGCTGGCGCTGTAGGGGCTGTTGGGTTCGTAGCGGTTGGTCTCGGCAAACGGGGGATCGTTGGGCCCCAAGGTGCCGTAGACCTCGTCGGTGCTGACGTGCAGAAAACGAAACGCCGCGCGCTCGGCATCCGGCAGGGCACTCCAATAAGCGCGCACCGCCTCCAGCAGGCGAAAGCTGCCCACGACGTTGGTCTGGATGAAGTCTTCCGGCCCATGGATGGAGCGGTCCACATGGCTTTCGGCCGCAAAGTGGAGCACCGCGCGCGGACGGTGCTGCGCCAGCAGCCGATCGACCAGGGCCCGGTCGCCGATGTCGCCCTGCACGAAGTGGTGGCGAGGGTCGCCCTGCAGGCTGGCCAGGTTCTCGCGGTTGCCGGCGTAGGTGAGCTTGTCCAGATTGACGATCGGCTCGTCCGACTGCGCCAGCCAGTCGAGCACGAAGTTGCTGCCGATGAAACCGGCACCGCCGGTGACAAGAAGGGTCATGTGCGCGCCATCCTCTGCGGGGTCGAATGCGGCGAGAGCCCGCGCCGCGGTCGCGATTGTGGCATGGCGCCACCCGGAGCCAGGGACGGCGCCGCGCAGCGCCGGCTGGGGCGGATTGCGAAAAAGAACGAACGTTCGTATGATGCAGCCATGAGCACCGCCCAAACTGCCTTCGAGTCCGCCCTGGAGCGCGTCAAGACCCTGACCCAGCGCCCCGACAACGCCACCCTGCTGCAGCTCTACGCGCTGTACAAGCAGGCCACCGAGGGGGACAACACCACCGCCAAGCCCAGCCTGACCGACTTGGTGGCCCGCGCCAAGTGGGATGCGTGGAACAAAATCAAGGGCCTGAGCCGCGACGAGGCGATGCAGCGCTACGCGGATCTGGTGAACAGCCTGGCGTGATCCGCGCCGGCGGTCATGCCGGCACCCGGCGCACCTGCACCAGACAGTCGTAGAAGGTGGGCGCGCGGCCCAGGTCGGTCAGGGCCTGGCTGGTCAGTTCGTTGACGTTGGTGCCGTCCGCCCCCATTTTGCGCCACCAGATGCCCAGCCCCACCACCACGCCGGGGCGGGCCCGGCCATTGAGCCGCGCGCGCGTGCGGTGCCGACCCCGGTCGTTGAACACCTCCACCCAATCGCCATCGGCAATGCCGCGCGCAGCGGCATCCTCCGGGTGCATCTCCAGCAGCGGCTCGCCCTCGGCGTCGCGCAGCGACACGACGTTGACGAAGGTGGAATTGAGAAAATGCCGCGCCGGCGGTGAGATCATGGCCAGCGGATGGCGCGGATCGGTGCCCGGCGCCTCGTGGTTGGGCAGCACGGCGGGCAGTGGATCCAGCCCCTGAGCCGCCAGCCGGGGACTGGCCAGCTCGCATTTGCCGGACGGGGTGGGAAAGCCGCCCTCGGCAAACGGGGCTTCCGGCAGCGCCAGGGTGACGTGGCCACGGGCGAGCAGGAGGTCGAAATCCACGGCCTCCCCGAAGGCTTGGCGACACAGCGCCTCGTCATCGTCGGCAAAGCAGGGATCGTCGAAGCCCAGGCGCCGCGCCAGCTCGCGGAACACCCAGGTGTTGGGCCGCGCCTGCCCCAGCGGCGCGATGGCGGGGCGATTCAGCAACACGTCCGTGTGGCCGTAGCTCAGGTGGATGTCCCAATGCTCCAACTGCGTGGTGGCGGGCAGCACATAGTCGGCGTAGTCCGCCGTGTCGGTACAAAACTGCTCCAGCACCACGGTAAACAGGTCCTCGCGCGCGAAGCCGCGCACCACCTTGGCGGATTCGGGCGCGACCGCCACGGGGTTGCTGTTGTAGACGATGAGGGCCTCGATGGCCGGGCCAAAGTCCGGCGACGCTGGGCGCAGCAGGTCGTCACCGATGGTGCTCATGTTGATGACGCGCGGCTGCGGGCAGGGGCTGCGCTGCAGCAGGTCGGGGCGAAAGAGCGCCTCGCGCCGCACCGGGTAGCTGCCGGAGCTGGACAGCAGCAAGCCGCCCGCCCGGTGGCGCCAGGCGCCGATGACCGCGGGCAGACACGCCACCGCCCGCACCGCGTTGCCGCCCCCGCGCACGCGCTGCATGCCGTAGTTGAGGCGGATGGCCACCGGCTCGCGCCGCTGCACGCAGGTGCCGATGTCGCGCGCCAGGGCCACGATCTGTTCCACCGGCACCCCGCAGACGGCGGCCGCGCGCTGCGGCGGCCACTCCAAGGCGCGTGCGCGCAGCGCCTCCCAGCCCAGGGTGTGGCGCTGCACATAGTCATGGTCCACCCAGTCGTGGACGATGCACTGCTGCATCAGGGCGTAGGCCAGGGCCGCATCGGTACCGGGCAGCAGCGCAAGGTGCTCGTGGCATTTCTCGGCCGTCTCGGTGCGGCGCGGGTCGATGCACACCAGCCGCGCACCGGCGCGCTTGGCCTGCTGCGCATAGCGCCAGAAGTGCAGGTTGCTGCCGACGCTGTTGCTGCCCCAGATCAGGATCAGCCGGCTCTCGGCAAAGTGCTCGACGCGCATGCCGACCTTGCCACCCAGGGTGGCCTCCAGCCCGGCCGCCCCCGCCGAGGCGCAGATGGTGCGGTCCAGCAGCGACGCGCCCAGCCGGTGAAAAAAGCGCGCGGCCATGCCCTCGCCCTGCACCAGCCCCATGGTGCCGGCGTAGCTGTAGGGCAGGATGGCCTGCGGATCGCGCGCGGCCAGCGCGCGCAGCCGCGCGGCGATGTCGTCGAGGGCGGCCTCCCACGTGACGGGCTCGAACCGGCCGCTCCCCTTGGGCCCGACGCGGCGCAGGGGTTGCAGCAGCCGCTCCGGGTGATACACCCGCTCCAGATAGCGGCTGACCTTGGTGCACAGCACGCCGCCCGTTTGCGCGTGGTCGGGATTGCCCTGCAACCGCACGGCGCGGCCGTCGCGCACGGTGGTCACGAAGGCGCAGGTGTCCGGGCAGTCGTGCGGGCAGGCGCCGAAAACGACGTGTTCGGCGGAGTGTTCGTCGGTGGGTTCAGCGCCTGGGATGGCGGGGGAAACGGCGATGGCTAACATGGCCGCATGGTACGCGACCCACAGCGAACCCACGGCGGCACAAATCGCGCTAGGATGCCCCCATGAGTCGTCCCTGAAATATTCATAACCTCATGATTTTTCTTGTGTTATTGTCTGTTTGCGAGTACAATTTCCCCCAGAGTTGATGGTCTGATGCGCCGTTTTCTGGGAGTTTTTCGATGTTTGCCTGCCC
>NZ_VJOO01000023.1 GCF_007556755.1 Tepidimonas fonticaldi | reverse complement strand
GACCTTACCCGTGAACGGCGGCTCTAGCGCCGCCGCCCCCGGCGCCGGCGCTAGAGCCGCCGTTCACGGGTAAGGTCTCCCTCGCGGCAAACGAGCGCGACTACCGTCGCGACGGCGCCCAGCACCTGTACGGACACTATGGCGACCGGGTGTTTCGCGGCAAGCTGCCCCCGCTGATCCAGGCCGTGGGCGTGATGCGGCTGGACATCGGCCCGCGCGGCGAGCTGCGGCGCTTCGAATGGATGCGCGCGCCGGACCACGTGCCGCACGTCAAGGCCGAGATCGAACGGCTGGTACGGGCGGCGGCCCCCTTCCCCGCCCCCCAGCGCCTGGGGGGCGTCAGCTACACCGACACCTGGCTGTGGGACAAGAGCGGCACCTTCCAGCTCGACACGCTGACCGAAGGCCAGCTCGACCGCATGCCCCCGCCGCCGGCACGGGCGACCAAGCCCGCCACAAGCCCCGCGGCCAGCCGCCCGGCGGCTGCGGCCAAATCGCGTCAAGCGCCCACGACGGCAGCACGCAAGGCGCCGGCGGGCAGCGCCGCCACCCGCATCGCGCAAGGCGAGGACGCGGCGACCCAACCCGCTCAACTGCCGCGGTAGGTGGCATAGCTCCAGGGACTGACCAGCAGGGGCACGTGGTAGTGCGCCTGCGGATCGGCCACCCCAAAATCCAGCGCCACGCGGTCCAGAAACGGCGGCTGCGGCAGCGCCACCTGGCGGGACCGAAAGTAGTCCGCCACCTCGAACACCAGCCGGTAGGTGCCGGCGCTCAGCTCGCCCGTCGCGAGCAGCGGGCCGTCCGGATTGCGCCCATCGGCGTTGAGCACCACGCGCTTGATCAGCCGGGGCTCGCCCGCGCCCGTGGCGAACAGGGAAACCGCCATGCCAGCGGCCGGGCAGCCGTGCATGGTGTCGAGGACGTGCGTGCTCAGGCCCATGGCGCCTCCAGATCGGGTTGTGTTGTGCACCAAAGTGTATACAGATTGCGGGCTTTGTGGCTATGATGCGCCCATGGCCCACACCAGCACCCGCGACATCGTCGATGCGCTGACGCGCGCCATCGTCGAGCACCGGCTGCTGCCGGGCACCAAACTGCCCGAACTGCGTCTGGCGGCGCACTTTGGCGTCTCGCGCACGCTGGTGCGGCAGGCCCTGCACCAGTTGGCGCAAAACCGCTTGGTACGGCTGGAGCCGGCGCGCGGTGCCTTCGTCGCCGCCCCCTCGGCGGACGAGGCGCGCCAACTGCTGGCCGTGCGCCGCACGCTGGAGGTGGACCTGGTGCGCGGGCTGGCGGGACGGCTCGGCGCCGCCGATCTGCACACCCTGCGCGAGCATCTGCGGGCCGAGCAGGACGCCATTGCCCGGCACGACGTCGCGGGCCGCAACCAGTTGCTGGGCGACTTCCACCTGCGGCTGGCCGAACTGTCGGGCAATCGGGTCCTGGCAGAGATACTGGGCGAGCTGCTCTCGCGCAGCGCGCTCATCACGCTGATGTACCAAAACGACCCGGCCGCCCGCCACTCCAGCGACGAGCACGTGGCCATCGTGGACGCGCTGGCTGCGGGTGACGGCGAGCGTGCCGCGCGCCTGATGGCCGAGCACCTGGAACACGTGGTGGCCGGCCTGTCGTTCGACCACCCCCGGCCCAGCGCCGATTTGGCGCTCGCGCTGACCTGACCCCCGCCCGACCCATGCCCACCGTGTACGACAGCACCGCCCCCTATCCGCGCGACCTGATCGGCTATGGCCGCCGCCCGCCGCACGCGCGCTGGCCGGGGGGCGCGCGCATCGCCGTGCAATTCGTCCTCAATTACGAAGAAGGCGGCGAGAACTGCGTGCTGCACGGCGACGCGGCCAGCGAGACGTTTTTGTCCGAAATGTTCGCGCCGGCCGCCTACCCCGACCGCCACCTGAGCATGGAGAGCATCTACGAGTACGGCTCGCGCGTGGGGGTCTGGCGCATTCTGCGCGAGTTCGAATCCCGCGGTCTGCCGCTGACCGTATTTGGCGTGGCCAGCGCACTGCAGCGCCACCCCGAGGTGGCGGCCGCCTGCCGGGCCGCCGGCCACGAAATCGCCTGCCACGGCCTCAAGTGGATCCACTACCAGCAGGTGGACGAGGCCACCGAGCGCGCCCACCTGGCGCAGGCGGTGGCCATCCAGACCGCCCTGACCGGCGAGCCCCCGCTGGGCTGGTACACGGGGCGCGACAGCCCGAACACGCGGCGGCTGGTGGTGGACCACGGTGGCTTCCTGTACGACAGCGACTACTACGGCGACGACCTGCCGTTCTGGATGCGCGTGCGCCGCAGCGACGGCACCGTGGTGCCGCACCTGGTGGTGCCGTACACGCTGGACTGCAACGACATGCGGTTTTCGCTGCCGCAGGGCTATTCGCACGCCGATCCGTTCTTCCACTATTTGCGCGACACCTTCGACGCGCTGTATGCCGAGGGCGATCCGGACGGGCTGGACCGCCCGCAGATGATGAGCATCGGCATGCACTGCCGGCTGCTCGGGCGCCCCGGCCGCATCGGGGCACTGCAACGCTTTTTGGACCATGTGCAGCGGCATCCGCACGTCTGGGTGGCGCGGCGCGTGGACATCGCCCGCCATTGGCGCGACACCCACCCCTATCCCACCGCATCGGAGGGCACGGCATGACGACCGGCATCCCCGCCCTCGACGCCCTGAACGCCGCCCCGCTGGACGAGGCGTGCGCGCGGCTGGACGGGCTGTACGAACATTCACCGTGGATCGTGCGCTCTGCGCTGGCGCGGCGGCCGTTCGCCACCCCCGCGGCCCTGGTCGCCGCCTGCGCCGACGTCGTGGCCCGGGCCGATGTGCAGGCGCAACTGGCGCTCATCCGCGCCCACCCGGAGCTGGCCGGCAAGGCCATGGTGGCCGGCACACTGACCGCCGAATCCACCGATGAGCAAAGCCGCGCCGGTCTGACGCACTGCACGCCCGAGGAATACGCCACGCTGCAACGGCTCAACGCCGAGTACCGGGCCCGCTTTGGCTGGCCGTTCATTCTGGCGGTGCGCGGACCGCGCGGCCGGGGGTTGTCGCGCGCGCAGATCATCGCCGCCTTCGAGCGCCGGCTGCACGCGCACCCGGACGACGAGCGGCGCGAGTGCCTGCGGCAGATCCACCGCATCGCGGAAATCCGCCTGCACGACAAGCTGGGCTGGGAGCCCACCGCCGGCCATGCGGTGTGGGACCAACTGGCGGCCCTGGCACGCCACAGCGAACACCCGGAACACCTGACCGTGACCTACCTGAGCGCGGCGCACCGCGCCTGCGCGGCCGACATTGCGGGGTGGATGCGTGCGGCGGGCTGCGACACGGTGGACACCGACGCCGTGGGCAATGTGGTGGGGCGCTACGCCGGGCAGCGGCCCGATGCCCCGTGGTTATTGACCGGCAGCCATTACGACACGGTACGCCGCGCCGGCCCCCACGACGGCCGGCTGGGCATTGCGGTGCCGCTGGCGGCGGTGCAGGCGCTGCACGCGCGGGGCGAGCGCCTGCCCTTCGGCATCGAGGTGGTGGCCTTTGCCGAAGAGGAAGGCCAGCGCTACCCGGCCACCTTTTTGGGCTCGGCCCCGCTGGTGGGCGCCTTCGACCCCGCCTGGCTGGACCTGACGGACGCGGACGGCATCCCCATGGCCGAGGCCATGCGCCGCGCGGGCCTGCCCGGCACCCAGGCCGCCATCGCCGCCTGCGCGCGCGACCCGGGGCGCTACCTGGGCTTCGTGGAAGTCCACATCGAGCAGGGGCCGGTGCTGTCGGAGGCCAACCGGCCGCTGGGCATCGTCACCGGCATCAACGGCAGCGTGCGCTGGCTGGGCGAATACGCCGGCGTGGCCTGCCACGCCGGTACCACCCCGATGACGCAGCGGCGCGACGCCGCGGCGGGCGCCGCCGAGCTGACCCTGGCCGTGGAACGGCTGGCGCGCCAGCACCCGGGCACGGTCGGCACGGTGGGCATCTTGGAGGTGCCCGCGGGCTCGATCAACGTGGTGCCCGGGCGGTGCCGCTTCAGCCTGGACCTGCGCGCCCCCACGGACGCCGCCCGCGACGCCCTGGCGCAGGCCGTTCTGGAGGCCGCCCATGCGATCGCCGCGCGGCGCGGCCTGACACTGACGCTGCGCGAGACGCTGCGCGCCAGCGCCGCCCCGAGCGACCCCGCCTGGCAAGCCCGCTGGGAACGCGCCGTCGCCGCTCTGGGGCTGCCCCTGCACCACCTGCCCAGTGGCGCCGGCCACGACGCGATGATGCTGCACCGCCGCCTGCCCCAGGCCATGCTGTTCGTGCGCGGCGAAAACGGCGGCATCAGCCACAACCCGCTGGAGTCCACCACCAGCGACGACATCGAGCTGGCGGTGCAGGCCTTTGCGCGCCTGCTGCGCGATCTGGCGGCCGAGTTGGCCTGACCGCCCCCGCCACCCCTTCCCCTCGCTTTGCCACCCCACTGCCATGACCCGCCCCCCCCTGGACCACGCTGCGCTGGACGCCTGGATCGATGCGCACTTCGACGAACAGGTGCGCTTTTTGCAAACGCTGGTGCGCGTGCCCACCGACACCCCGCCCGGCGACAACGCCCGCCATGCCGAAGTGACCGCCGCGGCCCTGGAGGCCCTGGGCTGGGCGGTGGAGCGCCACCCGGTACCCGCGGAGGTGGTCCAGGCCGCCGGGCTGACCTCGATCACCAACCTGATCGTGCGCCGGCCCTACGGCGACGGCGAGGCGGCGCGCCACCCGGTGATCGCGCTCAACGCCCACGGCGACGTGGTCCCCCCGGGCGATGGCTGGACGCACGATCCGTATGGCGGCGAGATCGTGGACGGCAAACTCTACGGCCGCGCGGCGGCGGTGAGCAAGAGCGACTTTGCCACCTACGTCTATGCGGTGCGGGCACTGGAGGCCGTCGCCCGCCCGAGGCGCGGCACGGTGGAGCTGCACTTCACCTATGACGAGGAGTTTGGCGGCGAGCTGGGGCCGGGCTGGCTGCTGGAGCGCGGCCTGACCCGCCCCGACCTGATGATGGCCGCCGGCTTCAGCTACCAGGTGGTCACGGCACACAACGGCTGCCTGCAGCTCGAAGTGACGGTGGAGGGCGAGATGGCGCACGCCGCCATCCCCGACACCGGCACGGACGCGCTGCAGGGCGCCGTGCACATTCTGCAGGCGCTCTATCGGCTCAATGCCGAGTACCTGGCGGTGCGCTCGGGGGTGGAGGGCATCACCCACCCGTACTTGAACATCGGCCGCATCGAAGGGGGCACCAACACCAATGTCGTGCCCGGCAAGGTGGTGTTCAAGCTGGACCGCCGCATGATCCCGGAGGAAGACCCGGCCGAGGTGGAAGCCGCGCTGCGCCGCACGATCGCCCAGGCGGCCGCCAGTTTTGCGCCGCCGCGCGGCGGCCGGGCGTTGACGGTGACGGTACGCCGGCTGCTGCTGGCACGCGCCATGCGCCCGCTGCCCGGTGCCCGCCCGCTGGTGCAGGCGCTGCAGCGCCATGCGCAGGCCGTGCTGGGCGAGGCCATCCCCGCCGTCGGCACGCCGCTCTACACCGATGTGCGGCTGTATGTGGAGCGCGGCATCCCCGGCGTGATCTACGGCGCGGGGCCGCGCACGGTGCGCGAGTCCAACGCCAAACGGGCCGACGAGCACCTGGTGCTGGAAGACCTGCGGCGCGCCACCCGGGTGGTGGCGCGGGCGCTGGCCGACCTGCTGGAGGGCTGACGGCCGGCCGTCAACCGCTCTGGCGTCGCCGCTCGCGCACCGACGAGGCGACCGCCGCCGCGATGAAGCCCACCCCGATCAGGCCGGTGACCACCTCGGGGACGTGGGCGACGGTGCCCAGGATCATGATCGCCGCCAGCGCGCCGATCGCATAGTGGGCGCCGTGCTCCAGGTAGACATAGGCCTCCAGCGTGCCGCGGTTGACCAGGTACACGGTCATCGAGCGCACGAAGATGGCGCCGATGGCCAGCCCCAGCATGATGATGACGACATCCTTGGTGATGGCAAACGCCCCGATCACCCCGTCGAACGAGAACGAGGCGTCGAGCACCTCCAGATACAAAAAGCTGGCAAATCCCGAGCGGTGCATGGCGGCGACGGCGGCGTCGCCCGCCTCCTCCGACTCGAAGAGCGCACCCACGGCATCCACGGCCAGATAAAGCAGGATGCCCGCGATGCCGGCGACGAACACCCGGGTCTGCTCCGCCTCCGGCACCCACCAGCGGGTGGAAAACACCACCACCAGCGCGATGAAGACGCTGATCTCGTCGAACTTGGCGGCCCGCACCATGCGCCGCTCCAGCGGCCCGAGCCAGTGCGTCTCCTTGTTGCGATCGAACAGGAAATTGAGGAACACCAGCAGCAGGAACATCCCGCCAAAGGCCGAGATGACCGGATAGACCCCCGTGAGCACGCGCGAGTACTCGTCCGGCTGCTGCAGCGCCAGGCGCACCGTCTCGCCCCAGCCGATGTCGGCCGACACCGCGACGATGATGATGGGAAACACCAGCCGCATGCCAAAGACCGCGATCAGGATGCCGATGGTGAGGAAGAGCTGCCGCCACAGCGGACTCATGTAGCGCAGCACCCCGGCGTTGACGACCGCGTTGTCGAAGGAGAGGCTCACCTCCAGAATGGCCAGCACCGCGGTCAGCCACAAGGCCGTCCACAGCCCCATGGGAGACTGCAGCCCCCACCACGCCGCCAGCCCCAGGCAGACGGCCGAAAACACCAGCGAAAAACGGAAATCCCGGATCACGAGACGGCCTCCTGCGACGCGCGCGGTCGGTAAAACAAGGGGTAGCGCCGCTGGACGACCGGGCTGTCGAACGCCCAGGTCAGGCATGTGCCCAAGTGCGGCGGGGGGCGTCCGTCGTCCCCTGGCGCAAAAGCGTCCGGCGCCCGCGTCTGGAAGGCGGCCGTGGCCAGTTGCACCAGCAAGTCGCGCAGATGGGTGCAGCCGCGCTCGCCCCCCATGCGCTGTTCGATGATCTTGCGCCAGCCGCGCCCCATGCGCTCACCGATGAGGCCGCGCAAGGGTGCCATGGTCTGCGGACACGGCGCGTGCGGATGGGCATCCATCGCGACGGCGATGTCGCGGATGGTCCATGCGTCGTCCAGCGTCACGCGCAGGTGCATGTGGTGGATGGGCTGGCCGGGCGACCAGGCGCCCTCGCCCTCGATTTCGAATCCGTAGGGCTTGACGTCGGTCAGCTCCGCCTCGATGTCCCACAGACCGTCGTCGCGCCGGTAACCGCGGAACTCGACGCGGCGGGTGTGCATGGGCTGGCGGGCAGCAGGGGGTGGCAGTGGCAAGGTGACGGCTCCTTCGGGTACCCGGATGGGTAAAAGCGCAATTGTCCCCCGATTGTCACGAAACGCGCGGCGGGGGTGCTGTCGGTTGGGTGACGCGGGTCAGTCGGCCGGCGGCGGCAGTCCCGCCAGCACGGCGACATGGGCGCGCAAATCGGCAGCCCAGGTGCGGCGGTCGCGCCCGTCCGCCGTTTGGGGCTCCCCCCAACGCAGGTGGACGGCCAGATCGGTGGCGGTGAGCACGCGCCAGACGGAGGCGAGCAGCGTCGCATCACCCACATACACCGGGGCGTCGTGGCGGGCGAGGGCATCCGCCGCCGCCCCCATGGGCCGGTAGGCCAGGCCCAAGGGTTGGACCGGGGCACCCGTGGCCACCGCCGCCTGCAGCAGGTTGGCGTGAAAGGGCAGCACGGAGCGGCCGTCGCTGGTGGTGCCCTCCGGGAACACGGCCAGCACATCGCCCGCCTGCAGCCGCTCGGCCAAGTGGTGCACCACCCGCAGGGCATCGCGCTTGCGGTCGCGCTCGATGAAGAACGTGCCGGCCCCCGCGACCAGCCGGCCCAGCAGGGGCCAGTGCCGCACGTCGGCCTTGGAGACGAAGCGGCACGGCCACGCCGCGTCGATCGCCAGGATGTCCAGCCACGACACATGATTGGACACGACGAGCAGCGGACCGCGGGCAGGCGGCGCGCCGTCCACCCGCAGCACGACACCCAAAATGGCCAGCGCGCGGGCGGACCACGCCTGGATGCGGGCGGCACGGGCGGCCTCGTCCCACTGCGGAAAATGCCGCCAGACCGTCCACAGCCCCCCAACCACATGGGCGAGCAGACGGGCGCCGCGCCACAGCGCGCGCACCCCGCGGCCGCGCCGCGCCGGGCCCGTCTCAGGCCGCGGCATCGAAGGCCACATGCCCGCCGACCAGCGTGGCCCGCACGCTCGCGGGCAGCGCGTGGCCCTCGAACGGCGTGTGGCGGCCCTGGCTGCGCAGCCGGGCGGGGTCCACGCGCCAGGTGGCCGCCGGATCCAGCACGCACACATCGGCCACGCCGCCCACGGCCAGGCGGCCGACGCTGGCCTGCAGGGTCCCCAGCCGCGCGCCCAGCACGCGCGCCGGCCCGGCCGTCAGCACCTCGGCGGCGCGGACCGCCGGCACGCCATCCTGCTCGGCCCACTTGAGGGCCAGGCCCGCCAGCAGCTCCACGGCGGTGGCGCCGGGTTCGGCCTCGGCAAACGGCACCGCCTTGGCATCGGCCGACACGGGGTTGTGGTCCGACACCAGCGCATCGATGGTGCCGTCGGCCAGCGCCTGGCGCAGGGCGTCGCGGTCGCGTTGCTGACGCACCGGCGGCTGCAGGCGCAGCCGGGTGTCGTAGTAGCCGATGTCGGTGTCGGTGAGCAGCAGGTTGTGCACGCTGACGTCGGCGGTCACGGGCAGGCCTTCGGCCTTGGCTTGGCGCACCAGGGCCACGCCGGCCGCGGTACTCAGCCGGCACACATGCAAGCGCACGGGCGGTGTCGCCGCAGCCGCCCCCGCCGCGGCGGCCACACCGCGCAGCAGCTCGAACAGCGTGTGCAGCGCGACCACCTCCGACGCCGCCGACACGCCGGACAGGCCCAGGCGCGTCGCCAGCGGCCCGCTGGCCATCACGCCTTTGGACAGCCACGGCTCCTCCGGCCGCAGCCACAGCGTGTAGCCAAAGGTGGCCGCGTACTGGAAGGCGCGCTGCAGCACCTGGGTGTTGACGATCGGCCGGTCCGCCTGGCCAAAGCCCACGCAGCCCCGCTCGGTGAGCTGCACCATCTCGGCCAGCACCTCGCCCTGCAGGCCGCGCGTCAATGCACCCAGCGGGAACAACCGCGCGCGGTGCAGCTTTTCGGCGCGCGCCTTGAGCATGTCCACCAGGCCCGGCTCGTCCAGCACGGGGTCGGTGTCGGGCGGGCAGACCAGACTGGTGACACCACCGGCCACGGCCGCCGCGGTCTCGCTCTCCAGCATGCCGGCGTGTTCCTGGCCCGGCTCGCGCAGGCGCACGCTCAGATCGACCAGCCCCGGCAGCACCCAGCAGCCGCTGGCGTCGATCACGCGGTTGGGCGCGAAGTCGGCCGGCGCGCTGCCAATGCCGATGATGCGGCCCGCGGCGATGGCGACGTCGGTCACGCGGTCGATGCCGCTGGCGGGGTCGATGACTCGGCCCTGTCGGATGAGTATCTTCATGCCTCGTTCCCCGCGATGATGCCCATGACCGCCATGCGCACCGCGATGCCGAAGGTGACCTGCGGCAGCACCACGCTCTGCGCGCCGTCCACGACGCTGGAGTCGATCTCCACCCCCCGGTTGACGGGCCCGGGGTGCATGACGATGGCGTCCGGCTTGGCCCAGCGCAGCCGCTCCGGCGTCAGGCCGAAGCTTTGGTGGAACTCCTGGCTGGAGGGCAGCAGCGCGCCGCTCATGCGCTCGTTCTGCAGCCGCAGGGCGATCACCACGTCGCAGTCGCGAATGCCCTCCTCCAGCGAATGGCAGACACGCACGCCCAGGTGCGACAGGTCGCTGGGCACCAGGGTGCGCGGGCCGACCACCCGCACGTCCGGGCAGCCCAGGGTGGTGAGCGCGTGGATGTCGGAGCGCGCCACCCGCGAGTGCAGCACGTCGCCCACAATGGCCACCGAGAGCTGGGTGAAGTCCTTTTTGTAGTGCCGGATGGTGTACATGTCCAGCAGCCCCTGCGTGGGGTGCGCGTGGCGCCCGTCGCCGGCGTTGATGACATGCACATGCGGCGCGACGTGCTGGGCAATCAGGTAGGGCGCGCCGGATTCGCTGTGACGCACGACGAAGATGTCGGCCGCCATCGCCGAGAGGTTGGCGATGGTGTCCAGCAGCGTCTCGCCCTTGGCGGTGGAGGAGCGCGCGATGTCCAGGTTGAACACGTCGGCCGACAGGCGCGTGGCGGCGATCTCGAAGGTCGTGCGGGTGCGCGTGCTGTTCTCGAAGAAGAGGTTGAACACGCTCTTGCCGCGCAGCAGCGGCACCTTCTTGACCTCGCGGTCGTTGACGCTGACGAACTGCGCCGCCGTGTCCAGGATCTGGGTCAGGATGGCGCGCGGCAGCCCCTCCGTGGACAGCAGGTGGATCAGCTCGCCATGGCGGTTGAGTTGGGGGTTTTTCATGGCAGGGGGCTCCGGGGTTCAGCCCAGGCGGGAGGCGGCGCGGTCCAGCAGCACGAAGCCAAAACGCCCGTCCGCATCCTGCACCAGCTCGAAGGACTGGTGCGCGGGCAGCGGCAGCCGCACGGCCGCGGCGTCGGCGGCCACCGGCAACTCGCGCCCGCCACGGTCCACCAGCACCGCCAGCCGCACGCTGGCCGGCCGGCCGTAGTCGAACAGTTCATTGAGCACCGCGCGCAGGGTGCGCCCGGTGTAGAGCACGTCGTCGATCAGCAGCACATGCGCGCCCTCCACCTCGAAAGGCAGGTGGGTCTGTGCGGCCGCCGGGGCCAGGCCGCGCTGGGCGTAGTCGTCGCGGTGCAGCGTGGCGGCGATGACGCCGGGCGCGCCGGGCAGGCCCAGCTCGCGGTGCAGCCGGGCAGCCAGCCACGCCCCGCCCGAGACGACGCCCACCAGGTGCGTGGGCTGCGGCCCGCTGGCCAGCAGGGCCTGAACGGCGCGGCGCAGCTCGGCATACAGGGCCTCGGCGTCCAACGGCAGGACACCGGCGGCGCCCGCGGCGGCGGGGGCGGGATCGGCGGTCATGGCAGGCTCCTCAAAAATTGTTCCAGGATGATGCAGGCCGCGCCCGCGTCGGCATCGTCGGCCCCCAGGGCGTGTGCCTCGGTGCTGCTGTAGCGCTCGTCCACCTCCACCACCGGCAAGCCGCTGCGGCCGTGCAACTGCCGCGCAAAGCGCCGGGCGCGCTGCGTCTGCTCGTGCGGGGTGCCGTCCGGGTGGCAGGGCACCCCCACCACAAGGGCGTCTGGCCGCCACTCGCGGATGACGGCGACCAGGCGCTGCCAGCGGGCGTCGCCCTGCGCCTGCACAGTGGGCAACGGCGTGGCGGTGCGGGTGATGGCGTTGCCGCTGGCCACACCCACCCGCCGCTCGCCCCAGTCGAAGGCCAAAAAGGTCTGCGCGCCCGCGGGCACCGCCCCCCAGGTGGTCATGCCCGCCCCGCACCCGGCGCCAGCATCCACGGCTGCACGCCCAGCAAGGCCATGGCGCGCTCGTAGCGCTCCTCCAGCGGCACCTCGAACAGCAGAGCCGGATCGGCCGGCACCGTCAGCCAGGCGTTGTCGCCCAGCTCCGACTCCAACTGCCCCTCGCCCCACGAGGCATAGCCCAGCGTGATCAGGATCTGGCGCGGCCCCGCCCCGGCGGAGACGGCTTCCAGCACGTCGCGCGACGTGGTCAGCTCCAGGCCGCTGCCCGCCACCTTGAGCGACGAGGCGTAGACCGTGGGGCGCCCGCTGGGCGACGCAGCCCCCTCCCCGGTGGAAGAAGCCGGCGCATCCACCGCAGGCGCGGCGCCCGCGGCCTGCAGCAACGCGGGCACGGCCGACGCCGGCGCCGGGGTGTCGGCGACCGCGCGGGGGGGCTGCGCCACCATCAGCGGCAGCGGCTCGCCCATGTCCTCGTGCAGCACAAAGCCGCGCTCGGTCTGCAGCGGCCCGCCCCGCAGCACCGGCATCCCCGCCCAGTCCGGGCGACCCAGCGGCAGGTCCAGCCGCTGGAACAAGTCGTCGATCGTGATGCCGCTGGGCTTGTTGACGATCAACCCCAGCGCCCCCTTGGGCGTGTGCTCGCACACATACACCACGCTGCGGCCGAACAGCTCGTCATTCAGCCCGGGCATGGCGATCAAAAAGTGATGCGTCAAGTTGACGGGGGCGTCGTCTGCGGACATGGGCCGATTTTAGTGGCCGGCCTCGGCGGTGTTGGTGACTTGGTGCGCCTGTGCTAGATTGCCAGCTCCCCCACCGCTGCATTCGCCATGAGCCGACTGACCATCACGCTGGACGACGGTCTGCACCAGGCCCTCAAGGAGGCTGCCGTTCGTCAAGGGCGCTCGATCAACAAAATCATCGAAGAAAGCCTGGTGATGCGGGGCATCAAGCCGGTGCACAGCGCACGCGCCTTGGTGGCGCAGGCCCGTCAGCGAGCGGGGCTGGCGGAGGCCGACACACTAGCGCTGTCCGTCGAGGAAACCCGGCGAATCCGCGGCGCATGAGCCGGTGTTTCATCATCGACACCAACGTCTTGGCGGCGGGGCTGATCACGGGGGATCGAAACAGCCCGACCGCCCAGGTCCTGGATGCGATGCTGGCCGGGCGCCTGCCATTTTTGCTGTCGCCCGCGCTGCTGGACGAATACCGGTGCGTCCTGCTGCGGCCCAAGCTGCGCCGAGTCCATGGGTTGACCGAAGCCGAGATCGACACGATCTTGACCGAGATCGTTGCCAACGCCCTGTGGCGAGACCCTCCGGACGATCGCCTGCATACGACACCCGACCCAGGGGATGCCCATTTGTGGGCCTTGCTGGCGATGGAGCCCACCGCGGCACTGGTCACCGGGGACCGGCTGCTGCACGTCCACCCGCGCCCGGGCAGCACCATCATCAGCCCGGCTGACTGTCTGCCGCTGATCAACCCCTGACTGGCATGCCCACCGCCCCCAAACACTACGACACCGGCCTGATGTGGTTTCGCCGTGACCTGCGGGCCGAGGACAACGCCGCGCTCTACCACGCGCTCAAGCACTGTCGCCGGGTGTGGTGTGTGTTCGTGTTCGACACGGCGATTTTGCAGCCGCTGCTGGCGCGTGGCCTGGCGGCGGACCGCCGTGTGGAGTTCATCCACGAAAGCCTGATCGACCTGGACGAGCAACTGCGTGCCCTGGGGCGCTCCAACGGGGTGGACGGGGTGGGGCTGATCGTGCGCCACGGCGCGGCCGCCGAGGTCGTCCCGCGCGTAGCGGCCCAGCTTGGCGCGCAGACGGTGTTTGCCAACCACGACGACGAGCCCTATGCCCGCGCGCGCGACGCCCAGGTGCTGGGCGCGCTGGCACACGGGGGGGCGGTGCTGCAGACCTTCAAGGACCATGTGATCTTCGAGCGGCACGAGGTGCTGACGGGCAACGGCCGGCCGTTCACGGTGTTCACGCCGTACCGCAATGCGTGGCTCAGGGCGCTGACCGACTTTCAGCTCAAGGCCTACCCGGTGGAGCGCTACGCCGACGCGCTGGCGCCCTGCCCGGCCGATCTGCCGCCGGGCGTGCCGCCGCTGGAAAGCCTGGGCTTTGCGCGCACCAATCTGCGCGAGCTGAAGGTGCGCACCGGCAGCCGCGGTGCCCGCGCATTGTTGGAGGATTTCGCCACCCGCATCGAGCACTACCACCAGGCGCGCGATTTCCCAGCGGTCAAGGGGCCCAGCTACCTGAGCGTGCACCTGCGCTTTGGCACCCTGAGCATTCGGACCGCGGCGGGCCTGGCCCACGGGCTGCACCGGCAGGGGCTGGCGGGCGCGACCGCATGGCTGTACGAGCTGATCTGGCGCGACTTCTACCACCAAATCCTGGCCAATTTTCCGCAGGTCGGGGAAGGCCGCGCCTTCAAGCCGGAGTACGACGCCATCCGCTGGGAGCGCGGCAAGCACGCCGAGGCGCTGTTCGCGGCCTGGCGCGAGGGGCGCACCGGCTACCCGCTGGTGGATGCGGCAATGCACCAGCTCAACCGCACGGGCTACATGCACAACCGCCTGCGCATGGTGGTGGCCAGCTTTCTGACCAAGGATCTGGGACTGGACTGGCGCTGGGGCGAGCAGTACTTTGCGGATCACCTGATCGACTTCGATCTGGCGGCCAACAACGGCGGCTGGCAGTGGGCGGCCTCCAGCGGCTGCGATGCGCAGCCGTACTTTCGCATCTTCAACCCGGTCAACCAGAGCCAGAAGTTCGATCCGCAGGGCAAATTCATCCGCCGCTACCTGCCCGAGCTGGCCGCGCTGCCGACCGAGGCGCTGCACGCGCCCTGGCTGGCCAAGCCGGCCGACCTGCAGACCGCCGGGGTGGTGCTGGGGCGCGACTATCCCATGCCGATCGTGGACCATGCCGAGGCGCGCGCCCGCACGCTGGAGCGCTACGCCGTGGTCAGGAAGGGCTGAGCCCGCGCCCGCCCGGCGGCGCCAGCCGCGCATAGGCCGCGACGAGCGCGAGCAGCTCGTCCTCGGCATAGGGCTTGCCCAGGTAGTGGTTGACGCCCAGCGATTCGGCATGGGCGCGGTGCTTGTCGGCCAGGCGGGAGGTGACCATCACCACCGGCAGATCGGTCCAGCGCGGATCGTTGCGCAAGGCCCGCACCAGCTCGAAGCCGTCCATGCGCGGCATCTCGATGTCGCACAGCACGACGACCGGCGCCTCCTCGCGCAGGCGCTCCAGCGCCTGGACCCCGTCGCCCGCCAACGCCACCCGATAGCCGGCGCGGCGCAGCAGGCGCTGGGTGACGCGGCGCACGGTGATGGAGTCGTCCACCACCAACACCAGAGGGGCCACGGCAGGGGGCGACGCGCTGCGCGCAGCCTGCGCTGCCGGGGTGCCCCCCGTGTCGGCCGCCCAGCGGCGCGCCCCCTCGCCATACTCGGCCATCAGCGCCAGCGGATGGTAGATCAGCACCACACCGCCGTCGGGCAGCACGCTGGCACCGACCAGCCCGGGCTGGCGCGCCAGCAACGGCGGCAGCGGACGCAGCACGACCGTCTGACGCCCCAGCACGGCGTCCACGCGCAGCGCGACCCGGCGGCCTGCGCTGTGGCACTCCAGCACGGGGATGCCGCGGCGATCGGCACGCGGGGACGGGCGCGGCGACACGCCCAGCAGCGCGCCCAGCCAGAACAAGGGCATCAGCGCCGCCCCCTCGCGCCACTGGCCGGCCAGCTCGGCCGCGGTCAGCTCCGGGCCGTGGACGCGGCGCACCGCCTCCACCCAGGGCACGGGCAGGCCGATCACCCGGTCGTCCACCCGCACCAGCACCACGGCGGTGATCGCCGTCGTCAGCGGGACCACCAGATGCCAGCCGGTCCCGCCCCCGGCGGGCTCGAAGCCCTCGATCCGCCCCCCCAGCGCGAGCAGCTCGCTGCGCACCGCATCCAGCCCGATGCCGCGCCCCGCCCACTCGTCCACCTGGGTTGCCGTGCTGATGCCCGGCGCCAGCGCACAGCGCACCGCGTCGCCGCGCGTGAACGGCGCATCCGCCGGGTGCAGACCGGCCGCCACGGCACGACGGCGCAGTCCCTCCAGATCCAGCCCGGCGCCGTCATCGGTCAGCGTCAGGCTCAGGTCCTGCCCCTGCACCTGCAACGCAAGGGCGATGCGTCCCGCGGGCGGCTTGCCCGCGGCGACCCGAGCCTCGGGCGACTCGATGCCGTGCACCACCGCATTGCGCAGCAGGTGTTCCAGCACCGGCACCAGCCGTTCGAGCACGGCGCGGTCCAGCACCGCGGCACCGCCCTCCAGGTGCCACTCGACGGTGCGGCCGCGGGCCTCGGCGGCTTGCCGCAGACCGCGGGCCAGGCGCTCGGCCACGCTGTCGAAGGGCACGAGCCGGGCCTCCAGCAGCGCGCGCTGTCCGTCGCGGGCCTGGCGCTCCTGCGCGGCCAGATGCCCTTCGGCAGCGGCCACCGCGCGCTGCATCTGGTGCTGCACGGTGGCCACGTCGTCGATGGACTCGGCCAGCAACCGGGTCAGCTCCTGCACGCGGGTGTAGCGGTCCAGCTCCAGGGCGTCGAAGCCGTCCGGCACGGGACCCGAAACGCGCGCCGGCGTCTGGGATTCGGTCTGGCGCTGCAGCTCGCGCCATTGCTGGCGCAGCCGCTCGACGTTGGCCGCCATGTCGCGCAGCGAGCGGCGCAGCGCCCCCAGCTCCCCGCCGAGGCGCTGGCGGTTGGCCAGTTGGTCGGTCACGCCCGCCAGCAGCCGCTCGATCAGGTCCGCCCGCACGCGCAGCACCGGCTCGGGCTCCCCCGGCGCGGGGGGCGAAAGGGGCGAGGCGGATGCGGAAAGCGGGGGCCGCAGGGCCGGGGCGGCGGGCGGAGGTTCGGCCGAATCGCCGCGGCCCGCCTGTTCGGCCTGGGCCATCCAGGCGTCCAGGGCCTGGCGCAGGGCCGGCGGCACGGGGCCGTCGGCGGGCACGGCCAGCACCTGGGCTTCCAGCGCGTGCGCCTGCTCGGCCAGCGCCGCCAGACCGGCCAGGCGCGCCCCGCCTTTGGCGGTGTGCAGCAAGCGCAGCAGCTCCGCCTGGGCGGCACCGTCGCCCCGGCCGGCCCACCGGACCAGCGCGGCCGACAGGCGCGGCAGCAGATCGGCGGCTTCCGTCCGAAAGTCGTCGAGCGCCGCCGGGGCGTCGGGAGCAATATTGGTCGGCGCCGGCGGCCAGTCGGCCAAGGCACTCAAGGTGTCGGCCGCGGGTTCGCGGTAGCAGCCCGCGGCCAGTTGGTGCAGCAGCCCACGCAACTCGCGGGCGGCACGCGCCACGACGGCCCGGTCGTTCGCTGGCGGCGCGGGGTGGGTGGCGGCGCGCAGCAGCGCCTCCTCCAGCGCACGCGCGAGCGCGGCCAGCGGGGCATGCCCGATGGTGGCGGCCTGACCGGCCAGCGCATGGGCCCGCTCGGCCGCGGCCTGCACGTCGGCGGTCTCGCCGGCGCCGCCCACCCCGTCGGCCCAATCCTCCAGCGTTTGCTCCAACGCCAGGGAATGCCCATCCGCCTCCTGCAAAAAGACCTGGTACAGCTCGGGATCCAGCACCAACGGGCCAATGTGGATCGGCGCCGGCATAGGCACCGGGATGGGCGCCGGCTCAGTCGGGGCGGGGGGCTGCGCCGCCTGGGGTTCGGCCCCCTGCAACGCGGCTTCCACCTCGGCAAGGCGCCGCGCGTCGTCGGCCGGTGGGCCGCCATGCGCCCAGGCGTCCACCCACGGGACCAGACAGGCGTGCGCCGCGGCGATCGCGTCCCGCTCGGCGGGCGCCAGCGGCCGCGCTTCGGCCAGCCAGGTGTTCAGCCGCCGCTCGGCCTGCCAGGCGGCCTCGCCAAGCGCCGTCAGCCCGACCAGCCGCGCGCTGCCCTTGAGCGTATGAAAGAGCCGCCGCAGCCGCGCCAGGGCCGCTTGGTCGCCGGGGGCGGCACGCAGGGCGTCGAGCGCCGTGGCCATGCCGGCCAGCAGGTCGCGCGCCTCGGCTAGAAAGATCGCCCGCTCGTCGATGTCGGGGGCGTCGGACTCGGCATCGGTGTCGGCAGGGGCCTCGGCGCTCGCGTCGGCGGCCGCCGGCTCGGCGCGCACGGCCGTGGCGGCGGCCTGCACCGCGCGCAACACCCCTGCCTCGGCATCGAAGCCGAAGGTCTGCGCCGCCAGCGCCGGCTCGCGCTCCCACACGTCGATCCAAGCCCCCAGGGCGGCGAGGTTGGCCCCAATGCGCTCGACTTGCGCCTGCCGCTCGGCCGGGGCGGGCAAGGCGCCCTGCGCCAGCCATTCGGTCACAGCCTTGTCCATGATGGTCAAGGCGTCGGCCACGGCGGGCATGTTCATCAGGGCCGCATGGCCGCGCAGCCGCTGCAGGCGCTGGGGCACCGCCCGCAGGCCGGTCCATGCCGCGGCATCGCCCTGGCGCCACAGGGCCTCGAAAGCGGCTTCGAGCGCGGCCAGTTCGTGGCGCCACTCGGCCGTCAGGCGCCGGGCGCCCTCGCGCTCGCTCCAGGCGCGGTAGCGCTCGCTCAACCACGGTGGCGGTGGGGGCAGCGCCTGTCCTGCCGCCGCGGCACGCAGCCGGTCCGCCAGGGTGCGCAGCCGGTCGGCCTGTGCCGGGTCCAGGGGATCGACGGACTCCAGCTCCGCCTGCAAACCCAGCAGCGCGAGCACGGGTTCGCTCGACGGTGTGCCGGCCCCCTCGGGGTGTGCGGCCCAGGCCCGCCAGGCGTCTGCCAGGGTCGGCCAGGGATCGGGCCCGTCGGCCAAGGCATCGGCCAGGGCCGTCACGGCGGCAGCCGGCGGGGCGGTGCCGCCCTGAGCATCGGCCGCCTCCCAGCGGCGCTGCACATCGGCCGCGGCAGCCTGAACGCGGGCGACAACGTGCGGGTCCACGGCGCCGAGCACCCGCTGCTCGGGATCCCACCGCAACGGGGCCTGCCAGCCCATCGCGCGCCACAGCACGGCGGCATGCGGCAGCGCATCGTCGGGCGCCGGGTCGATGCGCGCCGCCAGGTACAGCCACTCGCGCGCGGCGGCGTCCCAGCGGGCCGATGCGGCCCCGTCGGCGCTCGGCGCCCCGACGGCCCCCTCGGCCGCCAGCTGGCGCAGCAGCGCGGCCAGCGCCCGCTTGACCCACACATCCAGCGGCAGCCGCTGGGCGGCCAGCCCCTCGAACACCGCGGCGGCGATCAGCCAGAACCGCCGCTGCGCCCCATCGTCCACCGCCCGCGACACGCCACCGGCCAGCCGGGCCAAGGCCGCGGCCGCGCTGGGGCGCCCCTCGCGCAACAGCGGCAGCGCCAACCGCTCCAGGTGGGTGCGCACGCGCGGCCCAGGCGCGACGGTCGGGCCCGGGGGCGGCTCCACCGCCGGCGGCAGGGATGCCCCCCACAGGTCGGCCGGGTGCGCGCGGCCCTGCGCCCACTGCTGCCAATCCCGGTACGTGGGGAACAGCGCCAGCCCCGGCAGCCCCTGCTGGCGCAGGTGGCGCTGCAGTTGATCGCGCAGCGCCCACACGCCGCGCTCGACCAGCGGGAGGACGGCGGCCTCTGCCGCCAGCGGGCGCTGCACCAGCCGCTCCAACACGGCCTGCAGGGCCGCGACGGTGCGGGCCTCGGCCGGCAGCTCCACCATGTCCAGCGCGCCGGCGGCTTGGTGCAGGGCCTGGACCTGCCAGCGCAGCTCGCTGTCGTCCACCGCGGCCAGATCGCCCGCGCGGGAGCGCTCGTGCGCCGCCACATACTGCCGCACCGCGGCCAGGGTGGCGTCCAGCGTGTGCTCCAGCGCCTCCCGAAGCCACGCCAGCGGCCCCGGATCGGCCCCCGGCCCGCCCACGGCGATGGGCGGTGATGGCGGGGCGTCGTCGCGCTCGGCCACGTCTCAGCGGATCTTGAAGCGGGCCACCGACTGGCGCAGCTCGTCCGCCACGCGGGCCAGCTCGCGCACCTGCTGCACCGTGGAGCGCGTGCCCTCGCCGGTCTGCTCGGTGACGCCCAGGATGTGCTGGATGCTGGTCGCCGTCTGCCCGGCCAGCGCCGCCTCGCGACCGGCCGAACCGGCGATTTGTTCCACCAGCTCCGCCGCCTGCCGCGACAGGCGGTCGATTTCGGCCAGCGCCGCGCCGGCGTTGTCGGACAGCCGCGCACCTTCGACGACCTCGCGCGTGGAGCGCTCCATCGCCAGCACGGCGTCCTGCGTGTCGGCCTGGATGGCGCGCACCAGCGCGGCGATCTGGCGCGTGGCGTCGGCGCTGCGCTCGGCCAGCCGCTGTACCTCCTCGGCCACGACCGAAAAGCCCCGCCCCGCCTCGCCCGCGCTGGCGGCCTGGATGGCGGCGTTGAGCGCCAGCACATTGGTCTGTTCGGTGATGTCGGCGATCAGGTCGGTGATTTCCCCGATCTCCTGCGAGGACTCGCCCAGCCGCTTGATGCGCCGGGCGGTGTCCTGGATCTGCTCGCGGATCGTGCTCATGCCGCCGATGGTCTCCTGCACGGCGCGCGCGCCCGACTCGGCGGCGGCCCGGGCCTGCCGGGCCGCATCGGCCGAGGCTTGCGCCTGCGCGGCCACCTCGGTGATGCGGCCGGACATGTCGAGCACGGACTGACCGGTTTCGCGGATCTCGCGCAACTGCTCGGTGGACGCGGCCAGCAGTTCGATGGAGGTGTTTTCCACGCGCGCCGTGGTCTCGGCGACGCGCTGCGCGGCGGCCTGCACCTGGGCCACGAGGGTGCGCAGTTCCTCCACGGTGTAGTTGACCGAGTCGGCGATGGCGCCGGTGATGTCCTCCGTCACCGATGCCTGCTGGGTCAGATCGCCCTCCGCCACCGCCTGCAGTTCGTTCATCAGGCGCAGGATGGCGGCCTGGGTGGCGTCGTTGACCCGCTTGGCCTCGCGCTGCTGCTCCAGCGCCTGGGCCCGCGTGCGCTCCAGCTCGGCCTCCCGCTGGCGCACCCGGATCCGTTGCGCGCGCCAGGCCATTGCCAGACCCGCGACGGCGAGCGCGCCGCCCCCCGCGGTCAACGCGGGCCACCAGGCGAGCGGCAGCGGCAGCGCGTCGCCCGCGAACACCGGGGCGATGGCGGACACGGCCATGGCCAGCGTGCCCAGCCCCGCCAGCCACAAAGCCGGCCCGCCGGCCCCGTCGGCTTGATGGGCCTCGACGGGCTCGGCTGCCGTGGCGCGCGGGCGAGCGGCACCGGCTGGGGCCGCGGGCGGACGGGCGGACCGGTCCCCGCGCGCGGCGGCGGAGGGACGGGCGTAGGTGGAGTCCCCCAGGGTGGAGCCCGCCTCGCCCAGCGTGGAGTCGAGCCCGGACGGCACATCGTCCACGACCGGGGCGCGGGAAGGGGCGGCGCGCTGGCGCAGGGCATCAAACATGGTCGGTCCTCGGTGGCGGTGCCCAGGCGGGCTGGTGCAGCCCCGCTGGGGCGATGCGGTCGCGGATCAGGGCGGCGTCCATTTGGGGAACCACCCGGCCATCGGCGTCCCGCCAGGCCTTGCGCCATGGGGCGGGCGCAGCCGCCGGCGTCAGGGGTGCGGGGCCGCGCAGCCCCGGCAGCCGGTCCACGCACAGCGCCAGGGGCAAGCCGGTGGCCGGGGCCAGGATCAGCCAATGGGTCGGCGCGGGCCGGTCCGGCCCGACTGCGCCACCGGCTGGCGGCAGACCGAGCGCCGCCACCCAGTCGATGAGGGCGACCACCGCCCCGCGCACCCCGGCGACACCCCGCACCCACGGCCGGGCGTGGGGCAGCGGCTGCACCGGCAGGGGGGATACGATCTCGCTGGCATCGGTGAGCGGCAGCAGCACCTCGACGCCCCGCCAACTCAAGGCCATCCAGCCGGGGCGCACCGGCTCGCGCACGGCGGCCGCGAGCCGCCGGGCCAGGTCGGCCTGAAACGCCGTCAGGCCATGCGGCCCCTGCGCCGGGTGCTCAGCCAACGCCGCCATCGCCGTCTCCGCCGTCCGCCAGGATCGCCTCGATCTTGCCGAGCAGCACGGCCGGATCGAGCGGCTTGGTGAGATAGTCGCGCGCGCCCTGCCGCAGGCCCCAGACGCGGTCGGTCTCTTGCCGCTTGCTGGAGCAGATGACGATGGGCACATCGGCATAGGCCGGGTGGCGGGCAATCGTGCGGGTAAGCGCAAAGCCGTTGGTCCCCGGCATGACCACATCCATCAGAATCAGGTCGGGCCGCTGGGCCTCGAGCGCGCGCCACGCCTGCTCGGCATCGTAGGCGCTGCGCACCTGGTAGCCGTGGCGCGTGAGCAGGTTGCGCAGATACACCTGCTCGGTGCGCGAATCGTCGACCACCAGGATGTCCTTCACGGCCGCCGCTCCGCCGCCCGCTACGGCGCCTCGGCCACCGCGCCGGAGGGGGCGTAGCGCGCCACCGCCTCCAGCAGCCCCTCGGCCGTGAACGGCTTGGCCAGATGATCGCTGGCGCCGGCCAGGCGCGCGCGCGCGATGTCGAACACCCCGTCGCGCGAGGACAGCATCACCACCGGCACGGCCGCAAAGCGGGGGTGGCGCTTGATGATGGCGCAGGTCTGGTAGCCGTCCAGCCGCGGCATCAGAATGTCGCAGAACACCAGATCCGGCGCAAAGTCGTGGATCAGCGCCAAGGCCTCGAAGCCGTCGGCCGCCAGCAACACCTCGTGCCCCCCGCCGCGCAAGGCGCGCTCGGCGCTGCGCCGCACCGTCAGGCTGTCATCGACCACCAGCACCTTGCGAGTCGCGGCAGGGCGGGGGTCCATGGCCGGTGCGGGCGTCGGGGGCGGGGTGTCAGATCTGCACCATCTCGAAATCTTCCTTGCGCGCGCCGCATTCCGGGCAGGTCCAGTTGACCGGCACGTCCTCCCAGCGGGTGCCAGGCGCGATGCCATGCTCGGGGTCGCCCGCCGCCTCGTCGTAAATCCAGCCGCAGATCAGGCACATCCAGGTACGGTTCGGGGTGGTCATGGCAGGTGGGTCAGACACGTCCAAGTAGAATGGGCCCATTGTAGCCACGGCCCCCGCGCCCCATGCCCGAGACCCCGACCGCTGCCAGCGAAGCGCCGGCCCGCCCGCCCTGCGTGCTGTGCTTCAATGCCAGCGACCCGAGCGGCGCCGGCGGACTGGCGGCCGACCAGACCGCCATCGCCAGTGCGTCGTGCCATGTGCTGCCGGTGGCCACCTGCGTGTGGCTGCGCGACACGCGCCACCTGCACGGCCACTATGCGCTGGAGGCCGACTGGATCGACGATCAAGCCCGCGCCGTGCTGGAAGACGTGTCCGTGGCGGCGATCAAGGTCGGCTTTGCCGGCAGCCCGGCCGGACTGGCCGCCATCGGCGCCATCCTGAGCGACTACGACGAACTGCCCGTGGTCACCTACCTGCCCGAGCTGGCCTGGTGGACCGACGGCGAGCGCGAGGCCTACCTGGAAGCCTGCGAGGCCCTGGTGCTGCCCCAGACCGATGTGCTGGTGGGCAACCACCACACCCTGGCGCGCTGGCTGCTGCCCGATTGGGACGACGAGCGCCCGCCCGGCCCGCGCGACATCGCCCGCGCCGCCGCGGTGCACGGCGTGCCCTACACCCTGGTCACCGGCCAGGCGCGCGGCGAGCGCATCGACAACCACCTGGCCTCGCCCGAGGTCGTGCTCGCCCACGCCGAGTTCGAGCGCATCGACGCCACCTTCATCGGGGCCGGGGACACGCTCTCCGCCGCCCTGACCGCGCTGCTGGCACACGGCAGCGAGCTCTCGCAAGCCGGCGCCGAGGCGCTGGGCTACCTGGACCAGGCGCTGGCCAATGGCTTTCAGCCCGGCATGGGCCACGCCGTGCCCGACCGACTGTTCTGGGCCGACGACGACAGCGCCGACGCCCCGGACGAATCCTCTCCCTCACCATGACCGACCGCAATCAACTCTTGTTCGACCGTGCCAAGGCCGTCATCCCCGGCGGCGTCAATTCGCCGGTGCGCGCCTTCCGCGCCGTCGGCGGCACGCCGCGCTTCATCACCCGCGCCGAGGGCCCCTGCTTCTGGGACGCCGACGGGCGGCGCTACATCGACTACATCGGCTCCTGGGGGCCGATGATCCTCGGCCACGGCCACCCCGAGGTGCTCGAGGCGGTGCAGGCCGCCGTGCGCGACGGCTTTTCGTTCGGCGCGCCCACCGAGCGCGAGATCGAGTTGGCCGAAGAAATCATCCGCCTGCTGCCGAGCCTGGAGATGGTGCGCCTGGTCAGCTCCGGCACCGAGGCCGGCATGAGCGCGATCCGCCTGGCGCGCGGCGCCACCGGCCGGCCCAAGATCATCAAGTTCGAGGGCTGCTACCACGGCCATGCGGATGCGCTGCTGGTCAAGGCCGGCTCCGGGCTGGCCACTTTCGGCCACCCCACCAGCGCCGGTGTGCCGCCGGAGGTGGTGCAGCACACGCTGGTGCTCGAATACAACAACGTCGCGCAGCTGGAGGCGGCGTTCGCCGAGCACGGGCCGCAGATCGCCGCGCTGATGATCGAGCCGATCGCCGGCAACATGAACTTCGTGCGTGCCAGCGTGCCGTTCATGCGCCGCTGCCGCGAACTCTGCACACAGCACGGCGCGCTGCTGGTGTTCGACGAGGTCATGACCGGCTTTCGCGTCGCGCTGGGCGGCGCGCAAAGCCTCTACGCGCGCCTGATCCCGGGCTTCGAGCCGGACATGACGGTGATGGGCAAAGTCATCGGCGGCGGCATGCCGCTGGCGGCCTTCGGCGGCAAGCGCGCGGTGATGGAGCAGCTGGCCCCGCTCGGGCCGGTCTACCAGGCCGGCACGCTGTCGGGCAACCCGGTGGCCACCGCCTGCGGGCTGGCCACGCTGCGCCTCATCCAGCGCCCGGGCTTCTTCGAGCAGCTCGCGGCGCGCACGCGCGCGCTGGTCGAGGGCCTCAAGGCCGAGGCCGACCGCGCCGGCGTGCCGTTCAGCGTCGACAGCGAAGGCGGCATGTTCGGCTTCTTCCTGCTGCCGCAGCTGCCGCAGAACTACGCCCAGGTCATGGCCAGCGACGCGCCGCGCTTCAACCGCTTCTTCCACGGGATGCTGGAGCGCGGCGTCTACTTCGCCCCGGCGCTGTACGAGGCCGGCTTCGTCAGCGCCGCGCACGGCGAGGCCGAGATCGAGGCGACGCTGCAGGCCGCGCGCGCCGTTTTGGCCACCCTGTAAGCCACGCATGCCCACCCGTCGCGACTGTGTGTTGGGCCTGGCGGGCGGTCTGGCTGCGGGACTGACCGGGCTGATGGGCCTGCCCGGCGCCGGGTACGCCACCCCGGCCCGCCGCCGCTACGGGCATCTGATCGCGGTCGGCGGGGCCGAGGACCGCCAGCGCGACCGCCTGATCCTGCGCCGTTTCATCGAGCTCAGCGGCGGCCCGCAGGCACGGCTGCTCCTGCTCACCGCGGCCAGCGGCGATCCGGCCGGCGCCTGGGAGGGCTACCGCAGCGTCTTTGCCGAGCTGGGCGCGCAGCGGGTCGAGCCCATCGACTTCCGCACGGCGGAAGAAGCCAACGACCCCGCGGCGGTGCAGCGCATTCTGGACGCCGACGGCGTCTACATCAGCGGCGGGGACCAGCGGCGGCTGATGTCCGTGCTTTGGGAGTCGCAGGCCGCGCGCGCCCTGCACCTGGCCTTCCATGTGCGCGGCTGCTGCATCGGCGGCACCAGCGCGGGGGCGGCGGCGCTGTCGCGGCAAATGCTGGCCATCGGCGAGCCCACGCTGCGGCCGTACCGCGACGCGGTGTCGCTCGACATCGGCCTGGGGCTGCTCGCCAGCGCCATCATCGACCAGCATTTCAACGAACGGCACCGCCTCGGGCGGCTGCTGTCGGCGCTCGCCCTGCGGCCGGACCTGCTGGGGGTGGGCATCGACGAGGACACGGCGTTGGTGATCGAGCGCGGACGGTCCATCGAAGTCCTGGGCAACGGTGCCGTGACCCTGGTGGACGGCCGGCAAATGCGCTCCAACGTGCGCGAGGTGGACCCCGAGGAGCCGCTGACGCTGCTGGACGTGCGGGTGCACCTGCTGCCCGCCGGCACGCGCTACGAGGTGGTGGACACCGACCCCGACACGCCCGCCCCGCCCCCGGCCCTGCGGCAGGCGCTGGAGCTGCTGGTGCGCCCCGGCCCCATCCGGGGCTGAGGCGCGGCGCGCCCCATCAGAGCAAACGGGCCAGCAGGGCGCCGTCGGCCGGCCCCTCCAGCGGCACCCACACGCGCAGCGGATTACCGGCCGCAACCTCGATCGCGCGCCCCTCGGCGTCCTGCATCGCCGCCAGCGTCACGATGCGGTTGCCGCGCGGGTGGATCACCTCCAACCGGTCGCCCACGGCAAAGCGGTTTTTGGTCTCCACCTCGGCCCAGCCGTCGGCACGCACGCCGACGACGTCACCCACATACTGACTGCGGGTGGGCGCGGAGTGGCCGCTGGCGTAGTTTTGATAGTCCTGCGCCGGCCGGCGCTCCAGCAGGCCGCTGGTGTAGCCGCGGTTGGACAAGCCATCCAACTCCGCCAACAGGCTGGGGTCGAACGGCCGGCCCGCCACCGCTTCGTCGATCGCGCGCCGGTACACCTGCGCCGTGCGCGCCACATAGTAGGCGCTCTTGGTGCGGCCCTCGATCTTGAGCGAATCGACACCGATGCGCACCAGCCGCTCCACATACTCCACCGCGCGCAGGTCGCGGCTGTTGAGGATGTAGGTGCCGTGCTCGTCCTCCATCACCGGCATCAGCTCGCCGGGGCGCGAGGCCTCCTCCAACAGCCAGACGCGGTCCGCGAGCGGGTGGCGCCGCCCGTCGCCGGTGGTGGACGGCGCCGGCTCCCACTGCGCCTCGGCCTGCGCCTGCTCGCGCGCAAAGTCGAAGTCGGCGCCCAAGCGGCCGGCCTCGCCCTCGCCGTCCGCGCCCGCCGCGCTGCGGCATCCGGCGCCACAGCCCACAGCGCCCAGCGGCTGCACGTCGCCGGCGTCGGTCTCGCCGGCCGCGTGCGTGCGGTAGCCCCAGCGGCAGGCGTTGGTGCACGTGCCCTGGTTGGGGTCGCGCCGGTTGAAGTAGCCGCTCAGCAGGCAGCGCCCGGAGTAGGCAATGCACAGCGCCCCGTGCACGAACACCTCCAGCTCCACGTCCGGGCAGGCGTCGCGGATCTGCGCGATCTCCTCCAGGCTCAGCTCCCGGCTCAGGATGATGCGCGACACCCCGGCGCGCTGCCAGAACTTCACCGCTGCCCAGTTGGTCGTGTTGGCCTGCACCGACAGGTGGATCGGCACCTCGGGCCAGCGGCCGCGCTCCATCTCCTCGCGCACCAGCATGATCAGGCCCGCGTCGGCCATGATCAGCGCATCCGGCCGCAGCGCCACCACCGGCGCCAGGTCGCGCAGGTAGGTGCGCACCTTGTCGTTGTGCGCGATCAGGTTGCTGGTCACAAAGAAGCGCTTGCCGCGCGCGTGCGCTTCGGCAATGCCCTGGGCGATCTGCTCCAGGCGGAATTCGTTGTTGCGCGCGCGCAGCGAATAGCGCGGCTGGCCGGCGTAGACGGCGTCGGCGCCGAAGTCGAAGGCCGCGCGCATGCGCGCCAGCGAGCCGGCGGGCAGCAGCAGTTCGGGAATGCGCAAAGTCATGCGTAATGGTAGCGGCACGCCGCCGAGCAGGGGAAACACGAAAAACGGCCCCCGAGGGGGCCGCTCAGCAGGGCAAACGCCGTGGGGTCAGACCGTCACGGCCTTGGCGGTTTCCGCGTACTCCTCGATCTGGTCGAAGTTCATGTAGCGGTACACCTCGCCGGCCTTCTGGTTGATCACGCCCATCTCGGCGTGGTACTCGGCCGGGGTGGGCAGGCGCCCCAGGCGGGACGCGATGGCCGCCAGCTCGGCCGAGGCCAGGAACACGTTGGTGTTCTTGCCCAGGCGGTTGGGGAAGTTGCGCGTGCTGGTGGAGACGACCGTCGCGCCCTCGCGCACCTGCGCCTGGTTGCCCATGCACAGGCTGCAGCCGGGCATCTCGGTGCGCGCACCGGCCGTACCGAAGGCGGCGTAGTGGCCTTCCTTGATCAGCTCGTTCTGGTCCATCTTGGTCGGCGGCGCCACCCACAGGCGTACCGGGATGTCGCGCTGGCCATGCAGCAGCTTGGCCGCCGCGCGGAAGTGGCCGATGTTGGTCATGCACGAGCCGATGAAGGCCTCATCGATCGGGGTGTTCTGCACCTCGGACAGGAACTTGGCGTCGTCCGGATCGTTGGGGCAGCACAGGATGGGCTCCTTGATCTCGTTGAGGTCGATCTCGATCACCGCGGCGTATTCGGCGTCGGGGTCGGCCTCCAGCAGCTCCGGCTTGGCCAGCCAGGCCTCCATCGCCTTGATGCGGCGCGCCAGCGTGCGGGCGTCCTGGTAGCCGTCGGCGATCATGTTCTTGAGCAGCACGATGTTGCTCTGCAGGTACTCGATGATCGGTTCCTTGTTGAGCTTGATCGTGCAGCCCGCCGCCGAGCGCTCCGCCGAGGCGTCGGACAGCTCGAACGCCTGCTCCACCTTCAGATCGGGCAGGCCCTCGATCTCCAGGATGCGGCCGGAGAAGATGTTCTTCTTGCCCTTCTTCTCCACCGTCAGCAGGCCCTGCTTGATGGCGTAGAGCGGAATCGCGTGCACCAGGTCACGCAGCGTGATGCCGGGCTGCATCTGGCCCTTGAAGCGCACCAGCACGCTCTCGGGCATGTCCAGCGGCATGACGCCGGTGGCGGCGGCAAACGCCACCAGCCCGGAGCCGGCGGGGAAGCTGATGCCGATCGGGAAGCGCGTGTGGCTGTCGCCGCCCGTGCCGACCGTGTCCGGCAGCAGCATGCGGTTGAGCCACGAGTGGATGACGCCGTCGCCTGGGCGCAGGCTGACGCCGCCGCGGCTGCTGATGAAGGCCGGCAGCTCGCGGTGCATCTTGACGTCCACCGGCTTCGGATAGGCCGCGGTGTGGCAGAACGACTGCATCACCAGGTCGGCCGAGAAGCCCAGGCAGGCCAGGTCCTTCAGCTCGTCGCGCGTCATCGGGCCGGTGGTGTCCTGGCTGCCGACGGTGGTCATCTTCGGCTCGCAGTAGGTGCCGGGGCGGATGCCCTTGCCTTCCGGCAGTCCGCAGGCGCGGCCGACCATCTTCTGCGCCAGCGTGTAGCCCTTGCCGGTGTCCACCGGGGCCTTCGGCAGGCGAAAGACCGTGGAAGCCGGCAGACCCAGGAACTCGCGCGCCTTGGCGGTCAGCCCCCGGCCGATGATCAGGTTGATGCGGCCGCCGGCGCGCACCTCGTCCAGCAGCACCTCGCTCTTGAGCTGGAAGGTGGCGATGACCTCGCCGTTCTTCTCGATCTTGCCGTCGTAGGGGTAGATGTCGATGACGTCACCGAACTCGATCCTGCTGACGTCCACCTCGATCGGCAGCGAGCCGGAGTCTTCCTGCGTGTTGAAGAAGATCGGCGCGATCTTGCCGCCCAGCGTCACGCCGCCGTAGCGCTTGTTCGGCACGTACGGGATGTCGTGCCCGGTCCACCAGATCACGCTGTTGGTGGCCGACTTGCGGCTGGAGCCGGTGCCGACCACGTCGCCGACGTAGGCGACCAGGTGCCCCTTTTCTTTGAGCTTTTGCAGCACGCTGATCGGGCCGCGCTTGCCGTCCTCGTCCGGCTCGGACGGCGCGTCCGGGCGCTTGTTCTTCAGCATCGCCAGCGCGTGCAGCGGGATGTCCGGGCGGCTCCAGGCGTCCGGCGCAGGCGACAGGTCGTCGGTGTTGGTCTCGCCGGGCACCTTGAAGGCGGTGACGGTGATCTTCTTGGGCACCTCCGGGCGCGACAGGAACCACTCCGCATCCGCCCAGCTCTGCATGACGGCGCGCGCATGTGCGTTGCCGGCCTGCACCTTCTCGGCCACGTCGTGGAAGGCGTCGAACATCAGCAGCGTCTTCTTCAGACCCTCGGCTGCGATCGTCGCCACCTCGGCGTCGTCCAGCAGGTCGATCAGCGGCTTGACGTTGTAGCCGCCCACCATCGTGCCCAGCAGCTCGGTCGCCTTGGCCTTGCTGATCAGCCCGACCTGGATGTCACCGTGCGCCACCGCGGCCAGGAACGACGCCTTGACCTTGGCCGCGTCGTCCACCCCCGGAGGCACGCGGTGCGTCAGCAGGTCCAGCAGAAACTGCGGATCCTCGCCCGCGGGCGGGTTCTTGATCAGCTCGATCAGGTCGGCCGTCTGCTGCGCATTCAGCGGCAGCGGCGGGATGCCCAGCGCGGCGCGCTCGGCCACATGGTCACGATAGGCTTGCAACATGGTGTGTGCTCCAGTCGGTGGAAATCTCATCGAAAGTGGCCGCGCACCGTCTCGGGCAGCGCCACGCCGGTGGCGTGGGCCCGCTCCAGCACCTGCCAAAAGTAGCGGAAAGACGCGCGGTCGTGCAAATGACCCTGGTGGGATATCGGCGCCCAATCGGCCGCGGCGGCGCGGTCGATGATCTCGGCGGCCTGCTCGACCTCATCGGGCCGCGGCCGAAACGCCGCGACGATGGGCTCGATCTGGTCGGGGTGGATGCTCCACATGCGCGTGTAGCCAAAGGCCCCGGCGGCACGCTCGGCGGCGCGCCGCACCGCGTCACGGTCGCGGAACTCGGTGACCACGCAGTGCGACGGCACCTTGCCGTGCGCGTGTGCGGCGCTGGCGATCTCCAGCTTGGCGCGACAGACCAGCGGGTGCTCGAACTGGCCCTGCACCGTCATCGCCGCGGCGGGGATCGCCCCGCCGTGCGCCGAGACGAAGTCCATCAGCCCGAAGCTCAGCGACGCCACACGCGGCTGCGCGGCGATGTCGAACGCCCGATGCACCGCCGCCGGCGACTCGATCAGCACATGCAGCGGCAGCGCGGGCGCGCCGGCCGCATCGACCGCTGCCACGGCGCGCGCCACGTCGGCCACCGACTCGACCTTCGGGATCATCAGGTGCGTCAGGCGCGCGCCGACGGCGCCGACGATGGCGGCCACGTCGGCCTCGAACGCCGGATGGCCCACCGGATGCACCCGCACGCCCACGCGCGGCGGCACCGGCGCGGCCCAGTCCAGCCCGCGCACCAGTTCGACCACCAGCGCGGCGTGATCGGCCTCGCCCCCCACCGGGGCGCCGTCCTCGCAATCCAGCGTGACGTCGAACAGACACGTCCCGTGGCGCGCGGACCACTCGGCCTGCAGGGCCAGGCTCTTGCGCATGCGCGCCTCGACGCCCGCATAGTGGTCGCAGGCGGGCAGCCAGACGGCCCCGGCCTGGGCCCCGAGCAAGACCTCGCGCGGATGGCGCGAGGAGGCCGACGGGGGCGTGGGCATGCGCGCGTCCGTCCCGGTCAGATCAGGTGCGCGACGCCCTGGCGCTCTTCTTCCAGCTCGGCCAGCGTCTTGTTCAGGCACTGCTGGCTGAACTCGTCGATCGGCAGGCCTTCGACCACCGTGTACTCGCCATTGGCGCAGGTGACCGGGAAGCCGAACATCACGTCCTGCGGAATGCCGTACCAGCCCTGCGACGGGATGCCCATGGTCACCCACTTGCCGTTCGTGCCCAGCGCCCAGTCGCGCATGTGGTCGATGGCGGCGTTGGCGGCCGAAGCGGCCGACGACAGGCCGCGCGCCTCGATGATGGCCGCGCCGCGCTTGCCGACGGTGGGCAGGAAGACGTTGCGGTTCCAGTCCTCGTCGTTGATCATCGCCTTGACCGACTGGCCCTCGATGGTGGCGAAGCGGTAGTCGGCGTACATCGTCGGCGAGTGGTTGCCCCACACGCACAGCTTTTCGATGCTGGAGACGGGCTTGCCGGTCTTGGCGGCGATCTGCGACAGCGCCCGGTTGTGGTCCAGGCGCAGCATGGCGGTGAAGTTCTTCGCCGGCAGGTCCGGGGCCGACTTCATGGCGATGTAGGCGTTGGTGTTGGCCGGGTTGCCCACCACCAGCACCTTGACGTTGCGCGACGCCACGGCGTTGAGGGCCTTGCCCTGCACCGTGAAGATTTGTGCATTGGCGGCCAGCAGGTCCTTGCGCTCCATGCCCGGGCCGCGCGGACGCGCGCCGACCAGCAGCGCGTAGTCGGTGTCCTTGAACGCGCCCATCGGGTCGCTGTGCGCCTCCATGCCCGCCAGCAGCGGGAAGGCGCAGTCCTCCAGCTCCATCATCACGCCCTTGAGGGCCTTTTGCGCCTTCTCGTCGGGAATCTCGAGCAACTGCAGAATCACCGGCTGGTCTTTGCCCAGCATCTCGCCGGAGGCGATGCGAAACAGCAGCGCATAACCAATCTGGCCGGCGGCACCGGTGACGGCCACGCGGACGGGCTTTTTGCTCATGGAAATCTCCAATGGGGAACGTGGGGATGAACCCCGCGAGTGTACTCTGGTAAACCCGGGGGCGTCAATTTGTCTTATGTCTTATATAAGATATGATTGCGGTCATGAAACCCGACGGCCTGTCCGCCCGCCCCCCGACCCCCGCCCTGGGCGCGGAGGGCTCGGCCGTCGCGGCCGCGCCTGCCGCCGGCACCTCCACGCCCGCCTTCAGCCCGCTCTATCAGCAGATCAAGACGCTCATCCTGCACAGCCTGCAGGCCGGCGAGTGGAAACCCGGCGACCTGATTCCCAGCGAAATCGAGCTGGCCGCGCGCTTCAAGGTCAGCCAGGGCACGGTGCGCAAAGCCATCGACGAGCTGGCCGCCGACAACCTGCTGGTGCGCCGGCAAGGCAAAGGCACCTTCGTCGCCACCCACGCCGAGCAGCACATCCAGTACCGCTTTCTGCGCCTGCACCCCGATGTGGGCACGCTGGACAGCGAAGGCCCCGCGAAGCGCGAGGTGCTGGGCTGCCGGCGCATGCGCGCCAGCGCCGAGGTGGCCGCCGCCTTGCAACTGCGCGCGGGGGATGCGGTGGTGCAAGTCAGCCGCGTGCTGTCCTTCCAGGGCACCCCGACGATTCTGGAGGACCTCTGGCTGCCGGGCAGCGCCTTTCGCGGCCTGACGCTGGAGACGCTGTCCGAGCACGCCGGCCCCATGTATGCCCTGTTCGAGACGCAATTTGGCGTGCGCATGGTGCGCGCCGAAGAACGCATCAAGGCGGTCGCCGCCAGCGAGACGGCTGCCGAGCGCCTGCAGGTCCCCGCCGGCACCCCGCTGCTGAGCGTGGAGCGCCTGGCCTACACCTACAACGGTGTGCCGATGGAGCTGCGCCGCGGCCTGTATCGCACCGACCGGCACCACTACCGCAACGAGCTCAGCTAGCCCCTTCCCGCCACCCCTTCGTCATGCTGCATTGCAATAGAATGTGACAGTTCCCCGTCAGCGACCCGATGAACCATAACGAGTTCGCCGTCATGGCCGCCAACGGCCTTGCCGACCATGGTGGCACGTTCTGACCCCCAGGAGAAAACCCCATGACGCCCTTGCGCCCTGCGCGGCCCGAGTTCCGCAACATCAACGCCTTCAAGGACCTGACGACGTACCGCCTGCCGCCGGCGGGCTGGGTGTCGATCCTGCACCGTGTCAGCGGCGCCCTGATGTTCTTGCTGCTGCCGTTCGTGGTCTGGATGATGGACACCTCGCTGTCGTCGGAGCTGTCCTACGGCAGCTTCACGGCGGCGTTCTCCGCGGGGATCGGGTTCGTGCCCGGCTGGTTCGTCAAGCTGGTGGCGCTGGCGCTGATCTGGGCCTATCTGCACCACTTCTGCGCCGGCGTGCGCCACCTCATCATGGACGCCACCCACAAGGTGGACAAGGCCTACGGCCGCTCGTCGGCCATCGTCACGCTGGCGCTGAGCCTGGGCCTGACGGTCGTGCTGGGCGCCAAACTGTTCGGCCTGTACTGATTCCCCCCTGACGGAGTAACGACAAATGGCGGTCAACTACGGCTCCAAGCGCGTCGTCACCGGCGCCCACTACGGCCTGCGCGACTGGATGGTCCAGCGCGTCACGGCGGTGCTCATGGCCCTCTTCACCGTGGTCCTGCTGGCGCAGGTCATCTTCACCTCCGGCCCCATCGGGTACGAAACCTGGGCCGGCATCTTTGCGGCGCAGTGGATGAAGTTCCTCACCTTCGCCGTGGTGATCGCGTTGGTGTGGCACGCCTGGGTGGGTGTGCGCGACATCTGGATGGACTACGTCAAACCCGTGGGCCTGCGCCTGGCCCTGCATGTGTTCACCCTCGTCTGGCTGGTCGGTTGCACGGGCTGGGCGTTTCAAGTGCTTTGGAGGCTGTAAGCCATGACCCTGACTGCGAACCTTCCCCGCCGGCGCTTCGACGTGGTGATCGTCGGCGCCGGTGGCTCCGGCATGCGCGCGTCGCTGCAACTGGCGCGCGCCGGCCTCAACGTCGCGGTGCTGTCCAAGGTGTTCCCGACGCGCTCGCACACGGTCGCCGCGCAGGGCGGCATCGGCGCGTCGCTGGGCAACATGTCCGAGGACAACTGGCACTACCACTTCTACGATACCGTCAAGGGCTCGGACTGGCTCGGTGACCAGGACGCCATCGAGTTCATGTGCCGCGAGGCGCCCAAGGTCGTCTACGAGCTGGAGCACATGGGCATGCCGTTCGACCGCAACCCGGACGGCACCATCTACCAGCGCCCGTTCGGCGGCCACACCGCCAACTACGGCGAGAAGCCCGTGCAGCGCGCCTGCGCCGCCGCCGACCGCACCGGCCACGCGATGCTGCACACGCTGTATCAGCAGAACGTCGCCGCGCGCACCACGTTCTTCGTCGAGTGGATGGCGCTGGACCTGATCCGCGACGCCGACGGCGACGTGGTGGGCGTGACGGCACTCGAGATGGAGACCGGCGACGTCTACATCCTGGAGGCCAAGGCCACGCTGCTGGCCACCGGTGGCGCCGGGCGCATCTACGCCGCCAGCACCAACGCCTTCATCAACACCGGCGACGGGCTGGGCATGGCCGCGCGCGCCGGCATCCCGCTGCAGGACATGGAGTTCTGGCAGTTCCACCCGACCGGCGTGGCCGGCGCGGGCGTGCTGCTGACCGAGGGCTGCCGCGGCGAGGGCGCCATCTTGCTCAACAGCAACGGCGAGCGCTTCATGGAGCGCTACGCGCCGACGCTGAAGGACCTGGCGCCGCGCGACTTCGTCAGCCGCTGCATGGACCAGGAGATCAAGGAAGGCCGCGGCTGCGGGCCGAACAAGGACTACATCCTGCTCAAACTCGACCACCTGGGCCCGGAGACGATCCACAAGCGCCTGCCGTCGGTGTACGAGATCGGCATCAACTTCGCCAACGTCGACATCACCAAGGAGCCGATCCCGGTGGTGCCGACCATCCACTACCAGATGGGCGGCATCCCGACCAACATCAACGGCCAGGTCGTCGTGCCGGACGGCCAGGGCGGCCAGAAGGTGGTGAACGGCCTGTACGCGGTCGGCGAGTGCTCCTGTGTGTCGGTGCATGGCGCCAACCGCCTCGGCACCAACTCGCTGCTGGACCTGCTGGTGTTCGGCCGCGCGGCCGGCAACCACATCGTGGCCCACCTCGATCGCGGTCGCGAGCACAAGGATCTGCCCAAGGACGCCGCCGATCGCACGCTGGAGCGGCTCAGCCGCCTGGAATCGCGCACCGACGGCGAGTATGCGCAGGCCGTGGCCAACGACATCCGCGCCACCATGCAGCAGCACGCGGGCGTCTTCCGCACCCAGGCCAGCATGGACGAGGGGGTGTGCAAGATCAACGCGCTGCGCGAGCGCGTCGGCGCCATCGTGCTCAAGGACAAGTCCAAGGTGTTCAACACGGCGCGCGTGGAGGCGCTGGAGGTCGAGAACCTCATCGAAGCCGCCCAGGCCACGATGACGTCCGCCGCCGCCCGCCAGGAATGCCGCGGTGCGCACACCGTCAAGGACTACGAGCGTGGCCCGGACGACGCCGAGTGCCCGCTGGGCCGCAACGACAAGGTGTGGATGAAGCACACCCTGTGGCACAGCGCCGACAACTCCCTGACCTACAAGCCGGTCAACCTCAAGCCGCTGACGGTCGAGTCGATTCCGCCCAAGGTCCGCACGTTCTGACGTCCCCACGCCGGAGGTTTTTCCATGGCCAAACGCATCTTCAAGATCTACCGTTACGACCCGGACAAGGACGCCAAGCCCTACATGCAGACGCTGGAGGTGGAACTGACCACCGAGCGCATGCTGCTGGACGCGCTGATCAAGCTCAAGGAAATCGACCCGACGCTGGCGTTTCGCCGCTCGTGCCGCGAGGGCGTCTGCGGCTCGGACGCGATGAACATCAACGGCAAGAACGGGCTGGCGTGTCTGACCAACCTGCGCACGCTGCCCGACACCATCGTGCTCAAGCCCCTGCCGGGCCTGCCCGTGGTGCGCGACCTGATCGTGGACATGACGCTGTTCTTCAAGCAGTACCACTCGATCAAGCCGTACCTGATCAACGAGACCCAGCCGCCCGAAAAGGAGCGCCTGCAGTCGCCCGAAGAGCGCGAAGAGCTCAACGGCCTGTACGAGTGCATCCTGTGCGCCAGCTGCTCCACCAGCTGTCCGAGCTTCTGGTGGAACCCGGACAAGTTCGTCGGCCCGGCGGGCCTGCTGCAGGCCTACCGCTTCATCGCCGACAGCCGCGACCAGGCCACCAGCGAGCGCCTGGACAACCTGGAAGACCCGTACCGGCTGTTCCGCTGCCACACCATCATGAACTGCGTCGATGTGTGCCCCAAGGGCCTCAACCCCACCAAGGCCATCGGCAAGATCAAGGAACTGATGGTGCGCCGCGCCGTCTGACCGCCCCGCGCTCACGAACCCGGCCATGGACGACCGCGCACGGCTCGACGAACGCCAGCTCAGCAAGCTGCGCTGGCGTTGCCGCCGCGGTCTGCTCGAAAACGATCTGTTCATCGAGCGCTTCTTCGATCGGCACGGCGAGGCCCTCACCGTGCGGCAGGCCCGCGGCCTGGAAGCGCTGATGGACCTGAGCGACAACGATCTGCTCGACCTGTTGCTGCGCCGCCGCGAGCCCGACGGCGCGCTGGCGACCCCCGAGGTCGTCGACGTGCTGGCCCTGCTGCGCACCCCGCCGCGGGCCGACGCGCCGTCATCCCCGTAGCTCCCCCGCTAGACCCAAGGAATCCGCATGAAACTGCAAGACCACAAAGCCACGCTGTCGTTTTCCAACGGCGCGCCCAGCGTCGAGCTGCCGATCTACTCCGGCACCGTGGGTCCGGACGTGATCGACATCCGCAAGCTCTACGCCCAGACCGGCATGTTCACCTACGACCCCGGGTTCCTGTCCACGGCGTCGTGCCAATCGTCCATCACCTACATCGACGGCGACAAGGGCGAGCTGCTCTACCGCGGCTACCCCATCGAGCAGCTCGCCACGCAGTGCGACTACCTCGAGACCTGCTACCTGCTGCTGTACGGTGAGCTGCCCAACGAACACCAAAAAGCCGACTTCAGCAAGCGCGTGACCATGCACACCATGGTCAACGAGCAGATGCAGTTCTTCCTGCGTGGCTTCCGGCGCGATGCGCACCCGATGGCGGTGCTCACGGGCCTGATCGGCGCCATGTCGGCCTTCTACCACGACAGCACCGACATCAACAACCCGCAGCACCGCGAGATCGCGGCCATCCGCCTGATCGCCAAGCTGCCCACCCTGGTCGCCATGGCCTACAAGTACGGCATCGGCCAGCCGTACATGTATCCGCGCAACGACCTGAGCTACGCGGGCAACTTCCTGCGCATGATGTTCGGCACGCCGTGCGAGGAGTACAAAGTCAACCCGGTGCTCGAGCGCGCGATGGACCGCATCTTCATCCTGCACGCGGACCACGAGCAAAACGCCTCCACCTCCACCGTGCGCCTGTGCGGCAGCTCCGGCACCAACCCGTTTGCGGCCATCGCCGCGGGCGTGGCCTGCCTGTGGGGCCCGGCCCACGGCGGCGCCAACGAGGCCTGCCTGAACATGCTGGAAGAAATCCAGGCCATGGGCGGCGTGGACAAGATCGGTGAATTCATCGCCAAGGTCAAGGACAAGAACTCGGGCGTGCGCCTGATGGGCTTTGGCCACCGCGTCTACAAGAACTACGACCCGCGCGCCAAGCTGATGCAGGAGACCTGCAACGAAGTGCTGGGCGAGCTGGGGCTGGAAAACGACCCGCTGTTCAAGCTGGCCAAGACGCTGGAGAAGATCGCGCTGGAAGACGACTACTTCGTGCAGCGCAAGCTCTACCCCAACGTGGACTTCTACTCCGGCATCGTGCAGCGCGCCATCGGCATCCCGGTCAACCTGTTCACCGGCATCTTCGCGCTGGCGCGCACGGTGGGCTGGATCGCCCAGCTCAACGAGATGATCGGCGACCCCGAGTACAAGATCGGCCGTCCGCGCCAGCTCTTCACCGGTGCGGCCAAGCGCGACGTCGTGCCGATCGCCCAGCGCTGATCGACCCGGGCGGCGGTGCCCGCGGGATGGTCCCCGGCACCGCCGTCGACGCGCCCCGTTCATCGCGGTCTAGGCCTACAATGGCAGGCCGCCCACGCCTATCCCCTCCGCCATGGGACGCACCCTTTACGACAAGATCTGGGACGAGCACGTCGTCCACACCGAGGAGGACGGCACCGCCATCCTCTACATCGACCGCCATCTGGTGCACGAGGTGACCAGCCCGCAGGCCTTCGAGGGACTGCGCGTGGCCGGCCGCAAGCCGTGGCGCGTGTCGTCGGTGGTCGCCACCGCCGACCACAACACCCCCACCACCGGCTGGGAGCACGGCTACGACGGCATCGCTGACCCGATCAGCAAGGAGCAGATCGTCACGCTGGATGCCAACATCCGCGAGTTCGGGGCGGCGGCGTATTTTCCGTTCCTGAGCAAGCGGCAGGGCATCGTGCACGTCATCGGGCCGGAAAACGGCGCCACCCTGCCCGGCATGACGGTGGTGTGCGGCGACAGCCACACCAGCACCCACGGCGCGTTCGGTGCGCTGGCGCATGGCATTGGCACCAGCGAGGTCGAGCATGTGCTGGCCACGCAGACGCTGCTGGCCAAAAAGGCCCGCAACATGCTGATCCGCGTGGAGGGGACGCTGCCGCGCGGCTGCACGGCCAAGGACATCGTGCTGGCCATCATCGGCCGCATCGGTACCGCCGGCGGCACCGGCTACACCATCGAGTTTGGTGGCAGCGCCATCCGCGCGCTGAGCATGGAAGGCCGCATGACGGTCTGCAACATGGCCATCGAGGCGGGCGCGCGCGCCGGCCTGGTGGCGGTGGACGACAAGACCCTCGAGTACGTGCGCGGTCGGCCCATGGCCCCCAGCGGGGTGGAGTGGGATCAGGCCGTCGCCCATTGGCGCACCCTGCACTCCGACCCCGATGCCCATTGGGACGCCGTGGTCGAGCTGGATGCCGCCCAGATCCTGCCTCAGGTCACCTGGGGCACCTCGCCCGAGATGGTACTGCCCGTGACCGAGCGCGTGCCCGATCCCGACAAGGAGAAGGACCCCGTCAAGCGCAGCGCCATGGAGCGCGCCCTGCAGTACATGGGCCTGCAACCGGGCAAACCCCTGACCGACATCGCCGTGGACAAGGTGTTCATCGGCTCGTGCACCAACAGCCGCATCGAGGACATGCGCGAAGCGGCGGCCGTGGTGCGCAAACTCGGCCAGAAGGTGGCGCGCAACGTCAAGCTCGCGATGGTCGTGCCCGGATCGGGTCAGGTCAAGGAGCAGGCCGAGCGCGAGGGACTGCACGAGATTTTCCGCGCCGCGGGCTTCGAGTGGCGCGAGCCCGGCTGCTCGATGTGCCTGGCCATGAACGCCGACCGGCTGGAGCCCGGCGAGCGCTGCGCCTCGACCAGTAACCGCAACTTCGAAGGCCGCCAGGGTGCGGGCGGGCGCACGCACCTGGTCAGCCCGGCCATGGCGGCGGCAGCCGCCATCCACGGCCACTTCGTCGACGTACGCCAGATCGTCTAACCCCCAGGAGCTCACCATGAAACGCGCGCTGTGCTGCACCCTCGCCTGTCTGGGCCTGCTGCTTGCGGGCTGCAACACGGTTCAGGGGCTCGGCAAGGACATCCAGAAAGGTGGCCAGGTCATCCAGGACGCTGGCAAGAAGTAAATGGAGCGCTTCACCATCCACAAAGGGCTCGTCGCGCCCATCGACCGGGAAAACGTCGACACCGACGCCATCATCCCGAAGCAGTTTCTGAAGTCGATTCGCAAGACCGGCTTCGGCCCCAACCTGTTCGACGAGTGGCGCTATCTGGACCAGCCGGGCCAGCCCGGCGTACCGGAAAGCCAGCGTAAGCCCAACCCGGACTTCGTGCTCAACCAGCCGCGCTACCAGGGGGCCAGCATCCTGCTGGCGCGCAAGAACTTCGGCTGCGGCTCCAGCCGCGAGCACGCGCCGTGGGCGATCCAGCAGTATGGCTTCCGTGCGCTGATCGCGCCGAGCTTCGCCGACATCTTCTTCAACAACTGCTTCAAGAACGGCCTGCTGCCGATCGTGCTGCCAGAGGCCACGGTCGACCGCCTGTTCCACGAGGTGCACGCCTTCCCCGGCTACGAGCTGACGATCGACCTGGAGCGCCAGGTCATCGTACAGCCCGACGGCGCCGAGATCCCGTTCGAGGTGCAGCCGTTCCGCCGCTACTGCCTGCTCAACGGGCTGGACGACATCGGCCTGACGCTGCGCCACGCCGACAAGATCCGCGCCTTCGAGGCCGAGCGGCTGGCCCGCTTCCCGTGGCTGGCGCGCACCTTCGCTGGCTGACCGGGCGCCCCATGCTCCCCCGCGCGGCAGGGCCTGCCCCCGGCCGCGCCTTCCCCATGACATCAGGACATCCATGAAGATCGCCATCCTGCCCGGTGACGGCATCGGGCCCGAGATCGTCGCCGAGGCCGTCAAGGTGCTCAAGGCGCTGGCCCTGCCGCTGGAGATGGAGACCGCCCCGGTGGGCGGCGCCGCCTACGAGGCCGCCGGCCATCCGCTGCCGGAGGCGACGCTCAAGCTCGCGCAGCAGGCGGACGCGGTGCTGTTCGGCGCCGTGGGCGACTGGAAGTACGACACGCTGCCGCGCGCGCTGCGGCCGGAGCAGGCCATCCTGGGCCTGCGCAAGGCGCTCGGGCTGTTCGCCAACTTCCGCCCGGCGATCTGCTACCCGCAGCTGACGCACGCCTCCAGCCTGAAGCCGGAGCTGGTGGCGGGGTTGGACATCCTGATCATCCGCGAACTGACCGGCGACATCTACTTTGGCCAGCCACGCGGGCGACGGGCCGCGCCGGACGGCCCGTTTGCCGGTGCCGAAGAGGCGTTCGACACGATGCGCTACAGCCGGCCCGAAATCGAGCGCATCGCGCGCGTGGCGTTCGAGGCCGCGCGGCAACGCAACCGCAAGGTCACCAGTGTCGACAAGGCCAACGTGCTGGAAACCTTCCAGCTCTGGAAGGACGTCGTCACCGAGGTGCACCGCGACTACCCCGACGTCGAGCTCGACCACATGTACGTGGACAACGCCGCGATGCAGCTGGTCAAGGCGCCCAAGAAGTTCGACGTCATCGTCACCGGCAACATGTTTGGCGACATCCTGTCGGACGAGGCGGCGATGCTGACCGGCTCGATCGGTATGCTGCCGTCGGCCAGTCTCAACGAGCGCGGCCAGGGGCTGTACGAGCCCAGCCACGGCAGCGCGCCCGACATCGCCGGCAAGGGCGTGGCCAACCCGCTGGCCACCATCCTGTCGGCGGCGATGATGCTGCGCTACTCGCTCAAGCAGCCCGAGGCGGCCGAGCGCATCGAGGCCGCGGTGCAGAAGGTGCTGGCCGACGGCCTGCGCACCGCCGACATCGCCAGCGACGGCTGCGCCGTCGTCGGCACCGCGGCGATGGGCGACGCGGTGGTGCGGGCGCTGGGGTGACCGCCGGGGTGACGTGAAGCCGATCTGGATCATCAAGGCGGGCGAGACCTTGGCGGATCTGGCCCGCACGCACGGCGATTTCGAGGACTGGATCGCCGCCGGGCTGGCGGGCGGGCCGCTTCCCGTGCAGGTCCATGATGCCCGTGCGGGCCTGCCGCCCGCGCCCGATGCCATGGCGGGCGCAATCGTCACCGGCTCGCACGCCATGGTGTCGGAGCGTGCGGCGTGGAGCGAGGCCCTGGCCGCGTGGCTGCGCGACGCCGTGGCCGCCGAATGTCCCGTGCTGGGCATCTGCTACGGCCACCAACTGTTGGCGCACGCCCTGGGGGGCGAGGTCGGCTACCGCCCGCAAGGGCCGGACGTGGGGACGGTGAACGTCGAACGGTATCCGGCCGCGCAGACGGACCCGCTGTTCGGGGCGTTGCCTGCGCGTTTTGCCGCCCCCATGGTGCATCTGCAAAGCGTGGTGCGGTTGCCCTCGACGGCCGTGGCTCTGGCCCACCATGCGCAGGAGCCACACGCGGCGTTTCGGGTCGGCCCGTGTGCCTGGGGCGTGCAGTTCCACCCCGAGTTTTCGCTGCCCGCCGTGCAAGCCTATGTGGACCACCTGGCCGAGACGCTGCGCCAACACGGCATGGATCCGGCCAGCGTGCGCGACGCCCTGCAACCCACCCCCCACGCCGCCGCGCTGCTGCCGGCATTTGCCGATTGGGCGGTCGCCCGCGCGGCCCGCTGACCGGCCGGCGCGGGTTGTCAGCGTGGCATCAGGTCGCATCCGGTAGAATCGGTCCATCATGCCCGCGCCCTGCCCGTTCCAGCTGAACCCCGCTGCCGCCCCGGCCGCGGTGGGCGCGCGCGCCACCACCAAAACCACGACCACCATTACCGGCTGATTCCAGCCTGGTTCGTCGTGCGCCCACACCGGCCAGACGAGCCGGGCAGCAGAAGGGTTTCCCCCACTTCCTCTACTGAAAGGGCACACGCGATGAGCAACGTTGGCAACAAGGTCGGCCTGGTCGGCTGGCGCGGCATGGTCGGCTCGGTCCTGATGGACCGCATGATCGCCGAAGGCGACTTCGACCTGATCGAGCCGATCTTCTTCTCGACCTCCAACGCCGGCGGCCCCGCCCCGGCGCAGGCCAAGGCGCACAAGACGCTGCGCGACGCGCACGACCTGGCCGCGCTGGCCGAGTGCGACATCGTCATCACCTGCCAGGGCGGCGACTACACCAAGGAAGTGTTCCCCAAGCTGCGTGCCGCCGGCTGGCAGGGGCACTGGATCGACGCGGCCAGCGCGCTGCGCATGGAGCCGGACGCGGTCATCGTCCTCGACCCGGTCAACGAGCACGTCATCCGCAAGGCGCTGGCCGCCGGTGGCCGCAACTGGATCGGCGGCAACTGCACCAACTCCATCCTGCTGATGGGGCTGGGCGGCCTGTTCCGCGAGAACCTGGTGGAGTGGGTCAGCTCCATGACCTACCAGGCCGCCAGCGGCGCCGGCGCCAACAACATGCGCGAGCTGCTCAAGGGCATGGGCGTGATCCACGGCGCGGTGGCTGACCTGCTGGCCGACCCCGCCTCGGCGATCCTGGAGATCGATCGCAAAGTCGCGCAGGCGATCCGCGAGGACGTGCCGACCGAGTTCTTCGGCGCGCCGCTGGCCGGCAGCCTCATCCCCTGGATCGACGTGCAGCTGCCCAACGGCCAGTCCAAGGAGGAGTGGAAGGGCCAGGCGGAGGTCAACAAGATCCTCGGCACCGAGCAGACCATCCCCGTCGATGGCCTGTGCGTGCGCATCGGCGCCATGCGCTGCCACAGCCTGGCGCTGACGCTCAAGCTCAAGCGCGACCTGCCGCTGGAGGAGATCGAGGCCATCATCAAGAGCGGCAACCCCTGGGTCAAGTGGGTGCCGAACGACCGCGCCCTCACCGTCAAGGAGCTGACCCCGGCCGCCATCACCGGCGGGCTGCAGGTGGGCGTGGGCCGCGTGCGCAAGCTCAACATGGGGCCGGAGTACGTCTCGGCCTTCGTGATCGGCGACCAGCTGCTGTGGGGCGCGGCCGAGCCGCTGCGCCGCATGCTGCGCATCCTGCTCGGGGCCTGACGGCGGTATAGTCGGGGCATCCCGGTGCGCCTGGCCCGCAGGGCGTTGCTCGGCTGCAACGCCCTGCGGATCGGCGGGAGGGCGACGGGTGGCGCGCGGCGGTTGCGGCACGCCGTCAGCTTGTCGCCGTAACACATTGATGCTAAGGTGTTTTGACGCCGCTTCCGTGATGCGCCCACAAAGGATCCCTGTGCCGAAACCCCGCTCCTCCCCGCGCCCGCCATCCCTGCCGACCGTCGGCCGCCCGGCTGGCGGCGGGGGGTGGTGTGCGGGCGGTGCTTGGCGGGGCATCGCCTTGGCGGCGGCACTGGCCTCGACCCTGGCGGGCAATGCGTGGGCCCTGGCGCTGGGTCGCGTGGCGGTCCAGTCGCAACTGGGCGAGCCGCTGCGCGCCGAAATCGAGGTGCCCGCCATCACCGACGCCGAGGCCGCCAGCCTGCAGGTCGGCATTGCACCGGCGGAGCGTTTTCGCGCCGCCAATCTGGAATTCAACGCCCTGCTGCAGGACGTGTCGCTGGAGGTGCAGCGGCGCACGGACGGGCGCACGGTCATCGTGGTGCGCAGCGCCCGTCCGGTGTCCGAGCCTTTCCTCGATCTGGTGGTGCAGGCCCGCTGGGCGGGCGGCGAACTGCTGCGCAGCTACACCCTGCTGTTCGATCCGCCCAACCTGCGCCCGCCCACCCCGGTGGCACCGGCCGTCACGGCCGCGCCCCCTACCCCGGCCGCCCCCATCGTGACGGACGTGCGGCCGGCGCAACCGGTGCCCCCTGCCCAGCCGTCGGCGGCGGCCCCCGGCACGCCCCCGCGCGCTGCGTCGACCGACCGGCCCGCCGCCCAGACCGCCACCGCGCCCAAGCAAATCACCGTCAAACCGGGGGAAACGGCCGGTCGCATCGCCGCGGAGCACAAGCCGGCCGACGTCACGCTGGAGCAGATGCTCGTCGCGCTGCTGCGCGCCAATCCCCAGGCCTTCATCCGCAACAACATCAACCTGGTGCGCGCGGGCGCGGTCATCGATCTGCCGGACACCGCGGGGGCGGCCGCTGTCGATCCGCAAGAAGCGCGCCGCATCGTCGCCGCGCAGACGCGGGACTTCAACGAATACCGCCGGCGTCTGGCTGCCGCCGCCCCGGCGCAGGAGGCGCCCCCGGCCTCGCGCACGGCGACCGGCGCCGTGCAGGCGGCCGTGGCCGAAGACAAACCGCAAGCCAGCGCCCAGGACAAGCTCACCCTGACCAAGCCCGGCGCCCCGGCACCGGCCGAGGCCCAGATCGCCGAAGCGCGCCAGCGCGGCGAGACCGAGCAGCGCGTCGCCGAGCTGAACCGCAACCTGCAAGAGCTGGAGCAACTGCGCCAGGCGGCGTCGGCCCCAGCCAGCGCACCCACCACGGCCCCTGCGACCGGCGCGGCCCCGGCGGCCACCGCGGGCGACGGAGCCGGCCCCCAGGTGCCCGCGTCGCCACCGGCACCGCCCGCCGCGCCGGTCGCAGGGGCCGTGGTGGGTGCGCTGGCT
>NZ_VJOO01000022.1 GCF_007556755.1 Tepidimonas fonticaldi | reverse complement strand
CGGATCCTGGGTGTCGTGGTGGCGTTCTTGTGCAGCCTCAGATGCATCGTTTCAGCTCCAGCATGACCTCTCGGGCCAAGAGTAAACCACGGCGTGAACCAATTAACCAATCATCCGGGACACGACAATTAGATGATTTAATGCGACCCGCCGACCGGCGGCACGCCCGCCGCTGCTGCCGCGCGCGCCTCCGCGTTGCGCCGGCGCAGCTCGGCGAGCTTTTCGCCGATGCGCAGCTCCAGCCCGCGCGGCACCGGCTCGTAAAAGCGCGGCTCGGCCATGCCGTCGGGGAAGTAGCGCTCGCCCGCGGCGAACGCGTCCGGCTCGTCGTGCGCATAGCGGTAGCCACGGCCATGGTCGAGCTGGCGCATCAGCGCCGTGGGCGCATTGCGCAGGTGCAACGGCACCGCGCGTGTGCCGTCGCGCGCCACGAAGGTGCGCGCGGCCTTGTAGGCGGTATAGACGGCGTTGCTCTTCGGCGCCACGGCCAGGTACACCACCGCCTGCGCCAGCGCCAGCTCGCCTTCCGGGCTGCCGAGTCGCTCGTAGGTCTCGGCCGCGTCCAGCGCCAGCCGCAGCGCGCGCGGGTCGGCCAGCCCGACGTCCTCGGTGGCCATGCGCACCAGCCGGCGCGCGACGTAGCGCGGGTCCACGCCACCATCCAGCATGCGCACGAACCAGTACAGCGCCGCATCGGGGTCGCTGCCGCGCACGCTCTTGTGCAGCGCGCTGATGGTGTCGTAGAACTGGTCGCCGCCCTTGTCGTAGCGGCGCAGCCGCTCGCCCAGCGTCGCCAGCAGCCAGGCTTCGTCCACCTCCGCGCGGCCCTGCGCGCGGGCGGTAACGGCGAGCGTCTCCAAGGTGTTGAGCAGCCGGCGCGCGTCGCCGTCGGCATAGGCCACCAGGCGCTGCCGCGCCGCGGGGGCCAGGGCCGGGACTTCGCCGGTCTCCTGCGCGCGGTCGATCAGCGCCTGCAGGTCGGCTTCCGCCAGCGGCTGCAGCACATACACCGTGGCGCGCGACAGCAGCGCGGCATTGACCTCGAAGCTCGGATTCTCGGTGGTGGCGCCGACGAAGGTGAACAGGCCGCTTTCCACGTGCGGCAGGAAGGCGTCCTGCTGCGCCTTGTTGAAGCGGTGCACCTCGTCGACGAAAACGAGCGTCGGCTGGGGATGCAGCCCGTGGCGCGCGGCCTCGGCGCGCTCCACCGCGTCGCGGATGTCCTTGACGCCGCCCAGCACCGCGCTGATGGCGATGAACTGGGCGTCGAACGCCTGCGCCATCAGGCGCGCCAGCGTCGTCTTGCCCACGCCCGGCGGGCCCCATAGGATGCAGCTGTGCGGCCGGCCGCTTTCGAACGCCAGCCGCAACGGCATGCCGGGGCTGAGCAGATGCGCCTGGCCGACCACCTCCGCGAGCGTGCGAGGGCGCAGCCGTTCGGCCAGGGGAACAGGGGGTGTCGGGGCCATGCGGCGATTGTCGCCCAGGTGCGCCCCGCGGCGCGTCCACGGCTTGACCGTCCTTACCACGCGGTGGCACGATGGCCGCATGGCTTTCGACACCTGGCTTCTGTACGCGCTGGCGGCCTTGGGGCTGTCGCTCTCGCCCGGGCCCAATGGCCTGCTGGCCCTCACCCACGGTGCGCTGTACGGGCGGCAGCGCACGCTCTACACCATCGCTGGCGGGGCGCTGGGCTTCGTCGTGGTGATTGCGCTGTCGATGTTTGGCATCGGGGCGCTGCTGCAGACGTCGCTGGTCTGGCTCACTGTCATGAAGTGGGTGGGCGGTCTGTATCTGGTGTACCTGGGCATCCAGGTCTGGCGGGCGCCCCCGATCGGCATGGACATACGCCCCAGCCAGCAGCGGCGCTCGGGGCTGTCGATGTTCCGCCAGGGGCTGCTGTCGGCCGTCACCAACCCCAAAGGGCTGCTGTTTTTTGCCGCGTTTCTGCCCCAGTTCATCGACCCGCATCGCAGCCTGTGGGGGCAGTTCGCGATCATGGCCGGCACCTTTGCCGTCATCGAGGTGATCACCGAAACCCTGATTGCGAGCACGGCCTCGCGCCTGACGCCGTGGCTGCGCCGCGTGGGCCGGCACTTCAATCAGGCCTGCGGCAGCGTCTTCATGGCCATCGGCGCGGCGCTGCCCCTGCGGGGCTGAGGCGGCATCGGCCCGGGCAGCGCCCGGGCATGCGGACCGGCGCGGCCGTCACTGGCGCAGCACCTCGGCGCCGGCGGGTGGCTGGAAGCGAAAGTTCGCCGCCGTGAATTGGGTCGAACGGTCCAGGGGGCCGAACCGCATCACAGAGCGCTGGCCGAAGCTGTCCAGGATGTCCAGCACCTCCAGCTGGCCCTGGCGAAATCCGATGCGGATGCGCTGCACCTGGCCGTCGCGCGCCTTGGGCACGGCTTCCACCCATTGCAGCCCGTCGCGCGACTCGCCCGCCGACAGGGTGAACGCCTGACGCACGGCACGCAGATCGGGGGCGGCCGCCAGCAACGCGGCCGGGGTGTTGGCCAGCACATCGGCCTGCCGGCGCGCGGTCACCTGGTGGAGGTCCGGGTCGTACAGCCACAGCGTCTGTCCGTCCGCCACGATGACTTGCTCGAACGGCTGGGTGTAGCGAAAGCGAAAACGGTCCGGCCGCAAAAACTCGAATTCGCCGCGGCTGGTGCGCGTGCGCGCCACGGCCTCGCCGTCGCGCAGGGGGGCGGTCACGGTCTGGGTGAATGCGGCGCGGCCCTGCTGCACGCCGGACAGAAAGGTCTCCAGCTCGCGCAGGCCCTCGGTTTGGGCCCGGGCGGACAGGGGCAACCAGCCGAGGGCGGAACCCGTCAAGGCGAGCAGTGCGAAGCGTCGTTGCATGTTGCTTGGAAAGGGATGGGGGTGGCGGGGTTCCGTGCCTGCGCCGGGGCCGGCGTGCGGCGGCACACCGGCCTCATTCGGTGCGGCCGCCAACCAGGATGTCGCGCTGGCCGCTGGCGGTCAAGGCGCTCACGAGGCCGGCCTTTTCCATGTCCTCCAGCAGGCGCGCGGCGCGGTTGTAGCCGATCTTGAGCTTGCGCTGCACATAGCTGATGCTGGCCTTGCGGTCCTGCAGCACGATGGCCACGGCCTGATCGTACAGCGGGTCTTTCTCGCCGCCGCCCTCGCCTTCGCCGCTCTCGGCGCCACCGAAGCCGTCGCCGCCCGTGCTCTCCAGCACATCCTCCACGTAGTCGGGCTCGCCGTAGCGCTCCTTCAGGAAGGCCACCACGCGGTGCACCTCGTCGTCGCTGACGAAAGCCCCATGCACCCGGGTCGGGAAGCCCGTGCCGGCCGGCATGTAGAGCATGTCGCCCATGCCGAGCAGCGCCTCGGCGCCCATCTGGTCGAGGATGGTGCGACTGTCGATCTTGCTGCTGACCTGGAAGCTGATGCGCGTCGGGATGTTGGCCTTGATGAGGCCGGTGATGACGTCGACGCTGGGCCGCTGGGTGGCCAGGATCAGATGGATGCCGGCGGCGCGTGCCTTTTGCGCCAAGCGCGCGATCAGCTCCTCGATCTTCTTGCCGACCACCATCATCAGGTCGGCCAGCTCGTCGATGACCACCACGATGTAGGGCAGGCGCGCCAGCGGCTCGGGCGCCTCCGGCGTCAGGCTGAAGGGGTTGGGGATCGACTCGCCGCGCTGCGCCGCCTCGTCGATCTTGGCGTTGTAGCCGGCCAGGTTGCGCACGCCCAGCTTGCTCATCAGGCGGTAGCGCTTTTCCATCTCGGCCACGCACCAGTTCAGGCCGTTGGCGGCCTGCTTCATGTCGGTGACGACCGGCGCGATCAGGTGCGGGATGCCCTCGTAGACGCTGAGCTCCAGCATCTTCGGGTCGATCAGCAGCAGCCGCACGTCCTTCGGCTCGGCCTTGTAGAGCAGGCTCAGGATCATGGCGTTGATGCCGACCGACTTGCCCGAGCCGGTGGTGCCCGCCACCAGACAGTGCGGCATGCGGGCCAGATCCACCACCACCGGATGGCCGGCGATGTCCTTGCCCAGCCCCATCGTGAGCAGGCTGCGGGCCTCGTGGTAGACCTGCGAGCCAAGGATTTCGCTCAGGTGGATGGTCTGGCGCCGCGCGTTGGGCAGCTCCAGCGCCATCAGACTCTTGCCGGGAATGGTCTCGATGACGCGGATCGACACCAGCGACAGCGAGCGCGCCAGGTCCTTGGCCAGATTGACGATCTGCGAGCCCTTGACGCCGGTGGCGGGCTCGATCTCGTAGCGGGTGATGACCGGGCCCGGCTGCGCAGCCACCACCTGCACCTCGACGCCGAAGTCGGCCAGCTTCTTCTCGATCAGCCGGCTGGTCATCTCCAGCGTCTCGGGCGCCACGGTGGCCGGCTGCCGCGCCGGCGGGTCGAGCAGATCCAGCCGCGGCAGCGGCGACTCGCCGTCGGCGAACAGCGCCTGCTGGCGCTCCTTGACGGCGCGGGCGCTGGGCTCCACCTCGGCCACGGTGGGCTCGATCTGCAGCCGGGCGGCGGACTTGGGTGCCGCGCTGCGGGTGCCCCCCCGCTCGGGCGGTGCCGCCGTGGGTGCCTCGGCGCGCGGGCCTGCGTCGGCCTCGGGCGCCAGCGGCGGCACGTCGAAGTGCGGCTCGTGCGGGGGATGCGCCGCGCGCGCCTCGGCCTCCTGGCGGCTGCGTTCGCGCGCGGCCCGCCGGCCGATGCGCACATCTTCGTCCACCTCGCGCCGCTCCCGCCGGGCTTCGATCCACTGGTCCACCGCCGCGCCGATGCGCTCGGCCACCTGCGCCCACGAGAATCGAAACACCACCGCCACCGACACCGTCCACACGCCCAGCGCCACCAGGGCCGATCCGGTGTCCCCCAGCCAGCGCAAGGCGACCGGGCCGGCCAGCTCGCCCAGGACGCCACCGGCGATGCGCCCGGGCACCCAGGCGTCCCAGCGGGTCAGCCGGCTCCATTCGAGCACGCAGCTGGCCCACATCAACCCCACCACGGCCACGCCGAACGCCGCCGTGCGCCACGCGGGCGTCTGCCACCAGGCAGGCCCGGGCGGCGGTGCGGGCGTGGCGCGCAACCAGCGGGCCAGCGACGCCAGCCAGGCGCGCGCCCCCGCAGCCAGCAGCCACCAGACCGAGGCGCCGAACAGGTAGTAGCCGATGTCCGACACCCACGCCCCCAGCCGCCCGCCCCAGTTGCGGTAGCCCACCCCCGTGCCCGAGGTGGACCAGGCCGGATCGGCCGCATCGTGGCTGAGCATGGCCAGAAAGGCAAAGGCCAGCACCACCGCGCCCAGGAGCAAGCCGATTTCTTGCGCGAATCGCTTCCAGCCCCTCCCCGGGGTGGCCAGGTCGGCGTTGAGGGCATTGACGGATCGGCTCATGGGCAAACGGGCAAGCTGGGTGGGCAACCCCGAGCTTAACCCGAGCGCGGCGCCCGACACCCCCGCACCTCCGTACAATCGTCGGCATGTCCACGCACGCCCACGTCCTCATCCTCGGCTCCGGCCCGGCCGGCTACACCGCGGCCATTTATGCCGCGCGCGCCAACCTCAAGCCGCTGCTGATCACTGGCCTGGCCCAGGGCGGCCAGCTGATGACCACCACCGAGGTGGACAACTGGCCGGCCGACGTGCACGGCGTGCAGGGCCCGGAGCTGATGCAGCGCTTCCAGCAGCACGCCGAGCGCTTCGCGACGCAGATCGTGTTCGACCACATCCACACGGCCGACCTGTCGCGCCGCCCGTTCACGCTCACCGGCGACGCCGGCACCTACACCTGCGACGCGCTGATCATCGCCACCGGCGCCTCGGCCAAGTATCTGGGCCTGCCGTCGGAGCAGGCCTTCATGGGCAAGGGCGTGAGCGCCTGCGCCACCTGCGACGGTTTCTTCTACCGCGGGCAGGACGTCTGCGTCGTCGGCGGCGGCAACACCGCCGTGGAGGAGGCGCTGTACCTGGCCAACATCGCGCGCAAAGTCACGCTGATCCACCGCCGCGACACCTTCCGCGCCGAAGCCATCATGGTCGACAAGCTGATGGACAAGGTGCGCGAGGGCAAGATCGAGCTGAAACTCTGGCATGTGCTCGACGAGGTGCTGGGCGACGACAAGGGCGTGACCGGCGTGCGCATCCGCCACGTCGAGTCCGGCACCACCGAGGAGCTGGCGCTGCAAGGCGTCTTTATCGCCATCGGCCACAGCCCCAACACGCAGATCTTCGCCGGCCAGCTGGAGATGAAGGACGGCTACATCGTCACGCGCGGCGGCCATGACGGCATGGCGACGATGACCAGCGTGCCGGGGGTATTCGCCGCCGGCGACGTACAGGACCACGTCTACCGCCAGGCCATCACCAGCGCCGGCACCGGCTGCATGGCGGCGCTGGATGCGCAGCGCTTCCTGGAACAGCAGCCCGCTTGAGCCGAGGCGCAACCTCCAGCATCGGCAACCCGGTATAATGTTGGGTTTGCTGCGGTCAGACGGCCGCGGCAAATTGGCCGTCCGCGAGCCGGAGCCGTCCACACGCCGTGTATTGTCCAGACCATCCCGATGGGGCACTCCACGTGTGGCAGGCGGCACAACACAGGACGCGGACGAGGTGCCGACCCGGGGCGACCGGGTGGGCTGTTCTGACTGGAGTGACCAACATGGCACGTGTGTGCGAAGTCACGGGCAAAAAGCCCATGGTGGGGAACAACGTCTCCCACGCCAACAACAAAACCAAGCGCCGGTTTCTGCCGAACCTGCAAACCCGCCGTTTCTGGGTCGAGAGCGAAAACCGCTGGGTGCGTCTGCGCGTCTCTGGCGCGGCGCTGCGCCTGATCGACAAAGTCGGCATCGATGCCGTCCTGGCCGACCTGCGTGCCCGCGGTCAGGCCTGATCACCACATAGGAGTCCATCATGGCTGCCAAAGGCGGACGCGAAAAGATCAAGCTGGAATCCACCGCGGGGACCGGCCACTTCTACACCACCACCAAGAACAAAAAGACCACGCCGGACAAGCTGGCGTTCATGAAGTTCGACCCGGTGGCGCGCAAGCACGTCGAGTACAAGGAAACCAAGCTCAAGTGACCGGCCAGCCGGCCCGCACGGCCGGCTGTCTTTCGAGCGATTTTCCGATCACCGCAACAAAAAACCGCCAGCGTCGCTGGCGGTTTTTTTATGGCTGCCCCCGGTTCAGGCGGCTGCGGGCGCCAGACGGGCCGCGCGCAAACGCTGGGCAAAATCGCTCAGGGCCTGGATGCCGCTGTGCTCGGCCCGATGAATCCACGCCTGCAGCTCGCGGGCCATCTGCTCGCGCGTCAGGGCGGTGTTGGACCACAGTTGGCGCAGCTCCTCGCGCATGGCGTGCATTTTGGCCAGGGTGGGCGCGGCGCCGAGCACCTGCTGCAGCTTGGCCCGCACCGGGGCCGGCACTTGGTCATCGTCGCGGTGCAGCCAGCGACGCGCCAGCTTCAACAGCGACTCGTCGCCGCCCGTCTTGGCCCGCAGGGTGTCCCATTCGGCCTGCATGGCCGCCCGCATCTGGCGCGCATAGCGGGCCATCACCTCGTAGCGGTTGGCGACGATGGCCTCCAGCGTCTGCTCATCGGCCACCGGCTTGGCGTCACCAAACGCCAGCTTGGGCGGCACCTTCTTGGGCTTGGCCAGCCCCAGCTTGGCCAGCGCCTGGATGTACACCCAGCCAATGTCGAACTCGTACGGCTTGACCGAGAACTTGGCCGAGGTGGGGAAGGTGTGGTGGTTGTTGTGCAGCTCTTCGCCGCCGATGATCAGGCCCCAGGGCGAGACATTGGTGCTGGCGTCCGGCGCCTCGAAATTGCGGTAACCCCAGTAGTGGCCGATGCCGTTGATGACGCCAGCCGCCCAGAACGGAATCCACACCATCTGCACCGCCCACACGGCCAGCCCCGCGGCGCCGAACAGCGCGACGTCGATGATCAGCATCAGGCTGACGCCCAGGCGCGAGTGCCGGGTGTACAGGTGGCGCTCGATCCAGTCGTCCGGCGTGCCATGGCCGTAGCGGCGCAGGGTTTCCTGGTTCTTGGCTTCGGCCCGGTAGAGCTCGGCGCCCTCCCAGAACACCTTGCGGATGCCGTACACCTGCGGGCTGTGCGGATCGCCCTCCTGCTCGCACTTGGCGTGGTGCTTGCGGTGGATGGCCGCCCACTCCTTGGTGACCATGCCGGTGGTCATCCAGAGCCAGAAACGGAAGAAATGCGACACCGCCGGGTGCAGGTCCAGCGCGCGGTGCGCCTGGTGGCGGTGCAAAAACAGCGTGACGCTGACGATGGTGATGTGCGTGAGCACCAGGGTAAACAGAACGATCTGCCACCACGAGGCTGCGGTCAGCCCCTGGGCCAGGAAGTCGATGAACAGACTCCAGGCCGACTCAAATCCAGACATGCAATCCCTTTACGCGAACCCAGCAAACTTGCCGATACGTCGCCGGCTGCCCAACCCGGTTGCACACCAACCGGCCTGATCCAGCGGCCACGCTGGGCATTGTAGGGCGAGCGCCCGCCATCACCAAGCGGGCTGCCGCACCGTTCGGCGGCTGCCGGCGACCTCCGGCGCCCTTTTTGCCTTCGCACCGCCTCGGCACCCTTCGCCAGCCATCCCCCGCGCGAGCCCACGGCGTTTGCTTGGATACTGTTTTTTTGTACAGTATTGGTATGGCACCGAACCCCCTGCGCCACGACGTCTGGTGGGCCGACCAGATGGCCCCGGTCACGCTGGCCACCCACACGACCGGGTGGGCGGCGCTGGACGCCGTGCTGCCGGGCGGCGGATGGCCGCTGGGTGCCGTGGTCGAATGCGCGCTGGATGCCGACACCCTGCCCTGGCGGCTGCTGCTGCCGGCGCTGCAGACGGCCGCCCAGCAGGGCCCGCTGGTGCTGATCGGCCTGCCGCTGGAGCCCAACGCCCACGCCTGGGCCGCCCAGGGGGTGGCCCCGGAGCGGCTGCTGCGCCTGCAGCCCACGGGCGATGCCGACGCCCTGTGGGCGGCCGAGCAGGCGCTGCGCTGCCCCGACGTCAGCCTGTGCTGGGTGCATTGGCTGCGGCCGACGGCAGGGCTGGTGCGCCGGCTGCAACTGGCGGCCTCGACCGCGCAGCGCGACGGCACCCGGCCCGGCGCATGGCCGGCCCCGCTGGTGCTGGCCAGCCATGACCGGGCGCACGGCTTGCCCGCCTCGGCCGCACCGCTCCGGCTGGACATCGGCGCGGGCGATGCCGATGGCCTGACGGTGCACATCCGCAAGCGACGCGGCCCACCGCTGGCGCACCCCGTGCGGCTGCAAGCCCCGCTGCCACTGCGCCGGTTGCTGCCCCCATCCCCGCCGGAAGACCCCACCCGCCATGCCACCGAATGCCCTGTGGATCGCCTGCCTGCCCGCCTACGGCTCGTCCACCCTTGAGCCCGCAGGCCCCTGGCTGGCCCGCTACGGCCCGCAGCCCGTACTGCACGAGGACGGCTGGCTGCTGGAGCTGTCGGCCAGCCAGCGGCTGTTTGGCGGGCGGGCAGCCCTGCTGCGGCGCCTGCGGCACGAAGGGGCCGCCTTGGGCTGGGGGCGGCTGGGGGCCGCGCCGACCGCCCTGGCCGCCTTGGCGGTCGCCCGCGCCACCCCCGCGGCCGGCGGCTTCGGTCACGCCCTGGGGCCGGACTGGTCGGCCCGGCTAGATGCGCTGCCCGCCAGCCACTTGGGCCCCGCCCGGCCGCATCGACCGGTGTTGGACGCCCTGGGGCTGCGCACACTGGGGGACTTGCGCCGCTGCCCGCGCGCGGGGCTGGCGCGCCGCACCGCGCCGGGCCTGCTGCAGGCGCTGGACGCGTTGTACGGTCAGGCACCGCTCGCCCTGCCCGGCTGGCAGGCACCGGAACGCTTTCACCAGACCCTGGCGCTGCCTGCCCCCAGCGCCGAGACCGCCGCCCTGGCCTTCGCGGGCCAGCGGCTGCTGGGCCAGTTGACGGCCTGGCTGCAGCAGCGGCAGGCCGGTGTGTTGCACTGGCGACTGGGCTGGCAGGGTCGCCCCGCGGCAACGGCCCTGGACTTCCGGCACCGGCGGCCCACGCGGGACACCCGGCTGCTGCGCTCGCAGCTCCACGACGCCCTGGCGCGCACCCGCCTCGATGCCGCGGTCGACGGGCTGTGGCTGGAAACCGTCCATGTCGTCCCGTGGAGCCCGGCATCTGCCACGCTGCTGCCGGACCGGCCAGCCGACGATGCCCTGAGCTGGGAGGCGCTGCTGGAACGACTGTCGGCCCGGCTCGGCCCGGCACGGGTGCAGACCGTGCAGCGCGCCGCCCATTGGGATCCGGCACGGCGTCAGCGATGGCGCGCCGCCCTCCAAGCCCCCCTGGATACCGAGGGACGCCGCGGCAGCGACCATGCGGCTGCGGCCCCTGCGCTCGCCCTGGCCGCCATGGCCACCCTGTGGGAGCCCCCCTGGTGGCTGCCACAGCCACGGCGGCTGGACACCGGCCCCGACGGGCACCCGCGCCTGAAGGGCCAGCGCTTGCGGCGGGTGCTGGGGCCGCAGCGCATCGCCACCGGCTGGTGGGACACCCCGGTGGCATGGGAGATGGGCGTGGCCACCTCGGCAGATGGGCGCTGCTGGTGGCTGCACCGCCACGCCCAGCCCGGCCCAACCAGCCCGGGGGAGTGGCGGCTTGCGGGGGTGTACGCATGACCGCGCCGGCCGCCCTGTTCACGCTGAGCCACTTCAGCTTCCTGCGCGGTGCCGCCAGCCCCGAAACTTTGGTCAGGCAGGCCCACGCGCTGGGGTATGCCGCGCTGGCACTGACCGACGACAACACCCTGGGCGGGGTGGTGCAGGCCCACGTAGCCGCGCGCGCATGCGGCCTGCCGCTGCTCGTGGGCAGCCACTGGCGGGTGCGCTGGCCGGTGCTGCCGGGCGGCGGATTCACGCTGGTGGCTTGGGCGGCGGACCGGGCCGGCTATGGCCAGCTCAGCGCCTGGATCAGCCGGCTGCGCCAGGGCCAAGCCACTGCGGCAAACGGCCGGGAACGCCACACCGCCGTCGCCGCAGACCCGCAGGCCCTGCCGCTGCACACGGACATCGACGACGTCCCCGACCTGCCCGGCTGCCTGCTCATGGCCGTGCCCTGGGCCTGGGCGCTGCCATCGGCCGACGACACCGCCTGGGCCACCGGCCTGCACGCCCTGGGGGGCTGGCTGCGCGAGCGAGGGGCGGACCGGGGCTGGCTGGGCATTACGGCCGAGGGGCGGCTGGAGGATGCCGCCTGGCAACGACGGCTGCTGGCCGCCGCCGCCCGCGCCGGCGTGCCCGCCGTCGCCGCGCCCGAAGTGCGCATGAGCCACCCCGGCGAGCAGCCCCTGCTCGACACCCTGACCGCGATCCGGCTGCAGCGCCCGCTGGCGGAGTGTGGATTGGCCCTCAGCGCGAACGCCGAGGCGCACCTGTGGCCCACCGCCCGTTGGCAGCGCCGCTTTGCCCCGGGTTTGATCGAGGCCACACGCGCGATTGCGCAGCGCTGCACCTTCCGGCTGGACGAGCTGCGCTACGAATACCCCCCAGAGATCGTGCCCGAAGGCCGCTCGCCCGCGCAGCACCTGCGCGTCCTGGTGGAGGCCGGCGCGCGCCAGCGCTACCCCCAGGGGACGCCCGCTGCCGTGCAGGCCCAGATCGCGCACGAGCTGGCCTTGATCGGCGAGCTGGCCTACGAAAAATATTTTCTGACCGTGCACGACATCGTGCGGTTTGCGCGCGAGCGCGGCATTCTGTGCCAGGGGCGGGGCTCCGCCGCCAACTCCGCGGTGTGCTACTGCCTGGGCATCACGGAGGTCGACCCCGCGCGCCACCCTGTGCTGTTCGAGCGCTTCATCAGCCGGGCGCGGGCCGAGCCGCCGGACATCGACGTCGACTTCGAGCACCAGCGCCGCGAAGAGGTCATCCAGTACCTGTACGCCAAATATGGCCGCGAGCGGGCCGCACTGGCCGCCAGCCTGATCCGCTGGCAGGGCCGCAGCGCCCTGCGCGACGTGGGCAAGGCGCTGGGATTTGCCCCCGACGCGGTGGACGCGCTGGCCCGCCAGTGCCGCCATCAGGCGCCACGGGATCTGGCCCCCGAGGCCGTGGCAGCCGCCGGTCTGCGCCCGGACGACCCGGCCGTTCGGCGCTGGCTGGATCTGGCCCAGGCCCTGGTGGGCGCGCCCCGGCACCGCTCGCAGCACACGGGCGGCTTCGTGCTGACCCGCGAGCCGCTGACCCACACCGTGCCGGTGGTCCCGGCGGCGATGCCGGGACGCACCGTCATCGAGTGGGACAAAGACGACATCGATGCGCTCGGCCTGCTCAAGGTGGACGTGCTGGCCCTGGGCATGCTCACCGCGCTGCACGGGGCGCTGCGGCTGGTCAGCCAGCGGCGCGGCCGCCCGTTTACCCTGGCCGACATTCCGCCCCACGACGACGCCACCTTCGCCATGATCCAGCGCGCCGACACGGTGGGCGTATTCCAGATCGAGAGCCGGGCCCAGATGAGCATGCTGCCGCGCCTGCGGCCGGCCTGCTTTTATGACCTGGTGGTGCAGGTGGCCATCGTGCGGCCCGGGCCCATCCAGGGCGGCATGGTCCACCCCTACCTGGCTGCCCGCGAGCGCCAGCGCCGGGGCGAGCCGCTGGCCCTGCCCCGGGCGGAGCTGCGCCCCGCCCTGGAGCGCACGCTCGGGGTGCCGATTTTTCAGGAGCAGGTGATGCAGATCGCCATGCTGGCCGCCGGCTTCAGCGCCGAGGAAGCCGACGCCCTGCGCCGCAGCATGGGGGCTTGGCGGCGGCGGGGAGAGCTGGAGCGGTTCGAGCGGCGCCTGCTCGACGGCATGGCCGCGCGCGGCTACGCGCCGGACTTCGCCCAGGCCATCGTGCGCCAGATCCGCGGCTTTGGGGCCTACGGCTTTCCGGAAAGCCATGCCGCCAGTTTTGCGCTGCTGGCCTGGGCCAGCGCCTGGCTGAAGTGCCACGAGCCCGCGGCTTTTCTGGCGGCGCTGCTCAATGCCCAGCCCATGGGCTTTTATGCGCCCGCGCAGCTGGTGCAAGACGCCCGGCGACACGGCGTGGTCGTACACCCCGTGGATGTGCGGATCAGCGACTGGGACTGCACGCTGGAGCCCGCCCACGGCGCCCCGGACCCCGCGGTGCGGCTGGGGCTGCGGCTGGTCCACGGACTCGGGGAGGCGGCCGGACGGCGCGTCGTAGCCGCGCGCCGCGAATGCCCCTGGACCGACGTGGACGACCTGGCACGCCGCGCCGCCCTGGATCGCAGCGCGCTGCAGGCCCTGGCGCGGGCCGACGCCCTGCGCGGACTGGCCGGGCACCGACGCCGGCAGTGGTGGGCCGTCAGCGGCTGGCATGCACCGCTGGCGCTGGAGCGGGCAGCCACCGTCCCGACGATCCCCGCGGGGATGAACGGGGCGCACGAGAGCAACGGGCCGGACGACGCGGACTGGCAACCGCCCCCCGCCCCTTTGGGCGAGGAGGTCTGGCAGGACTACGCCGGCACCGGCCTGAGCCTGCGCGCCCATCCCCTGGCGCTGCTGCGCCCGCGGCTGCCCGCCGCGCAGTGGTTGCCCGCGCAGCGGCTGCGGACCCAGCCCCACGGCCGCCTGCTGGGGGCCTGCGGACTGGTCACCGCCCGCCAGAAGCCCGCCACGGCCCAGGGCGTGCTGTTCCTGACACTGGAAGACGAAACCGGCACGGTGCCGGTGATCGTCTGGCGCCGCGTGCAAACACGCTTTCGGCAGGCGCTGCTGCAGGGGCGGCTGCTGGCCATCCGGGGCCAATGGCAACGCCAGGGCGACGGCGAGCATGCGGTCTGCCACCTGATCGCCGGGCATGTGCAAGACCTCAGCCCCTGGCTGGGCGAGCTGGCGGTGGCCAGCCGCGACTTTCACTGACCGCGGGGCGGCGTCAATCGGCTTTCAACCCCTTGGGCAGCGGAAAGCGCATGGTCTCCACCGGCCCGTCCAGGCGGCGCACGGCGGTGGCGCCCAACGATTTGAGGCGCTGCACCACGCCTTGCACCAGCGCTTCCGGGGCGGACGCACCGGCCGTCACCCCCACGCGGGGGGCCCGGGCAAACCACTCGTCGCGCAGCTCCGACGCGTCGTCGACCATGTAGGTGGGCACGCCCAGGCGCTCGGCCAGCTCGCGCAGGCGGTTGGTGTTGGAGCTGGTGGGGCTGCCCACCACGATGACGGCATCCACCTGCCGCGCCAGCGCCTTGACGGCATCCTGCCGGTTTTGCGTGGCATAGCAGATGTCTTGCTGCTTGGGCTCGCGCAGCGCGGGGAAGCGCGCGCGCACCGCCGCCAAGATCTCCGCCGTATCGTCCACGCTGAGCGTCGTCTGGGTGACGACGGCGATGCGCTCGGTCTGCGCGGGCTGCACCCGGGCCACATCGGCCACCGTCTCGACGAGGTGGATGCCGCCGTCGAGCTGGCCCATGGTGCCCTCGACCTCCGGATGGCCCGCATGGCCGATCAGGATGAACTCGTAGCCCTCGCGGCGCAGCTTGGCCACTTCCACATGGACCTTGGTGACCAGCGGACAGGTGGCGTCGAAGATCTGAAAGCCCCGGCGCTCGGCCTCGGCCTGCACGGCGCGGCTGACGCCGTGGGCGCTGAAGACCAACACCGCCCCGGGCGGCACATCGGCCAAGTCCTCGATGAACACCGCGCCGCGCTGGCGCAGATCGTCGACGACGTGGCGGTTGTGCACGATCTCGTGGCGCACATAGACGGGCGCGCCAAACTTGGCCAGCGCGCGCTCGACGATCTCGATTGCCCGGTCCACCCCCGCGCAAAAGCCGCGCGGCTCGGCCAGCAGCACCTCCTGGACGGCGGCGCTCATCACAGCACCCCGATGATGTGGACCTCGAACCGCACTGGCTGGCCCGCCAGGGGATGGTTGAAGTCGAACAACACGGCCCCGTCGTCGCGCACCTCGCGCACGAGGCCGGCGTAGCTGCCCCGCCCGTCGGGGGTGGGGAACTGCACCACGTCCCCCGGGGCGTAGCGCTCGTGCGGATCGCCCAGCGCGTCGAGCAGCTTGCGCGCCACCCACTGCTGCATGTCGGGCTGGCGCTCGCCAAAGGCCTCGCCGGCCGGCAGGTCGATCACGGTGTGGGTGCCCTCCGCCAAGCCGAGCAGACGCTGCTCCAGCGCCGGCGACAACTCCCCCGCGCCGAGCGACAGCGTGGCCGGCTGGGCCGCGAACGTGTCGATGAAGGCGGTGCCGTCCGGCCCGGACAGGCGATAGTGCAGGGTCAGGAAGGAACCGGGTTGGACGACGGGCATGGTGGTCAGGCCGCACGGCGGCGCGCGAAAATGCGCATTGTAGAAAACAGGGAGGAAACCATGGTGCGTGAATTGCCCCCCGAGGCCCGTCCGCGCGAGAAACTGCTGGCGCGCGGCCCGCAGGCCCTGGCCGATGCGGAACTGTTGGCGCTGCTGCTGCGCACGGGCCTGGCCGGTCAGCCCGTGCTGCACTTTGCCCAGGCGCTGCTGGACCGCTGGGGCGGCCTAAGCGGCTTGCTGCAGGCGACGCCGGCGCAACTGGCCAGCGTCAAAGGGCTGGGGCCGGCCAAGCGGGCCGAGCTGCTGGCCGTGACCGAGATGGTGCGGCGCGCCTTGAGCGAGCGGCTGCGCGAGCGCCCGGTGCTGGACGCACCGGCGGCGGTGATGGATGTGCTGCGGCTGCACATGGCCGACCGGGCGCACGAGGTGTTTGCCGTGCTGTTTTTGGACAGCCAGCACCGCCTGATCGCGCTGGAGGAGCTGTTTCGCGGCACACTCGACCAGACCAGCGTCTATCCGCGCGAGGTGGCCTTGCGCGCCCTGCACCACGGCGCGGCCGCCATCATCCTGGCCCACAACCACCCCAGCGGCGTGGCCGAGCCCTCGCGCGCCGACGAGGCGCTGACCCGCAACCTGAAGGCCGCGCTGGGTTTGCTGGACATCCGGGTGCTGGATCATTTCATCGTCACGCGCGCGGGCTGCACCTCGATGGCCGAGCGCGGGCTGATCTGAACGGCGCGCCGGCGGCGCTGGCGGGACTTGCGGGACAATCGGCGCTGCCATGAAAGTGCGAACGCTGGCCGACCTGAGGCAAATTCAGAAGGCGATGGCCCAGCGCGCCGCGCAGGCCGCCGCGGCGCGGGCCGCCGCCGAAGCCGCCCGGCGCGAGGCCGAGGAGCGCGCGCAGCGCGACCGGCTGCTGTTCGAGCGCGCCGTCGGCCCCGTGCAGCGGCTGGCGCCGCACGGCCGCATCGAGCCGCAACGGCCGCGCCCGAGGCCGGTGCCGCACCAGCGTCAGGCCGACGAACGTGCGGTGATGCAAGCCGCCCTGAGCGACGAATTCGACGTCGAAACCCTGCTGCACACCGACGAGCACCTGAGCTTTCGCCGCCCTGGCATCGGCCCCGACGTGGCCCGCCGCCTGCGGCAGGGCCACTGGGCCATCCAGGCCGAGCTGGACCTGCACGGCCTGCGCACGGACGAGGCGCGGGAGCGGCTGGCGGCCTTCATCCGCGAGGCGCACAAGCACGGCCTGCGCTGTGTGCGCGTGGTGCATGGCAAGGGCCTGGGCTCGCCGGGCAAGACGCCTGTCCTCAAGGGCCGGGTACACAGCTGGTTGGTGCAAAAAAGCGAGGTGCTGGCCTTTGTGCAGGCCCGGCCGGCGGACGGCGGGGCGGGCGCTCTGGTGGTGCTGCTGCGCACGGCCAGCCATGGCCGGGCCTGAGCGGCAGGGTGGCGGTCACTGCGCGGCGCGGCGCAGCGTCTGCACCACGGGCGTGCGCAACACCCCGCGCAGGGTCCACCAGCCCGCCAGCAGCGCCAGCCCGGCACCCACCCCCGTCCCGGCCAGCGGCACCCAGCCGGAGACGCTCCAGTCGAAATCGAACACGAAGCGCGCCAGCGCCCAGCCGACGGCCACCGCCACCGCCGAAGCCAGCGCCCCCGCCAGCGCGCCGACACCGAGCAGCTCGGTGCGCTGCACCCGGCGCAGCAGACCGGACTGGGCCCCCAGCGCACGCAGCACGGCGTAGTCGCGCTCGCGCTCGGCCCGCGTGGCCCCCACCGTCGCCAGCAACACCACCACCCCGGCCGCCAGGCTGAATCCGAACAAAAACTCCACCGCACGGATCACCTGCCCCAGCACACGCTGCACCTGGGCGACGGCGGCGCTGGTGTCCACATTGGTCACGTTGGGAAAGCGCTGCAACAGCAGCCGGTCGAACCCGGCCTGGGCCGGCGCGCGAAACGCGGCGATGTAGGTGTAGGGCACCTCCGCCGGCATGGACTGCACGGGAAACAGCGCAAAGAAATTCACATGCATCGAGGCCCAGTCCACTTTGCGCAGGCTGGTGATGCGCGCCTCGTGCGGCACGCCCGCGATGTCGAACGTCATGCGATCGCCCAGGCGCAGGCCCAGCGTCTCGGCCAGACCGGTTTCGATGCTGATGGCCCCCGCTTCGTCGGGCTGCCAGCGCCCGGCGGCAAGCGGGTTGTGCGCCGGCAACTCGCGGCTGTAGGACAGGTTGAACTCGCGCTCGACCAGCCGCTGCGCGCGGTCGCCGTTGAATTGTTCCGGCCGCACGGGCTGGCCGTTGATGGCCACGAGGCGACCGCGCACCATGGGGTACCAGTCGTAGCGGTCCACGCCCTGCGCCTGCAAATGGGCGCGGAAGGGCTCGGCCTGGTCGGGCTGGATGTTGATGACGAAGCGATTGGGCGCATCCGGCGGCGTGGCTTGGCGCCAACTGTCGATCAGGTCGGTGCGCAGCAGCACCAGCAGCACCAGCGCGAGCAGCCCCACGGCCAGGCTGGCCACCTGCACGACGGCGTAGGCCGGGCGGGCCGTGATCTGGCGCGTGGCCAGCACCAGCCAGCGGGGGGCATGGGTTTCGCGCACCAGCAGGCGCAAGGCGCCCAGCGCCCCCCAGGCGACGGCGGCAAAAATCCCCACCGCCGCCGCAAAGCCCCCGACGGCGATGACCCCCAGCGTCAGGTCCCGGCTGGCGGCCAGCAACAGGGCGGCAAAGCCCAGCGCCCCGCCGCCAAACACCGCCAGCGTGGCCGGCTGCAGGCCGCCCACGTCGCGCCGGATGACCCGCAGCGGGGGCACCCGCGCCAGTTGCAGGACCGGCGGCAACCCAAAGGTGGCCATCAAAACCAGCCCCACGCCCAGCCCCAGTCCCACCGGGGCCCACCCCGCCGCCGGCAACTGGGTCTGCATCAACCCGGACAGCCACCACACGAACACGAAGTGCACGCCAAACCCGACGGCCGTGCCGACCGCGGCCGCCGCCAGCCCGGCCAGCCCGAACGCGACGGCATAGGCGCGGGCCATCGTCGCCTGCGCCAAACCCAGCACGCGCAGCAGCGCACAATCGTCCAGATGGCGCAGCGCATACTGGCGCGCCGCCACGGCCACCGCCACGGCGGCCAGCAGCGCGGCCAGCAGCGCCACCAGACTCAAAAATTGCTCGGCCCGCTGCAGGGTCTGCTGCAATTCCGGCCGGCCGGACTCGAAGCTCTCGATCTGGGTGCCGCGCTCGCCGGTGTCCGCCAAACGGGCCTTGGCCCATGCCTCGAACCGGCGCACCGCCGCAGCGTCGCCGGCCACGACCAGCCGGTACTGGATGCGGCTGGCCGGCTGCACCAGGCCGGTGGCCGCCAGATCGGACTCGGCAATCAGCACACGCGGCGCAAACGACAGAAAACCCGCGCCCCGGTCCGGCTCCAGCGCCACGATGCGGGTCAGGCGAAACGGCCGGTCGCCCAGCCACAAGGGCTGCCCCAGGCGCAGATTCAGCACCTCCAGCAAGGCGGCATCCACCCAGGCCTCGCCCGCCGGCGGCGTGCCGGGGCCGGCCTGTCCGACCACGTCCTCCGGATCGGTCGTGGTGCGCAGTTCGCCGCGCAGCGGGTAGCCCGCCGCCACGGCCTTGAGCGAGACCAGCCGCGCCTCGCCACCGTCCGCATCGTCGGCGCGGGCCATGGTCGGGAAGGTCAGATGCCGCGTGACCGCCAGCCCCAAGGCCCGGGCCTGGGCTTCGTATTCGGGCGGCACGGGGTGGTCGCTGCGCAGCACCACGTCGCCCCCGAGCAGTTGGCGCGCGTCGCGCTGCAGGCCGGCCTGCAGGCGGTCGGCAAAGAAGGCCACGGCCGTCAGTGCCGCCACCGCCAACGCGATCGCCAGCACGAGCACGGTCAGCTCGCCGGCGCGCCAGTCGCGCCACAGGGCGCGCCAGCCCAGGGTCCAGGCGGATGGGGCGGCGCGGGAGCGGTCGGTCGGGGTCGTCACGCGGGTACGACCGAGCGACGCCTCACTTGGTTCCGAAGATGCGGTCGCCGGCGTCGCCCAGGCCCGGCACGATGTAGCCGTGCTCGTTCAGGCCGCGGTCCACCGCCGGGGTGTAGATCGGCACGTCCGGGTGGTGGGCGTGGAAGTTGGCGATGCCTTCCGGGCACGCCACCAGGCAGACGAAGCGGATGGAACGCGGCGTCAGGCGCTTGAGCAGGTCCACCGCCGCCACCGCCGAGTTGCCGGTGGCCAGCATCGGGTCGAGCACGATGACGTCGCGCTCCTCCATGCCGGAGGGCATCTTGAAGTAATACTCCACCGGCTTGAGCGTGGCCGGGTCGCGGTACAGGCCGATGTGGCCGACGCGGGCGCTGGGCAGCACCTCCAGCATGCCGTCCAGAAAGCCGTTGCCGGCGCGCAGGATCGAGGCCAGCACGGTCTTCTTGCCGTCGATCATGCGGCCGGTGGTGGACTCCAGCGGGGTTTCGATGGTCACCTCGTGGGTGGGGATGTCGCGCGTGACCTCGTAGGCCAGCAGGGCGCTGAGTTCGTGGATGAGCTGGCGAAAGGTCTTGGTGCTGGTGTCTTTGCACCGCATCAGTGTCAGCTTGTGCTGCACCAGCGGGTGATCGATGACGTGGACTCGACGTTCGGCGGCTTCACTCATGGCAGCGGAGTATCCCACACCAGCCGCTCAGGGTGGGTGTAGCACAGGAAGCGCGTGTGGGTGGCGCGGCCGATGGCGCACAGGCCCAGCCGCTCGGCCACCTCCAGCCCCATTTGCGTGATGCCGCTGCGCGACACGACGATGGGCACGCCCATCTGCGCGGCCTTCAGGATCATCTCACTGGTCAGGCGCCCGGTGGTGTAGAAGACCTTGTCGTCGCCGCGCAGCAGCGCGCCGCCCTGCAGCCAGGTCCAGCCGGCGATGGTGTCCACCGCGTTGTGGCGGCCGACGTCCTCGACGAAGATCAGCAGCTCCTCGCCCCGGAACAGCGCGCAGCCGTGTACCGAGCCGGCGCGCTTGTAGACCGAGTCCTGCTCGCGCACCGCGCGCAGGATGGCGTAGAGCTGCGACTGGCGCAGCCGGGCGTCGGGGTCGAGCTGGATGGCGTTGGCCGCCTCCATGACGCTGGCGAAGACGCTGCCCTGCCCGCAGCCGGTGGTGACAATGCGCTGCGCGGTGCGCGCCTCCAGTTGCGGCAACCCGGCGCGCGTGCGCACCGCGGCGGCGCCGACGTCCCAATCGACGGTGATCGACTCCACCTGCGCCGGCGACTCGATCAGCCGCTGGTTGCGCAGATAGCCCAGCACCAGCCATTCCGGGTACGCACCCAGCGTCATCAGCGTGACGAGTTCGCGCTTGTCGACGTAGACGGTGAGGTCGCGCTCGGCCGGGATGTGGATCGTGCGGCGCTGGCCGAATTCATCGACCACCTCCACCGCGCGCGTCAGCGGGGCGGCGGCCGCCGACAGGCGCGGGGGGCACGGCGCAGCCGACAGCGGCGCGCCGAACGAGGACGGCTCGGACAACCACATGGGGCAGTGGGCGGATCAGGACTTTTTGGCCGGCGCGGCGGCAGGGCCGGCCGGAGCGGCGGGCGCACCGGGTTCGGCAAACCGGCCCGGGTCGGCACACGCCGGCGCCCCCGCCGGCTTGGCCGCCTGCGGATGCTGCTTGAAGTAATGTTCGGCCGCACGCTCGGCGGCCTTGCAGGTCTTGAACGCATCGACCTTGGCCTGATGCGCGGCCTTGGCCTTGGCCAGCTCGGCGGCGGCCTTTTGTTCTTCGGTCAAGGTCGGGGCGGGCAGTTTGGCCCAAGCGGCGGTGCTGCCCAGCAGCGCGGCCGTCAACAGCGCCAGCCGCCACGTCGGGGTGATGGATCGCATGGTTCGGTCCCTCCTGCAATGCTCAGGTGGTGGCGCGCGCCGGAGCCACGGGCTGCGCGGCCGGGGCACTGCGCTCAGCCGGGATGCGGCCGGCCTGGATGTCCTCGTACCAGAGCTGGTGGTGCTCGCGCGCCCAGGTCTCGTCGACGTAGCCGGTCTTCATCGCCCGGTAGGCGCCTTCGGTGCCGACCGTGCCCATGTAGATGTGGCCGATGAACAGCGCCACCATCAGCAGCGCGGCGCTGGCGTGGATCATGTGCGCCAGCTGCATGTGCGCACGCAGATACTCCAGCCCCGGCACCAGCTTGTCCAGCACCAGGCCGGAGCCGACCACCACCAGCCCGAGCACGAACACGCCGCCCCAGAACACGATCTTCTCGCCAGCGTTGAAGCGGTGCGACGGCACCTCGCGGTCGCCGAACAGGCCGCCGAAGCGCGTCAACCACGCCCAGTCCTCGCGCCGCGGCAGGTTGTCGCGCACGAAGGTGGCGATGATGATGACCAGCGACACCGCGAACAGCGGCCCGACGAAGTTGTGCACGTTCTTCAGCGCGTAGGTCAGCCAGCCGAACAGCGTGGCGCCGACGACCGGCCGCAGCACGTACTGGCCCAGCGCCATCACCAGCCCCGACACCGCCAGCAGCACGAAGGCCGCCGCGTTGGCCCAGTGCGCCGCGCGCTCGAACGGCGTGAAGCGCTCGATCCTGCGCCCGGTCTCGGGCGCGTGCAGCTTCAGCGGCCCCTTGGTGAAGTAGAAGATCGCCACCGCCAGCAGTGCGATCAGCACCAGCGAGCCGCCGTAGGGCAGGATGACGCGGTTGCGCACCTGGCGCCACGCCTCGCCGGCGTTGGTGGCGGCCGAACCGGGGTACTGCACGGTGGGCTGGATCAGCACGCCGTATTCGCGGTACGGGAAGTTGACCACGCCCTCCACGCCCTGCCCCACCTGCCGCCACATCGGCGCGTTGTTGCCGGGCTGCACCTGGGCGCGTTCGGCGTTGTTCTGCGTCGCGTAGCCGGGCTGGCTGGCCGCATCCACCAGCGTGCGCGGTTCCCCTGCGGGAGCGGGTGCGGCCGCCGGGGCCTGCTGCGCCAGCGCCGCAGCGGCCACTGTCAGCGAGGCGGCCAGCGCCGCCAGCCGCGCCAGCGCGCGCGCGGCCGGGATCGGGATCGTGCTCATGGCCACACCTCCGGCTTCACTGGGCGGCGCCGCCCGGCGGGCGGCTGTACTCGTTCTGGCCGTACTGGGCGCGCGCACGCAGGTGCTGCGCCCAGGCGTTGCGGTCACCCGCCTGCCAGCCCGAATCGGCAAAGGCGGGCGCCGTGCTGCCACGGTACGGCGGCTGGTCGGATTTGATGCCGGTGGCGGTCTGCGGCCGCTCGCAGCCGGCCAGCAGGGCCGCGGCGAGGACTGCACCGGCGGTGAGGGTGATGGGACGCGTGCGCATGATCAAGCCCCCGCCTTGGATTGCGTGCCGTAAGCCGTGCCCCAGCCCCACACCTCGGCGCCCTTGCCGCGCTGCAGCACGCGGGTGCGGAAGATGTCGGCGATCACGTCGCCGTCGCCGGCCAGCAGCGCCTTGGTGGAACACATCTCGGCGCAGGCCGGCAGTTTGCCTTCGGCCAGGCGGTTGCGGCCGTACTTCTCGAACTCGGCCTGGCTGCCGTTGGCCTCGGGGCCGCCGGCGCAGAAGGTGCATTTGTCCATCTTGCCGCGCACGCCAAACGTGCCCTGCCCCGGAAACTGCGGCGCGCCGAACGGGCAGGCGTAGCTGCAGTAGCCGCAGCCGATGCAGATGTCCTTGTCGTGCAGGACGACGCCTTCCTCGGTGCGGTAGAAGCACTGCACCGGGCAGACCGCCATGCACGGCGCGTCGGAGCAGTGCATGCAGGCGACCGAGATCGACTTCTCGCCCGGCACGCCGTCGTTGAGCGTGACGACGCGGCGGCGGTTGACGCCCCAGGGCACCTCGTGCTCGTTCTTGCACGCGGTCACGCAGCCGTTGCACTCGATGCAGCGCTCGGCGTCACAGATGAATTTCATGCGGGCCATGGTCTGCTCCTCAGGCGCGTTCCACGTTGCAGATCGTGGTCTTGGTCTCTTGCATCATGGTCACGATGTCGTAGCCGTAGGTGGTGGCGGTGTTGGCCGCTTCGCCACGCACCAGGGGCGCGGCGCCTTGCGGGTAGTACGCCAGCATGTCCTGCCCCTGCCAGCGGCCCGAGAAGTGGAACGGCAGGAACACATGGTCCTCGGCCACCCGCGGCGTCACCAGCGCCTGCACGTTGATGCGCGCGCCGGTCGGCGTCGTCACCCACACGCGGTCGCCGTTGCGGATGCCGCGCTGCGCGGCGGCGGCCGGGTGGATCTCGACGAACATCTCCTGCTGCAGCTCCGCGAGCCACGGGTTGGAGCGCGTCTCCTCGCCGCCGCCCTCATACTCGACCAGGCGGCCCGAGGTCATCACCAGCGGGAATTTCTCGTGCAGCTTGTCCTCGACGTTCTTCTGCTGCAGCGTCTTGTAGAGGATCGGCAGACGCCAGCGCGTCTTCTGGTCGTCGTGCGTCGGGTACTTGGCGATCAGGTCCGGGCGGTTGCCGTAGATCGGCTCGCGGTGCTGCGGGATCGGGTCGGGGAAGTTCCACACCACGGCGCGCGCTTTGGCGTTGCCGAACGGGTGGCAGCCGTGGTTCTTCATGAACACGCGGATCATGCCGCCCGACAGGTCAGTCTTCCAGTTCTTGCCCTCGGCGGCCTTTTTCTCTTCTTCGGTCAGCTCGTCCCACCAACCGAGTTTCTTGAGCAGGATGTGGTCCAGCTCCGGGTAGCCGGTGGTGATGTCGGCGCCCTTGGAGTGCGAGCCGTCCTCGGCCAGGAGGCTCACGCCGTCGCGCTCGACGCCGAAGTTGGCGCGGAAGTTGCCGCCACCGTCCATCACATGCTTGGAGGTGTCGTACAGATTGGGCGAGCCCGGGTGCTTGAGCTCGGGCGTGCCGAAACACGGCCACGGCAGGCCAAAGTAGTCGCCGCTCAGGTCGTAGCCCGTCTCCTTGTCGACGACCTTGCCCTTGCAGCGCAGGGTCTTGACGTCGAAGGCCTGCATGTGGCGCATGTGGGCCTTTAGCCGCTCCGGGCTCTGGCCGGTGTAGCCGATGGTCCACACCCCGCGGTTGATCTCGCGCAGGATGTCCTCGGGCACCGGCTCGTCCATGCCGTTGACCTTCTGCAGCTTGACGTTCTTGACCAGCTCGTTGGCAAAGCCCAGCCGCTGCGCCAGCTGATACATGATCATGTGGTCGCTGCGGCTCTCCCACAGCGGCTCGATGACCTTCTCGCGCCACTGGATCGAGCGGTTGGACGCCGTACACGATCCGCTGGTCTCGAACTGCGTGGTCGCCGGCAGCAGGTAGACCGCGCGGTTGGGGTTGAGGTCGGCCGGATCGCCCGGCATCGCCGCCATCGCCGCGGTGGCCGACGGGTACGGGTCGATCACCACCAGCAGGTCCAGCTTGTCCATGGCCTTTTTCATCTCCAGGCCACGGGTCTGGGAGTTGGGCGCATGGCCCCAGAAAAACACCCCGCGCAGGTTGGGCCCCTGGTCGATGAGTTCGTTTTTCTCCAGCACGCCGTCGATCCAGCGCGACACCGTGATGCCGGGTTTTTCCATCATGCCCTCGGCGTAGCGCGACTTGATCCACTCGTAGTCCACGCCCCACACGGTGGCGAAGTGCTTCCACGCGCCTGCGGCCAAGCCGTAGTACCCCGGCAGCGAGTCCGGGTTGGGGCCGACATCGGTGGCGCCCTGCACGTTGTCGTGACCACGGAAGATGTTGGCCCCGCCACCGGAGACGCCGATGTTGCCCAGCGCCAGCTGCAGGATGCACGAGGCGCGCACCATCGCGTTGCCGATGCTGTGCTGCGTCTGCCCCATGCACCACACGATGGTGCCGGGGCGGTTTTCGTGCAGCATCTTGGCCACTTTGAAGACCTGCTCCTCTTTGACACCGCAGGCCTCCTCGACCTTGTCGGGCGTCCATTGGGCCAGCACCTCCTCGCGCACCTTGTCCATACCGTAGACGCGCGCCTGGATGTAGGCCTTGTCCTCCCAGCCGTTCTTGAAGATGTGGTAGAGCACGCCGAACAGGAACGGGATGTCGGTGCCGGAGCGGATGCGCACGTACTCGTCGGCCTTGGCCGCGGTGCGCGTGAAGCGCGGGTCGACCACGATCATCTTGCAGCCCAGCTCCTTGGCGTGCAGCATGTGCAGCATCGACACCGGGTGGGCCTCGGCGGCGTTGGAGCCAATGTACAACGCGACCTTGCTGTATTGCATGTCGTTGTACGAATTGGTCATCGCGCCGTAGCCCCAGGTGTTGGCCACGCCCGCGACCGTGGTCGAGTGGCAGATGCGCGCCTGGTGGTCGCAGTTGTTCGTGCCCCAGAAGCTGACGAACTTGCGCAGCAGGTAGGCCTGCTCGTTGCTGTGCTTGGACGAGCCGACGAAGTACAGCGCATCCGGGCCGCTCTCGTCGCGCAGCTGCTTCATGCGTGCCGCGATCTCGTCCAGCGCCTGATCCCAGCCGATGCGCTGGTACTTGCCGTTGACCAGCTTCATCGGGTAGCGCAGGCGGTACTCGCCGTGGCCGTGCTCGCGGACCGAGGCGCCCTTGGCGCAGTGCGCGCCCAGGTTGATCGGCGAGTCGAACACCGGCTCCTGCCGCACCCAGACGCCGTTTTCCACCACGGCGTCGATGGCACAGCCGACCGAGCAGTGCGTGCAGACGGTGCGTTTGACCTCCACCTTGCCGGTGCCGGCGCCGGTGGCGGCTTTGTCGGCCGCCTTGGCACGCTGCACCAGCGTCAGCTGGGTGGCGGCGAGCCCCACGCCCAGGCCCAGGCCGGAGCGGCGCAGGAAAGCGCGCCGGTCTACGGTGGGCAGCGCGCGCGACAAGCCGTGGCGCAGGCGGTCGACGAAGGCGCCCTCGCCGCGGGAGCCAGCGGCGGGGCGATGCGAAGTGCGGGTGAGCAGCATGGCCGGTCTCCTAAAGGGACGGTCAGACGCGGGTGGTGTCGTAGTAGCGCTGTACGTGGGCGCTGGCGTGATAGCCGCCGCCGCGGCGCGGGGCCGGGGTCGGCGTGGGCGCCTCGGTGACGGAGGAACGGGGGGCGACGGGTAGAACGCTGACCGCAGCGGCGGCGGCGCCCACGGCGCCAGCGGCCGCAAACCAGCGGCGGCGACCGGGCAGAACGGGGGTCGGCTCGTGCTTCATCGGGGGGCTCCTCGGCGTCGGGAATCCAGGGTACGTGCCCGCTACGTTAACGCGCCACGGCGCATCTGACCAGAGGGCTGCGCCGCCCCCATCCCGACCACGCCGGCGCGGACCGTTCCAAGCCAAGCCGAGGGGATTTTGGAAGCAAGCCGCATTCCATCGGCGCATCACCATGCGCTGATGTTTGCTGCACCGCAACCACGAAGGCAAGACGGTTCGATCGATGCCCGGGCGCCCCGGAGCGCGCGACGCATCGACTCCACCGGGGCGACAACTTGTCGCGGACCCGCGCAGCCTGTCGCACGTCCGATCTGTCCCATACGCGACAGTAGTCGAGCAAAACGCTAGGGCTTTTTTACAATGGTGCGCCATGGCTGACCTGCGCGAGCCCCTCCCCACCGACCCCCCGTCCACCGCTGGGCAGGAGGGCAGTTGGCCCGAGGGGGCCATTCTTGTCGTCGACGACGAGCCGGGCATGCGCAACTTCCTGATCAAGACGCTGGCGCCGCGCTGCCGCTTCGTCGCCGCCGCCGCCAGCGCCGAGGAAGGCGAGCGCTGGATGCGCGCGCAGCGCTTCGACCTCGTGATCCTGGACGTGGCGCTGCCGGGGACGAGCGGCGTGCAGTGGCTGCAGGCGCTGCGCGAGCAGGGCTACGGCGGCGAGGTGATCCTGATCACGGCGTTCGCCTCGCTCGACACCGCCATCGAGGCGCTGCGCGCCGGCGCGTCGGACTTCATCCTCAAGCCCTTTCGCGTGCCGCAGATCCTCAACGCCATCCGCCAGTGCCACGAGCGTGCGCGGCTGCGGCGCGAGAACTTCGTGCTGCGCCGCCACGTGCGGCCGTCGCGCTCGGAGGGCACGCCGCTGATCGGCGAGGCCGCCGCGACGCAGGCGGTGCGCGCGGCGATCGAGCGCCTCGCGCCGATGCCCAGCACCGTGCTGATCCAGGGCGAGTCCGGCACCGGCAAGGAGCTGGTGGCGCGCGCGCTGCACGCGCGCAGCCCGCGCGCCGGCGGGCCGTTCGTCGCCGTGCAGTGCGGCACGCCGTCGGCCGAGCAGCTGGCGCGCGAGCTGTTCGGCCACGCCGCCGGCGGCCACGGCGGGCACGACGGGCTGTTCGTCTACGCGCAGGGCGGAACGCTGTTCCTCGACGAGGTGGCCGACCTGCCGCCGCCGGTGCAGGCCAGCCTGCTGCGCGTGCTGGAGGAGCGGCAGATCCGCCCCGTGGGCAGCCAGCAGACCGTCCCGGTGGACGTGCGCGTGATCGCCGCCACCAACCGGCCGCTGGCCGACGAGGTGGCCGCCGGGCGCTTCCGGGAGGACCTGTACTTCCGCCTGCGCGTGGTGGACGTGACGCTGCCGCCGCTGCGCGAGCGGCTCGAGGACATCCCGGCGCTGGTGCAGCACTTCGTGCAGACGCTGGCGCCGGCGCTGGGCGTGGCCCCGCTCGCGATCGACGCCGAGGCGATGGCGCTGCTGCAGCGCTACCGCTGGCCCGGCAACGTGCGCGAGCTGCGCAACTGGGTCGAGCGCTCGCTGATCCTCGGCGAGGTCAACGTCTCGGCCCTGTACCCGCCGCTGCGCGAGCCGTTGGCCGCCAGCCCTGGCGAGGCGCCGCTGGACCTGGAGACGCTGCAGCGCCGCCACATCCAGGCGGTGCTGGATTCGGTCGGCGGCGACAAGACGCGCGCGGCGCAGCTGCTGGGCGTGTCGCGGCGCACGCTGGAGCGGCGCGCGGCCGAGTGGGCGGCGCAGGACGGCCGGGGCCGATGAACGCCTGGCGACGCTGGCGCGCGCGGCTGGACGCCTCGGTGCGGGCCCAGCTGCTGACGCTGGCGCTGGCGCCGCTGCTGCTGGCGCTGGCGGGCTTGCTGCTGGTGCTGGCGGCGTGGACGACGCTGGCCTACGACCGGCTGCTGCAGACCAAGGTGCGCGCCGACCTGGCGGTGGCGCGCGGCTACTTCGAGCAGGTGCTGCAGGAGGTGGGCGGCGGCACGCGCGAGGTGGCCGAGTCGCACGCGCTGCACCGCCAGCTGCAACGGCTGGCCCCGCGCCGGCCGGCGGCGGCCGCGCCCGACGCCGAACCGCTGCAGGCGTGGCTGGAGCAGGAGCGCCAGCGCCTGGGGCTGGACGTGCTGGTGCTGCGCCCGCCGCACGACCCCGTGGCGCCGCCGGCGCAGGCGCGCGGCAGCGCGGCGCGCCTGGTGGTGTGGGAGCCGGCGCAGGTGGCCGCGCTCGCGTCGCACCTGCAGCCGCGGCTGGGCATCGCGCTGGTGCCGACGCGCAACGCCGCCCCCACCGCGCGCACGGTGGAGGAGCGCGCGCTGCTGATGCTGGCCAGCGCGCCGCTGCCGGACGACGCGCCGCTGCCCGGCTGGGTGCTGCACGGCGGCCTGCTGCTCAACCGCAACCTGGACTTCATCGACCACCTCAACCGCATCGTCTACCCGGAGGGATCGCTGCCGTTCGGCAGCCAGGGCACGGCCACGCTGTTCCTCGACGACGTGCGCATCAGCACCAACGTGCGCCTGTTCGGCGACGAGCGCGCCATCGGCACGCGCGTGTCGCAGGCGGTGCGCGACGCCGTGCTCGGCGAGGGCCGCACCTGGCTGGACCGCGCCTTCGTCGTCCGCGACTGGTACGTCAGCGCCTACGAGCCGCTGACCGACAGCCTGGGCCGGCCCATCGGCATGCTCTACGTCGGCTTCCTGGAGGCGCCGCTGCGCTGGGTCAAGTGGGGGGTGCTGGGCGGCACGGCGCTGCTGTTCGGGCTGGTGATGGCGGCGGCGGCGCGCTGGACGCTGCGGCGCGCGCGGGCGCTGGTGGAGCCGGTGGAGCGCATGGACGCCACGATGCGCCGCATCGAACGCGGCGACACCACGGCGCGCGTCGGTCCGGTGGCGGCGCGCGACGAGCTGGGCGCGCTGGCGCAGCACATGGACCGCCTGCTGGACCTGCTGGCCGAGCAGACCGCGCACCTGCGCGCCTGGGCCGAGACGCTGGACCGCCGCGTCGCCGAGCGCACGCGCGAGCTGCAGGCCAGCCACGCCGCGCTGCGCCAGGCGCAGCAGCAGCTGATCCGCAGCGAGCGGCTGGCCACCATCGGGCAGCTCAGCGCCGGGCTGGCGCACGAGATCAACAACCCGATCGCCGTCATCCAGGGCAACCTGGACCTGCTGCGCGAGACGCTGGGGCCGGCGGCGGCGCCGGTGCAGGCGGAGCTGGCGCTGATCGACGCGCAGGTCGAGCGCATCCGGCTGATCGTCACGCGGCTGCTGCAGCACGCGCGGCCGACCGAGTTCGCCGGCTACGTGGAGCCGCTGGCGCTGCCGGCGGTGCTGGACGACTGCGTCGTGCTGGTGGAGCGGCTGCTGCAGCAGCGCGGCATCCGGCTGCGCCGCGACGACCGCCCCACCGCCCCGGTGGCGTGCAACCGGCAGGAGCTGCAGCAGGTCGTCATCAACCTGCTGGTCAACGCGGTGCAGGCCAGCCCCGACGGCGCCGAGGTGGAGCTGGCCAGCGGCGACTGGGTCGAGGACGGCGCGCCGGTGGGTGCGTGGGTGGAGGTGCGCGACCGCGGCCCGGGCCTGCCGCCGGAGGTGCGCGCGCGGCTGTTCACGCCGTTCTTCACCACCAAGCCGGACGGGCACGGGCTGGGGCTGTGGGTCAGCCAGGGGCTGCTGGAGCGCTACGGCGGCCGGCTGGAGGCGGACAACCGCGCCGACGGGCCGGGGGCGGTGTTTCGCGTGCGGCTCTACGCCGAGCCGCGCGACCCGCAGCCGCCGCCCGAGGCGGCCTGAGCGCGCAGCCAGGCAAGCGCCCACGCCAGCCCGGCCTGCAGCGCCTGCGCCGCCACGTCCGACGGCTGCGCACCGAAGTCGAAGCGGTGCGCGCGCAGCGCCAGCAGCGTCGCCGGCGGGGCGCGGCCGTGCAGCCGCTCGGCCACGTGCAGCAGCGCCTCGGGCGCCAGCGCGTGCGTGAACGGCGTCGGCGCGGCGCGTGGCGCCAGCGGCCGCACCGCGAACGGCTCGGCCAGATCGCGCGCCGCGTCGACGAACAGCACGTGCTCGCGGCCCGCCACGTCCAGCGCGTGCTCGATCTGCAGCTGGAAGTCGGTCAGCCCCTCCAGCACGCCGCGCTGCGCCAGGTCGGCGGCCTGCGCCAGCAGCCGCTCGACCAGCAGCGGCCCGAGCGCATCGTCGCCGCGGCCGGGGTTGCCCCAGCCCAGCACCAGCAGCGGCGCCGGCGCGCTCACGCCGGCTCGTCGGCGGCGTGCGCCGGCTCGTCGCGCACGAGCCTGCCGTCGGCCGCGCGCACCAGGTGGTCCAGCAGCGCGCCGCGCGCGTCGCGCAGCGTCACCGCCAGCGGCATCTGCCCGAGCGCGTGCGTGGCGCACGACAGGCAGGGGTCGTAGGCGCGGATGGCGACCTCGATGCGGTTGAGCAGCCCCTCGGTCAGCGCGCGGCCGTCGAGGAAGCGCTGCGCCACCGCGCGCACCGCCTCGTTCATCGCGGTGTTGTTGTGCGTGGTGGAGACGATCAGGTTGCAGCGCGCCACCAGGTCGTCGTCGCCGACCTCGTAGTCGTGGATCAGCGTGCCGCGCGGCGCCTCGATGACGCCGACGCCGCGGCGCCGGCGCGGCCCCTGCGCCCGCAGCGGCCCCCCGCCGAGGATGGCGTCGTCGTCCAGCAGCCGCGCCACCATCTCCACGCCGTGCAGCAGCTCGATCATGCGCGCCCAGTGCGTGGCCAGCACCCGGTGCACCGGCCGCCCGCCGTGCGCGGCGACGAAGGCCTGCCGGCGCGCCTCGGCGCGCGGGGTCGGGATGAAGTCGCAGTTCTGCAGCCGCGCCAGCGGCCCGACGCGGTACCAGCCGAGCTGCGGGCCGAGCGCGCGGCGGTACGGGAACTTCATGTAGCTCCACGGCTGCACGGCCTCGTCGATCAGCTCGCGGTAGCGCTGGTCCTCCCAGCCGTCCTCGGCCAGGCGGCCGTCGGCCTCGCGCACGCGCAGCACGCCGTCGTACAGCTCGAGCGCCCCGTCCGGCCCCACCAGCGACAGCAGCGCCGCCGGCGTCTCGGCCAGCGCCGCCTCCTCGGGCGGCAGCGCGGTGGTGAGCCGCTGCGCCAGATCGACCGCCGCCTCGGCCCAGTCCAGCACCTGCGGCAGCTCGGCGCGCAGCGCGTCGCGCTCCTGCCGCGTCACGGTGCGGTTGACGCCGCCGGGCACCGAGCCGGTGCCGTGCACGCGCTTGCCGGCGGTGACGCGGATCACCTCCTGCCCGAAGCGGCGCAGCAGCACGCCCTGGCGCGCCGTGTCCGGGAAGGCCTGTGCCACCGCGGCGATGTGGCGCCGCGCCGGCTCGGCGTCGAAGCCGAACAGCAGGTCCGGCGAGGCCAGGTGGAAGAAGTGCAGCGCGTGGCTCTGCACGATCTGGCCGTGGTGCATCAGGCGGCGGATGGCGTCGGCCGCCGGCGGCACCGGCCAGCCGCCGACGACGCGGTCCAGCGCCTTGGACGCCGCCAGGTGGTGCGACACCGGGCAGATGCCGCACAGCCGCTGCACCAGCACCGGCACCTCCCAGTACGGCCGGCCGACGATGAACTGCTCGAAGCCGCGGAACTCGACGATGTGCAGCCGCGCCTGCTGCACGCGGCCCTGCTCGTCCAGCAGCAGCGTGACCTTGCCGTGGCCCTCCACGCGCGTCAGCGGGTCGATCGCCACGCGGCGCAGGCCCGTGGGGGTGGTGGCGGCGCCGTCAGTCATAGCGGATCAGCCCCCCGTGCAGCGCCGGCGCGCGGCCGGCCATCAGGTCCTGCAGCAGCTGCCAGAACGCATCCGCCGGCGGCGGGCAGCCGGGCAGCGCGTGGTCGATGCGCACCACCTCGTGCACCGGCAGCACGCGCGCCAGCGGCAGCGGCAGCTCCGGGTCGTCCGGCACGCGCTCGCCATACGTGGCGCGCAGCACCTCGCCGACGTCCAGGTGGTTGCGCAGCGCCGGCAGCCCGCCGGTGATCGCGCACGCCCCCACCGCCACCAGGATGCGGCACTGGGCGCGGAAGCGCCGCAGCACCTCGACGTTCTCGGCGTTGCACAGGCCGCCCTCCACCAGCCCGAGGTCGCAGGGCGCCAGGGTCTTGAGGTCGGTCAGCGGCGAGCGGTCGAACTCGACGCGCTCGATCAGCTCGAACAGCCGCTCGTCGATGTCCAGCAGCGACATGTGGCAGCCGAAGCAGCCGGCCAGCGACACCGTGGCCACGCGCCACTTGCGCGGCGCGGCACCGACGGTCGGGGGCGTGGAGGTCGGCGGCGGGCTCATCCGCGCGTCTCCGCATCGTCGAAGGGCCGGCGGCCGATCGGCTGCGCGAAGCCGACGCGCTTGGGCAGCAGCGCGCCCACCGGGCAGATGTGCGCCGCGGCGTCGTGCACCGACAGCGCGCTGTCGCCGAGCCGGCCGCTGGGGCTGTCGATCAGCAGGTGCGCGCCGAGCCCCCGCCCGCCGATGGCGAACACGCGCTTGCCGTCCAGCTCGTCGCTGGCGCGCACGCACAGCTGGCACAGGATGCAGCGGCCCGGCTCGAACCAGACGTCCGGGTGGCTGGCGTCGACGCGGCGGTCGGGGTCGAGCGCCTCGAAGTGCAGCTCGGTCATGCCGGCGCGCGCGGCGGCGGCCTGCAGCCGGCAGGCGCCGCTCTTCTCACAGCCCGGGCAGAAGTGGTGCCCCTCGACGAACAGCAACTGCAGCAGCCGCAGCCGCTGCTGCGCCAGCACCGGCACGTGGCACTGCACGCGCTGCCCCGGCTGCGCCGGCGTTGCGCAGGCGGCCACCGGCCGGCCGTCGGCCAGCACGGTGCACAGCCGGCACGAGGCGCTGGGCGAAACGCGCGCGTCCCAGCACAGGTGCGGCACCTCGTGCCCGGCGCGCCGCGTCGGCTCCAGCAGCGCGTCCAGGTCGAGGTCGGGCTGAAAGTCCGCCGCCACGGCGCGCTGCGCGTAGGCGCCGGCGAAGTGCGCCAGCGTGTCGCGCAGCGGGTTGCAGGCCGACATGCCCAGCCCGCAGTGCGTGCCGCCGTGCAGCAGCGCGTCGAGCTCGCGCAGCCGCTCGACATCGAACGCCGAGCCGCGCCCGGCGCCTCGCGCCTGCGCCAGCTTGTCGAGCCGGCGCACCACCAGCTCGGTGCCGACGCGGCACGGCGTGCACAGGCCGCAGCTCTCGTGCGCGAAGAAGCGTGCGAAGTGGCGCGCCACCTCGAACAGGTCGCGCGAGCGGTCGAACACCATCAGCGCGCCGGCGCTGGGCAGGTCCTCGAAGGCGATGGCGCGGCCGAACTGCGCCGCCGGCACGCAGGTGCCGGATGGGCCGCCGACCTGCACCGCCTGCGCGTCGGCGGCGCCGCAGTCGGCCAGGATGCGCTGAAGCGGCGTGCCGAGCGGGTACTCGTACACGCCGGGGCGCGCGCAGTCGCCGCTGACGCTGTGCAGCTTGGTGCCGGTGGACTGCAGCGTGCCGATCGCCGCCCACCAAGCGCCGCCGCGGCGCAGGATGTGCGCCACGGCGACGAAGGTCTCGACGTTGTTGACGACCGTCGGCCGGCCGAGGTAGCCGCGCTCGACCGGAAACGGTGGCCGGATGCGCGGCACGCCGCGGCGGCCCTCCAGCGACTCGATCAGCGCCGACTCCTCGCCGCAGACGTAGGCCCCGGCGCCGACGTGGATGACGACGTCGAAGTCGAAGCCGCGCACGCCGCACCGAGCGCCGGCAGCGGCCCCTCCGCGCCGCAGGCGGCGCAGCGGCCGCGCCCCGGCACGGTCTCCACGTCCACCTGCGCGCCGTCCAGCACGGTGCCCGGCGCGATGGCCGCCAGCGCGAAGCGCAGCGCGCCCTCGTCCACCGCCGCCAGCGCCCCCACCGCCAGCCGCAGCCGCAGCACGCGCGCAAAGCCCTCGCGCGCGGCGGCCTGCTCGACGATGCGCAGCACGCTGCCGGCCAGGCTCGCCTCGTGCATCGCCGTGCCCGCCCGCGCGCGCCGCCGCGCTCACGCCATCTCGAAGGCCTGCGCCTCCACCTGCACGAAGGCGCGCAGCAGCTCCGCCAGCGCGGCGTAGAAGCGCGCCGCCGGATGCGCCTGCAGCGCGTCGCACAGCGCCGGCACCCACGGGTGCAGGTGGGCGGCGAAGAAGGCGTGCTGGCGCGCCAGGTTGCAGACCTCGGCGTCGTCGCCGGCGATCAGGAAGCGCATCACCTCGCACAGGAAAGCGAGGTGGTCCTCCGGCTCGCTGACGCCCTCGGCGCGCGCCAGGCCGAGCGCGGCCAGTTCCCCGCGCAGCGCCGCCAGCGGCTTGTCGTTCAGGAAGCCGCTCAGGTAATGCGAGGCGTACAGGACCACCTCCGGCTTGCCGACGCCGCCGAACAGCGCCTCGTACTCGTCGCGCACCTGCTCGGCCGACTGCGCGCGCGCCTGCGCCACCAGCGCCTGCCACGGCGCCTCGAGGAAGCCGCCGCGCGCCGGCGCCTCGGTCACGGCGACGCGCAGGCGCGCCAGCAGCTCGTCGGCCGGCGGGGCGGCCAGCAGCGCGGCCAGCAGGCCGTACAGCTCGGCGCGCGCGGTCTCCTCGTCGAAGGCGCGGGTGGGAAACGGCAGGGCGGATTCGGCCATGGGAGGGGTCGTCACAGGTCGGTGATCCTGACTTCGTGGCTGCTGGTGTGGAGGTCGATGACGCGGCAATCGCCGCACATCCGGAGCCGCTCGGCCGCCGCGCCCTGGAACATCGGGTGGGCACTCAGGCGCGCCAGCATCGTCTCCACGCCCTTGAGCGTGCCGAACGGCTTGCCGCAGCGGACGCAGTGAAACGGCGGCTGCTCGTGCAGCACGCGCGGCTCGCGCCGGCGCGCGTCCAGCCACAGGCGCGGCTGCAGGGTGATGGCCTTTTCCGGGCAGGTGCGCGCGCACAGGCCGCACTGCACGCAGTTCTTCTCGATGAAGCGCAGCTGCGGCGCGGCGGGGTTGTCCTGCAGCGCGCCGGCCGGGCAGGCGCCGACGCAGCTCATGCACAGCGTGCAGGCGTCGGGGTTCACCTGCAGGGTGCCCAGCGGCGCGCCGGCCGCGGGCAGCGCCACCACGCCGTCGGCCGGGCGCACCGGGGCGTGGGCGATCAGGTGCTCCAGCGCCAGCTCCAGCGTGGCGCGCTTGTCGGCCAGCGCCGCAAACGTCGCCGGCTGCGCCACGCCCTGCGCCGGCGCCAGCGAGCGCACCTCCGCATCGAGCGCGGCGAGGTCGCGCGCGTCGCGCGCCTGCAGCAGGCGCAGGTGCTCGCCGCGGTAGCCGAGCCCGTGCAGGATCGCCTGCGCCACCGCCATCTGCGCGCGCAGCGCCTCGGCGTACTGCGGCGCCTCCTCGTCGGTCAGCAGCAGCCACACCTGGCTCGCGCCCCAGGCGATCGCCGCCAGCCACAGCTCCAGCCCCGTGCTGGCGGTGTGCCACAGCGCCCACGGGATCACGCGCGCCGGCACCCCGTGCACGCCGGTGTCCAGCCGCGCGGCGCGCCCCCAGTCCTCCAGCAGCCGCTGGCCGGCGCCCTGGCTGTGCAGCAGCAGCGCGGCGTCGCGCCCGCCGGCGGCGCGGTGGGTGGCCAGCAGCGTCTTCAGCGCCCGGCCCTGGTGCGCCGGGTCGGGGTAGGCGAACGTCAGCGCGCCGCTCGGGCACACGGTGCTGCAGGCGCCGCAGCCGACGCACAGGTGCGGCTCGATGACGATGCGCTGGCGCTCGGCGTCGCTGCGGATCGCGCTGGCCGAGCACACCTCCACGCACGCCTGGCAGCCGACCTTCTCGTTGCGGGCGTGCGCGCACAGGCGCTGCTGGTAGCGGAAGAAGCGGGGCTTGTCGAACGTGCCGACCAGCTCGCGCAGCACCCACAGGCGCGCCAGCCGCGCCTCGGCGTCCAGCCCCGGCGGCAGGTGCACGTAGCCCTGCGGCGGCGCGTGCTGCGTGAAGGCCGGCGCCGGCCGCAGGTCCAGCACGGCGTCGAACTCGGCCTGCTGCGGCTCGGCCTCGCGGGCGAAGTCGATCGCCCCCGGCGCCTCGCAGACGCGCACGCAGTCGCGGTGCGCGCGGCAGGCGTTCAGGTCGACCTGGTAGTCCAGACCGATGGCGCCGTCCGGGCAGGCGGCGACGCAGGCGTTGCAGCGCGTGCACAGGTCCAGCGCGATCGGGTTGTCGTCCACCCAGCGCAGCGTGAAGGCGCCCAGCCACCCGGTGAGGCCCATGACACGGCCGGCCAGCACCGGAAAGCGGTGCGCCTGCGCCAGCGCGCCGCCGGTGCCCAGCAGCGTCACCTGCCAGACGTCGGCCAGCCGCTCGGCCAGCCCCTGCGCCGCCTCCAGCGGGCCGATCACCAGCAGCCGCGCGCGGCCGCTGTCGTAACGCACCGTCGGCACCGGCTCCGGATCTGGCAGGCGCGCCGCCGCCAGCAGCGCGGCCATCTTCGGCGTGGCGTGGCGCGCGTCGCGCGACCAGCCGCCGGTCTCGCGCACGTTGACAAAGCGGATCGGCCGCACGTCGGCCGGCGGCACGCCCTCGGTGGCCTCGGCCAGCTCGGCGAACAGCCGCTGCTCCTGCGTGCAGGCCACCGTCAGCGGCGCATCGTCGCGCGCGGCGCGCTGGAACGCCGCCGCCTCGCGCCGGCACAGCGCGTGGTGCAGCGCGACCGGCTCGCCCAGCGCGCGCGCCAGGGCGGCCTCGTCGATCGGTTGCGTGCGGTTGCAGGTGCAGGCGAGGATCGTCATCGGGCAGGCTCGGACGGCGGCGCCACGACGGGCGCCGCGGCGGGGGCGGGGTCGGACGCGGTGCCGTCATTCAAGGCAGGGGCTGCCGCCAGGACGGCGGGGCCGTCGCCGGCGGCTTCCTTGGGCTCGTCGAACAGCCGCATGAACTGCGCCGCCACCATGCGCCGCGCCAGCGCGGCCGGCAGCGGGTCGGGCCGGGAATAGTCGTCGATGTAGACGTCCAGCCCGTCCATCTGGTTGAAGTGCGGGTCGGCGAACAGCCGGCGCAGCGCGGCGTTGCGCACCTCGGGCGCCACTTCGGGGCGCACGAACGGGCGGAAATCGGCCTCGGGCGTCAGGCGCAGCGCGTCCTGCAGCGTCGGCAGCGGCTCGGCGGGGCCAGGCAGGTTCGCGGGCGCGGCCGCGCCGTCCGGCGCGCCGGCGCGGGCCGTCTGATCCCCCGGCGGCGCGGCGGCAGGCCGGGCCTCGGACGCAGCGTCGTGTCCGGCGACCGGCGCGGAGACCGGCGCCACTGTCGCCGGGTCGGGCGGATCGAGCGGCTCGGGCGGCACGACCCCGGCGCGCGCCTGCGCCTTGCGGCGCGACCAGCGGGAAAGGAAGCCCTCGCCGTCGGCGCTCATGCCGGGCCTCCGCGGCGCGTCGCGCCGGTGCTGATGCGCGCCGGCTGACCGAAGCGGTCGGTCAGCGGCTGAAAGCTCGCCGGCCGGGCGCGGCGCTTGGGCTCCGGCCGGTGGTGGCGGTGGGCGTAGTCGGCCAGCCACGCCACCACGTCCGCCGGGGCCGGCACCTGGTCGACGCGCTCCTGCGCGTCCAGCCAGCGGCCGGCGTCGTGGTAGCTCAACGTGACGATCAGCGGCTGCGGCAGGCCGTCGTCGGCCTCCGGCTCGCGCCACAGCACCCAGAAGCACGGCGCCGGCGCGGTGACGTTGAGCAGGTAGCCCTCCGCATCCTCGGGGTGCAGCGTCACCGGCAGGCCGGCAAAGCCCCAGTGCTGCGCTCCCGCGGGCACAGCGGCGCCAGCCGCCGATTCCAGAGGCACCGGGCCGGCCTCGTCGGCCGCTACTGGCCACGTGGCGGTCGCCAAGCCCGCGGGTGCCTGCAGCACCTGCACGTCGGCCAGCACCCAGCGCCACGGCTGCCAGCGCGCCATCGGGCCGCGGACCGGCTCGCGGCGCATCACCACGCCGGTGCGCAGGCTGGGGCGATCAGCCGCATCGGGGGAATCGCTGACGGAGGTCGAGGGGGTCTCCACGCCGCGCAATGTAGCGCAAATCCCGCCCCCGACGCTGTCGCGGTCAATACGTCTCCAGGTGCAGCCGGCCACGCTCACGCAGGTCGGCGGCCAGCGCCTCCCAGTCCAGCCCGGCGCCGGTGGCGATGTCGCGCAGCGCCAGCAGCACGCCCTCTTCCATCGCGCGCAGGCCGCAGACGTAGAAATACGCATCCGGGTCCTGCAGCAACGGCACCAGTTCCGCCGCCGCCTCGCGCATCGCGTCCTGCACGTAGCGCTTGGGTTGCCCCGGCACGCGGCTGAATGCGAAGTGGATGTCGATGAAGTCGCGCGGCAGCTTCTGCAGCGGGCCGAAGTACGGCAGCTCCTGCGGCGTGCGCGCGCCGAAGAACAGCAGCAGCCGGCCGCCCTCGAACTTGCCGCTGGCGCGCAGGCGGCGGCGCCACTCGGTCATGGCCCGCATCGGCGCACTGCCGGTGCCGGTGCAGATCATCACGAGGTGGCTCTTCGGATGGTTCGGCATCAGGAAGCTGCTGCCAAACGGGCCGATCACCTCCACCGTGTCACCGACCTGCAGATCGCACAGGTAGTTGGATGCGACCCCGCGCACGGGGTGGCCCTGGGGGTCGGCCAGCACGCGCTTGACCGTCAGCGACAGGTTGTTGCGCCCCGGGCGCTCGCCGTTGCGGGGACTGGCCACCGAGTACTGGCGCGGATGGTGCGGCCGGCCCTGCGCGTCGGTGCCCGGCGGGATGATGCCGATCGACTGCCCCTCCAGCACCGGAAACGGCATGTCGCCAAAATCCAGCACGATGTGGTGCGTGTCGTAGTCGGAGCCAACCTCGGTGACGCGCAGGTTGCCGACGCAGGTGGCGCGCACCGACTTGCGTGCGGCGCGCGGCCCGTACAGATGGGTATAGGGGTGAGCGGCCGACCACGGTGGCAGCGTCGCCCCAAGCGTCGCCCCAAGCGCCGCCCCCGTCAACGCCGCCGCCTGGGGCTCCACCGTGGCCGAAGCCGCGGACGCCTGGACCGCGCGCTCCACCACTGCCTGCGCCTCGGCCGCGGCGGCTTGGGCGTCCCCGCCCAGCGCCGCCAGCGCCTCCTCGCTCAGCGGGGCGGGCAGCTCGTCCCAACCCAGCTGCTCGGCCAGCGTGTAGGTGCGCGCGCGCGGCACGACGCGCCAGTTGTCGATGGCCCCCGTCGGGCACGGGGGCACGCACGCCATACAGGCGTTGCATTTGTCCGCATCGACCACGTAGTTGCGGCTGTCGTGCGTGATCGCCCCGATCGGACACGTCGCTTCGCAGGTGTTGCAGCGGATGCAGATCTCGGGGTCGATCAGGTGCTGCTGCACGACGGTGGCGGGGGCGTCCATCAGTTGAACCGCACGTATTCGAAGTTGACCGGCTGGCGGTTGATGCCCATGACCGGCGGCGCGATCCAGTTGGCAAACTTGCCCGGCTCCACCACGCGGCCCATCAGGCTGGCGACGTAGGCGCGGTCCTCCGCGGTGGGCAGCCATTCGGCCACGCGCTCGTTCCACTCGGCGTCGCTGACCACGCGGCCATCCGGGCTGACCTTGACGCCGGCCAACGTACCGATGTTGCGGTGGAAGGCCTTGTGCGGCACCTTCAGGCGGAAGGGGATGCCCGCTTTCTCGATGATGCGGTTCCAGCGATCGACGCCGCCCATCGAATCCTTGATGTAGTCGTCGCGCAGCACCTCGTTGAGGGCGTTGAGCATCGGCACCTCTTTCTCGACGAGCTGACCGTCCACCACGTCCAGGATGCGGTAGGTGTCGTGCTTGAGGCGGTGGTCGTCGGTGCGCTTGCCCTCCTCGAACCGGCCCTTGAGGCCCGCGCTGTAGAACGTCGCGGCATTGCTCGACTGGTCGGCGCCAAACAGGTCGATGGTGACGCTGAAGTGGAAGTTCAGGTAGCGCTGGATGGTGGGCAGATCGATCACCCCCGCGGCGCGGATGCGGCCGACGTCATCGGTCTTGAGCTGGTTCATCACCTCGCAGGTGCGCTGGATCACGCGGCCCACGCCCGACTCGCCCACGAACATGTGGTGGGCTTCCTCGGTCAGCATGAACTTGGTGGTGCGCGCCAGCGGGTCGAAGGCGGATTCGGACAGCGCGCAGAGCTGGAACTTGCCGTCGCGGTCGGTGAAGTAGGTGAACATGAAGAAGCTCAGCCAGTCGGGCGTCTTCTCGTTGAAGGCCTGCAGGATGCGCGGGTTGTCCGCCTCGCCCGAGCGGCGCTCCAGCAGCGCCTCGGCCTCCTCGCGGCCGTCGCGGCCAAAGTATTTGTGCAGCAGGTACACCATGGCCCACAGGTGGCGCCCCTCCTCCACGTTGACCTGGAACAGGTTGCGCAGGTCGTACTGGCTGGGGCAGGTCAGGCCCAGGTGGCGCTGCTGCTCCACCGACGCCGGCTCGGTGTCGCCCTGGGTGACGATGATGCGGCGCAGATTGGCCCGGTGCTCGCCGGGCACGTCCTGCCAAGCGTCCTCCCCCAGATGGTCGCCAAAGTGGATCTTGCGCCCCTGCTCCGCCGGGTTCAGGAAGATGCCCCAGCGGTAGTCCGGCATCTTGACGTAGCCAAACTGCGCCCAGCCCTGCGGATCCACGCTGACGGCCGTGCGCAGATAGACGTCAAAGTTCTGCGAGCCGTCGGGCCCCATCTCCTGCCACCACTGCAGGTAGTTGGGCTGCCAGTGCTCCAGCGCGCGCTGCAAGGTGCGGTCTTCGGCCAGGTTGACGTTGTTGGGGATTTTTTCGCTGTAGTTGATGCTCGACATGGTGTGCTCCTGCTGCGGATCTCTGCGGTGGACTGTCGTTCGGTTGCGGCTGGCTCCACCGGGAAACCCACCGCACAACGCGCTCGCGCCTCAGACGCGATTCCAATCGAACTGGGCCTTGTCGCCTTTGCCGTACACCTTCAGCGCGCCCTTGTCGCCCACCGCATTGGGGCGCTGGAAGATCCAGTTCTGCCACGCCGACAGGCGGCCAAAAATGCGGGTGAGCATGGTCTCGCGGCCGCCAAAGCGCAGGTTGGCCTCCAGGCCGGTCAGCGCATCGGGCGACATGGCCGCGCGCTCCTCCAGCACCAGGCGGATTTCGTCCGCCCAGTCGATGTCGTCCAGCGCGGCGGTCACCAGCCCCAGCGCGGCGGCCTCGTCGCCATCCAGCGCGCGGCCGATCGCCGCCTGGGCCGCGGCCAGCGGCGCAGCCTCGTCGTAAAAGCGGCGCTGCAACCGGGTCTGGTCGTTGACCATGGGGTAGCGGCCAAAATTGGCGTCGTGCAGCGTCAGGCGCGGGGCGCGCTCGGGCGCGTCGGGCAGCACCAGCATGTAGCTGCGGTCGGCCGCAAAGGCCAGTTCGGCCAGCGTGCCGGCAAAGCACGACCCGGGCTCCAGCAAAGCGATCAGGCTGCGCGACGACACGTCCAGCCGCGCCAGGGTGCGCCGCAGCAAGCCGGTCGTGGCGCGCACGAACCAATGGCCCGCATGCGCCTGCAGCGCGTCGTCGCAGGCCAGCACCGCCGCCGCATCGCCCTCGGTGCGCAGCACCCAGGTGCCGATGGTCAGCTCGTTGGTGCGCAGGTGCAGGATGGCGTCGTCCAGCTCCCGTCCCATGGCCAGCGGCCACCAGTCGGCGCCGGCGGCCTCGATGCCCGCGATGTCCGTGGGCTGCGGCCCGGCCGGCGCGCGCACGGTCAGCGTCGCCACCCGCCGGGCCCGGTCGATTGCGACCTCGACGTGCCGGTAGGTCACGCCGTCCGCACCCCAGGTGCGCTGCAGCGGCGGCAAGGCCACCCCGCGCGCGTCGGCCGGACGGTCGCTCTGGGCGGCCAGCCGCTCGGCACGCTCGCGCACCGCCTGGGCAAACACCGCCGGCTTGGCCACCGCATCCACCAGCCGCCAGTCCACCGCACGCTGGCCGCGCACCCCTTCGACGCTGGTGCAAAAAATATCGGCCAGATCGTGGCGCACCTTGCGCTTGTCGGTCACGCGCGTCAGCCCGCCCGTGCCGGGCAGCACGCCCAGCAGCGGCACCTCGGGCAGGCTCACGGCGCTCGAGCGGTCGTCCACCAGCAGGATCTCGTCGCAGGCCAGCGCCAGCTCGTAGCCGCCCCCCGCGCAGGCGCCGTTGAGCGCCGCCAGAAACTTCAGGCCATCGTGGCGGCTGGAGTCTTCCATGCCGTTGCGCGTCTCGTTGGTGAATTTGCAGAAATTCACCTTCCACGCATGGCTGGACAGCCCGAGCATGAAGATGTTGGCACCGGAGCAGAACACCCGGTCCTTCAGGCTCGTCACGACCACGGTGCGCACCTGCGGGTGCTCGAAGCGGATGCGGTTGAGCGCATCGTGCAACTCGATGTCTACACCCAGGTCGTAGCTGTTGAGCTTGAGCTTGTAGCCCGGCCGCAGCCCGCCGTCCTCGTCGATGTCGAGCGCCAGGATGGCGATCACCCCCTCCACGCTCAGGCGCACATGGCGGTACTGGGTCGGGTGCGTCTGGTAATCGACGACCGGGTTGGTGTTGGGATTCTGGGTCATGGCGGGGTCCTGCATTCGGGGGGCATCAACATGCATTTCGCTGCATGCCTGATGCGCATCATAGTGCATATCCCCGCCCACACAAGCCCCGCCATGGCGTCCGTGGACTAGGACAAACCCGTAGAGCCGGTCAGCTGTCGCGGTGCAGCAGCGCGTACACGCCGTCGCGCAGACGCACGAAGGTTTCCTCCAGCGGCTGGGCGCTGGTGTCCACGGTCAAATCCGCCTTGGAATAAAAGGCCGAGCGCCCCGCCAAGATGCGTTTGAGGTCCTCCATCGCCTCGGCGCTGGCGGCCATGGGGCGCAGGTCGCCCTGGGCGGCGACGCGGCGCATGTGATCGACGGGATCGGCCTTCAGCCACACCGTCGTGCAGTGCTGCAGCAACAGATTGAAATTGGTCGAGTCCGACACCAGGCCGCCGGGCGTGGCGATCACCACCTCGGGATAGATCTGGATCGCCTCCTCCAGCGCCCGGCGCTCGTAGCGCCGGTAGGCCGTCGCGCCGTACAGGTTGTGGATTTCGCTGATGCTGCAACCGGCAAACTGCTCGATCTCGCGGCTCAGTTCGATGAAGGGGTAGCCAAGCGCCTCGGCCAGCCGCCGGCCCAGCGTGGACTTGCCCGCGCCGCGCAAACCGATCAGCGCAATGCGCGACTGGCGACCCGTGGCATCGACCCCGGTGGAGCCGAACAGCTCGGCGAGCTTCAGGCGCGCGCGCCGCAGCTCGCCCTCGTCGCGGCCCTGCAGCAGCTCGCGGATCAGCAACCACTCCGGCGACGAGGTGCTGACATCGCCCAGCAGCTCCGCCAGCGAGCACTGCAAGGCCCGCGCCACCTGCAACAACACCAGGATGGACGCATTGCCCGCTCCGTACTCCAGGTTGGCCAGGTGCCGCTCCGACACATCGGCCGCCAGAGCCACCGCCTTGCGCGTCATGCCGCGGCGCGAGCGCAGAGTGCGCACACGCTCGCCCAGCGCCACCAGAAACGGCACCCGCGGCTCACCCCCGGCCGGGTCGGCCTCGGGCTCTGTGCCCACGGGCAGGGTGAGCTGCAACACCGCATCCGGCCGCACCTCGGTCAGGGGTTCGGGCGGGCGCAAGGCGTCAGACGTGGGCGACATGTCGTTCTCGTGGGGTTGCATCGGCAGCTCGGCCTGCCATCGACCGCATCGAATCGGGAAAACCCCAAGTCTATCGATCCACCACAACATGCAGTTTAGTACATACTGCGACACAGGCACGATCGTGCAGTTATACCCGCAATCCCGGGGCCTGAACAGCATGCCGCTGCATGTGCCCCGCACAACCACCCCACGACCGAGGAGACCCCGCCATGTCCGCCACCCTGCCCCCGGCGCCGCCCGAACGATTCAACTTCGCCGCACACCTGCTGACCCTGAATGCCGCGTGGCCCGAACGCACGGCCCTCATCGACGACCACGAGACCGTGACCTACGGCGAACTCGCCGAGCGCGTGCGCCGTTGCGCGGCGGGCCTGCGCGCCCTCGATCTGCGGCGCGAAGAGCGCGTGCTGCTGCTGATGCACGACAGCGCCGACTGGATCGTGGGCTTTCTGGGCTGTCTGTACGCTGGCGTGGTGCCGGTGGCCGTCAACACGCTGCTGACCGCCGACGACTACGCCTATCAACTGCGGCACGCGCGGGCTCAGGCGGTGCTGGTGTCCGCCCCGCTGCTGCCCACCCTGACGCAGGCGCTTGACGCGGGTGCGCACGAGGTGCGGCACATCGTCGTCTCGCACCCCGGCGACCCGCTGCCCGCCGACGCGGCCGGCGTGCCCTGTCATCCGTGGCCCGCCTGGCTGGCGCACCAGGCAGCGGACGGCGCCCCCGCCGACACCGCTGCGGACGAGCCGGCCTTCTGGCTGTACTCCTCCGGCTCCACCGGCCGCCCCAAGGGCACGGTGCATACCCATGCCAACCTTTACTGGACGGCCGAGCTGTACGGCCGCCCCGTGCTGGGCCTGACGGCCGACGACCGGGTGTTTTCGGCGGCCAAGCTGTTCTTCGCCTACGGGTTGGGCAACGCGCTGACGTTTCCGCTCAGCGTGGGGGCCTCGGCGGTGTTGATGGCCGAACGCCCCACCCCGCCAGCGGTGTTCGCCCGCCTGACCGGGCGCACGCCCACGCTGGCGGGTCAACGCCCGACCGTGTTCTACGGCGCGCCCACCGGCTACGGCGGCATGCTCGCGCACCCGGACCTGCCGCCGCGCGAGCAGGTGGCACTGCGCCTGTGCTCCTCCGCCGGCGAGGCGCTGCCGCGCGACATCGGCGAGCGCTGGACGGCGCACTTCGGGGCCGAAATCATCGACGGCATCGGCTCCACCGAGATGCTGCACATCTACTGCTCCAACCGCCCCGGCGACGTCGTCTACGGCACCAGCGGCACCCCGGTGCCCGGCTACGAGCTGGAAATCCGCGGCGAAGACGGCCGCCCGCTGCCCGCCAACCCGGACGGCTCCATCGACATCGGCGACCTGTACGTGCGCGGCCCCAGCGCCGCGCTGATGTACTGGAACAACCGCGACAAATCGCGCGAGACCTTCCAGGGCGCCTGGACGCGCACCGGCGACAAATACACGCGCGACGCCAGCGGCCGCTACATCTACGCCGGCCGCAACGACGACATGCTCAAAGTCAGCGGCATCTACGTCTCGCCGTTCGAAGTGGAGGCGACCCTGGTGCGCCACCCCGCCGTGCTGGAAGCCGCCGTGATCGGCAAAACCGACGCCGACGGCCTGACCAAGACCAAGGCCTTCGTCGTGCTGCGCCCGGGCGCCCACGCCACGGTCGAAGACATCCAGGCCCATTGCAAAGCCCACCTGGCGCCCTACAAATACCCACGGTACGTGGAATTCGTACCCGAGCTGCCCAAGACCGCCACCGGCAAGATCCAGCGCTTTCGGTTGCGGGAGCGGGAGGCCGCGCATCCCGCCTCCTGAGCGCCCCCAGTACACCGATACACGCCGATACGAGTCCGACGACGGGGCAGCCACCGTTCGCCGGGCGCCCCGCGCCGCTGGTCCGCCGATCACCGCGCGGTGGCGCGCGCGCAGTAAGCTGAAATCACCAAAATACTGCGCCATGGAACCGACCCTATTCCCCCATACCCCCTCTCGGGCCGAGCGCCCGACGCGCGCCCGTGGCTTTACGCTGATCGAAGTGATGATCGTCGTGGCCATCATCGGCATTCTGGCGGCGATTGCGTATCCTTCTTATACCCGTTATGTTCGCGAGGCGCGCCGCGCCGACGCCGTGGCCGCCATCACACGCGTGCAACTGGCGCAGGAAAGGTACCGGGCCAACAACCCCGCTTATGCCGGCGACCTCGCCACGCTGGGCATCACGTCGAACGCCTCCCCCGACGGCTATTACACCGTCGCCATCAGCGGACAATCTGCCACGGGATACACCGTCACTGCCACGCCTGCGTCTGGTACCAGTCAAGCAAGCGACACCGATTGCCCAACCATCACCATGGTTGTCAGTGGCGCCGCGGCGACACCATCGCCGGCATCGTGTTGGAAGAAATAATGGCTGCCGCCACCCCCCCCCAGTGCGGCGTCAGGCCGATTCCGGGGCCTGACGTTGGTAGAGCTGATGATAACGGTCGCGGTATTAGCCATTCTCGCGACAGTCGCGTTCCCGTCCTTCCAGAGAATGTTGGCAGAACGGCGGGTCGAAAGCGCAGCGGAAGCCGCGTATCAACTCGCCCGGGTCGGACGGGCTGCGGCACTCAAAACGTCCAGCGACATATATTTGCTGAGCTCCACCGGACAAGACTGGGCAGTATGGTTGAGCCCGACTTACCCTTGCTCCTCCCGCACACCCGCAACGCCATGCTTATATGTCATGTCCCGGATGATTGTGGGGTCGCTTTTGGAACAAATCCGATCTTCGCCGATACCAGTCCTTCATGGCCTGCATGGGCGTGCGGGCATCGAGGGCAGTCTGAGGCAGATGGTGGTTGTAGAGCCAAGCGTAGCGCAAGAGGG
>NZ_VJOO01000021.1 GCF_007556755.1 Tepidimonas fonticaldi | reverse complement strand
AAGAACTCCTGGCGCAGACGATCAACGTGGCGGTGGAAACCGGACTCATCAAGCCGCAGGAACTCAAGCGCGTGGTGGTGGACACCACCGTACAACCCAAGGCGGTGGCCCATCCGACCGACAGCCGCTTGCTCGAGACCGCGCGCACCAAGCTGGTGGAGGCGGCCAAGGCCGCCGGCATCGCCTTGAAGCAGACCTTTGCCAAGGAAGGCAAGGAGCTGGCCCGCAAGGCAGGACGCTATGCGCACGCGCGGCAGTTCGCGCGCATGCACCGCGCCATCAAGCGCCAGCGCACGATCGTGGCCAGACTGCAGCGGGAGATCGAGCGCAAGGCCGCTCGCCTGGGGCAGGCCATCCAGAACACCTTGGCCGACGCGTTGAGCAAGGCTGCCCGCCTCGTGGCGCAGACGGCCAACCGCAAGACCGCCGACGGGACTCGAAAGCTCTACGCCTGGCACGCCCCGGAGGTGGAGTGCATCAACAAGGGCAAGGCCCGATGCCCTTACGAGTTCGGCGTCAAGGTCGGCATTGCCAGCACCCTGAAGCACAGCCTGATCGTCGGCGCCCGGGCCTTCCATGGCAACCCCTACGACGGGCACACGCTGCGGGCGCAGCTGGAGCAGGCCACGATCCTGATGCAGGACAGCGGCATCAAGCCCAGCACGGCCTATGCCGACTTGGGCTACCGCGGGGTGGAGGCCGACATTGCGGATGTGCGCCTGGTGCACCGCGGCAAGATCAAGCGCCTCACGCAGCAGGAGCGCAAGCTGCTCAAGCGCCGCCAGGCCATCGAGCCGGTCATCGGGCACTTGAAGCAGGATCACCGCATGGACAGGTGCCACCTCAAGGGCGAGCAGGGTGACCGGCTGCACGCGGTGCTGTGCGCGGCGGGCTACAACATCCGCTGGCTGCTGCGCATGATCGCCAACAAGGGCGTGCCCTTCTTGAGGCGAGCTTTTTTGCGCCTCATTGCGGCCGTGCGCCTCATCGGCCGGTGGCTCGCCCAGCGGCGGCCAACCGAGTCCAGTGGCGCCAACCCTGCCCAGCTGCGGCTAAGGGCGGCGTGAAAATGAATTTTTCAGGGACGACTACCTCACCATCCACAGCGCCATCCACGCGGCACGCCACGATGCGCAGTGCGTGCTGCATACGCACACGCTCAACGGCGTGGCGGTTTCGGCGCAAAAACAGGGGGTGCTGCCGCTGCCGCAGCAGTCGATCTTCGTGTTGGCCAGTCTGGCCTGCCGCGACTACGAAGGCGTGGCGCTGCGCGAAGACGAAAAGGCCCGGCAGGTGACGCGCGGCCAGGGCGCGGGGGCGCTGACGTGGCCGGGCTTGTTGCGCCGGCTGGATCGGATCAATCCGGGCTATCGGCAATAAGCATATCCTCGCTGCGCCCCGCCGCAGCCACCACCCGCCCGTCCGCCCCCACCAGGCGGCTGAGCCCCCCGTAGCGCGTGTCGCCTTCCGCGCCGCAGGCGTTGGCGTAGGCGATGACCACGCGCGACTCGGCGGCCAAGCGCGGCAGCGTCAGGCACGGCGCGTCGTCGTACGGCAGCATGTTGGCGGTGGGGGCCAGGATTAGCCGCGCGCCCTGCCGTGCCAGCGCCCGCACCGCCGCGGGCTGCTCCACATCAAAGCAGATCAACAGGCCGATGCGCCAGCCGCCCCACTCGAACGGCGCGGCCACGGCCTCGCCCGCCGTGAAGCGCGCCCGGTCCCCCGCGCCGAACAGGTGCACCTTGCGGTGCACGGCCAGCCGCTGGCCATCGGGGCCGATGGCCTGCACGGCGTTGTAGGGCTTGCCACCATCGGCGTGGCGCTCGGGCCAGCCGTAGGCGATCCCCAGGCTATGACGCTGGGCGATGGCGGCCACCGCCTGCGCCAACGGCCCGTCGGCGGGTTCGGCCAGCGCGGCCAGCTGCTCAGGGGCGATCAGGTAGCCGGTCAGCGCCATCTCGGGCGTCACGAGCCACTGCGCACCCTGCGCCGCCGCGTGCGCCGCCGCCTCGTCCAGCCGGCGCAGCGCCGCGGCCACGTCGCAGGCAGCCGGGTGCGGGGTTTGCCAGAGGGCGATGCGCATTGGGCGGCCCTCAATCCGGCAGCGCCACCGGGCCGATGTGGGGGTACCAGTCGCCGGGGCCGGGGTTGTCCGGGTGGCTGGCGCCCCCCAGATGGCGCACGATGCCCCACACGGCGTTGAGCGCCGTCTGCACCGCGCCCTCCACCCACGCCGGGGTGAACGAGATGTCGTCGCCGGCCAGGAAGATGCCGCGCTCGCGCTCCGGCAGCGCGTCCTGCACGAAGTGGCCGTACATGCGGTGGTTGTAGCGGTAGTGGCCCGGCAGCGCGCCCTTGAAGGCGCCGAGGAAGTAGGGGTCGGCCTCCCACGAGATGGTGATCGGGTCGCCGATGATGTGGCTGGCGATGTCCACGTCGGGATAAACCTTGCGCAGCGCGTCCAGCGCCAGTTGCACGCGCTTGGAGGCATCGTAGGGCAGCATCTTGAGCGCGTCGCTCATCCATGCGTAGGACAGGCAGATCACCCCGGGCTGGTCCGGCCCGTTGTCGAACAGGTAGGTGCCGCGCGTGAGGCGGTCGGTCAGCGTCATGCCCATCACCGGCCAGCCGTTGGCGCGCAGGTCGTTCCAAAACGGCCGGTCCACCATCACGAAGGTCTTGGACGACTGCATGTAGCGCGTGCGGTCCAGCGCCATCCACAGTTTTTGCGCGAACAGCGACTCCTCGCAGGCGATCTGCGTCGTGAGCAGCCAGCTCTGGCACGTGACCAAGACCGCGTCGTAGCGGCGCGTCGTGCCCCAGGTGTCGGTCACTTCCAGCTGGCCGTTGCCCCCACGCTGGATGGCGCGCACTCCCGGGCGCGGTGCCCCGTGGTGCAGGCGGGCCAGCGTGGTGCCCTGCGGCCAGTGCTCGATGCGCGCCGGCGCGTGCTGCCAAAGGCCCATGGGCACCTGTTGCACACCGCCGACGATGTAGTGTTGGTTTTCGTCGCAACCGGTGAGCACGACGCGCAGGATTTCGAGCATGGAGTTGGGAAAGTCCGAATCCCACCCCCCAGTGCCAAAGCCCACCTGCCCGAACACCTCGCGGTGGTGAAAGCTCAGGCGCTGGAAGGCGCCGGACTGCGCGACGAAGTCGTAAAACGTGCGGTCGTCCCAGCGCGGCACCAGCGCGTTCCACAGTGCCTTGACGCGCTCGACGTCGCGCTGGCGCATGGCCGTCTGCAGCTCGGTGAAGCCCGCGCCCTCCTCCAGCGCGTCGCTCCAGGCCTGCGCCACCTCGCGGAACAGCGGCGGCAGATCGTCCAGCGTGCGCGCCCAGTGGGTCTGCCCCTCCAGGTCGATGACGGTGCAGTTGGCCGCCGGCGTCAGCGGGTTGGGGAACGGGCGGCTGCGCAGGCCCAGCGTGCGGACGTAGTGGTAAAAGCCCGTGGACGACAGCGGAAAGCGCATGCCGCCCAGTTCCGCAATCGCCCCGCTGCCGCCTTCGAACGGCTGCGAGCGCAGCCGCCCGCCCATGCGCGACGCCTCGTACACCACGGGCTTCAAGCCCAGCTTCATCAGCTCGTAGGCTGCCGTCAGCCCGGCCATGCCGGCCCCGACGATGGCCACCTCGGTGCCGCGGCGGCTGGCGGGCAGCGTGCCGAGCCCCGCCGGGTGCGCCAGCCACTCGTCGTAGGCGAACGGAAAGTCCGGCCCGAACATGGTGATCGGCGCATCGGCGGGGCGACGCGCGGGGGGTGTCAAGGTGGCGGTCATGCGGGTCTCCTGGAACGCTGTGCGAAGGATGGACGGGAACGGGGCTGGAACGGCCCAAGGCTCAGCGCAGCAGGCTGGCGACCAGCGCCGCCGCGGTGCCCCACATCAGCAGCGCCACCAACCCGTCCAGCGCGCGCCAGACGTGCAGCGAGTTCAGCCGCCGACCGAGCCAGAACGCCGCGCCGCCCAGCAGCAGGAACCACAGCACCGAGCCGGCTGCCGCGCCCAGCCCGAACACCGGCTGCTGCGGCCCCCAGGCCAGCGACGCGGTGCCGATCAGCACCGCCGTGTCCAGCCATGCGTGCGGGTTGAGCCACGAGAACGCCAGCGCCTGCAGCACGGCCTGGCGGCGCGTGACCGGCGCCGCAGCCCCCGGCTGCGCGGGCGCCGCGGCCCCGGCCCCGGCCCCGGCCAGCGCGGCGGCCGGCGGCTGCCAGAAACGCCGCGCCGCCTGCCAGCCGTACACCAGCAGGAACAGCACGCCCGCGCCGATCAGCGCGCCATGCAGCTTGTCCGACAGCCCACCGAGCTGGGCGAGCCCCGCCACGCCCAGCGTGATCAGCACGATGTCGGCCAGCGCGCAGGTCAGCACCGTCAGCCACAGGTGCTGGCGCTGCAGGCCGGTGCGGATGACGTGCGCATTCTGCGGGCCGATGGCCATGATGAGCGACAGGCTCATCACCAGACCGGCGGTGAAGCCCGGGGCGGCCAGCCCCGGCAGGGTGGCGGTGAAGGTGGTCATCGTGCGTGTTCCCGATCGTCGTCCATGTTCGTGGTGCCCCGCCGTCACCTGGCGGCCGGGCTGGCATGCACGCAGTGTCGCCGCAGCCGCCGAAGGTTTAAACGGTTTTGACGATAATTCGAGCGCATCAAGTTTGGCTAAACTGGCGCCATGCTGGACGCCCGTCAACTGCAAGCCCTGGCCGCCGTGGTCGAGCACGGCAGCTTCACCGCCGCCGCGCAGGCGCTGGCGCTGACGGTGGCCGCGGTGTCGCTGCGCGTCAAGGCACTGGAGGCGCAGCTCGGCCAGCGGCTGGTGGTGCGCGGCAAGACGGTGCGCGCCACGCCGGCCGGGCAGGCGCTGCTGGCGCACGTCAAGCAGGTGCAGCTGATGGAGGCCGACCTGCTGGAGCGGCTGGCCGGCGGCGCCGGGCAGCGCTGGCAGAGCGTGCCGGTGGCGATCAACGCCGACTCGGCGGCGGCGTGGTTTCTGCCCGGGGTGGCGCCGCTGCTGGCGCGCCAGCGGCTGCTGCTGGACCTGACCATCGACGACCAGGACCACACGCACGAGCTGCTGAAGAACGGCAGCGTGATCGGCTGCGTGACCACGCGCGCCGACGCCATGCGCGGCTGCGTGGCCGAGCCGCTGGGCGTGATGCGCTACCGCTGCGTGGCCACGCCGGCGCTGGCTGCGCGCGCGCGCACGCCGCAGGGGCGCGTGACGCCGCACCGGCTGCTGGCGCTGCCGGCGGTGATCTTCAACCGCAAGGACGCGCTGCAGGACGTCTGGCTGGCGCAGCACTTCGGGCTGCGCGGCGCGCGCTACCCGCGCCACTTCATGCCTGCGGTGGACGCCTTCGAGCGCGCCATCGAGCTGGGGCTGGGCTGGGGCATGGTGCCGGACATGCACCTGCAGGCGCGCGCCGGGCGGACGGAGCTGGCCGAGGTGCTGCCCGGCGCGGTGGTGGACGTGGCGCTGTACTGGCAACACTGGGAGCGCGAGCCGCCCACCGCGCAGCGGCTGACGCGCGCGATCCGCGACGCGGCGCGCGCGGCGCTGCAGCCGATGCCGGCGGCGTAGCAGCGGCGCCGCCGCGTGCAAGCCCCCGACCGCGGCCCGCTGCGGGCCTGCTCGTACGACCCGCTGACCGGCTACTTCCGCGACGGCTGCTGCCACACCGGCCCGCACGACGTCGGCCGCCACGTCGTCTGTGCCAAGGTGACGGCGGAGTTCCTGGCGTTTTCGCTGCAGCGCGGCAACGATCTGGTCACGCCACGGCCGCAGTGGCGCTTCGCGGGCCTGAAGCCCGGCGACCGCTGGTGCCTGTGCGCGCTGCGCTGGAAGGAGGCGCTGGAGGCAGGCGTAGCCCCGCCGGTGATCCTGGAGGCCACGCACGAGGCGGCGCTGCACGTGGTGCGCCTGGCGGACCTGCAGGCGCACGCCTGGCACCCCGCCAGCACCTGACGGTGGCCCCACCGGCGCGCCGGGCGGCGCGGTAGCATCGCGCCGATGGACACCCGCCCCACCCCGCCCGAGGCGCCGCCCGCCGGCGACGGCGCCATCCGCCGTCCGGGCCTGCTCGGCTCCTGGCCGGAGATGACCTACGCCGGCGTGCTGAGCTTCATGCGCCGCACCTACACGAGGGCGCTGGACGGCGCCGACGTCGTCGTCAGCGGCATCCCACTGGATCTGGCCACCACCTACCGGCCCGGGGCGCGGCTCGGGCCGGCGGCGATCCGCGCCGCCAGCGTCCAGCTCGCGGAGCTCAAGCCCTTCCCGTGGGGGTTCGACCCGTTCGAGACGCTGGCGGTGATCGACGCCGGCGACTGCTGGCTGGACGCGCACCGGCCGCACACCATCCCCGGCGCGATCCGCGACCACGCGCGGCGCATCCTGGCCAGCGGCGCGCGCATGCTGACCTTCGGCGGCGACCATTACGTGACCTACCCGCTGCTGCAGGCCCACGCCGAGCGCTTCGGCGCACCGCTGGCGCTGGTCCACTTCGACGCCCACTGCGACACTTGGCCGGACGACGCGCCGGACTCGCTCAACCACGGCACGATGTTCTACAAGGCCGTGCGCGAAGGGCTGATCGACCCGGCGCACTCGGTGCAGATCGGCATCCGCACCTGGAACGACGACTTCATGGGCCTGCACGTGCTGGACGCGCCGACGGTGCATGCGCGCGGCGCCGACTGGGCGCTGCAGCGGATCCTGGCCATCGTCGGGCCGCGGCCGGCCTACGTGACGTTCGACATCGACTGCCTGGACCCGGCCTTCGCGCCCGGCACCGGCACGCCGGTGGCCGGGGGACTCACCAGCGCGCAGGCGCTGCAGATCGTGCGGGGCCTCGTGCCGCTGAACCTGATTGGCATGGACGTGGTGGAGGTCAGCCCCCCGTACGACCACGCCGACCTGACGGCGCTGGCCGCCGCCCACGTGGCCTGCGACCTGCTGTGCGTGCTGGCGGCGCAGCGGGGAGCGCGGCGTTGACGGTATTGACGGTACTGAGGGCGCACCCCGGGATCCTACAATCCCCCCCATGCAAACCGTCAAGACCGAGTTGCTCGGCGCGCTGGCGACCGAGCTGGAGGCGTTGCTCCCCGGCGCATCGGCGCGCGCCGTCTTCGAGCAACCCAAGGCCGCCGCCCATGGCGACCTGGCCATCACGGCCGCCCTGCAACTGGCCAAGCCGCTGGGCACCAACCCGCGCGCCGTCGCGCAGACCCTGGTGGAGCGCCTGCAGGCCCAGCCCGCGTTCGAGCGCTGGGTGGCCGCGCTGGAGATCGCCGGCCCCGGCTTCATCAACCTGCGCCTGAAACCCGCCGCCAAGCAATCGGTGGTGCGCGAGGTGCTCGCGGCGGGCGAGCGCTACGGGCACCGCCCACCCAACGGGCAGCGGCTGATGGTGGAGTTCGTCTCGGCCAACCCGACGGGGCCGCTGCACGTGGGCCACGGCCGGCAGGCCGCCCTGGGCGATGCCATCTGCAACCTGTTCCAGACCCAGGGCTGGCAGGTGCACCGCGAGTTCTACTACAACGATGCCGGGGTGCAGATCGAGACGCTGGCGCGCTCGGTGCAGTTGCGCGCCAAGGGCATCCGCCCCGGCGATCCGCAGTGGCCCGAAGCCGCCTACAACGGCGACTACATTCAAGACATCGCCGACGATTTTCTGGCGCGCAAGACCGTCCAGGCCGACGACCGGGCTTTCACCGCCAGCGGCGACGTGGAAGACCTGGACGGCATCCGCCAGTTTGCGGTCGCCTACCTGCGGCACGAGCAGGACCTGGACCTGCAGGCCTTCCAGGTGCGCTTCGACCAGTACTACCTGGAGTCCAGCCTGTACAGCAGCGGCCGCGTGGCGCAGACCGTGCAGCGCCTGATCGACGCCGGCAAGACCTACGAACGCGACGGCGCGCTGTGGCTGCGCACCACCGACTACGGTGACGACAAGGACCGCGTGATGCGCAAGTCCGACGGCACGTACACCTACTTCGTGCCGGACGTGGCCTACCACATCACCAAGTGGGAGCGCGGCTTCACCAAGGTCATCAACATCCAGGGCACCGACCACCACGGCACCATCGCCCGCGTGCGCGCCGGCCTGCAGGCTGCGGGCGTCGGCATTCCGCCCGGCTACCCCGACTATGTGCTGCACACCATGGTGCGCGTCATGCGCGGCGGGCAGGAGGTCAAGATCAGCAAGCGCGCCGGCAGCTACGTCACGCTGCGCGACCTGATCGAGTGGACCAGCAAGGACGCGGTGCGCTTCTTCCTGCTCAGCCGCAAGCCCGACACCGAGTACACCTTCGACGTCGATCTGGCCATCCAGCAAAACAACGACAACCCGGTGTATTACGTGCAGTACGCCCATGCGCGCATCTGCTCGGTGCTGGCGCAGTGGCGCGGCCAGGGGGGCGACCCGGCCGCACTGGTCGAGGCCGACCTGGCGCCGCTGGACACCCCGGCCGCCCAGGCGCTGATGCTGCAACTGGGCCGCTACCCCGAGGTGCTGACGGCCGCCGCCGCCGACTTCGCACCGCACGACATCACCTTCTACCTGCGCGAGCTGGCCGCCGCCTACCACAGCTACTACGACGCCGAGCGCATCCTGGTCGATGACGAGGCCGTCAAGCGCGCCCGGCTGGCGCTGGTGGCCGCCACGGCGCAGGTGCTGCGCAGCGGGCTGCGCGTGCTGGGCGTGGATGCGCCCGAGTCGATGTAAGCTCGCCGCCCATCCCCTTGGAGTCCGCGCCCATGGCGTCCCTCACCGCTTTCTCGCGCCATCCTTCCGCCGGCCAGCGGGGCGGCACGTTGTTGGGCTTCGTGCTGGGGCTGGTGATCGGTATCGGCATCGCCCTGGCGGTGGCCGTGTACGTCACCAAAGTGCCCATCCCCCTGGTGGACCGCGAAATCCAGCGCAAACCCACCCACCCCGAGACCGAGGCCGAGCGGCTCAAGAGCTGGAACCCGAACGCCGGCCTGTCGTCGGCCAAGCCCTCGGGCCGCGGCGAAGCGGCCGGCACCGCCACCGACGCGCCCCCCGCGGCCGAGGCCCCGCAGGACGAGGCCCCCGGCGGCAATGCCAAGGCCGAAACGGGCAAGGGCGAGGCTGCCAAGGGCGAGTCTGGGCGCGACCCGATCGCGGACCTGATCCGGCAGCGGGCCGGCACGCCCCAGCCGGCGGCGGGCGAGTCTGACGCCACGGCGGCCGCGGCCGATCCCTTCAACTACTTCGTGCAGGCCGGGGCCTTCCGCAACGCGGAGGAGGCCGAGGCCCAGCGCGCGCGCCTGGCGCTGCTCGGTTTCGACGCCAAGGTCAGCGAGCGCGAGCAGGCCGGCCAGCGCATTTACCGCGTGCGGCTGGGGCCGTTTGGCAACAAGGTGGAAGCCGAGGTGATGCAGGAGCGCTTGCGCGCCAAGCAGATCGACACCGCCCTGGTGCGCGTGCAGCGCTGACGCGCCCAGGAACTGCCGCCGCGCGCGCCCATCCAACGGTCATCGCAACACCCGTCACCGTCAGACGCCCATGCAACGCCGTCACTTCCACGCCACCCTGCTCGGCCTTGGTGCCGCCGCCACCCTGCCCGCCGCCTTCGCCCAAGCCCAGGACGGCCTGCGCGAAGGCACCGACTACCGGCGCCTGAACAAGCCGGCCCCGGTGGACACCGGCCCCGGTCAGGTCGAGGTGCTGGAGTTCTTTGCCTACAGCTGCATCCATTGCTTCCGCTTTGAGCCGCTGATGACCGCCTGGATGCGCAAGCTGCCCAAGGAAATCGTCATGCGCCGGGTGCCGGTCGGCTTCAACGCCGCGTTCGAGCCGATGCAGCGGCTGTATTTCACGCTCGAGGCCATGGGCCGCCTGGGCGATCTGCACGAGAAGGCCTTCAAAGCCATCCACGAGGAGCGCGAGCGCTTCAACTCGCTCGACGCCGTGGCGGCCTGGGCCGCCAAACAGGGGCTGGACCGGCAGGCGTTCACACAAACCTACCAGTCCTTTGGCGTGAGCGGCAAGGTCAAGCGCGCCCTGCAGCTGCAAGATGCGTACGAGGTCGAGGCCACCCCGTCGCTGGGCATTGCGGGCCGTTTCATCGTGCCGGGTCAGGCGGCCCGCACGCTGGTCGTGGCCGATGCCTTGATCGCGCGCGTGCGCCAAGCGTAAACCGCCCGCCACCGCGGGGGGCGGGGCCAGTCGTGGCACAATCGGTGCACCGCAAGGAGCAAATTCCGTGCCTGCCGCATCCCCACCGCCGCGCCCCTGGGCTGCCCCTGTCGCCACCCTGATCGCCGCCGCCCTGCTCGGCCTGGGGGCGCCGGTGCATGCCGAGCGCGCCGACCGCAGCGCCCCCATGAACGTGGAGGCGGATGCGCTGCGCTACGACGACGCCCGCCAGGTCAGCGTCTTTACCGGCCGGGTGGTCATCACCAAGGGCACGATCCGCATCCGCGGCCACCAGGTCGAGGTGCGCCAGAACGATCAGGGGCAACAGTTCGGCATCGCGCTGGGCGACGCCTCGCAGCGCGCCTTTTACCGCCAAAAGCGCGACGGGCTGGACGAGTACATCGAAGGCGAGGCCGAGCGCATCGAATACGACGGGCAGGCCGACCGCGTGACCTTCCGCGGCCGTGCCGAGCTGCGCCGCTACCGCGGCGCGGTGCTGAACGACCGCACCAGCGGCGCCGTCATCGTGTACGACAACCGCAACGACACCTTCACCGTGGACGGCGATCGCGGGCAGTCCACCCCCGACAACCCGGGCGGCCGGGTGCGCGCGCTGCTGACGCCGCGCGGCGCCGACCCCGCGACCACCCAGCCCGCACCGGACACCCCCGCCCCCACCCTGACCCCGAGCGACCGCCTGGAGCGCCGCCCGTGACCGCGACGCCCGCCACCTGCCTGCGTGCCGAGGGCCTGCACAAGCGCTACGGCCGCCGCACCGTCGTGCATGACGTGTCGCTGCAGGTGCACAGCGGCGAGGTGGTGGGGCTGCTGGGGCCCAACGGAGCGGGCAAGACGACGTCGTTTTACATGATCGTCGGCCTGGTGCGGGCCGACGCAGGGCGGCTGTGGATCGACGAACAGCGGGTGGAGCACCTGCCCATCCACCGCCGTGCGCGGCTGGGCTTGGGCTATCTGCCGCAGGAAGCGTCGATCTTTCGCAAGCTGACGGTCGAACAGAACATCCGCGCCGTGCTGGAGCTGCAACACGACGAGGCAGGCCGCCCCCTGCCGGAGCCCGTGCTGCGCGCGCGCCTGGACGCCCTGCTGGAAGAACTGCACGTCGATCATCTGCGCGGCGCGCCCGCCCCCGCGCTGTCGGGCGGTGAGCGGCGACGCGTCGAGATCGCGCGCGCCCTGGCCGCGCAACCGCGCTTCATCCTGCTGGACGAGCCCTTTGCCGGCATCGACCCGATCGCGGTCATCGAAATCCAGCGCATCATCGGTTTTCTGAAAGCGCGCGGCATTGGGGTGCTGATCACCGACCACAACGTGCGCGAGACGCTCGGCATTTGCGACCAGGCGTACATCATCAGCGAAGGGCGGGTGCTCGCCCGCGGCACACCCGCCGAGATCGTGGACAACGCCGATGTGCGCCGGGTTTACCTGGGCGAACACTTCCGACTGTAGCGCGCATGAAGCCCGGCCTCGCGCTGCGCGTCTCGCAGCACCTGACCCTGACGCCCCAGTTGCAGCAGTCGATCCGGCTGCTGCAGCTCTCCACCCTGGAGATGGCGCAGGAAGTCGAGCAGATGCTGGCCGACAACCCCTTTCTCGAGCGCGCGGACGACGAGGACGCGACGACCGACGGTGCGGGGGAGCGGGCGGCGCAGGCCGGGGCGGATGGCGACACCGAAGATGGGGCGGACGATCCGGCCCTGACCACCCCCGCCCACGGCGGCGACGAGCCGGCCGTGCCCGACACGGTGGCGTTGCTGGAGAGCGCCACCCCCGCGGCGCCCGACGACTGGCCCACGCCGGCGGACGCGGATGCGGGCACCGGGGGCGCCGACGACGCCTTCGTCCCGGACGACACCGACTGGTCGTGGGACGGACCGGGGGTCGATCGGGATGGCCGCCAGGCGGACGAGGAACACGGCAGCGCCGCCGAGCTGGCGCGCAGCACCGAGCGCCTGCAAGACCACCTGCACCGGCAGGCCCTCGCCCTGCATCTGGACGACGACGAGCGCGCGGCGCTGTATTTTTTGATCGAGTCGCTGGACGACGACGGCTACCTGAGCGACTCGCTCGAGGACCTGACGGCGGCGCTGTGGCGGCATGTGCAGGCGGCCGACCCGACGGCCGGCGAAGCACGGCAGGAGGAAGTCGCCTCGCTGATGCGGCGCGCGCTCGGCTGGTTGCAGGCGATGGAACCCGCAGGCGTGGGCGCGCGCCATCTGGCCGAATGCCTGCGCCTGCAGATCCTGGAGCAGCCCAACACGCCCGAGGCGCGCGCCGCGCTGGCCCTGTGCGAGCAGCCCATCGAATGGATCGCCCGGCGCGACATGCGTCGGCTGGCCCAGGCGACGGGCTTGGACGACGCGGCCCTGCGCGCGGGATTGGCGCTGCTGACCCGCCTGGAGCCCAAGCCCGGCCGGCGCTTCGCCGACGCGGAGCGACAAATCATCGTGCCCGACGTCATCGTCACCGTGCAGGGGGCGCAGTTCGACGTGCAGCTCAACCCCGCCGTGCTGCCACGGCTGCGCGTGTCGGACCTGTATGCGCAGGCCTTGCGGGGCCTGCGCGGCGGCGACCTGCAACAGCGGCTGCAGGAGGCCCGCTGGTTCATCAAAAACCTGCAGCAGCGCTTCGACACCATCTTGCGCGTGGCACGCGCCATCGTCGAGCGGCAGCGCAGCTTCTTCCTGCACGGCGAGGTGGGCATGCGGCCGCTGGTGCTGCGCGACATTGCCGACGAACTCGGCCTGCACGAGTCCACCATCAGCCGCGTCACCACGGCCAAGTACATGGCCACCCCATTTGGCACCTTCGAGCTGAAGTACTTTTTCGGCTCCAGCCTGGGCACGGACGCCGGCGGCAACGCGTCCAGCACGGCCGTGCGTGCCCTCATCAAGCAAATGATCGCCGCCGAGGATCCGCGCAAGCCGCTGAGCGACAGCCAGCTCGCGGATTTGCTCAAGGAGCAGGGCATCGAGTGCGCGCGGCGCACCGTCGCCAAATACCGCGAGGCCCTGCGCATCCCCACCGCCAGCCTGCGCAAAACCCTGTAACCCCATGCCCGTATTCGATCTGTTTCTGCCCTGCGCCGGCGGCAGCGCTCCGTTCTTGGCCGACGAGGTCGCCCGCTTGACCGGCCAGGCCACCGACGCCCTGCACGTGGGCCGCACGGGCGTCGGCCTGCGCGGCGACTGGGACACGGTGCTGCGCCTCAACCTGCACAGCCGCATCGCCCAGCGCGTGCTGGTGCGCCTGTGGGAGGGCCCCTACCGCCACGAGGACGACCTGTACGCCGCCGCTTCCGACGTGCCGTGGGAGGCGTGGTTCACCCCCGCGCGCACCATCAAAGTCGAGGTGACCGCCCAGCGCAGCCCGCTGCGCAGCCTCAACTTCGCCGCCTTGCGCGTCAAGGACGCCGTCTGCGACCGGCTGCGCGCGCGCTGCGGTGCGCGGCCCAGCGTGGACACCGCGCACCCGGATGTGCGTCTGTACGCCCACCTGACCGCCGATCGGCTGACCCTGGCGCTGGACACCAGCGGCGAGCCGTTGTTCAAACGCGGCTGGCGCACCGACAAAGGCGACGCCCCCCTCAAGGAAACGCTGGCCGCGGCCATGATTGCCGCCACCGGCTGGACCGGCGCCGACGCCAACGGCGAGCCGGTGCCGCTGTTCGACCCCTGTTGCGGCAGCGGCACGCTGGTCATCGAGGCCGCGCAGATCGCGCTGCGGCAGGCCCCGGGGCGGCAACGGCGCTTTGCGTTCGAGCGGCTGCTGCCCCACGATGCCGCCCGCTGGGCGGCGCTGCGCGAGCAGGCGCGCGCACACGAGCGCCCCTGGCCCGCCGGTCATCCGCCGCTGGCCTACGGCAGCGATGTGGCGTTTCGCATGGTCGATTTTGCGCGCCGCAACGCCGAGCGCGCCGGCGTCGGGGCGGCGGTGGAGTTCCGCGGGGGCGACGCTCTGCAGCGCCTGCCACCCACGGCCCGCCCCGGGGTGCTGCTGCTCAACCCGCCGTATGGCGAACGCATCGAGGCCGCGGGGGTCGCGGGCGGGCTGGGTGCCGACGTGTTCTACGAGCGGCTGGCCGCCCATTGGAAAACGCATTTTGGCGGCTGGACCGCCTGGGTGCTGACCCCCGACCGGGACCTGCCCCGCCGCCTACGGCTGCAGGCCAGCCGGCGCGTGCCGCTCTTCAACGGCCCCATCGAATGCCGGCTGCTGCGCTTCGAGCTCCAAACCAGAAATGACAACAGTGATAGTTAGTCCACCCGTCGGCTTTCGAGTGGCTTTTTTACGACTTTGTGTTGGATTCGCTGTCAGCTTGTGGTAAATTTCGTCTTGAGCCGTTCGCGCGGCTCCCCGCTTTTCCTCCCTGAGCGGGTGCCTTTGTGTGTGACAGCAAAAGGCTTGCAACCCCGGCCCTTTAGGTCGGGGTTCTTTTTTTGCGGGCGCCGCGCCCCGCCGCTCAGACCCGCTCCAGCACCAGCGCGATGCCCTGCCCGACGCCGATGCACATCGTGCACAGCGCGTAGCGCCCGCCGCTGCGGTGCAGCTGGTTGACGGCGGTCGTCACCAGCCGCGCGCCGCTGGCGCCGAGCGGATGGCCGAGCGCAATCGCGCCGCCGTTGGGGTTGACGCGCGCGTCGTCGTCCGGCAGGCCCAGCAGCCGCAGCACCGCCAGCGCCTGGGCGGCGAACGCCTCGTTCAACTCGATCACGTCCATCTGCTCGAGCGCAAGGCCCGCGCGCGCCAGCACCTTGCGCGTGGCCGGCGCCGGGCCGATGCCCATGATGCGCGGCGGCACGCCCGCCACCGCCATGCCGACCACGCGCGCGCGCGGGGTCAGGCCGTGGCGCGCCGCGGCGGCTTCGCTGGCCACGATCAGCGCGCAGGCGCCGTCGTTGACGCCGCTGGCGTTGCCGGCGGTGACGGTGCCGTCGAGCCGCACCACGCCCTTGAGCTTGGCCAGCGCCTCCAGCGTCGTCTCGCGCGGGTGCTCGTCGTGCGCCACCACGGTCGGCTCGCCCTTGCGGGAAGGGATCGTCACCGGCACGATCTCCTGCGCCAGCACGCCGGCCTGTTGCGCCGCCAGCGCTTTGCGCTGCGACGCCAGCGCAAAGCGGTCCTGGTCCTCGCGCGCGATGCCGAACTCCGCGGCGACGTTCTCCGCCGTCTCCGGCATCGAGTCGGTGCCGTGCAGCGCCTGCATGCGCGGGTTGACGAAGCGCCAGCCGATCGTCGTGTCATAGACCGCGTTGGTGCGGGCGAACGCCGTTTCGGCCTTCGGCATCACGAACGGCGCACGGCTCATGCTCTCGACGCCGCCGGCGATCATCAGCTCGGCCTCGCCGGCGCGGATGGCGCGCGCGGCGCTGCCGACCGCATCCAGCCCGGAGCCGCACAGCCGGTTGACGGTGGCGCCGGGCACCTCCACCGGCAGCCCGGCGAGCAGCGCGGCCATGCGCGCGACGTTGCGGTTGTCCTCGCCAGCCTGGTTGGCGCAGCCGAGGATCACGTCGTCCAGCGCGCCCCAGTCCGCGTGCGGGTGGCGCGCCATCAGCGCCTCGATCGGCTTGGCGGCCAGGTCGTCAGTGCGCACGCTGGACAGGGCGCCGCCGTAGCGGCCGATGGGGGTGCGGATGGCGTCGCAGATGAAGGCGTGGGTCATGGCGAGGGTCCGGAGAGGGGTTCGGGGAGGGAAACGGGGCGGGGCGCGCCTCTTGGCGCACGCCCGCAGTAGAAGAGGCTCAGGCGCGCTTGGCCACCAGCGTCAGGATCTCGTAGCTGGCCACCAGCTCGCCGTGCTGGTTGGTGACCTCCACGTCCCACGCCACCACGCCCTGGCCGCGGCCCTGGGCGTCGGTCTTGGCGCGGTCGATCTTGCGCTTGCAGGTCAGGCGCGCCTGAATGGTGTCGCCGATGGCCACCGGCTTGACGAAGCGCAGCGTCTCCAGCCCGTAGTTGGCCAGCACCGGCCCCGGCGCGGGCGACACGAACAGGCCCGCCGCCGCCGACAGCACGAAGTAGCCGTGCGCGATGCGACGGCCGAAGGGCGAGTCCTTGGCGGCGATCTCGTCGAAGTGCATGTAGAAGTAGTCGCCGGAGATGCCGCCGAAGGCGACGATGTCGGCCTCGGTGACGGTGCGGCGGTGCGTCAGCAGGCTCTCGCCGATGCGCAGATCCTCGAAGTGGCGGCGGAACGGGTGCACCTCGGTCTCGAGGCGCGCGCCGCCGCGCACGTATTCGCCGGTGACGGCCGTCAGCATGGTCGGCGAACCCTGCACCGCGGCGCGCTGCAGGTAGTGCTTGACGGCGCGCAGGCCGCCCAGCTCCTCGCCGCCACCGGCGCGGCCCGGGCCGCCGTGCTTCAGCGGCGGCAACGGCGAGCCGTGGCCGGTGGATTCGGCCGCCGCCTCGCGGTCCAGCACCAGCAGCCGGCCGTGCCACGCGGCCGCCACCGGAATCGCGCGCGCGGCCACCTGCGGGTCGCGCGTCACGAGCGTGGCCACCAGGCTGCCGCGCCCGCGCGCGGCCAGGGCCAGCGCCTCGTCCAGGTCGTCGTACGGCAGCAGGGTGCTGACCGGGCCGAACGCCTCCACCTCGTGCACGGCGGCGTGGCCGTGCGGGTCGCGCGCCAGCAGCAGCGTCGGCGCGCAGAACGCCCCTTGCGCGGTGCCGTCGCCCAGCGGCGCGAAGTCCGGCCCGCCGTCCCACACCACCTCGGCGCCGGCGCGCAGCAGCGCCACGCGCTCGGCCACGTCGCGCTGCTGCGCGTGCGAGGCGAGCGCCCCCATCCGCACGCCCTCCAGCGCCGGGTCACCCACCACCACCTTGGCCAGCCGCGCGCGCAGCCGCTCGGCCACCGCGTCCAGGTGGCGGCGCGGCACCATCGCGCGGCGGATCGCGGTGCACTTCTGGCCGGCCTTGACGGTCATCTCGCGCACCACCTCCTTGACGTAGAGGTCGAACTCCTCGTCGTCCGGCGTGACGTCGGGGGCGAGGATGGCGCTGTTGAGTGAGTCGGCCTCGGCGTTGAACGGGATCGACTGGCGCACGAGGTTGGGGTGCGCGCGCAGCTTGGCCGCGGTGTCGGCGCTGCCGGTGAAGGTGACCACGTCCTGCCCCTCCAGCCGGTCCAGCAGGTCGCCGGTGCCGCCGATGACGAGCTGCAGGCTGCCATCGGGCAGCAGGTTGCTCTCGACGATCAGGCGCACCAGCGCCTCGGTCAGGTAGCTGGTGGCGGTGGCGGGCTTGCCGATGCACGGCAGGCCGGCCAGGAAGGTCGGCGCGAACTTCTCCAGCAGCCCCCAGACGGGGAAGTTGAAGGCGTTGATGTGCACCGCGACGCCCGCGCGCGGCACCAGGATGTGCGTACCGGCAAAGTGCCCCTGCTTGCCGAGCGGCACCACCGGCCCCTCGTGCAGCAGGTTGCCGCTCGGCAGTTCGTTGCTGCCGAGGCTGGCGTAGGCGAACAGCGTGCCGATGCCGCCCTCGATGTCGATCCAGCCGTCCTGGCGCGTGGCGCCGGTGTGGGCGGAGACGGCGTACAGCGCCTCCTTGCGCTCCATCAAGTACTTGGCCAGCGCCTTCAGGCGCGCGGCGCGCTGTTGGAAGTCCAGCCGCAGCAGCGCCGCCTGCGCCCGGCGCGCGTGCGCCAGCGCCTCGGCAAAGTCGATCGGCTCGGCGTGCGTGGCCGCCACCGGGCGTCCGTTGACGGCACTGCGCAGCGTCTGCGCAGGGGTCTGGCCAAACCAGCGGCCGGCGATGTAGCTCTGCAGGGCGGGAATGTCGTTCATCGGGATCGTGCTCTCACTCGAAAACAGAAAGATTCGGGGCAGCGCGCCACACCGGGCCCGGCACGGGGGCAGCGGGCCGGACGTCAGGCGGCGGCGGTGGACGGGGTAGCCGGCTCGGCAGCCCGGTGGCCGCCCAGCCCCAGGTAGGTGTCGATGATGCGGCGGTCGTGCAGCAGATCTTCGGCCGATCCGTGCAACGCAATGGCACCCATCTCCAACACGTAGCCGCGGTCGGCGATCTGCAGCGCGGCGCGCGCGTTTTGCTCGATCAGCAGCACCGACACGCCGACCTCTCGCAGCCGCGCCACGGTCTGCAGCACCTCGCGCACGATCAGCGGCGCCAGGCCCAGCGACGGCTCGTCCAGCATCAGCAGGCGCGGCTTGGCCATCAGCGCGCGGCCGATCGCCAGCATCTGGCGCTCGCCGCCGGACAAGGTGGCCGCCATCTGCGTGCGGCGCTCGCGCAGGCGCGGGAAGATGGCGTACACCTCCTCCATGCGCTCGCGCTGCGTGCGGTCGCCACGCCGCCAGCGCGCAAAGCCGCCCAGCAGCAGGTTGTCCTCCACCGACATCTCGCCAAACAGCTCGCGCTTTTCGGGCACCAGGGCCACCTGGCGTGCCACCATGCGCTCCACGCTCGGCCGGGGCACCACCTCGCCCGCCACCGCCAGCGTACCGCGCGAGGGCAGCAGACCCATCGCGGCGTTGAGCAGCGTGGTCTTGCCCGCGCCATTGGGGCCGATGACGGTGACGATTTCGCCTTCGTGCACGTCCAGATCGACCTGGTGCAGCGCCTCCACCGCACCGTAGGCGACGCTGAAGCCGCGCAGTTGCAGCAGTGGGACCGCGGCGCTCATGCGGCACCTCCCGAGCCCAGATCGTCACCCAGGTAGGCCTGTAGCACGCGCGGGTCGCGTTGCACTTCGGCCGGCGTGCCGTGCGCGATCACGGTGCCGAAGTCCAGCACCGTGATGCGGTCGGCCAGGTTCATCACGAATTCCATGTCGTGCTCCACGATCAGGATGCCCAGCCCCTCGCGGCGCAGCTGGTCGAGCAGCGCCGCGAGCGCCTGCTTTTCGCGGTGGCGCAGGCCTGCCGCCGGCTCATCGAGCAGCAGCAGCGCCGGATGTGCGGCCAGCGCACGGGCAATCTCGACGATGCGCTGCTGCCCCAGCGCCAGCGCGCCCGCCGGGCTGTGGGCGTGCTCGACCAGGCCGCAGCGCTCGATTTGGCGCAGGGCGTCGGCCTGCAGCGCCGCTTCCTCGTGGCGCTCCAGGCGCAGCATGCTGGCCAGCCAGCCCCCGCGCCCACGCAGGTGCGCGCCCAGCATCACGTTGTCCAGCACGCTGCGTTGCGCAAGCAGTCGCACGTGCTGGAAGGTACGGCCCAGGCCGCGCGCGGCAAAGTCGCGCGCCGGGCGGCCGGTCATGGGCTCGCCCAACAGTCGCACCTCGCCCTCGGTGGGGTCGTCCACGCCCGAGACCATATTGAAAAAGGTGCTCTTGCCGGCGCCATTGGGACCGATAAGCGCATGCACCTCGCCAGCGCGCACCTGCAGCGACACCTGGGCATTGGCCACCAGACCGCCAAAGCGCTTGGTGACGTCGCGCGCCTCGAGCAGCACGGTGCCGGGTGGCGGCAGCGGGCGCTGCGGCAGGGGCGCGGGTGCCGGCAGCGTGCGCGGCGTCGACACCACCCCGGCGCGGCGCGCCCAGCCTGCCAGCGTCGGCCACAGCCCATCGGCGTAGCGCTGCAGCACCCACATCATCAGCAGGCCAAAGACGATGATCTCGAAGTTGCCGCTCATGCCGAACAGCTTGGGCAGCCAGTCCTGCAGCTGCTCCTTCAGCAGCGCGATCAGGGTCGCGCCCAGCACCGCCCCCCACAGGTGGCCCGCCCCCCCCACCACCGCCATGAACAGGTATTCGATGCCGATGTTGATGTTGAACGGCGTGGGGTTGACGAAACGCTGCAGGTGTGCGTACAGCCAGCCCGACAGCGCCGCCAGCAGCGCGGCCAGCACGAACACGCGGGTGCGCTGCTGTGCCGTATCTACCCCCATCGACTCCGCCATCACGCGGCCGCTTTTCAGGGCACGGATGGCACGGCCCTGGCGCGAGTCGAGCAGGTTGTGCAGCGCCCACAGTGCCAGCAACAGCACAGCCCAGATGAGCAGGCCGAGCGCGCGCGGGTCGGACAGCGTCCAGCCCAGCAGCGACAGCGGCGGCACGCCGGTCAGGCCAGTGTGGCCGCCCAGGAACGACAGGTTGCCGAACAAAAAGTACAGGCTCAAGCCCCAGGCGATGGTAGCCAGCGGCAGGTAATGCCCGCCCAGGCGCAGCGTGACCGCGCCCAGCCCCCACGCCACCAAAAAGGTGATGGCCAGGCCCAACACCAACCCCGCCCAAGGCAGCAGCGCCGGGGGCAGGCCCTGCAGCGCGGCGGCGACCTCGGGCGCGGTACACACCCAGGCCGTGGCATAGGCACCCAGCCCCACGAACGCCGCCTGCCCAAATGAGGTCATACCGCCGATGCCGGTCATCAGCACCAGCCCCAGCGCCACCAGCGCATGCAACCCAATGTAGTTGAGCAGCGTCACCGTGAAGTCCGGCAGCCACCCCCAGGCCAGGGCCAGCAGCGCCACCGCCGCCAGCGTCAACTGCCGGTGCGTCAGGCGCGCGCGCGTCGGCGGCGCGCTGGTGTTGGCCGCCGCAGCCGCGTTGCGCATCGGCTCACTCATTCCTCGTCCTCCACGTGGTGGCTGCGCAGCGAGCGCCACAGCAGCACGGGGATGATCAACGTAAACACCAGCACCTCCTTGAAGGCACTGGCCCAGAAGGACGCAAACGCCTCCAGCTGCCCCACCAGCAGCGCGCCCAGCAGCGCCACCGGGTAGCTGGACAGCCCGCCGATGATGGCGGCCACGAAGCCTTTGAGGCCGATCAGAAAGCCCGTGTCATAGTAGATTGTGGTGATGGGCGCGATCAGCAGGCCGCAGACGGCGCCGATGAACGCCGCCAGTGCAAAACTGACGTCGCCGGAGAGCTCGGTGGGGATGCCCATCAGCCGCGCACCGACACGGTTGATGGCGGTGGCGCGCAGCGCCTTGCCCAGCACGGTGCGCTCGAAAAAGGCGAACATGGCCAGCACCAGTACCCCGGTGGCCGCCAGCACCACCAGCGACTGGCCGCTCACCGGCAACCCGCCCCAGTCGAAGCGCGCCTCGGAAAACGGCGGGGTGCGCGCGCCCTCGGCACCAAAGAACCACAGGCCCAGCCCCATCAGCACGCCGTGCAGCGCCACCGAGACGATCAGCAGCACCAGCACGGTGGCGTGCGACAACGGGCGAAACGCCAGCCGGTAGATCAGCGGCCCCAGCGGCGTGACCACCAGCACCACCACCAGCGCCTGCGCCAGCAGGTCTTGCGGCTGCCACCACACGGCCAACGCGGCCAGCGCGGGCGCGGCCACGCACCACAGCGCGGTCGACCACCAATCGACCAGGCCGCCGCGCAGCTGGCGCCAGCCTTCCAGCGCCAACGTCGCCACCGCCAGCGCCAACAGCAGCCACAGCGTAGCCGGCACGCCCCCGGCTTGCAGCACGGCCATGGTCAGCGCACCGTACGCCACCAGCTCGCCTTGCGGCACGAAGATCACGCGCGTCACCGAGAACACCAACACCAGCGCCAGCGCCATCAGCGCGTAGATGGCGCCGTTGATCAGGCCATCCTGCGCCAGAAACAGTGCGATTTGCCCATCCATGCGAAACCCTTGGGCGGCGCCGACGGCCGCCGGGTGAGGAACCGGCACGCCGCCACGTCGGCGGCGCTGCCAGCAACCGAAGTCACGACCAGCACGCGGAGTTCACCCGCGTGCACGGTGTCATGGCGCGTACTTCCAGGTGCCGTTTTCGATCTTGACCATCACGCGCGCGCGCTGGTCCAGTCCCAGGTGGTCGGTGGGCGACATGTTGAAGATGCCATGCGCGCCCGCCACGTTCTTCACGTTTTCCAGCGCATCGCGCAGGGCGACGCGAAATTCGACGGTGCCCGGCTTGGCCTTCTTCAGCGCCTCGGGCGCCGCGGCCGCCAGCAGCATGCCCGCATCCCAAGCGTGGCCGCCGAAGGTGGCCACCGACCCCTTGCCGTGTGCCGCCTCGTACGCTTGTACATAGGCCAGAGCGGATTTCTTCACCGGGTGGTTGTTGGGTAGCTGCTCGGCCACCAGCATCGGCCCGGCGGGCAGGAAGGTGCCCTCGCAATCACGCCCGCACACGCGCAGGAAGTCGTTGTTGGCCACACCGTGCGTTTGGTAGATCTTGCCGGTGTAGCCGCGCTCTTTCAGCGTCTTTTGCGGCAGCGCCGCCGGCGTGCCGGAGCCCGCGATCAGCACCGCGTCGGGGCGTGCCGAGACGATCTTGAGCACCTGCCCGGTGACCGAGGTGTCGGTGCGGTTGTAGCGTTCGTTGGCCACGATCTGCAGCCGCTTCAGGCCAGCGGCCTTGGTGAATTCCTGGAACCAGCCCTCGCCGTAGGCGTCGGCAAAGCCGATGAAGGCGACGTTGCGTACCCCGTTGTCGGCCATGTGGGTGGCGATCGCCAGCGCCATCATGATGTCGTCCTGGGGCGTCTTGAACACCCAGCGCTTCTTGGCATCCACCGGCTCGACGATGCGCGCCGAGGCGGCCATGGAGATCATGGGCACCTGTGCCTGGACCACGACGTCGATCATGGCCAGCGAGTTGGGCGTGGTGGTGGAGCCGATGACGATGTCGACCTTGTTTTCGCTGATCAGCTTGCGCGTGTTGGTGACGGCCGCGGTGGTGTCGCTGGCGTCGTCGAGCACGATGTAGTTGACCTTCTCGCCGCCGATGGTCTTGGGCATGAGGGCGATGGTGTTCTTCTCCGGGATGCCGAGCGAGGCCGCGGGTCCGGTGGCCGAGACGGTGACGCCGACCGTGATGTCGGCCCAGGCGGCGCCGGTCAGGCCGGCGACGGCGACCAAAGCGAGCAAGCGTTTGCGCAGGGTCATGAAAAGTCTCCTCGGGTGGGTGGGGAAATTGGCCGGCGGTGCGGGCCTGTCAGCGGTTGCTCGTTGTAACATGCACTATCGTGCATGTCAACGCTCGTCGAAACTCAGCACCAGGCGCTCGGTCACCGGGTGCGATTGGCAGGTGAGCACGAAGCCGCGTGCCACCTCGTCGTCGGTCAGGCCAAAGTTGCGCTCCATCGTCACGCGGCCTTCCAGCACCTTGGCGCGGCAGGTGCTGCACACCCCGCCCTTGCAGGAGTAGGGCAGGTCCAACCCAGCCTCCAGCGCCGCATCCAGCACCGCTTCGCCGGCGCCGATGGGCACCTCGTGCTGCTTGCCGTCCAGCACCACGATGGCCTGGGCGGCGGCCTGCGCCGGCCGGCGCTCGCCCGCGGCATCGACGTCGGCCTGTACTTTGGCAGCCTGCGCGGCACCGGTGGTGAAGCGCTCGGTGCGGATGCGCTGAGCGGGCACGCCCGCGGCCAGCAGCGCCTGCTCGGTGGCCTGGATCATGGCCTCCGGCCCGCAGATGAACACCTCGTCCATGCTGGCCGGCGGCAGCAGCGCGTCCATGATGGCGCGCACCTTGGCCTCGTCCAGCCGGCCCTGCAGCAGGTCCACCTCCTGCGCCTGGCGCGACAGCACATGGATCATGGTGAAGCGGTCCGGGTAGCGGTCTTTGAGGTCTTGCAGCGCCTCGTTGAACATGATGGTCGCCGTGCGCCGGTTGCCGTAGACCAGGGTGAACTTGGACTCGGGCTGCTCCTCGAGCGTGCTGGCGGCGATGGACAGGATGGGCGTGATGCCCGAGCCGGCGGCAAAGCCCACGCGGTGCAGGGCGCGCGGGCGCTGGACCGTGAAGCGCCCTTCGGGCGGCATCACCTCCAGCCGCTGGCCGGGCCGCAGCGCGGTGGACGCCCAGTTGGAAAAGCGCCCGCCCTGGACGGGCCGGATGCCGATCTCCAGCTCGCCCTGGCACTCCAGGCGCGAGCGCGGGCTGCAGATGGAGTAGTTGCGGCGCAGCTCCTGCCCGTCCAGGCGGGTGCGCAGGGTCAGGTACTGCCCGGGCTCGAAGCGGAAGGTGTCGCGCAGCGGGCCCGGGATGTCGAAGGTGACGGCCACGGAGCCGGCGGCCTCGGGGCTGACGCGCTTGACGGTGAGTTCGTGGAAATGGGGAACGCTCATGGAACCCTCGACGGTCGGTGGGTGATCAATGGGGCTTGAAGTGGTCGAACGGCTCGCGGCAGTCCAGGCACTGCCACAGCGCTTTGCAGGCGGTGGAGCCGAAGTGCGACACCTCGCGGGTGTGGGTGGAGCCGCAGCGCGGGCAGGCGACCGGCTCGGGCGCGCGCGGCACGAAGCGCACGATGCGCTCGCCGGGGCCGGTGCCCTCGGCGCTGCAGCGGCCCGGCGGGGCGATGCCGTAGGCGCGCAGCTTGTCGCGCGCCGCCTCGGTCATCCAGTCCGTGGTCCAGGCGGGGGCGAGCTGCGTGGTCACGCGGACCGGCACGCCCAGCCGCTGCAGGGTGGCGCGCACGTCGTCCTCGATCTGCCCCATGGCCGGGCAGCCGCTGTAGGTGGGCGTGATGACCACCTCGACCAGCGCCGGATCGTCGGTGGCCGGGCGCACATCGCGCAGGATGCCCATCTCCGCCAGGGTGACGACGGGGATTTCCGGGTCCGTCAGGCCGTCGAGGGCGGCGCGCACGCGCGCAATCGACTCGGCGGTCACGGGCAGGGCGGCGGCGGTGGACATGGCCGGGGCCGGACTCACCAAACCGCGCCGGGGTGGGCCCGCGCGACCGACTGCATCTCGCCGAGCAGGTAGCTCAGGTGCTCGGAGTGCAGGCCGTTCTTGCCCTGGGGCACATACCCCTGATCGGACGGGACGCGCAGCGTGGCCTCTTGCAGGGTGGCAGAGACCGTGGCGCGCCAGACGTCGCGCAGACCGGCCACGTCCACGCCGATGCCGGCCTCCACCGCCGCGCGCTCGAAGTCGCTTGCCGTCCAGAACTCCTGCGTGTACGGCATCAGGTGGTCGAAGGCGGCTTGCATGCGCGCGTGCGAGGTGTCGGTGCCGTCGCCCAGCCGCACCACCCAGTCGCTGGCATGGCGCAGGTGGTAGCGCGCCTCCTTGAGCGACTTGGCGGCTATCGCGGCCAGCGGCTCGTGGCGGCTGCCCTGCAGCGCGTCCCACAGCGGCACCATCAGCGCGCTGTACAGGAAGTTGCGCGCCAGCGTCACGCCCCAGTCCATGTCGCCCTGCGCATAGCCGACGCGCGCCAGGCTGGCCGGCAGCTCCAGCAGCACGTAGTTGCGGAACTGGTGCGCGTCGCGGAAGTAGGCCAGCGTGTCCTCGGTGACATCGCCCCCCTGCAGGCGGGCGACCTCCTGGTACAGCAGGCGGGCCTGGCCGATCAGGTCCAGCGTCTGGTTGGCCAGCGCCAGATCCTCCTCCAGCACCGGCCCGACGCCGCACCACTGGCTGTTGCGTTGGCCCAGCACCAGGGCGTTGTCGCCCAGGTGCAGCAGATAGTCGACCAGCACGGTCGTGTCGGTGGCCACGGCGTCCATCACATGTGCCCCACTTCTTCGGGGATCTCGTAGAAGGTCGGGTGGCGGTAGATCTTGTCGGCCGAGGGCTCGAAGAACTCGCCCTTGTCCGAGGGCCGGCTGGCGACGATCGCCGCCGAGGGCACGACCCAGATGCTGACGCCTTCCTGGCGGCGGGTGTAGATGTCGCGCGCCATCTGCAGCGCGTGCTCGGCGTCGGCGGCGTGCAGGCTGCCGCAGTGCTTGTGCTCCAGGCCTTGCTTGCTGCGCACGAAGACTTCCCACAGCGGCCAGTCTTTGAGGGCCGGGGTGGCTTTGGCGGACGCGTCCGCGCCCGCGGGGGTGACGGATTGGCTCATCGGGGGACTCCTTGTGTCGCTCGGGTCGATGACGGGCTGGCGGCGCTCAGGCGGCGGCCTTCAGATCGCGCTCGCGGCGCTTGCGGGCGTGGGCCAGGGCGCCTTCGCGCACCCAGGCACCGTCCTCGTGCGCCTTGACGCGGGTGGCCAGGCGCTCCTTGTTGCAGGGGCCGTGGCCGTTGACGGTCTGCCAGAACTCTTCCCAGTCGATCTCGCCGAAGTCGTAGTGGCCGCGCTCGGGGTTCCACTTCAGCTTCGGGTCGGGCAACGTCACGCCCAGCACCTCGGCCTGCGGCACGGTAGCGTCGACGAACTTCTGGCGCAGCTCGTCGTTGCTGATGCGCTTGATGCCCCAGCGCATGCTCTGCTCGCTGTGCACGCTGGCGCTGTCGGGCGGGCCGAACATCGCCAGGCACTTCCACCACCAGCGGTCGACGGCGTCCTGCACCATGCGGCGCTGCGCCTCGGTGCCGCGCATCATGGTCAGCAGCAGCTCGTAGCCCTGGCGCTGGTGGAAGCTTTCTTCCTTACAGATGCGGATCATCGCGCGCGCGTACGGCCCGTAGCTGCAGCGGCACAGCGGGATCTGGTTCATGATCGCCGCGCCGTCCACCAGCCAGCCGATGACGCCGACGTCGGCCCAGTTCAGCGTCGGGTAGTTGAAGATGGAGCTGTACTTGGCGCGGCCCGTGAGCAGCTGCTCGATCAGCTCGGCGCGGCTGACGCCCAGCGTCTCGGCCGCCGAGTACAGGTACAGGCCGTGGCCGCCCTCGTCCTGCACCTTGGCCAGCAGGATGGCCTTGCGCTTGAGGCTGGGCGCGCGGGTGATCCAGTTGCCCTCCGGCAGCATGCCGACCACCTCGCTGTGCGCGTGCTGGCTGATCTGGCGCACCAGGGTCTTGCGGTAGGCCTCGGGCATCCAGTCCTGCGGCTCGATGCGGCCGTCGGCGTCGATGCGCGCCTGGAAGGCGTCCAGCTTGTCGGCCGGCTCGTCCGGCTGGATCGGCTGGACCTTGCCGGCGGGGTCGGGGATGCTCAGCGCTTGGGTGTACATGGTGGGTCTCCGGTGGCTCGGAAGGGGCGGTGGCGTCAGGCGGTGCGGGGGCGGTCGTCCTGCACCCGCTTGGCCTTGCCGGTCTGGGTGCGCGGCAGCGCGTCGGCGTCCAGCACCGTGACGCGGGTGCTGACGCCGATGAAGGTCTTGATGCGGTGCTGCAGCTCGCGGCCGATCGCGGCGCGCTCGGCGTCGGACAGGCGCCCGCTCAGGTGGCGCTGCAGCTCGCAGCGCACCTCCAGCTGATCCAGATGGCCGTCGCGCGTGAGCACCAGCAGGTAGTTGCCCGACAGCTGCGCGACGCGCAGGATCTGCTCCTCGATCTGCGTCGGAAACACGTTGACCCCGCGCAGGATCAGCATGTCGTCGGTGCGGCCGGTGATGCGGCCCATGCGGCGGAAGGCCCGCGACGTGGGCGGCAGCAGCCGCGTGCGGTCGCGCGTGCGGTAGCGGATGATGGGCATCGCCTCCTTGGACAGCGAGGTGAAGACCAGCTCGCCCTCCTCGCCGTCGGGCAGGACTTCGCCGGTGTCGGGGTCGATGATCTCGGGGTAGAAGTGGTCCTCCCAGATCACTGGGCCGTCCTTTGTCTCGATGCACTCGTTGGCCACGCCCGGCCCCATCACCTCGGACAGGCCGTAGATGTCCACCGCATCCAGCCCCAGCTTGCGCTCGATTTCGGCGCGCATGCCCTCGCCCCACGGCTCGGCGCCAAAGATGCCGACCTTCAGCGGAATCTGATCCGGCGCGATGCCCAGCCGCTCGAACTCCTCGGCGATCACCAGGGAGTACGACGGCGTGACCATGATGATGTCGGGCTTGAAGTCCATGATGAGCTGGACTTGACGCTCGGTTTGCCCGCCGGACATCGGAATCACGGTGCAGCCCAGGCGCTCGGCGCCGTAGTGGGCGCCCAGCCCGCCGGTGAACAGCCCGTAGCCGTAGGCCACGTGCACGATGTCGCCGGCACGGCCGCCGGCGGCGCGGATGGAGCGCGCCACCAGATTGGCCCAGGTGTCGATGTCGCGCTGGGTGTAGCCCACCACGGTGGGCTTGCCCGTGGTGCCCGACGAGGCATGCACACGCGCCACGCGCTCGCGCGGCACGGCAAACATCCCGAACGGGTAGTTGTCGCGCAGGTCGGCCTTGGTGGTGAACGGAAACTTGGCCAGGTCCGCCAGCGTCTTCAGGTCGTCCGGGTGCACCCCGGCGGAGTCGAACTTGGCGCGGTAGTGCGGCACGTTGTCGTAGGCGTGGCGCACGCTCCACTTCAGGCGCTCGAGCTGCAGCGCCGCCACCTCGTCACGGCTGGCGGTCTCGATCGGCTCCAGATCGCCGGGGCGCGGGGCTTTGACGGGCATCGGGGTCTCCAGGGGGGGAAATCTCGGGAAAAGGCCGCGCCGCATCAGCGCGATCGGGATGCGGCACCGTCGGCCGCCTGGGCCAGCCCGGCGATCACCTCGCCGCTGAGCCGGTAGCTTTTGCCGCGGAACAGGGCCACGGTGCGCCCGCCCCGCACGCGCACGGTGATGTCGTACACCCCCGTGCGGCCCGCCAGCGAGCGTTCGACGGCCTCGGCCTCCAGCACGTCGCCCTCGCGCGCCGGCGCCAGAAAGTCGATGTGGCAGGCCGACGCCACCGTGTTGTGGTTGTAGCTGTTGCAGGCGTAGGCAAAGGCGCTGTCGGCCAGCGTGAAGATCAGGCCGCCGTGGCAGATGGCGTGGCCGTTGACCATGTCGCGCCGCACGGGCATGGACAGCACGGCCCGCCCCGGCGCGATGGCGTCCAGGCGCATGCCCAGCGCCTGGGTGGCGTGGTCGCGGGACCACATGGCGGCCCCGACCGCTTCGGCCAGGGCCTGCGGGTCGGTGGGGGGAGGGGCGGCGTCGGCGGTCATCGTGATACAAAAATCGTAATGCGCGTTTGCGATTCAGTATCAATGAAAGCCGGCCCGATGCGCATCAGGGTTTACCCGAAACCCTGCGGCCCTCAAAACCCTGCGGCGCTCACCGCAGTGGGGTCACGCCCTCAGGCCAGACGCGGCGTGCCCAGGGAGCACTCGTCATCCATGGGCTCGAAGCGCTGCCACAGCCAGTTGGCCGCGCCCGGCACGTGGCCGTCGGCCAGGTGCAGCCGCTCGTCCAGGTGCTGCTCGGCCGGGGCGAGCAGCAGCCGGTACAGGCGCCGGCAGACGTGGCGCGCGCGCTCGCCCGGCCAGTCGCGCGGCAGCAGTTCCTCGGGCAACTGCGGGTCGCGCAGCAGCAGGCGCCGCCAGTCGTGGATGAGCAGCGTGCGCCCCAGAAACGCCGGCGCGGGCGCGGGGGGGCCGTGCGCCTCCAGCTCCGCCACCAGCGGGGCATACCGCGCCACGAAGGCCGCATAGTCGCCCGCCAGCGCCTCCAGATTCCACGCCTGCCGCACCAGGTCGCGGTCGGGGGCGGTGCCGCGCAGCGGCAGGCGCTCGGCGCGCAGGGGCAACAGGTCGGCGCGGCGTTCGCCCAGCCCGTCGGCCTGCAAGGCCTCGAAGGTCGCGCCCACGTCCGCACTGGGGTGGACGAAGATGCCCCCCGGCAGCTCGCCATAGCCCTGCCAGAACAGCGACCGGCGCAGGCGCTCGCGGTCGCGCGGCGACAGCGCACCCGTGACCAGCAACAGCCGCCAGTGCAGATCCCAGCGCGGGGCGCGCGCGGCATAGATCTGGCGCGAGGCTTCCTCGAAGCGGGCGCGCCCGGCGGCGGTGAGCATGTAGTCGGTGCGCCGGCCGCAGGCCTGGTTGACCAGCCAGCCGTCCTGCACCAGCCGGTAGACGGCCGTGCGCACCAGGCGCTCGTTGATGCCCAGCGGCTCCAGCAATTGGATCAGGCTGCCCAGCCACAAGCGCGCGCCGCGCGGCAGCACCGCGTCGCCAAAGACCGAGATGATCAGCGAGCCCGCGTGAACGCGGTCCAGGCGGGCGAAGGACTCGATGCGCGCCTGCAGCGCATCGGGGACGGGCAAAGCGGGCGCGGCCGGCGCCGCCGCGGAACGGGAGCGGGACATGCCCGCGATGGTAGCGCCGGCCCGCGGGCGTCAGGCGTCGACGCGCAGCGCCCCTTCGGCGCGGCCCTTGCCGGCACGCGCCGGCGGCTTGCACAGGCCGCACACATAGTGGCGGGCGTTGACGTAGGGGTCGGCGACGAAGTGCCCGCCGCAGCAGGTGCAGCGCGTGCGCACCAGCATGCCCGCGTCCATGAACCGGCTCAGCCGCCAGGCGCGGGTGAAGCTCAGCAGCGGCTCGATGCCGCAGACCTGCATCTGCTCCTCGTACAGGCGGTAGGCCTTCATGATGGCGTCGATGTCCTCCAGCGCCACGGTCTTGAGCAGCGACTGGCGGATGTTCTCGAACAGCGAGGCGTGGATGTTGGGCTGCCAGGCCAAAAACCAGTCCGTGGAAAACGGCAGCTGCCCCTTGCTCGGCGAGCGGCCGGTGACCTCCTTGTACAGCCGCAGCAGCTTCTCGTACGACAGGTTGGTCTCGCTCTCCAGCACCTGCAGGCGCGCGCCCAGACCGATGAGGGCGACGGCGCGCTCGATGTCGCGGCTTTCGTGGACGATGCTGCGGGCGGGCGACTTGCGGACGGCGGTGGTCATGGCGGGACTCCGGACGGGCAAGGGGGTCAAGGGCGTGAGCGGGCGGCGGTCAGACGTTGGCGAGGCGGCCGGCCATCAGGATGCTGGCGTGCAGGCGCTGTGCGGCCTCGCCCACCGAGCGCTGGGGGGCGTGGCTGCTGGTCAGCAGCTTCCAGACCATGTCGTCGTCCGCCTGGAAGCGGCACAGCAGCGTGTTGTGGCTGGCCAGCTTGACGATCTGCGCCGGCGACAGGGCGGCGAGCAGATCAGCCGATTCCTCGCTCAAGCCCAGGCGGAAGGTGGCCTCGGCCTTGTCGGCGCGGATCAGGCGCTGCGCGAGCATCAGGTAGGTCAGATTGGCCTCGCGGATCTCAGCCAGCAGTTGCTCGCGGTCGGTCTCGTTCAGGGCGGCGGTGGCGGTCATGGCAGCACTCCTTTTCGTCGGTTGGCGCGCCCCGGGCCAGGGGGTTTAACACAGCCCGAAAAGCGTCGGTTCGTTGAAAAGGATTGTGAAAACCGGCCACCTTTGCTTGAATCGGAAGGTGTCTGTTCGGCGTGTCGGCCTCCGTCAGGCCCCTTGTCGGAAAAATTCCGACACGCGCCCATCCGCCGACGGGCATGGGGCGCTTGACACCCCGGGGATTGGCTCTATGGTTTCGACACTGTAACTTTGCAGGAACATGCCATGGTGGAAGCGGTGCTATCGATCAAGGCTTGGGGACACAGCCTGGGCGTGCGGCTGCCGGCAGCGGTGGCGCGGGCGGCGCGGCTGCACGTCGACCAGCGCGTGCGCGTGGCGGTGGAACAGGGGCGGGTGGTCATCGAACCGTTGCCGGCGGAGCCAACGCTGGAAGAGCGACTGGCGCGCTACGACCCGGCGCGGCACGGCGGCGAGGCGATGGCGGCGCCCCCGCTGGGGGCCGAGCGGTGGTGACGACGCCCCGCCGCTGGGTGCCGCAGCGGCAGGACGTCATCTGGATCGACTGCAACCCGTAGGCCGAGCGCGAAATACGCATCCGGCACCCGTTTCTGGTGCTGTCACCCGCGGCGTTCAATGACCGCACGTCGCTCTGCTGGCGTGAGCACGATCCGTCAGCCCGGCTCCCCGCGCTGCATGCGCTCGCTCTTCCAGTACACGTCGTCGCCCCCATGCATGCGGTTGAGCACCCGCGCCAACACGAACATCAGGTCGCTCAGGCGGTTGAGGTACTGCCGCGGCGCGTCGTGGATGGCCTCCTCCTGCCCCAGGGCGACCACGCTGCGCTCGGCGCGGCGGGCGACGGTGCGGCACACATGCGCCTGCGCGGCGGCGCGGGTCCCCGCGGGCAGGATGAACTCCTGCAGCCGCGGCAGTTGGGCGTTGTAGCGCTCCAGCGCCTCGTCCAGGGCGAGCACCGCCTCGGGCTTGAGCAGCTCGAAGCCCGGCACGCTCAGCTCGCCGCCCAGGTTGAAGAGCTGGTGCTGGATCTCCACCAGCACCGCGCGCACATCGGCCGGCATGTCCTCGCACAGCAGCAGGCCGATGTGGGAGTTGAGCTCGTCCACATCCCCCATGGCGTGCACGCGCAGGCTGTTTTTGCTGACGCGCTGATTGTTGCCCAGCCCCGTGGTGCCCCCGTCGCCGGTGCGGGTGGCGATTTGCGTGAGTCGATTGCCCATGGTTGTTGCCCCTTCGTGCACGGTCCAAGCCGATAATCCCGGCATTATCGGAAACCCGCCCGGTGCCATCCGACCGCCTCTGGAGAGCCCATGAACGCCCCCTTGTCCGCCCCCCTGCTGCCCGACGTGCAGCCGCGGCCGCTGCCGGCCGACGCCCTGGCCGCCCTGCAGGCCCGGTTTCAGGCGCGCTGCTCGACGGCGCTGGCCGTGCGCGAGCAGCACGGCCGCGACGAGTCGGCCTACACCCACATCCCGCCGCCGGCCGCGGTGGTGTTTGCCGAATCGACGGCCGACGTGGCCGATGCCCTGCGCATCGCCGCGCAGTGGCGCGTGCCGGTGATTCCGTTTGGCGTCGGCTCGTCGCTGGAGGGGCATCTGCTGGCCGTGCAGGGCGGCATCAGCCTGGACGTCAGCCGCATGAACCAGGTGCTGGCCGTGCGCCCGGAGGACCTGATCGCCACCGTGCAGCCCGGGGTGACGCGCAAGCAGCTCAACGAGGCCATCAAACACCTGGGCCTGTTCTTCCCCATCGATCCGGGCGCGGATGCCTCCATCGGCGGCATGGCCGCCACGCGCGCCAGCGGCACCAACGCCGTGCGCTACGGCACCATGCGCGAGAACGTGCTGGCCCTGGAGGTGGTGACCGCCGGCGGCGAGGTGCTGCGCACGGGCACGCACGCGCGCAAGAGCAGCGCCGGCTACGACCTGACGCGCCTGTTCGTGGGCAGCGAAGGCACGCTGGGCGTGATGACCGAAATCACCGTGCGCCTGTACCCGCTGCCGGAGGCGATTTCGGCCGCCATTTGCTCCTTCCCCAGCGTGGAGGCGGCGGTGCGCACCACCATCGCCGTCATCCAGATGGGCATCCCCATCGCGCGCTGCGAGCTGCTGGATGCGCGCACCGTGCGTGCCGTCAACGCCCACAGCAAGCTGGGCCTGCGCGAGGAGCCCATGCTGCTGATGGAGTTCCACGGCTCGCCCAGCGGCGTGCAGGAGCAGGCCGAGATGGTGCAGGCCATCGCCGACGAGCACGGCGGCCAGGCCTTCGAGTGGGCCACCACGCCCGAGGAGCGCACGCGCCTGTGGACGGCGCGCCACAACGCCTACTTTGCCGGCGTGCAAAGCCGCCCGGGCTGCCGCGCCATCACCACCGACGCCTGTGTGCCGATCAGCCGGCTGGCCGACAATGTGCTGGCCGCCGTGGCCGAAGCGGACGCGGCGGGCATCCCCTATTTCATGGTCGGGCATGTGGGGGACGGCAACTTCCACATGGGCTATCTGATCGACCCGGACGACATGGCCGAGCGCGCCGCCGCCGAGCGGCTGAACCAGGCGCTGGTCGAGCGCGCCCTGGCCAGCGGCGGCACCTGCACGGGCGAGCATGGCGTCGGCCTGCACAAGATGGACTTCCTGCGGGCCGAGGCCGGCGACGGCGCGCTGGCGCTGATGCGCGCGATCAAGGCGGCGCTGGACCCGCACGACATCCTCAACCCCGGCAAGATCGTCGCGCGCTGACCGCACGCGCTTTGCCATGCGGCCCCCGCCCTCCCCCGCGTCCGATGGCACCGTGCGCCGGCAGCGGCTGGCGCTGTGGGTGGTGGCGCTGTACGCGACGCTGTCAGCCCTGTGGATCACGCTGTCGGACACGCTGCTGTCGTGGTGGATTCCGGACACCGAAACCCTGGCGCGGGCCAGTCTGCTCAAGGGGTGGGCGTTCGTCGCGCTGACCTCGGTGGCCCTGTATGCGCTGCTGTACCGCTGGTCCACCGCCAGCGCCGACGGTGCGCCGAACGGCGGGCCGCTGGCGGGCGTCATCCCCCGCTGGGGCGTTGGGCTGCTGATCGGCACGGTGCTCGGGGTCACCGGCATCACGCTGGCGCAGCGCTACCAGCAGGCCCAGCACCATGCCGCCATCCACCTGGGGCTGATGCTGCAGGCCAAGCAGGCGCAGTTGACCGATTGGCACGAGGAACGCCTGAACGACGCGCGGCTGCTGTCGCAGCGCCGGGGGCTGCGGGAGGGCTGGGACGCCTGGCGCGAAGCCCCGGATGCCCCCCCGCCCCCGGCGATGCGGCATGCCCTCGAGCAAGCGCTGGAGCTGGGCCGCTACCGCGCCGCGGGGATCGTCGACGGACAGGGCCACGCCTTCTGGGTCGGTGCCGTCCCGCCCGATCCGCAGGGTCTCATCCCCCAGGCCGCCACGCGTGTGCTCGACACCACCTCGACGGCGCGCGCCTGGATCGATGCAGACAGTCGCTGGCAGTGGATCTTCGTGGCCAACTTACCGGGCATGGCCTATCCAGCCGCGCTGGTGCTGGCCCTCGACGATGTCAGCACCCTGCCCGCCCTGCAGCCGTGGCATGCCGCCCCGACCGGCGACATCGCCACCGCCCTGGCGCGGCGCGATGGCGACCGCGTGCTGGTGCTGGACGTGACCCAGCCCAAGGCCAGCGCCGTCGTCCCGCTGGAGGCGGCCGACCACCCCGCCGTGCGCATGGTGCTGCGCACGGCGCCGCCCGAGCGGCCGCTGCCCGCCCGGGACCCGGCCGCAGGCGAGGTGGCGGTCGTCGGGCAACCCGTGCTGGACGGCACGTGGCAGCTGCTGATCTGGCAACCCGTGGCGCAGATCCGCGCCGCGGCGCTGCAGGGGGCCGAGACGACGCTGCTGGCCGCGCTGCTGGCCATCTTTGGCACCGTGGTGGGCGTGCGCCTGTTCGACGAGCGCGCGCGGCTGGCCCAGGTGCAGGCCCATGCCGCGGCGCTGCGCGAGGTGGGCGACCGGCTGGCCGACAGCGAGCGGCGCTACCGCCTGCTGGCCGAACACAGCGCCGACGTGGTGTGGCTCTATGACCTGCAGCAGGATCGCTTTCTGTACGTCAGCCCCTCGGTGCAGCGGCTCATCGGCCACGGCGCCCAGGACATCGTCGGCCGCTCGTTCGACACCGTGCTGACATCGGTGTCCCTGGCCCAGGTGCGCGAACGCTTGCCCCAGCGGCTGGACGAACTGGCCCGCGGACAGACCTCGGCCCTGACCGAGACCACCGAGCTGGACCTGCTGCACCTGGACGGCCGCACGGTCCACACCGAGACGGTGTCGACCCTGATCACCGGGCCGGATGGCCGCGTGGTGCAATTGCAGGGCGTCACGCGCGACCTGACGGCGCGGCGCGAGGCCGAAACCCACATCCGCCTGCTGTCGCAGGCCGTCGAGCAAAGCCCGGCCGCGGTGCTGATCACCGACGCGCAGGCGCGCATCGAATACGTCAACCCGGCGTTCGAGCGCATCAGCGGCTACACGCTGGCCCAGGTGCGGGGACACAACCCGCGCCTGTTGTCGTCGGGGCGCATGCCGGCCGAGACGTGGCAGCAGGCCTGGCGCGCACTGCGCGACGGCCGCCCCTGGACGGGCGAGGTGGTCAACCGCCGCCCCGACGGCAGCGAATACCTGCAGGCGGTCACCATCGCCCCCGTGGTCGATCCGCACCGCCACATCACCCACTACGTCTCGGTGCAACTGGACATCTCCGCCCAGCGCGACGCCGAGACCAAGGCCCACCAGCTCGCGTGGTTCGACCCGCTGACGGGCCTGCCCAACCGCGCCCGCACGCTTGACCGGCTGGAGCAGGTGTTGGCCGGGGATCGCCGGCACCGCCGGCATCGCGCCCTGCTGCTGCTCAACATCGACCGCTTCAAGACCTTCAACGAGGCCCTGGGCCACGCCAGCGGCGACGTGCTGCTGCAGCAACTGGCCCAGCGGCTGCGGGCGGCGGCCCCGCGCGCCGATCTGCTGGCCCGCTTGGGCGGGGACGAGTTCGCCCTGCTCACCCCGGGCATGGAGGGCGGGCCGCTGGCGGCATCGCGCGCCGCGCAGGATGTTTCGGAGCACATCCACGCCGCGCTGCAGGACGCCTTCGTCCTGGACGGCGCGCAGGCCGGGGGCGGTACGGGGCCCGACGGCGGCGACGCGCCGGTCAACATCACGCTGAGCATCGGGATCGCCGTGCTGCCCACCGATGGCGACGACACCCCGCTGGATGTGCTGCGGCGCGCCGACACGGCCCTGCGCCGGGCCAAGGAACGCGGCGGCCATCAGAGCGTGTTTTTCGACGACGCCATGGGGGCGGCGGTGGCGCGGCGCTTCACCATCGAGCAAGAGCTGCGCCGCGCCCTGGCTGCCGACGAGCTGCGGCTGTACCTGCAGCCGCAGGCCGATGCCCAGGGCCACTGGCGCGCGGCCGAAGCCCTGGTGCGCTGGCAGCACCCGGTGCGCGGGCTGGTGCCGCCGGCCGAGTTCGTGCCCGTGGCCGAAGGCTGCGACCTGATCGAGCCGCTGGGCCATTGGGTGCTGCAGGCCGCCTGCGCGCACTTGGGCCAACTGGCCCGCGCCGGCACCCGCCTGCCCATCGCCGTCAACGTCAGCCCGCGCCAGTTCCACCGCCCGCACTTCGTGCAGGAGGTGCTGGACGCGCTGCGCACCCACGGGGCCGCGGCGGCCGATCTGGTGCTGGAGGTGACCGAGGGCGTGGTCGTGGAGGACATCGACGCCGTCATCGAGCGCATGCTGGCCCTCACGCGGGAAGGGGTGCGCTTCTCGATCGACGACTTCGGTACCGGCTATTCGTCACTGTCCTACCTGAAGCGGCTGCCCATCCAGGAAATCAAAATCGACCGCAGCTTCGTGCGCGACGCCCCGACCGATCCGGACGACGCCGCGCTGGTCGAGGCCATCATCGCCGTGGCCGAGCGGCTGCGGCTGCGGGTGGTGGCCGAGGGGGTGGAAACGGCCGAGCAGGCCGCATTCTTTGGCCGCTGGCCCCACGTCCTGCAGCAGGGCTATCTGCACGGCCGGCCCGACGCGGCCGAGGTGGTGTTGGCGCGCTGGCGCGCGTCTCAGACAGGCGAACCGGCCGCCGGCGCGGGGGGCATGGCGTAGCCCCAGACCGGTCGCCCGTCCGGGCAGCGCCAGCACACGGCCGGGGTCCAGCCCGGCACGTCGAACTCCAGACTCACCAGCCAGGCGCCAGGCTTCAACTCGGCCAGGGCCTTGGCGGCGGCCCGCGGCATGGTCTCGGGGCGCTGGAACAGGTACACCATGTCGTAGGCCGACCAGTCCGCCGCCCAAAAGTCGCCATGGCGCACCTGCGCGGCCGGGCAGCGCACGCCCGCCAGCAGGCGCAGCACCCAGGCGCGCTCGATGCCGGTTAGCCGCGCGTCCGGGTAGGCACGCTCCAGCGCCAGCAGGCCGTCGCCCAAGCCGCAGCCCGCGTCCAGGATACGGGCGCGCGGGGGCAGCCAGATGGCCTCGCGCAGCCCGTCCAAGGCCCCTGGCGGGGTCGGGTACAGGGGCGCATCGCGCCACGCCCGCCAGGGGTAGAGCGCCAGTGCCGCCAGCAGCAGCAATGCCCACACCCAGGCCGGCGGCAGCGGCAGCACGCCGGCCGACAGCACCCACGACAGCGGAAACCCCAGCGCCATGACCATGCGCCGCATGGGGGTGCCCCCATGCCGCACCGCCCACAGCATAGCCAGCAGGGCGGCGATGCCGAAGGCTTCGGCCACGGGGCGCTGCAAGCCCACGCGCAGGGCGGCAAAACCAGCCCAGGCCGCCAGCCACAGCACCAGTGCCGGCAAGGGCCAGCGGTCGGGCGCGGGCGTGGCGCGGCGCGGTTTCACCCGTGCAGCCCGCGCAGTCGCTCGATCAGGCCATTGAGCTCGTCGAGCGAGCCAAAGGCAATCGCCAGCTCGCCCTGCTCCTGCACGCGGCCGCCGCGCTTGACGCGCTTTTTCACCCGGACCTCGACCTCGGCGGCGAGCAGTTCGGACAGCTCCTCCTCCACCCGGCGCACGTCGCGCGATTTCTCGGCCTTGGGGCGCGGGGGCGTCAGCGCAAACTCCGCCGCCAGGCGCTTGACCAGCGACTCGGCCTCGCGCACCGACAGGCCCTTGGCGGCGATCTGGTGCGCTGCCGTGATCTGCGTCGCGCGGTCCAGGCTCAGAAGGGCGCGCGCATGGCCCATGTCCAGATCCCCGGCCATCAGCATGGTCTGCACCGGCTCGGTCAACTGCAGCAGGCGCAGCAGGTTGGTGGCCGCGCTGCGCGAGCGGCCGACGGCCTGCGCCGCCTGCTCGTGCGTCAGGCCAAACTCCTTGATCAGGCGCTGCAGGCCCTGTGCCTCTTCCAGCGGATTGAGATCCTCGCGCTGGATGTTTTCGATGAGCGCCATCGCCGCGGCAGCCTCGTCGGGCACCTCGCGCACCAGAACGGGCACCTCCTCCAGCCCCGCCAGCCGCGCGGCCCGAAAGCGCCGCTCGCCGGCGATGATCTCGTACACCGGCCGCGCGCCGCGCGTGCCGTCCTCCGCGAAGGGCTGCCCGGCCGCGCTGGCGTGCCACGCCGCCAGCCGCTGCGCCCCCACGTCGTCGGCAAGTCGGCGCACCAGCACCGGCTGCATCACGCCCTGGGCGCGGATGCTTTCGGCCAGTTCGTACAGTGCGCCCTCGTCCATGCGCGTGCGGGGCTGGTACGCGCCAGGCACCAGATCGCTCAGGCGCAATTGGCGGGGCGTGTCGGCGCCCGGGGCCTCGGCCTCGACCGTGGGGCCGAGCAGTGCCTCCAGGCCGCGACCCAGTCCTTTGGGTTTTTTGTTCACCATGGTTCTCGTGTCCGTGTCGTGCAGGGTGTCAGACCCCGGGCGCGGCATCGCGCCACGGGGCAATCCAGTCCAGGGCCTCGGGCCAGTCGCCCAGACCGGATTCGGCGTTCAGGTGGCCACGCGCGCCGGCGTCGATGAAGCGGCTGCCCCAGTCCGCGGCCAGCGCCTGCGCACGCGCGAAGCGGCAGTAGGGATCGTCGCGGCTGGCCACCAGGACGCTGGAAAACGGCAACGCGCGACGTACGATCGGCGCCCAGCCCGGCAGGTGCGCGGCCAAATCGGGCTGCTCCACATCCCCGGGCGCCACCAGCAGCGCGCCGCGAACGCGGCCGGCGTGGCGCGAATGCACCGCCCACGCCGCCGTCAGGATGCAGCCCAGACTGTGCGCCACCAGCACCACCGGCCCAGCGGCATCGCCCACCACATCCTCCAAGCGCGCCATCCAGTCGCCGCGCCGGGGCGTCAGCCAGTCGTGCTGCTCCACCCGCACAAAGCCGTATCGCTGCTCCCAGCGGGTCTGCCAGTGTTGCGGGCCGCTGCTCAGCCAGCCCGGCAAGGTCAGCACCTGCACCGCCATATTCGCCCCCCGGTCAGAACCGCTCGACCCGCGCCACCATCTCGCGCGCAAAGTCGACGAAGGCCTTGGAGCCGCGGGCCGACGGGTCGAACACCACGCCGGGCAGTCCGTAGCTCGGCGCCTCGGCCAACCGCACATTGCGCGGGATGACGGTGTCGAACACCTTGTCGCCAAAGTGCCCCTTGAGCTGTTCGCTGACCTGCTGCTGCAGCGTGATACGCGCATCGAACATCACCCGCAGCAGACCGATCAGCTTGAGGTCGCGGTTCAGGTTGGCATGCACCTGCTTGATGCTGTTGACCAGATCGGACAGCCCCTCCAGCGCGAAGTATTCGCACTGCATGGGCACGATGACGCCGTGCGCCGCGCACAGGCCGTTGAGGGTAAGCAGGCTCAGCGACGGCGGGCAATCGATGAGCACGAAGTCGTAGTCGCCTTGCACCGCCGCCAGGGCGTCGCGCAGGCGGTGCTCGCGCTGCTCCAGCGCCACCAGCTCGACCTCGGCGCCGGCCAGTTCGCGGTTGGCGCCCAGCACGTCGTAGCCGGCCGCCTCGCTGCGGCGCGCGGCCTCGCGCACGGCGGCGGTGCCCAGCAGCACCTCGTACACGGTCGGGACCAGGGTGCGTTTGTCCACGCCCGAACCCATGGTGGCGTTGCCCTGCGGGTCCAAATCCACCATCAGCACCCGCTGGCCCACTTGGGCCAGCCCCGCCGCCAGATTGACCGTGGTCGTCGTTTTGCCCACCCCGCCTTTCTGGTTGGCAATACAGAACACACGCGCCATGCTCAGCCCTCCTCCCCCATCCGTTCGTGGCTCATTTGGACAGCGCCAGCTTCAAACCAAAGCCCACGAGCAGCGTGCCCGCCACCCGATTGAGCCACGTGGTCAGCCGCGGGCTGGCGCGCAGCCGTTCGGCCAGCCGGTGCGTCAAACCGACCACGACCACGCCATAGGCAAAGGTCAGCGCCGCGATGGTGGCCGCCATGACGCCAAAGGTCACCAGCCCCTGGTGCCGCGCCGGATCGACGAACAGCGGAAAAAAGGCCATGTAGAACACGATTGCCTTGGGGTTGAGCAGGGTGATCATCAGGCTTTGCCGAAAGTACTGCCCGGCGCGCAGATGCAGCACCGGCGCCGCACCCGGGCGCGCCCGCAGCATGCGCACCCCCAGCCAGGCCAGATAGGCCGCCCCCAGCCACTGCACGGCCGCAAACGCCGCCGGGTAGGCCAGCAGCAGCGCCGCCACCCCCGCCACGGCCAGCCACATGAGCACCTGGTCCCCGGCGATGACGCCAAGGGTGGCGGCCAGCCCGCCACGAACGCCCCCTTTGCCGGTGGCGGTGACGAGCGCCAGATTGCCGGGCCCCGGGATGGCCAGAAACACCAAAATGGCGACGACGAAGGCACCGTAATCGGCAATACCGAACATGGCTGATCCCGCAGGCTGAACAGGAAAGGCAGCGGCACCACACGCACCGCGCCGGAGGGTCGGAGTTTACGGGGATTCCGTGCGCACGGGCCGCATCCAGACCAGACAACGCTCGGCATCCAGCCCCGGCACGGTCAGCGGTTCCACGTGAAACACTTCGACATCGGGGGGCAGAGCCGCCATCTCGTCGCGGGGGACGCGCCCCTTCATCGCCATCCACACCCCATGCGGGGCCAGCGCCGCGCGCGACCAGGTCGCAAAATCGGCCAACGACGCAAACGCGCGCGAGCAGATCAGGTCGAACGGCCCCACCAACGACTCGACGCGGGCATGTACCCCGTGCAGCTGGGGCAGGCGCAAGCTGGCCGCCACCTGACCGACGAATGCCGCCTTCTTGGCCACGGCGTCCACACAGGTCACCTGCAGATCGGGGCAGGCGATGGCCAGCACGACGCCCGGCAGCCCGCCGCCCGAGCCGACGTCCAGCACGCGAACCGGCGCCGCCGACGATCCCCCGGGCGCCTGGGCGGGCACCGGCGGCAGGCCCAGATGGCGACGCAACGGCGCGACCACCGCCAAGCTGTCCAACAGGTGGTGGGTCAGCATCTCGGCCGGCGCACGCACGGCGGTCAGGTTGTACACCCGGTTCCACCGCTCCAGGGCCGCCATATAGTCCAGCAACTGGCGCACGGCCGCGTCCGGCAGGGCCAGATCCAATGCCGCCAACCCCTGCCGCAGGGCGGTCTCCAGCGCGTCCGTCGTCATGCGGCGCGCGCCTCGCCGGGTGCTGCCTCGGGGACGTCCTGCCCCCCGGCGATCGCCCCCTCAAAACCCTTGAAGCGGCCGCGCTTCAAATGGATCAACAGCAGCGAAATCGCCGCCGGCGTAATGCCCGAAATGCGCGCCGCCTGCCCCAGGGTCTCCGGCCGATGCTTCTGCAGCTTTTGCCGCACCTCGATGCTCAGCGCCGCCACCTGCATATAGTCCAGGTCGGCCGGCAGCTTCAGATGCTCGTAGGCGGCGGCGCGCTGCACCTCGTCGCGCTGGCGCTCGATGTAGCCGGCGTACTTGGCACCGATCTCCACCTGCTCCACCACTGGGGCATACAGCTCGGCCAGCGTTTCACGTGAAACACCGCCATCGGCAAACCGCCCGCCCTCCAACGACATCAGCGCGGCGTAACTCACCCCCGGTCGGCGCAGCAGGTCGAACAGGTTGTACTCGTGATCGATACCCTTACCCAACACGCGCTCGGCCTCCGCCACGGAGACGATGCGCGGGTTGACCCAGGTGGACTTCAGCCGCTCGGTTTCACGTGAAACCGCATCGCGCTTGCGGCAAAAAGCGTCCCACCGCGCATCGTCCACCAGCCCCAGGCGGCGCCCCGTCTCGGTCAGGCGCAGGTCGGCATTGTCCTCGCGCAGTTGCAGCCGGAACTCGGCCCGGCTGGTGAACATGCGGTACGGCTCGGTCACGCCCTTGGTGATCAGGTCGTCCACCAGCACACCCAGGTAGGCCTCGTCGCGCCCGGGCACCCATGGGTCGCGGTCCTGCACCTGCAGCGCGGCGTTCACGCCGGCAAACAGACCCTGCGCGGCGGCCTCCTCGTAACCGGTGGTGCCGTTGATCTGCCCGGCAAAAAACAACCCCCGGATGGCCTTGGTCTCGAAGGTCGAGCGCAGCGCGCGCGGATCGAAATAGTCGTACTCGATCGCGTAGCCGGGGCGCAGGATGTGCGCGTTCTCCAGCCCCGCGATGGAGCGCACGAGCGCATACTGAATGTCGAACGGCAGACTGGTGGAAATGCCGTTGGGGTACACCTCGTGCGTGTCCAGCCCCTCCGGCTCCAGAAAGATCTGGTGGCTGTCCTTGTCCGCAAAGCGGTTGATCTTGTCCTCCACGCTGGGGCAGTAGCGCGGCCCGACGCCCTCGATCTTGCCGGTGAACATCGGGCTGCGGTCAAAGCCGCTGCGAATGATCTCGTGCGTGCGCGCATTGGTGTGCGTCACCCAGCACGGCACCTGCGCGGGGTGCATCTCGGGCCGGCCCAGGAAGCTGAACACCGGCACCGGTTGGCCCTCGGTGTCGGAACCCGGCATGCCGTCGCCGGGCTGCACCGTGCAGCGCGACCAATCGATGGTGCGGCCATCCAGCCGCGGCGGCGTGCCCGTCTTGAGCCGCCCCTGGGGCAGTTGCAGCTCCTTGAGGCGCGCGGACAGACTGATGGCCGGCGGATCGCCCGCGCGGCCCGCGCTGTAGTGCTGCAGGCCGATGTGAATCTTGCCATCCAAAAAGGTGCCGGCGGTCAACACGACGGCGCGGGCGCGAAAGCGCAACCCGATCTGCGTTACCGCCCCGACCACGCGGTCGCCTTCCACCATCAGGTCGTCCACGGCCTGCTGGAACAGCCACAGATTGGGCTGGTTTTCCAGCCGGCGGCGGATCGCGGCCTTGTACAGCTTGCGGTCGGCCTGCGCGCGCGTGGCGCGCACCGCCGGCCCCTTGCTCGCGTTGAGGATGCGAAACTGGATCCCCCCTTCGTCGGTCGCGATGGCCATCGCGCCGCCCAGGGCGTCCACCTCCTTGACCAAGTGCCCCTTGCCGATGCCGCCGATGCTGGGGTTGCAGCTCATCTGGCCCAGCGTCTCGATGTTGTGGGTCAGCAGCAGCGTGCGACAGCCCATGCGTGCCGCGGCCAGCGCGGCCTCGGTCCCGGCGTGGCCGCCGCCGACGACGATGACATCGAACTCTTGGGGATACAGCATGGACCGAAGGCTCCAGCGACAGCGGGCCGCGACCCACCACAGGCCCGGCCCCTAGAATCGGCAAAGGCCCGGATTGTCCCACGTTCGGCCCAACCCTGCGAACGCCATGCACAACGTCGCCACGTTGGGCTGCAGCAGCGCCAAACTGTACTCCCCCTCTGGACGGGGGACGACTTACCAACCAGCGGGTTTGGCAATCGGTTGCCCATCTGGGCCCCAGACGGGGTCCGGAAACTGCGACGCCCGCAAGTGCGACGCCCGCAAGTGCGACGGACGAATGTGCCGCTGATGCGTTGCGACCCGAACGAGGGGACTCGCAGCGCCGAATTTTCCAGGCGGCGTGAGGAGATAGACAGACTTGCCAAGCTCCTGAGCAACGATGCGAATGGGCTCGACCAAGTCTGTATCGTTCGATACCACGACAGCCGCATCGAATCGCCCGGCCCACGCATCATTCACCAAGTGGACTGCAAGGTTGACGTCGGAACCCTTTTCTTCCATCGTGAAAACCTGTGCCTTCACCGCGTCTGGCAGCGCAGCCGGTCTCCCGCCCGCGCTTCCTTTTCCGTAGCGGCCAACAGGCAGCCGTTCTGGACGGCTGGTCGCCAACCCGGCGTCAACATCCACAACCAAATTGCCAGGCACAAACGTCGCTCGGCTACCCGCAGTATCCGTGAGCGCGCGATGGGCGACCGGAAGCAGCATCACGGGACGCCAGTTCGACTTGGCCAAGAACGTTCCCAGGTGAATCTGGACTTCAGGCACAGTCGCCAGCGCCTTGAAAAATATCTGCTGGCGGCCTGGTGCACCGGCATCGACCGCACCCGAAACACGCGCGGTGAAATACCGGACCTTCTCAATCCGAGCCGATGGCACCACTTGCTCTGTCATACGCTTGGGGTCGAGCCACTTGCAGCCCATATCCTTGATCGCGTAATAGAGATTGAAGCCGTCTATGTAAACATAGGTCTTCACGCCCTTGCCTCCCCCGGAAAGAGCAAAGGCCACACGAGGTGGCCTTTGAGCCGACAGCACGCTGCCGGCGGATACATAGAACCAGTTTAACATTTTTAGGGACAGGCCGATGTCGCGTGACGACGACAATACAGCGACCAGCCATGGACTCGGCACGACACCTGCCCGCCCCGATACCATGCCGCCCCGGCTGCGGCGCCTGCTGCATCGCCCCGTCGATCAGCAGCCCGATGCCGGGCCTTCCCGACGGAAAGCCGGCGGGTATGGCCTGCCCAAATCTCGACGAGGCACTGCGTTGCCGTCTGTTTGGTCGCCCCGAGCGACCCGCCGTATGCTCCTCGCTGACACCCAGCGTCGCGATGTGTGGCGACACGCGCGAGCATGCGATGGTCTACCTGGAGCGGCTGGAGCAGGCGACCCTGCCCGTGCCGGTTCGTGGTGCATCGGGGCCTGACGCAACTGAGCTGCGCTAGAGATACACCCACCGGCCATCCACCACCCGTACTCGACCCAATGCCACCAGGGTGTCCAGCAGCGTGGGCAGACGGTCGCGCCATCGGCCCCGGCCTTGAAAGTGCGCGGCCACGCCGTCATGGTCCAAACCACGTCCCGCAGCCGCCAACACCTCGGCCACCGCCCTGATTTGTTCGGTCAACCCCGTGGGCCATGGGCGCTGCGCCACAGCCGCCTTGGTCGGCTTCGCCTCGGCGGTCGCGTCCTCGCCCTCGTCGTCCGCAGAGGCGTCCATTTCCACCTGCTGGCCTTGTCCTGACTGCTGGAAGTCCGGCCGCAACCAGCGCACGGTGCCCGCCGCTTCCTCGGCGGCACGCTGGGCGTTGAGCGCCACCAGGCGGTGCAGCAAGGTATCAACCGCCGCCGCGTGTTCGGCACTGCCCGGAGCAGCGGCCAGTCCTGCCGCCAGGTCGGCCCATCCGTAGGCTTGCAGCACCGCGACGTCCAGCTCGTCGTGCAGGCTCTTGAGCACGCCCACCAGGCCGTGTTCGTGGATGACCTTCTCCTTGGCGGTCAGCGCCTCGCCGCTGCGCAGCTTCTCCAGCACATTGTACGTGGCCGTGATCGTGGCATCCGGGTGGGCCGCGAGCCGGGCTTTGCGGTGAGCGTCGATCCGCTCGGCCAGCGTGCGGATGCGCTGGGCAAGCGCTCCCGCCCGGTCCAATTCTGGGAACGGGAAGGGTTCAAAGCATGTCGTGGTGTTGTAAACCGGCCTGTCCTCAAGCGTTCCACCCGTGGCAAGCGCCCAGCGGACATGGGCTTGACTAGAAAGTACGCCAAGAACCCAAGCGTCGTCGCTGGCAATGGCCCGAACCTTCTGGTCCGGCAGAACATCGCCGTCGATGAAAACGAAGGTACGATGTTTGGCAGTCTCGGCCGTCCCGATGTAGCGGCGCAGCCCTCGGACCGCCTCACGGAACTTGGGCACCGATTCCCCCCAGAGCCACCAGTTGCGACGGCGCGACGGTCGCTTGTCCTGGTCGCGTTTCGGCTTCACCTCGTCATGCAGCCACTGCCAGGCCGCTGGGAATCGCTCTCGCAGCTGGGCCTCGGTTAGCCCATAGAAGTCCAGCGCCAGAATCCCGCGCGGAGTGCCTGTCAGGTCCTTGCCGTTCACGTACCGGCGCACATGTTGTTCAAGGCCGGGCACGGTCCCCAGACCAAGGGCCTCTGCCCGTTGCTGGTCGACCCAGAAGCCCGCACCGAGAGGAATCATCCCCATGTACGACAACCTGGAGTTCGCCGCCAACTTCACGCAGCGCGTGAGGTTGGCACCGACCCTCAGGTCGGAGTGAATCATTCCCTGCCTTGTCGCGAACTCGACGTCCACCTCGCCGCCTTCAGCCTCCCGCTCCTGGGTGACCGTCTGCAGCCTGCCCTCCGCGGTGCCGCGCACGCCCACGGACATGGCAATGCGCACCGCCGCGCCGTCGGTGCTGTCCACCCAGGGGTGGTCGGGCACGGCGTAGGCCAGGCTCAGCGGCGGGGTGGCGGTCTGGTGCGCCTCAATCACCCGCCTGTTGAAAATCATCGTCAGGCTGTTGGTGGTGATGAGGCCGAATCGCTCGGCCTCGCCCCTGCGCACCGTCTCGGCGGCCTTGTGCCACCAGTACATGACGAAGTCGGCGCTCTCGGGCACCTCGGGCCAGGCGGCGCGCAGGGCGTCGACGTAGCCATCACCCAGGGCCACCCGCATGCGCTTGTTGCCGATGAAGGGCGGATTGCCGACGATGAAGTCGGCCTGGGGCCATTCGGCCTGCCGGGGGTTGACGTAGCGCCACCGCACCACCTGGGCGGCCTCGTCGGGCACAGGTTGGCCCGTCACGGGATGCGGCTTGAAGGTCTCGCCGTCCCAGCGGGTCAGCGCCTTGCCGGTGGCGTCTAGCATCGGCTCCTGGCGGTCGTAGGCCAGCACGGCGTCCCGGTGTTCGATGTTGCCGTAGTCGTGCACGACGGGCTCGGCCACGTTGGCGCGTCCTTGGGTGCGGATGTGCCACTGCAGGTAGCCAATCCACAGCACCAGTTCGGCCAGGGCGGCGGCGCGTTCGTTGAGCTCGATGCCGCGAAGCTGCTGCAGGGTCACGGTCTCGCCGGCCAGGTCCAGCGCGTCTTGGGTGTCGCCCAAGGCGCTGAGCTGGTTCAGCACCTCGCCCTCCAGACGCTTGAGGTGCTCCAGCGTCACGTACAGGAAGTTGGCACTGCCACACGCCGGGTCCAGCACCCGAACCGAGCAGAGACGGTGTAGGAACTCCTTGACGTGCCGCCGCGCCTCGTCCCACTTGGCGCGCACGGCTGCGTGGTGCCGGTCCAACGCGGCAAAGTCCTTCTTGGTTTTCACCTCGGGCGGGTGGGCCTCCAGCTCGGCGGCCTCGTGCGCCAGCAGCAGCGCGGCGGCCTGGGCGTTGGCCCACTCGGCGCGCAAGGGCTCGATGACGGTGGGAAGCACCAGCCGTTCCACATAGGCGCGCGGGGTGTAGTGGGCGCCCAAGGCGTGGCGCTCGTTGGGATCGAGCGCGCGTTCCAGCAGGGTACCGAAGATGGCGGGCTCCACCTCGCGCCAGTTGGCGCGGGCGGCCTGCACCAGAAGGTCGATTTGTGCCGGGGTGAGCAGCAGGCTGTAGTCGTCCGCCGCGGCGCCCTTGAACAGCTTGCCATTGAACTTGAGCACCGATTTGGCCAGCGCGGCCGAAAACCCACCACGGTCCATGTCGGACCAGAGGCTGCGCAGCATCATTTGCAGTGTCGCCGGGTCATCCCGATACTGCTGTAACAGGGTTTGGAAGGAACCCTTCGGGAGCAGCTCAACGTCCTCCGCAAACATGCTGAACAGGCAGCGTGAGAGGTAGGCTGCCACCGTCTGGGGTGGGTGCCCGGCCTGCTCCAGCGAGCGGGCCAGACGCGCCAGTTGGTCCGAGACCTCTCGCGTAACCTTGGCGGATGCGAGCGCAGGGTTCAGCTCGTCGGGCCGGGTCCATATCTTACGCAGCCGGTCCAAAACCTCGGGCCGGGCCAGGTCAGCCAGCAAAATCCGGTGGCTGCGCGGGTCGGGAAATGGTGTGTAGGTGCCGCCGCTGCGGCTGAATTCGGCGTAGACCTCGATAACGGTGCCGACATCCACCACCAGCACAAAGGGGGGACGGCCCTCCTCGGGCGGTAGCGCGCGGGCGTAGCTTTCACCCTGGCTGCGGGCACGCAGCAGACCATCGTCAAAGCCCTTGGTATGGGCGCCGGCCTTGAGCTTCTTGGCCTCGAGCACGAAGTGTCCGCGCTTGTAGCAATCGATGCGCCCGGCACTGCTGGACCCATCGCCATGCGTGAAGGTCACGGGGCGCTCAAACATGTAGTCCTGTGCGGGGGTGGGATACGGCTTGGGCACGCCCAGCAGTTCGCACAGGTCCATGACAAAGGTTTGCGCGGTGGCCAGTTCGCTGGCCGTCACCCCCTGCCATCGTTCAATGAACGCATGGACAGATGTTGTTCTTGTGTCCATGTGCCCATGATAAGCAGGGAAACGGCGGTTCGACCGTCCCTGCAACCGCCACCCGGGCTTTTGAATCCGCGCTTACTGCTTGACCGCCTCGACCTGGATCACCAGCCGAACGGCCTTGGGGAAACCCCAGTCCACGCCGTAGTGGATGCCGTAGGCGGTGCGGTCGATGGTGGTTTCGAAATCACCGCCGCAGACCTCGCGCTTGACGATGGGGTTGTCGTAGCAGTTGAACTGCGTGGCCTTGAGGGTGACCGGCAGCGTCTTGCCCATGAGGGTGAGCTGGCCGGTCACTTCCGCTACCTTGTCGCCGTTGAAGACGAAGCGATCTGACACGAAGCGGGCCTTGGGATGCTGGGCGACGTTGAACAGGTCCGCGCTCTGCAGATGCTTGTCGAAGGCGGCGGTGCCGGTGTTGACGGAAGCGACGTCGATGGTGATGTCGACCTTGCCGGTCCGGGCCGCGCGGTCGAACTGAACCGAGCCCTCCTTGCGGTCGAAGCGGCCGCGGTTGGTGGAGGTGGCGAAGTGACCGATCTCGAACGTCACGAAGGTGTGGGTCGGATCGATGGCATAGTCGGCGGCGTGGGCGGTGCCGACCAGCAGGGCGGCAGCGGTCAGGGCGGTGAGGGGGTGACGCATGAGATTCATCTCCTGGAGTGGGGTGGGGTGAAGCAAAGGGTTACAGCTTGCCGACGCCGGTGAGCGCAAGGCGGAAGCGGACCTGGACCTCGTTGGCAACCATCGAGGTGTCGGCCCATTCGTTTTCGCCGACCTTGAAGGTCAGGCGCTGGATCGGGAACTGACCGGTGGCCACGGTCACGCCGCCCGGGCCTTGTGGCTGGCTCAACCGCACCGGCACCACCACGTCGCTGGCCACGCCCTTGATCGTGAGGCGGCCGGCCACCTCGTACTGCGCGGGGCCGGTGGCGCGGATGGCCGTGGACTGGAAAGTGGCCTGTGGGAACCGCGCGGCGTGAAACCACACGGGCTTGGGCAGCTCGGCGTCGGTCTCGCGCACGCCGAGGGTCGCGCTGCCGACGTCGATGGCGAAGGCCACCTGCCCCGCGGCGGGCCGGGCCGGATCGAAGGCGATCTGCGCATCAAACTGGCGAAAGCGCCCCTCCACCGGCACACCCATCTGGCGACTGACAAAGACGATTTCGCTCTGGGCGGGCACCAGCTTGGGCTGAGCCTGGGTGGCGCCGGCCCAGCCCAAGCCGAGCAGAGCCAACGCGGCGAACAGGGGACGGGGTTTCACGTGGAACGCTCCGAAAAAGTCAGGGGGATTCAGTCGGTCGATGCGCGTCACGCCATGCGACCCAGCAGCCCATCGCGATCGACGAGGGCGTGTTTGAGCGCCCCCGCGACGTGCAGCGCGATCAAGGCGGCCAGGGCATAGGCGCTCCAGCGGTGCCACGGTTTGAGCGCCTGGGCCAACGCGGGATCGACGGGCACGAAGTCCGGCAGCGGCAGCACCCCCAGCCAGACCACCGGAAACCCCGCAGCCGAGCTGTAGGCCCACCCCAGCAGCGGAACGGCAAAGAACAGGCCATACAGCCCGGCATGCACCGCTCGGTGCGCCGCGCGCTGCCAGGCGGGCATGGCACCCGCCATGGCCGCCGGCAGGGGTGGCGGCCGGTGCGTCAACCGCCACAGCCAGCGCAGCACCGACAGCGCCAGCACCGCGATGGCGATCCATTTGTGCCAGTTGTACAGCTTCAGGCGCAGCGGGGAAAACGGCAGACCGGTCATGACCACGCCCATGACCAACAGACCGATGAGCGCCACGGCCAGCAGCCAGTGCAGGCCGACCGCGACCGGGTGGTAGGTCTGGGCAGGGGTGGACAGGGGCGACGACATGGGGGGCAGTGTAGGCGCCGGGCCCTCGCCCATTCAGCAAAAACAATGAACCCGATATTCAAGGATTTTGACCGTTGCACGACCGCCCCACGCCCCGCTTGCCATATGTCAAGATACCGTCGTACAGTCCGGGGTATCGTGGATGGTCTCGGCAATCCCACTGGAGGTTTCACCATGACCCGCAACGTTGGCGGCATTGACCGCGTCCTACGGATCGTGATCGGCCTGGCGCTCATCGCGCTGGCCGCCACCGACACCGTCGGCCTTTGGGGCTGGATCGGCGTGGTGCCGCTGGCCACCGGCTTGATCGGCTGGTGCCCGCCCTACGCCATCTTTGGCATCAACACCTGCAAGACCCGGACCGATTGACGCGGCGGATACGCCGCGAAAACGGGCTCCGCTCTGGCGGATGGCCCGGAGTAAGATCCCGCTCGCCCTCGCCGGGCGGAACTGGGTAGTCGGCGAAGGGGCGCGACCGCTAGGCGCAGGGCCCGTTGACACAGGCGGCACAAATGCTCGACCAGATCATGCAAAGCACGGCACTCGCAACCTGGACTTGGGATCTGCGGCCGGACAAGTTGAACATCAATGAGCACGGGCTCGCGCTCCTGGGCCACAGCCCCGCCAGCCTGCCCACGCTGGACACGACGGGCTGGAACGCATTGCTACACCCGACCGACCGGACGTTGTTCGAACACGCATGGGCACGACATCTTTCCGGTCAGCGGCCGCAGGTGGAATGTGAGCTGCGTCTGCAGCACCGAGCGGGCCATTGGGTGACGGTGCTGCTGCTCGGCCAGGTCGTGGACCGCGACGCGGACGGTATTCCGCTGCGGGCCACGGGCGTCTGGCTCGACGTGAGCGCCCTGCGCCAGCAACAGCAGGCGCAGGCCTTGGCGGAGCTGGTGATCATCCACTCGCACGAGGCGATTCTGATCACGGACCCGCAGAGGCGCATCGTGCGCGTCAACGAGGCCTTCTGCCGTCTGACCGGCTACGCGAGCGACGAGGTACTCGGCCAAACGCCAACGATTCTGGCATCGGGTCGACACGATGCGGCGTTCTTCGCAGCGATGTGGCAGGCGTTGCAGGCAAATGGCTCGTGGAGCGGGGAAATCTGGAACCGCCGCCGTGACGGTTCGCTGATGGCCAACTGGATGATGATCAGCACGGTGCGGGGGTCGGATGGCAGCGTGCAGGCCTACGTGGGCATGTTCCACGACATCACCGCGCACAAGCGCAACGAAGCCGAGTTGCGGCGCGCGGCGCTCTACGACGCCCTGACGGGGGTGGGCAATCGCGTGTTGCTGCAGGATCGGCTAGAACAGGCGCTGGCACGCAGCGAGCGCCATGGCACCTTCGTGGCCGTGGCGATGCTGGACCTGGACGGCTTCAAGGCCATCAATGACACGCACGGCCATGCCACGGGGGACCGGCTGCTGGTCGCGCTGGCGCAGCGGTTGCGAAGGGCCGTGCGCGAAGCGGATACGGTCGTTCGGTTGGGCGGCGACGAGTTCGTGGTGCTGATGGTCGATTTGGCGCAACGAGCGGATGCGGTTGCGCTCGTGCAGCGGCTGCTGGACGCCGCGTCGCGTCCCATCGATGACCCGGTCGGGCCGCTGCAAGTCTCCGCCAGCATCGGGGTCACGTATTACCCTCAGGCAGCACCGGTGGACGGCAACGCCCTGCTGCATCAGGCCGACGAAGCGATGTACACCGCCAAACGCGCCGGGCGCAACCGCTACGCCGAATGGCAGCCCACCGCCCCGGCCGCCGACCCGCCTGCCACCCCGACCGACAACCGGGCGGCCAGCGCATCCGGCGGCAACGCCGGGGCAAACAGCCAGCCCTGATACGCGGGGCAGCGGCAGCGGCGCAGAAAGTCCAGTTGGGCGGGGTTCTCCACGCCTTCGGCGACCACGTCCCGCCGTAGGGTGCGCGCCAGCGCCAGCACGCCGCGCACCAGCACGCCGTCGGTGGTGTCCTCGGGAACGTTCTGCAGGAAGGTGCGGTCGATCTTGAGCCGCTGCACCGACAACTGCTTGAGCACCGCCAGCGACGAGTGTCCGGTGCCGAAATCGTCCAGGGCGATGGTCACCCCTTCGTCGGCCAGCGCGGTGAGCGTGCGGCGCGCCTGTTGAGCATCGATCATGGCCTGGGATTCGGTGATTTCCAGCTCCAGCAGCGCGGGCGCCACCCCGTGCCCCTGCAGCACGTCGCGCACCTGCGCCGCCAGGCCCGGCTGGCGAAACTGCTGCGGCGACAGATTGACCGCCACGCGCAGGTGCAGCCCCTGATCGACCCAGGCGCGCAGTTGGCGGCAGGCCTCGTGCAACACCCAGTCCCCCAGTGGCAGGATCAGGCCGGTGGCTTCGGCCACGGGGATGAAGCGCGCCGGGGGGATCGCGCCCAGCTCGGGATCGGTCCAGCGCAGCAGGGCCTCCACCCCCACCACCGCGCCGTTGCGCACATCCACCTGGGGCTGGTAATGCAGCGCCAGTCCCCCGTAGCGCAGGGCGCGCTGCAGGCGATCCGTCAACCGCGCGCGCTCGTCCATGGCCTGTGACAGCGCCGGCGCATAGCGCGCGGGCTGCTGGCGACCGTCGGCCTTGGCTGCGTAGAGGGCCAGATCGGCGTCGCGCATCAGCGCATCGGCATCGTGGGCGTCCTGGGGGCAGCAGGCCACGCCGATCGACCCGCCGACGGTCAACTGCAAACCGTCGATGCGCATCGGTCGCCCCAGCGCCAGCAGCAGCTTGTCGGCCACGCGCAGGGCATCGGGGGGCGAGTCCACGCGCGGCAGCAGCACGGCAAATTCGTCGCCCCCCAGCCGCGCGACCACGTCGTCGGTGCGCACGGTCTCGCGCAGGCGCTGCGCCACCTGCTGCAGCACGCGGTCGCCCACCGGGTGGCAGTGGGTGTCGTTGATGCCCTTGAAGTCGTCCAGATCCAGCAGCAGCAGCGCCGCCGTGTGGCCGTGGCGCACCGCGGCCGCCGCCGCCTCGCGCAACTGCAGCATCAGGTGCCCGCGGTTGGCCAGCCCGGTCAGCACGTCGTGCGCGGCCAGGTGGCGCAGCCGTTCGGTCAGGCGGCGCGTCTCGGTCACGTCGCGCACGAAGGCCACCACGCACGGTCCGTCGCGCCAGGTGCCCAAGCCCAGCGCGATGTCCACCGGTACCAGACAGCCATCGGCACGGCGCAGGGTCAGGTCATCGATGCGGCCCATGGGCCGCTCGTGGGGATGCGCGAAAAACTGCTGCAGCCGCCGGCCGTGGCTGCCGCGCGCCGACTCCGGCAACAGGATGTCGAGCGGACGCTCCAGCAAGCTGGCCTCGGTATAACCCGTCAGGCGCAGCAGGGCCGGGTTGGCGCCAACGATGATGCCTTGGCGATCGACGACCAGAATGCCATCCGGCGCGGCATCGAACACCGCCCGCTCCAGGGGGCCGAGCTCCTGTCGCAGGGCGTGTTCCGCCTGTTCGATCAAGACCGCGGGGAGCCCGGATCGTGCGCCGAATTCGCATAAGCGGGCATCGACATGGCGCCGCTCCCCGATCAGCCACGGGCGCCGGTGCGCCACACGGACACGGCACCGGCCAGTCGCTCCGCCTGCGCGTGCAGGCTGCGTGCGGCGCCGGAGAGCTCCTCCACCAGCGCGGCATTCTGCTGCGTGCCCTGGTCCAGCATGGCCACGGCTTCGCCGATCTGGCCGACGCCGGCCGACTGCTCGGCGCTCGCGGCCGAAATGTCGTTGATGAGCTGCGTCACTCCCTTGATCTGTTCCACGATGGCGGCGATGCGCGCGCCCGCCTGCTGGGCCTGGGCCACACCGTCGCCCACCTGCTGCACGCTGCCCTGGATGAGGGCCTTGATCTCTTTGGCCGCCTCGGCGCTGCGCTGGGCGAGCGCCCGGACCTCCCCGGCGACCACGGCAAAGCCCCGCCCGGCCTCGCCCGCGCGGGCCGCCTCCACGGCGGCGTTGAGCGCCAGGATGTTGGTCTGGAAGGCGATCGAGTCGATGACCGCCGTGATGTCCGCGATGCGCTGCGAACCGGCCGCAATGCGGTCCATGGTCTGTGCCACGTCGGTCATTTCGCGGCCACCGGCCTCCGCCGCCTCCATGGTGCGGCGCGCCAGGTCGCTGGCCGACCGGGCATGGTCGGCGTTTTGCTGGACGGTGGAGGTGATCTGCTCCATGGAAGCTGCCGTCTCCTCCAGACTGGCGGCGGACTGCTCCGTGCGCCGGGACAGATCGTCGTTGCCCTGGGCAATCTGCTCGCTGGCCGCGCTCACGCCCGCCACCTGGGCCGCGACGTCATCGACCAGGGCGCGCAGGTTCAGGCCCGCTTGGTTGACGGAGCGCGCCAGCAGACCGATGTCGTCCACCCGGTCGAAGGGTGGGGTGGTGTAGAGATTGCCGGCCGCCACCGCCTGAGCGTGGCAGCGGATGGCATGCAGCGGACGCACCATCTGCCACGACAGAAAGACATCGGCCAGCGCGGCACCGGCCACCGCGGCGCCGCCCAGTGCCCACGCCGGCCAGCCGCCCGCGCCCAGGGCCGCCCAGGCTGCGGCACCCCCCGCGGGCAGCAGCGCCGCGCCCCAGACCGCCAGCCGCATGCGGGTGGCCGTGCTGGCGCATTGCAACAGGCGGCGCCCCGCAGACAGCCAACCGGTGCGCACCACCAGCCCGCGGTGGAAGGCCCAGCCCCGCGCGCGCCCCTCACGGAAGGCGGCGTACAGGCGCTCGGCAGCGTCGATCTCGGCCCGCTCGGGCGCGGTGCGCACCGACAGATAGCCCACCAGTTGTCCGTCGCGCACCATGGGCGCGGCGTTGGCCCGCACCCAGTAGTGGTCGCCATTTTTGCGGCGGTTTTTGACCAACGCCGTCCAGGACACCCCCGACTGGATGGTCTTCCACATGTCGGCAAAGGCCTCGGGCGGCATGTCCGGATGGCGCACGATGTTGTGCGGCTGGCCCTGCAGCTCCTCGGCCGTGAAACCACTGACCGCCACGAACGCGCTGTTGGCGTAGGTGATGCGGCCCTTCGGGTCGGTGGTGGACAGCAGGGTCTGACGGCCGTCGAAGCTGTATTCACGTTGGGTGACAGGCAGATTTTGGCGCATGGAACCCCCCCGGTTTGAAATACCCAAATATATAACATGTAATAGCTCTAGAAAAAGTGGGGGGGGGGGGGGGGGA
>NZ_VJOO01000020.1 GCF_007556755.1 Tepidimonas fonticaldi | reverse complement strand
CCCTCTTGCGCTACGCTTGGCTCTACAACCACCATCTGCCTCAGACTGCCCTCGATGCCCGCACGCCCATGCAGGCCATGAAGGACTGGTATCGGCGAAGATCGGATTTGTTCCAAAAGCGACCCCATAATCATCCGGGACATGACAGATAGCACGCACCAGCCGACCGAGGCGATGCCGATGTCGAATCCGAAGACCAGACTTTCCGGTGTCTTGTTGTGGCTCACGACGAATCTCCCTTATAATGCGGCCATTGTAGCTATCCGGGGTGAGAGCCGTTGCTACAATAAAGGCGAAAGCCTGTATCCGCCCAGCAAGCTTGCTTGCTGGGCTTTTCATTTGGAGCAGGAATCAAAGGGACTTGTTGGCCCCCCAAAACTCCGCCCGCCCATAGTGGTCTTTTAGAAAATCGATCCAGGCCCGCACGCGCCGCGGCAGGTGGCGGGCGGTGGGGAAGACGGCGTAGATGCCATTGGGGGGGGCGGCGTAATCGTCCAGCACGGCGACCAGGCGGCCGGCGTCGATGTCGGCTTGCACCTCCCAGGTGCTGCGCCAGGCCAGGCCCAGCCCGGCCAGGCACCATTCGTACAGCACCTGGCCGTCGCTGCAGTCCAGCGGGCCGCGTGGGCGCACATGCATCAGGTCCCGGCGCCCGCCCGGGCCGGGTACGGCAAACGCCCAGCCGCGCGTTTGCGAGGCATCCGATGACAGCACCAGGCAGTCGTGTTGCAGCAGGTCGTGCGGATGGCGCGGCACGCCGCGGCGCTGCAGGTAGGCGGGCGTGGCCACGACCAGCCGCCGGTTGTCGGCCAGCCGCACGCTCACCAGGGACGAGTCGGGCAAATCCCCCACCCGCACGGCGCAGTCGTAGCCTTCGGCGATCAGGTCCACCACGCGGTCGCTCAGATTGAGGGAGACGGTGACCTCCGGGTGGCGGGCGCGAAAGGCGGGCACCAGCGGGGCGACGTGCTGGCGCCCAAAGCCGGCCGGGGCGGTGATGCGCAGGTGGCCCCGCGCCGCGGTGCCGCCGGCGCTGACGTTGGCCTCGGCCTGCGCCAGCTCCGCCAGCAGCCGCTGGCAGTCTTCCAGAAACGCGTTGCCCTCCGGCGTGAGGGTGATGCGGCGCGTGGTGCGCACCATCAGTTTGACGCCCAGGTACTCCTCCAGCGCGTCCAGCCGCCGGCCGACGATGGCCGGCACCACCCCTTCGGCGCGCGCGGCCGCGGCCAAGCTGCCGCGTTGGGCCACGGCAACGAATGTTTCCAGCGCCTTGAGCCGGTCCATGCCCGCATTATTGAACAAAAAGTCACGGCTGAAGCGGTCGGCTTGCCGTCGATCCGGACCCGGATTTCGCCTACAGTGGCACGTTTCGACAATCCCGGCCCGCGCCCCCGGCGGCGGGCCGCCATCGGAGGTCAGAGGATCATGACGACACCGCGCATCAACGTCGGTCGGCTGCAGGTGGCCGAGGTACTGTACCGCTTCATCGAAGACCAGGTGCTGCCCGGCACCGGCATCGCCAGCGACCGCTTCTGGAGCGGCTTCGACGCCATCGTCGCCGACCTAGCGCCGAAGAACCGTGCGCTGCTGGCGGAGCGCGACCGCCTGCAGGCCGAGTTGGACAAGTGGCACGGCGCCAACCCCGGCCCGGTCACCAATCCGGCCGCCTACCGCCAGTTTTTGGAGACGATCGGCTACCTGGTGCCGCCGCCCGGCGACGTGCGCGTGACCACGGCCAACGTGGATGCCGAGCTGGCCACGCAGGCCGGCCCGCAGCTGGTGGTGCCGATCCTCAACGCCCGTTACGCGCTCAACGCGGCGAACGCGCGCTGGGGCAGTCTGTACGACGCGCTCTACGGCACCGACGCCATCCCCGAGGACGACGGCTGCGCCAAAGGCCCCGGCTACAACGAGAAGCGCGGCGCCAAGGTGATTGCCTACGCGCGCGGCGTGCTGGACCAGGCCGCGCCGCTGGCGCAGGGCTCGCACGCCGACGCCACGGCCTACGCGGTGGCGAACGGCGCGCTGCGCGTGACGCTGCGCGGCGGCGCGACGACGGGCCTGAAGGATCCGGCCCAGTTCGTCGGCTACCAGGGCGAGGCGGCGGCGCCGTCGTCGGTGCTGCTGCGCCACCACGGGCTGCACCTGGACATCCGCATCGACCGCGCGCACCCGATCGGCGCCACCGACGCCGCGGGCGTCTGCGACGTGGTGGTGGAGGCGGCCCTCTCCACCATCCTGGACCTGGAGGATTCGGTCGCCGCGGTGGACGCCGAGGACAAGGTGCTGGGCTACCGCAATTGGCTTGGCATTCTGCAGGGCTGGCTGACGGAGAGCTTCGACAAGGGCGGCAGGACGCTCACGCGCGGCCTGCACGGCGACCGCCGCTACACCGCGCCGGACGGCCGCGGCGAAGTGGTGCTGCACGGCCGCTCGCTGCTGTTCGTGCGCAACGTCGGCCACCTGATGACCAACCCGGCCATCCTCTACACCGATGCCGACGGCACGGTGCGCGAGATTCCCGAAGGCATCATGGACGCGGTCGTGACGACGACGATCGCGCTGCACGACCTGCAGGGCCGCGGCCGCCTGCCCAGCGGCGAGCCGATCCGCAACAGCCGCACCGGCAGCGTCTACATCGTCAAACCCAAGATGCACGGCCCGCGCGAGGTGGCGTTTGCGGCGGAGCTGTTTGGCCGCGTGGAGCAGATGCTGGGTCTGGCGGACAGCACCGTCAAGCTCGGCATCATGGACGAGGAGCGCCGCACCAGCGTCAACCTCAAGGCCTGCATCGCCGCCGCCGCCAGCCGCGTGGCGTTCATCAACACCGGCTTCCTGGACCGCACGGGTGACGAGATCCATACCGCCATGCTGGCGGGCCCGATGATCCGCAAGAACGACATGAAGGCCAGCGCCTGGATCCAGGCCTACGAGCGCAACAACGTGCTGGTGGGCCTCAAGTGCGGGCTGCGCGGCCGCGCCCAGATCGGCAAGGGCATGTGGGCGATGCCGGACCTGATGCGCGCGATGCTGGAGCAGAAGATCGCGCACCCGAAGGCCGGCGCCAACACCGCCTGGGTGCCCAGCCCCACCGCCGCGACGCTGCACGCGCTGCACTACCACCAGGTGGACGTGGCCGCGATCCAGCAGGAGCTGGAGAGAATCGACGCCGACGCCGAGCGCGACACGCTGCTGGCCGGCCTGTTGACGGTGCCGGTGGCGGCCAACCCGAACTGGAGCGAGGCCGACAAGCAGGCCGAGCTGGACAACAACATCCAGGGCATCCTCGGCTACGTGGTGCGCTGGGTGGACCAGGGCATCGGTTGCTCCAAGGTGCCCGACATCCACGACGTCGGCCTGATGGAGGACCGCGCCACGCTGCGCATCAGCAGCCAGCACGTGGCCAACTGGCTGCACCACGGCGTGGTGACGCCTGAGCAGGTGCGCGAGACCTTCGAGCGCATGGCGCGCAAGGTGGACCAGCAAAACGCCGGCGACCCCCACTACCGCCCGATGGCGCCCAACTTCGAGGCCAGCATGGCGTTCCAGGCCGCGCTGGATCTGGTGTTCAAGGGTAAGGAGCAGCCCAGCGGTTACACCGAGCCGCTGCTGCACGCTTGGCGCCTGAAGGTCAAGGCGGCCTGATCCCCAGGACCTGCCCCCGATCACGACGGCGCCTGCGGGCGCCGTTTTTTTTGGGGTTGCGCGAACGGCGGATGGCGGCACAATGCCGGTGTGACGCACGGGCAGAGGCCCGCACCAGAGGAGACGACGACATGAATATCCGCCACGACGCCCACGTCATCGGGCAGGGTCGGCGCAAGGTGTTGATGCTGCACGGCTGGTTTGGCCATGCGCGCGGCTGGGGGCCGATGGTTCAGCACCTGGACACCGACGCCTTCAGCTACGCCTTCATGGACTATCGCGGCTACGGGCACCGCAAGGGCAGCGGGGGGCCCTACACCATCGAGCAGATCGCCCACGATGCCCTGGCGCTGGCCGACCAGTTGGGCTGGGAGCGGTTTGCGCTGGTGGGGCATTCCATGGGGGGCAGCGCCATCCAATACGTGCTGGCCGAAGCGCCGCAGCGCGTGCAGGCGCTGGTCGGCATCACCCCGGTGCCGGCAGGGGGCGTGCCCTTCGATCCGGAAGGGTGGGCGTTTTTCTCGGCCGCGGCGCAGGATCCCGCCACGCGCCGCGCGATCATCGACCTCACCACGGGGCGCCGGCTCACCGGGACGTGGTTGGATGCGATGGTGCGGTCGTCGCTGGCGCATTCGGACGTGGAGGCCTTTGCCGCCTACCTGACCGCCTGGGCCAAGACCGCTTTCGTCGAGCGCATCCAGGGGCAGACCGTGCCGGTGCTGGTCATCGCGGGCGAGCACGACCCGGCGCTGGGCGAAGCCACCTGCCGCGCCACCTGGCTGCAACACTACCCCCAGGCGCGGCTGGAGGTGATGGCCAATGCCGGCCACTACCCCATGGACGAGACGCCGATTGCCCTGGTTACGGCAATGGAGCGCTTTTTGCGCGAGGCCGTGGCGGTATGAGGCGGGGGGCGAACGCGTGGCTGAGGGGGTGACGGTGGCGGCCGGGCGGGTCGATCCCACCCGGTGTCCGATCTGTGGTGGCGGCAACGGCTGCGCGATGGAGCGCGAGCGGCAAACCGGCCGCGCCCAGCCGCCGTGCTGGTGTACGCAGGCGCACTTTGGCGCCGAGGTGCTGGACCGGGTGCCGGCGGGCGCCCGGGGGCTGGCCTGCATCTGCGCGCGCTGCGCGGGGGCTACACCACTTTCGACAGGCTGAACATCACGGCCGGGCCGAGCCGCGCATCCAGGGCCTCCAGCGGGATGCGCGGGGCCTCGTGGTGCTCGCCCGCCGCGTCCTGGTCGGTGCCGGGCTGGGTGTCGCCGACCAAACGCACGACGGCGATGCCGGGTCGCCGCTGGGCCAGGGTGTCGGCCAGTTGGGCGGCGTCTGCCGGCAGGTGGGCTTCGTCCAGCACCAGCAGGTGGATGTCGCGCGCGGCCAGGGCGGCCAGCGCCTGCGCCGCGCTGGCCACGCCGTCGGCGGCGATGCCGAGCTTTTTGACCACGTCCAGTGCGCGCAGCCGGGTGGGGGCATCGGCCGAGCACACCACGGCGTAGCTGTCCCCGATGGTCTTGAACACGGTCGAGGGGGCGCCACTGTCGTGGCCGGTGGCATCGGTGGCGCGGACTTGTCCGACCGTGCGCCGAAACTGTGCCGTCAGGCGCACCCGGCCGGGCTCCACCTGCCGTTGCAGCGCGATGCCGCCGTCGGTGCTGGCCAGCTGCTGCGCCAACAGCCACAGCACGCCGTCGGCATAGACCGATTCCGGCACCCGGGGGCCATCGAGCAGCACGTCCACCGCCAGCCAGCCCCGCGGCGGGCCGGGCTCGGCCGTCGCGGGGACGGTGTCGTCGGGCACGCGCGGCTCCACGCTCAGCTCCAGCCGGCTGCCCTGCTGCACCGCCCATTCCAGCATGGCCTGCACCAGGCTGTAGGCCACGGTCGGGTCGATCAGCAACTCCACGGGGCGAAACTGCCGCCGCACCGTGATGCCTTGCAGGGCCAGGGCCTCGCGCCGCTCCTGCAACACCGATTCGACGACGTAGGCCAGATCGATTTTTTCGTGCGATTGGCGCACCTGCCCGCTTTGCAGCCGAACGATCTGTTGCGCATGCACGCCACACTGCTTGAGCCGCTGTGCGGGCAGCGCCAGAATTCGGTACTCCGCCTCGGTCAAGCGGCCGCGTTGCAGCAGCAAGCCCAGGCCCCGCAACAGATGGTCCACCGAATCGATGGCCTGCTCCGTGAGCGCCACCGCCAGATCCGGCCAGTGCGCCGCCATGCGCCACGCGGCGTCGCCGGACGGGGCGGGCGCGTTGGAGGATGGGGCGGCGGGCGGGGTCACGACAAAAGCAACCGGGCGGGGGACGGAGGGGCGCACACAATGCGCAAGGCAGTGTAGCCCACGTGCCAAGCGGTCACAATAACGCCCATGAACGCGCCCACTCCCATCAGCGGCCACCCGGCCCCTTACCCGCTGTCGCGCCCGCGCCGTCTGCGCCGCGACGTGTTCACCCGCAACCTGGTGCGCGAGCACCACCTGACCGTGCACGACCTGATCTACCCGGTGTTCGTGCTGGAAGGGCACGGCCGGCGCGAGCCGGTGGCCTCGATGCCCGGGGTGGAGCGGTTGAGCCTGGACCAGCTGCTGCCCGTGGCGCAGGAATGTGTGGAGCTGGGCATCCCGGTGATGGCGCTGTTTCCCGTCATCGATCCCGCCCGCAAGGCACCCGACGGCCGCGAGGCGTGGAACCCCGATGGGCTGGTGCCGCGTGTGGTGGCCGAGCTCAAGGCCCGCGTGCCCAACCTGGGCGTCATGACCGACGTGGCGCTGGACCCCTACACCAGCCACGGGCAGGACGGGCTGCTGGACGAGACCGGCTACATCGTCAACGATGCGACGGTGGAGGTGCTGGTCAAGCAGGCGCTGGTGCAGGCCGCCGCGGGCGTGGACATCGTTGCGCCCAGCGACATGATGGACGGCCGCATCGGCGCCATCCGCCAGGCGCTGGAGGCGCGCGGCCACGTGCACACGCGCATCATGGCCTACAGCGCCAAGTACGCCAGCGCCTTCTACGGGCCGTTCCGCGACGCGGTCGGCAGCGCCGCCAACCTGGGCAAGGCCGACAAGAAGGTCTACCAGATGGACCCGGCCAACTCCGACGAGGCGCTGCGCGAGGTGGCGCTGGACCTGGCCGAAGGCGCCGACATGGTGATGGTCAAGCCCGGCATGCCGTACCTGGACGTGGTGCGCCGCGTCAAGGACGAGTTCAAGGTGCCGACCTTTGCCTACCAGGTCAGCGGCGAGTACGCGATGCTGAAGGCGGCGGCTGCCAACGGCTGGCTCGACCACGATGCCGTGATGATGGAGAGCCTGCTGGCTTTCAAACGCGCTGGCGCCGACGGCGTGCTGACCTACTTTGCCCGCGAAGCCGCGCGCCTGCTGCGCCAAGCCTGAGCCACGTGGGGGGCCCGCGCTGCGCTACCATCGCCATCCCATGAAACACCTATTGCCCCGTGACGCCTGGGCTTGGTTGCAGGAGCGCGCCGGCGATCCGCCCGAACGCGCGCCCCTGTTCATCGACGTGCGCATGGAAATCGAGTCGCTCTACGTCGGTCGTCCGCCCGGGGTGATCAACATTCCCTGGTACGAATACCCCGACCTGCAGCCGGACCCCGAAGGATTCGTGCAGCGCGTGCTGGCCGAAGCCGACGGCGACCGCAGCCGCCCAGTGTTGCTGATCTGCCGCAGCGGCAAGCGCACGCTGGACGCCGGCGCGGCGCTGGAGGCGGCCGGCTTCACCGACGTGGCGCACGTGGTGCACGGCTTTGAGGGCGAGCTGGACGAGCACTTCCACCGCTCCAGCCGCAACGGCTGGCGCTTCGAGGGGCTGCCCTGGGAACAGATGTGACGCTGACGCCCGCGCAGGCGCTCGCCGAGGGCCGGCGCGTGCTGGCCGAGGTGTTCGGCTACGCGGACTTCCGCGGCCAGCAGGCCGACATCGTCGCGCACGTCGGCGCCGGCGGCGACGCGCTGGTGCTGATGCCCACCGGCGGCGGCAAGTCGCTGTGCTACCAGATCCCGGCGCTGGTGCGCCAGCGCGCGGGGCTGGGCGTGACGGTGGTGGTCTCGCCGCTGATCGCGCTGATGCACGACCAGGTCGGCGCGCTGCGCGAGGCCGGGGTCGAGGCCGCCTGCCTCAACTCCAGCCTGACGCCGCAGGAGGCCGCCGCGGTGGAGCAGCGGTTGATGCGCGGGGAGCTGACGCTGCTGTACGCCGCGCCGGAGCGCATCGTCACGCCGCGCTTTCTGGCGCGGCTGCAGGCGCTGCACGAGGCCGGGCGGCTGGCGCTGCTGGCCATCGACGAGGCGCACTGCGTCAGCCAGTGGGGGCACGACTTCCGCCCGGAGTACCGGGAACTGGCGGTGCTGGCCGAGCGCTGCCCGGGCGTGCCGCGCATCGCGCTGACGGCCACTGCCGATGCCCTGACGCGCGAGGACATCGTCGCGCACCTGCGGCTGGAAGGCGCGCGCACCTTCGTGGCGAGCTTCGACCGCCCCAACATCCGCTACACCATCGTCGAGAAGGACCACGCACTGCGCCAGCTGCTGCGCTTCGTCGCCGACGAGCACACGCTGCCGGACGGGCGGCACGACGCCGGCATCGTCTACTGCGCCTCGCGCCGCAAGGTGGAGGAGGTGGCCGCGCGGCTGCAGGCCGCCGGGCTGCGCGCGCTGCCGTACCACGCCGGGCTGGACGCCGCCACACGCCAGCGGCATCAGGACCGCTTCCTGCGCGAGGACGGGCTGGTGATGGTGGCCACGGTCGCCTTCGGCATGGGCATCGACAAGCCGGACGTGCGCTTCGTGGCGCATTTGGATCTGCCGAAGAACGTCGAGGGCTACTACCAGGAGACCGGCCGCGCCGGCCGCGACGGCGAGCCGGCCAACGCCTGGATGGCCTACGGGCTGCAGGACGTGGTGCAGCAGCGCCGCCTGATCGACGACAGCGGCGCCGACGAGGCGTTCAAGCGCGTGCTGCGCGCCAAGCTGGAGGCGCTGCTGGCGCTGGCGGAATCCACCGGCTGCCGCCGTCAGCAGCTGCTGGCCTACTTCGGCGAGGCCAGCCCCCCGTGCGGCAACTGCGACAACTGCCTGCAGCCGCCGCAGACCTGGGACGCCACCGAGGCGGCGCGCAAGCTCCTGTCGTGCATCTACCGCCTGCAGCAAAGCGGCGCGGCGTTCGGCGCCGGGCACGTGATCGACGTGCTGCGCGGCCAGGCCACCGACAAGGTGCGCGCGCACGGCCACGAGCGGCTGTCCACCTGGGCCATCGGGCGCGAACTCGACGAGGCGACCTGGCGGCGCGTGCTGCGCCAGCTGGTGGCGCGTGGCGCGGTGCAGGTGGCCGGGGAGTTCCACACGCTGCACCTGACGCCGGCGGCGCGGCCGATCCTGCGCGGCGAGCAGCCGCTGCACCTGCGCGTGGCCACCGAGGGCCGCCGCGCCGAGCGGGCGCCGCGGCAGGCGCGCGCGCTGGCCACGGAGGCCCGGCTGCCGCTGCGCGAACGCGAGGTGCTGGCGGCGCTGAAGCGCTGGCGCGCCGAGGTGGCGCGTGCGCACGACCTGCCGGCCTACGTGATCTTCCACGACGCCACGCTCGTGGCGCTGGCGCAGCGCCTGCCGGCCTGTGACGGCGATCTGGAGGGCATCCCGGGCTTGGGCGAGAAGAAGCGCGCCGCCTACGGCGCTGAGGTGCTGCGCGTCGTCGCGCAGGCGCTGCAGGTCGCCGGGCCCGCCGCGCCGGAGCCGCTCGTGGCGTGGGCCTGACGGCGCGCGGGGCCGGCAGGGGTGCCGTCAGCCGCGGTCGCGCCGCGCGTGCTGCGCGCCGGTCACCAGCAGCACCGTGCGGTCCGGGCTGCGCCGCTCCAGCAGCGTGGCGGCCATCGCGTCGTCGCGCGCCAGCTGGATGCGCACCATCGCCGGCAGCTGCGCCGCCGGCAGCAGGCCGCAGTGGCCTTCGTCCAGCGCGCGGTGCAGCGCGGCGCGCTGCTGCGCATCCGGCAGCGTATCGTCCCAGGCGGCGTCGCGCATCACCTCGCCGTGCTGGCGCCGCGGCAGGTTGCCGCCCGCCACCGGCACGCCGGCGCGCACCGCCGCCATCACCACCGGGCCGTAGCGCCGCCACGGCCAGCCGGCGTCGTGCCAGGCCAGCGCCGCGCGCACCGCGGCCTCGTCGGCGTCGGGGGCCAGCGCCGCGGTGTCGCGGCCGCGCTCGGCCATCTCCAGCACCAGCGCGGCCAGACGCCCCTCGCGCGCCAGCGCCTGCACCGCGGCGGCCTCCAGCCACTGGTGGGCGTCGGCGTCGTGCTGCTCGCCCAGCAGCAGCCAGTCGGCCGCGCCCGGCAGCGCCGCCAGCCGCGCGCGCACCCAGGCCAGCCGCGCCGGCTCGTCGGCCACCACGGCGCGCGCGTCGTCGCCCGCCGCCGTGCTGGCGGCCGCACCCGCCCACCGGGCCAGCGCCGCCAGCGTGGCGGCGGCCCCGTAGCGCAGCCAGCGCCGCCGTAGCGGATCGGTCGTCATGCGCCCATTATCGGCGCGGCGCCACTAGCCGCTAAGATGGGGCATGAACCCCGTTTCGTACCCCCAACCCTCTCGAGGAGCTTGACGACCATGGCCAAGAAAAACGCCACCAAGACCGCCAGCCGCGCCGCCACCCCGGTGGACATCGGCATCGCGCCGGCCCAGCGCGCCGCCATCGCGCAGGGGCTGGAGCGGCTGCTGGCCGACACCTTCACGCTGTACCTGACGACGCACAACTTCCACTGGAACGTCACCGGGCCGATGTTCAACAGTCTGCACGACATGTTCATGCAGCAGTACACCGAGCTGTGGAACGCCATCGACCCGATCGCCGAGCGCATCCGCGCGCTCGGCCACGTGGCGCCGGCCTCGTACGCGCAGTACGCGCGCCTGAGCTCGCTGCCGGATGCGCCCGCCGAGCCGCCGAAGGCGATGGAGATGGTGCGCATCCTGGCGCTGGGCCACGAGGCGGTGGCGCGCACCGCGCGCGGCCTCTTCCCGCTGGTGGACGAGGCGCACGACGAGCCGACCGCCGACCTGCTGACGCAGCGCCTGTCGGTGCACGAGCAGACGGCGTGGATGCTGCGCAGCCTGCTGGAGGAGTGAGCTCCGCCGCCTTGACGTGCCCGTGCCCGCTGTCTACGATCCAAGCCCGACGTCCGATGTGATGGGGTGGTGGCATGTGGGACGATGAAGATGGGCGTGGAGGCTCCGGCCGTTGGCAGGTGGTGGGCTGCTCGCGGCGTGCGGTGCTGGGCTTGGGGCTGGGGATCGCCGCGCTCGGCGGGCGGCCAGGTTGGGCGCAGTCTCCAGCGCCCGTGGTGCCGCTGGCCGATACGCACAGTCACATGGGGTTGTTTGGTCCCACCAAGTCGGCCACCTTCAGCCCCGACCGCTTCATGGCCGAAGGGCATGTCAAGCTGGTCGCGTGGAAATGGGTGCCGGATTACGAGCTTGTCCGGCGAGGGGCGAACGGCGAACTCCTGCCGCCCCCGGCGCCACCGGATCCGGACCGCATGTGGGCGGCAACCGAAGCCGGTTGGCGCGCCATGCGCGATAGCGCCACCCAAGCCGGTGTAGCGATTGTTCTCGGCAAGGATGATGTGGAGGCGGCGCGGGCCGGCCACACCTCCGTCGTGCTGGCCAGCGAAGGCTGCGATTTCGTCGACGCGGCGCTCGAGCGGGTTGACGCGGCTTACCGCATGGGGGTACGCCACCTGCAACTGGTGCACTACACCCCCAATCCCTTGGCCGACGTGCAAGCCCGGCCGACCCAGCATGGGGGGCTGACGTCGCTGGGGCGGGACTTGATCGCGCGCTGCAACCAACGGGGCATCTTGGTCGATTTGGCCCATCTGACGCCTGAGGCTGCGGCCGAGGCGGCAGCTCTTTCCTCCCGACCGGTCATCTGGTCGCACAGCGCTCTGCGGGTGGGGCGTCACTTCGCATCCCGCAACGAACGCCTGCTGCCGTTGGAGACGGCCCGTGCGATCGCGAGCCGCGGGGGCGTGGTCGGCCTGTGGGGGTTCGATCAGACGGCAGGCTACCGCCTATCCGGTTACGTGCGCCTCATCCTGGAAGCCGTGGAGCATCTTGGTGAGGATCACGTCGTGTTCGGCACCGACATGTCGGGGCTGCGCAACTGGACGGTGCTGCGCCATTACGGAGACCTTGGCAAGGCCGTGGAAGAGCTGATCTCTGCGGGCTTGCCCGAAACCGTCTTGCGCAAGATCGCGTTCGACAACTACGCCCGCGTGCTCACCGCCAGTCTCACTTGAGCGAGACCGGTCCGGCTCCGCAAGCGTCCGTTTCAGTGCACCACCACCGGCGTCTGCGCCAGGGACGCGTAGCTCTCCAGCGTGTCTTCCACCTCTTCCTGGGTGGGGGTGTTTTGTTGCCACGCTTCGATCTGCTGCTGGAACAGCTCGGCCCAGGAGCCGTCCAGGTAGACCTCTTTGCCGGAGCGCTTGTCCACGATCTCGAAACCGTGCCGCGGCATCACCGGCCGCTGGGCGTCCCCCTCGGCCGCGCCCGCCATCTCCTGGGCGTTGGCCAAGATGTGGACCACCGCGAAGCTGTCGGAGTTGTAGAGCATGTGCATGGCCACACTATCCTCGAAACACAAAGTCCCTGCAAGTCGGGGGCGGCGCTGACGGCCCTTCCCGGCGCCGGCATCGCCACCTTGCTGCGCACATCGGGGCGCGCCGGGGTTTTTCAAGGGGGGGTACCGGCCGGGCGCCAGTGGCGCAGCCGCTGGTCCACGCGCTCGCCATGGGGCTGCTGCAGTACGATGCGCACGGGCAGGCCCGCGATGGCCGGGGTATACCAAGCCTCCACGCTCAGACCCTGCTCACCCTCCGGCACACGCCGCAGGCGCACCGCGTCGAAGCTGCCCGCCGGGACGGTGATGGGCTCGCGCCCGACGACCTCGACGGTCCACAGCTCCAGCCGCCCCAAACTGGCCACGGGGATGCGCCAGCGTTGCCCAGGCGCCATGGCGTCCACCCAGCCGCCCAGTTGCACGAAAACCCCCAGCCGGTCTTGTGTGCCCGCGGGCAGGCCCTCGATGGCGGTGCCGCCATCGGCGTGCGCCCGCCCGGGTTCGGGCGGGGCTGGCCAATCGAACGCCAGCCAGCGCTCGCGCCGTGCCCGGTCTTCGAAGCGGCTCGGTTGCAGGCCCATGGGGGTCAGCACCCCGCTGCTGACCTGCACACGGCTGCCCACCAGAAACGCCCGCAGCGCCAGCTCAAGCCGGTAGCGTTCGTCGTCCGGCCGCCAGTCCAGCACGGCGTCGGCCCGGTAGCTCAGGCCCTTGGCTTCGCCGAGCACCTCGTACTCCATCCGCCCCGCTGGCGGAGGCCGCCAGCGGTTCCCTCCGGGCGGATCGGTGTTGGGCGGGGCCGCAGCCAGCAGGCCCGCTGCGGCGGTGACCGATGCGCCCGCCTCGGGGTCCCGTGGGGCGGAGGGGGCTTCGTCAGCGGGGCCGCTCGCCGCGTCTGCGGGGGTGGAGAGGCTGGGGCCATCTGCGTCTTGGACCCCGGACGACAGCGCGGGGCCGAGGGATGCCACCGCCGACGTGTCCGCAACGGCCGGGGCTGCGGGTGCCACTGGGGCCATTGTCTGGCGTGGCCGTGCGACGGGCGGCGATGCCGGGCGCCGTGCATCGGTGGGGGCAGCCCGCTCAGGTGGCGGGAGCAGGGCGGCCGATACCGTCGGTATCCGCCCATCGCCCCCCGTGCCGACGGGCGCCTCGCTCGGGCGCCAGGCCAGCGTCAGTGCGGCCACGTGCAGCGCGACCACCGCCGCGCCGACGGCCAGTGCGCGCGCCCATCGCGGATGCGGTGCCCTCATGGGCGCGATACTAGCGGCTGCGCACGGCATCCGTGAGACACCCCCCATGAAACTTGCCACCTACCGCGACGGCAGCCGCGATGGCCAGCTCGTCGTCGTGTCGCGCGACGGCACGTTGGCGCACTACGCCAGCGGCATCGCCGACACCCTGCAGCAGGCGCTCGACGACTGGAACTTCATTGCCCCGCAGTTGCGCGACCTGGCCCTGACGCTCGACCAGGGCAAGGCCCGCCATGCGTTTCCCTTCGATCCGCGACTGTGCGCCGCGCCGCTGCCGCGGGCCGTGGCGTGGCTGGCCCCCGAGGACGGCGCCGACGAGCCCCGCCCCTGGTGCAGCGATGCCCTGTGGGGGCCGGCACGGCCGCTGCCGGCCGTGGATGGCGTGGCGGATGTCGGGCCGTCGCTGGCCGTGGTCTGCGGCGACGTCTCCCCCGGGGTGGATCCGGCGGCTGCGCTGGAGGCGGTTCGCCTGCTGGCGCTGGCTTGCCACTGGCGGCATGGCGACGCGCCGGCGGAGCCGACGCAGCCCTGGGGCGTGACGCTGGCGCCGTGCGTGGTGACGCCGGACGAAGTCGGCCCCGCGTGGCGCGACGGACGCCTGGCGGCCTGCGTGACCACGACCTGGAACGGGCGCAAGCTGGGCATTGCCGACGGGGCCGACCAAGCGGTGCCCTTTGGGGCGCTGATCGCGCACGCGGCCCGGATCCGCGGCCTGTCGGCCGGGACGGTGGTCGCCGGCGGCACCCTGCCTACTCCGCAGGAGCCGGGCGATCCCCCCACCTGGCCGCGCGGCTATGCCAATCTGGCCATGCGCCGTGCGGCCGAGCGCCTGACCCTGGGCCGTGCGAGCACCCCCTGGTTGGCGCCGGGCGACCGGGTGCACATCGACGCCCGCTTGCCCGATGGCCGCGCCCCGTTCGGCCCCATCGACGTCGAGTGGGCCTCCGCTCAGAGCGACGGGGTTGCGCCGGGGTGGTCGCGCTCGTAGCGGGTCTGGCAGCCGATGCAGCGCTGCGCGGTCGGGGCGGCGTGCAGCCGGGCGGTCGGGATCTCCGCCCCGCAGTCCGTGCACAGGCCGAAGGTGCCGTTGGCGATGCGCTGCAGGGCCTCGTCGATCGCGCGCAGCGCCGCCGTCTCGCGCTCGTCCAGCGCCTGCGCCAGATCGCGCTCGCCGTCCACCTGGCTCCAGTCACCGCTCTGGATGTCGTGCGGATCCAGGGCGGACTCCGCGCGGCCGATCTTGCCGCCCCGCTGGGCGCGGATCTGCGCGATCAGGTCGGCGCGCATCTGTTGCAGCTGCTGGGCATAGGTGTCGGAGATGGGCTGGCTCATGGTCGTCGGCTCGTGGTAGCGGCCCGGGCCCGGGCCGATGTTTGACATTGTGGCGCCGATTCCCGGCGACGGCCAAGGTCAGCCGGGCCGTGCAGGCCAGCCTTTGACGCCGATCAAGGGCGCCGAGGGCAGGCCGCCGGGTGTCCGGGCGTGTCGTGGCTGTGGCATGCTACGGTGCATGCGGTCGATGCCGCGCAAAGGATGCCCACCATGACCCCGCCCGACTTCGGCGCCTTTCAGGCGGCCTTCGCGCCCTATGCCCGGTACGTCCCCGGGTTTGCCTTTCTGCAGGGCCTGGCCGGCGGCAGCCCGGCCGCGGATGCCCCGCCCATGACGCAGTGGGTGGCCCCGGTGTTCGATGTCGATGAGCTCGAGCGCCGCATTCGCGACCTCAAGGCCGTCCACTTCTGGCTCGAACAGAATGCCCGGGCGCTGCAGGCGACGATCCAGGCGCTCGAGGTGCAGAAGATGACCCTGGCCACCCTCAAGGGCATGAACGTCAGCCTCCACGAAATGGCGCAGGCATTCGCCAGTTCCGGCGCCAACGCCAGCCCCGGTGTCGGGACGGAAGCCGTTGCGCAAGGAGGGTCGCCCGCCAGCGAGCCACCCACGGAGGCACCGGCCGCGGCGCCCGGGGTCGATCCGGTGCGCTGGTGGCGGTCGCTGACCGACCAATTCCAGACGATTGCGGCCAACACCCTGCAAGAGATGGCGCAACACACCGCAACGGCCGCCGCGCTGGTGCTGGCCCAGTTGCGCGCCCAACTGGCCGCGGCAGCGCCTGCCGACCCTGCTGGGCACGGCGGTGCGGCCGGCCGCCTGGAGGCCGGCCAGGCCGTCACGCCGCTGGCGGTGCTGTACCTGACCGACCACTACGCCGATGCCGCGGCCGACATCCTGGATCACCTGAGCGCCGAGTTGCCGCAGGTGACCGACTGGGTGGGGGCGGTGGGCGTGGGTATCTGCGCCGGCGGGGCCGAGTACATCGACGAGCCGGGGCTGGCCGTCATGCTGTGCGACTTGGCGCCCAGCCGCTACCGCGTCTTCAGCGGGCTGGCGCCGCTGGGGGCCACCCAGGGGCCGGAAGGCTTCGTGCCGCAGACCGCGCTGGTGCACGCCGACCCCGCTACGCCCGATGTGACGGAGCTGGTGCAGGAGCTGGCCGAGCGCACGCTGGGCCACTATCTGTTCGGGGGCTTGGCGGCCAGCCGCGCCGGCTCGCTGCAAATCGCGCGCTCCAGCCGCGGCGGTCTGGCCGGACATGGGCGAGAGGCGGCGGCCGGTCTGTTCCGTGGGGGCTTGAGCGGCGTGGCCTTCGGGCCGGATGTGGGCATCGTCTCGCGCGTGACGCAGGGCGTGCGCGCCGTCTCGCCCGCGTACCGCATCACGGCCGCGCGGGCGCAGTGCGTGGACGAGCTGGACGGTCAGCCCGCGCTCGATGTGCTGCTGCGCGCGCTGGACTTGTCGCTGGACGATCTGCCCGCCGTGATTGCGCGCCTGCGACAGACGCTGGTCGGCTTGCAGGCACCGGCGGCGCCGGCCTCGGCGGGCCGAACGGGGCCCGAGGGGCATCGGGAGCACGTCGGGCGCGTGCCTCTGCGCCTGGGCGACGACCTGTTGGTGCGCCACTTGGTGGGCCTGGACCCGGCGCGGCGCGCCTTCGTCGTCGCCGACGAGGTGCCCGTCGGCGGCACCCTGACCCTGTGCGCGCGCGATGTACAGGCCGCCCGCGCGGACTTGGTGCGCATCTGCGCCGAGATCCGCGACGAACTCAGCCCCGAGGAGGGCGAGGTCGGCGGCGACCCCGTGCAGCGCATCGCGGGTGCGGTGTATGTGAGCTGCAATGGCCGGGGCGGGCCGCATTTCGGCGGCCCCGGGGCCGAACTGCAGATCGTGCGGCACGCTCTGGGCGACGTGCCGCTGGTCGGGTTTTTTGCCGCGGGTGAGATCGCCCACCACCGCCTGTATGGCTACACCGGGGTGCTCACGGTATTCGTGGCGGATGCCCCCAGCGGCTGAGGTCACACCCCCTGCGCGCGCTCGGCTGCGAAGCGCTGGCGGAAGGCGGCAAAGGTGCCCGCGTCCAGCGCGTCGCGCACCTCCTGCATCAGATTCAGGTAGTAGTGCAGGTTGTGGATGGTGGTCAGCATGGGGCCCAGCATCTCGCCGCAGCGATCCAGATGGTGCAGGTAGGCGCGGCTGAACCCGTCGCGCCCGCCGTCGGCCCAGGGCACGCCGCTGGTGCCCGCGCAGGCGTAGCAGGTGCAGGTGGGGTCCAGCGGCTGCGGGTCGGCCTTGTGGCGGGCGTTGCGCAGCTTCAGGTCGCCGTAGCGGGTGAAAATCGTCCCGTTGCGCGCGTTGCGCGTCGGCATCACGCAGTCGAACATGTCGACGCCGCAGGCCACGCCCTCCACCAGATCCTCCGGCGTGCCCACCCCCATCAGGTAGCGCGGTTTGTGCGCCGGTAGCCGGTGCGGCGTGTGCGCCATGATGCGGCGCATCTCCTCCTTCGGCTCGCCGACGCTCACGCCACCGATGGCGTAGCCGGGGAAGTCCATGTCCACCAGCGCCTCCAGCGACTCTTGCCGCAGATGTTCGAACATGCCGCCCTGCACGATGCCGAACAGCGCATTGGGGTTGCCCAGCCGCTCGAACTCCGCCTTGGAGCGCCGCGCCCAGCGCAGGCTCAGCGCCATGCTGGCGCGCGCCTCGGCCTCGGTGGTGACGTGGCCGCTGGCCTTGTCGCCCTGCCAGTAGGGCGTGCATTCGTCCAGCTGCATGACGATGTCGCTGTTGAGCACGGTCTGGATTTGCATGCTCACCTCCGGCGACATGAACAGCTTGTCCCCGTTGACCGGTGAGGCGAAGTGCACGCCTTCCTCGGTGATTTTGCGCATCGCGCCGAGCGACCAGACCTGAAAGCCGCCGGAGTCGGTCAGGATGGGCTTGTGCCATTGCTCGAAGCCGTGCAGCCCGCCGAAGGCGCGCATCACGTCCAGCCCCGGGCGCATCCACAGGTGGAAGGTGTTGCCCAAGATGATCTGGGCGCCCATGTCGTGCAGGCTGCGTGGCATCACGCCCTTGACCGTGCCGTAGGTGCCAACGGGCATGAAGATGGGGGTCTCGACCACGCCGTGGTTGAGCGTCAGCCGCCCGCGCCGGGCGTGGCTGGTCGGGTCGGTGGCCAGCAGTTCGAAGGTCAGCATGGCCGGCATTGTACGGCTGCGTCTGCTTTACCATAGAATTTGCTTGACTTTTGGGTAAGTAAAGGAATCGCCGTGGAAACCGTCGAAGCCGTCGTGTCCAGCAAGGGGCAAGTCACGCTGCCCGCCGCGATGCGCGCCAAGCTCGGCATCCGGCCCGGCTCCTACATCCAGTTCGAGCTGCGCGGCCAGGAGCTCGTCATCCGGCCCGAGACGCCGATGAGCGCCTACTACGGCATGCTCAAGGGCTACGACCTCGGCGACGACCTCGAACCGCCGAAGGAGCCGGACCGGGAGTTCGACTGAATGAACGTTGTCGACTCCTCCGGCTGGATCGAATTCTTTCGCGCCGGCCCCAACGGGCCGGTGTTCAAGCCGGTCATCGAAGACCGCCGTCATCTGCTGGTGCCCTGCATCGCGCTGTACGAGGTGCACCGGGTGCTGGCCCGCAGCCTGCCGGAGGAGGTGGTGACGCGCTGCCTGGACGTGATGCGGCTGGGCCGCGTGCTGGACCTGACCGACGCGCGCGCGGTGGCCGCCGCGGGCGTGGCGCAGCGGCACCGGCTGGCGATGGCCGACGCCATCATGCTGGCCATGGCGCAGGAGTTCGGCGCGACGCTGTGGACGCAGGACGCCGACTACGCCGGCCTGCCCGGCGTGCGCTACGTGCCGAAGCCGGGCGCGGCAGCGCCCTGAAACCGCCTCAGTCCGCCGCCGCGGCGGCCGAGCCCGCGCGCGCCAGCAGCATCGCGTCGCCGTAGCTGAAGAAGCGGTAGCGCCGCCCGATCGCGTGGCGGTACAGCGCCATGACGTGCTCGTAGCCGGCGAACGCCGACACCAGCATCATCAGCGTGCTGCGCGGCAGGTGGAAGTTGGTGATCAGCAGGTCGACCACGCGGAAGTCGAAGCCCGGCGTGATGAAGATGTCGGTGTCGCCCTCGGTGGCGCCGCTGCGCGCCCAGCTCTCCAGCGTGCGCACGGTGGTGGTGCCCACCGCCAGCACGCGCCCGCCGGCGCGGCGCGTGCGCTCCAGCGCCGCCAGCGTCTGCGGCGGAATGCGGTACCACTCGCTGTGCATGCGGTGGGCGCGGATGTCCTCGCCCTTGACCGGCTGGAAAGTGCCGGCCCCCACGTGCAGCGTGACGCTGGCGCGCTGCACGCCGCGCGCGGCCAGCGCCGCCAGCACCGCCTCGTCGAAGTGCAGCGCCGCGGTCGGCGCGGCCACCGCGCCGGGGTTTTTGGCGAAGACGGTCTGGTAGCGCTGCTCGTCCTCGGCGGTGTCGGGGTGCTCGATGTACGGCGGCAGCGGCACGTGCCCGTGGCGCTCCATCACCGCGTAGGGGTCGTCGGAGAAGCGCAGGCGGAACAGCGGCCCGTCGGCGTCGGGCCAGCGGCCCAGCAGCGTGGCGGTGAAGGCTGGCTGCCCGTCGGCCTGCGGCGCCATGCGCAGCACGGTGCCGGGGGCGGGCTTCTTGCTGACCTTCATGTGCGCCACCACCTCGCCGTCGGCCAGCACCCGCTCCACCAGCAGCTCCAGCCGCCCGCCGGTGGGCTTTTCGCCGTACAGGCGCGCCTTGATCACCTGCGTGTCGTTGAAGACCAGCAGGTCGCCCGGCGCCAGCAGCGCCGGCAGCTCGCGGAAGATGCGGTCCGCCGGCGGCCAGCCGCGCCCATCCAGCAGGCGCGAGGCGCTGCGCTCCGGCGCCGGGTGCTGGGCGATCAGCTCGGGCGGGAGGTCGAAGTCGAAGTCGCTGGTGGTCCAGGCGCGCGCCGGTGTGGCGGCGGGGGGAAGGGTCGTCATGTCGCTCGAGGGCCGGACGGGCCCGTGCCAAGTCCAAGGGACGCGGATTGTCCCACGGCGCGCGACCGTGTCAGGCCCGTGTCTTGCTTGCCCCATAACATGCGGGGGTAGGCCGGCGCGGGGCCGGTCGGTGGTGCGGGGGTATGGTCATGCCGTTGGTCGTCTTCAATCAAAAGGGTGGGGTGGGCAAGTCCACCATTGCTTGCAACCTGGCCGCGATCGGGGCCGCGCGCGGTCGGCGCACGCTGGTCGTGGATTTGGATGCGCAGGGCAATGCCTCGCGTTATCTGCTGGGCGATGCCGTGGCGCAGCCCGGCCCGACGGTGGCGGACTTTTTCGAGCAGACGCTGTCGTACAGCCTGCGCAGCGAGCCGCCGCAGGCCTTCGTGCGCCGCACCCCGTTCGACGGGCTGGACGTGCTGGTGGCCAGCCCCGTGCTGGAGGAGTTGCAGGCCAAGCTGGAAGCGCGCCACAAGATCTACAAGCTGCGCGAGGCGCTGGCCGCCTTGCGGGCGGACTACGATGCCATCGTGATCGACACGCCGCCGGCGCTCAACTTTTACACGCGCAGCGCACTCATGGGCGCCAGCGGCTGCCTGATCCCCTTCGATTGCGATGCGTTTTCGCGCCAGGCGCTCTACACGCTGCTCGACCATGTGGCCGAAATCCGCGCCGACCACAACCCGGCGCTGGCGGTGCGCGGCATCGTGGTCAACCAGTTTCAGGCGCGCGCCGCGCTGCCGCAGCGGCTCGTGCAGGCGTTGCGCGACGAGGGGCTGCCGGTGCTGGAGCCGTATCTGCCTGCGTCGGTCAAGGTGCGCGAGTCCCACGAGGCCGCCCGACCCCTCATCCACCTGGACCCGCGGCACCGCCTGACGCAGGCCTTCGTGGCGCTGTACGAGCGCCTGGGCTGAGCGACGTGGCCGGGGCCGTCGCCGCCGGCCGCCGCGCCTGTGATCGACTACAGTCACGCCGTGTCACCGAATGGGGTTGAAACATGTGGATGCAAGTGGTGTGGTTCGTGGCGGGGTTGGCGGCGTTGGTGGCGGGGGCCAGCGCGCTGGTGCGCGGGGCGTCCAAGCTGGCGCTGTCGCTGGGCATTTCGCCGCTCGTCGTCGGGCTGACCATCGTGGCATTTGGCACCAGCGCGCCCGAGGTGGCGGTGTCCACCGGGGCGGTGCTGTCCGGCCAGACGGATATCGCGGTGGGCAACGTCGTGGGCAGCAACATCTTCAATGTGCTGTTCATTCTGGGCGCCAGCGCGCTGATCACGCCGCTCGTGGTGCATGTGCAGCTCATTCGGCAGGAGGTGCCGATCATGATCGGCGCGTCGGTGTTGCTCCTGGTGCTGGGGTTGGATGGCCGGATCGCCTGGTGGGAGGGCGGCCTGCTGCTGGGCCTGTTGATCGTCTACACGGCGTTTCTGATCGTGCAGTCGCGCCGTGTCTCGGCGGCCGATGCCGCCGCGTTCGACGCCGAGCTGCAACCGGCGAGTGCGGGGGCGTGGGACGCCCGCTGGCCCGTCCAGGTGGCGCTGATGGGCGTCGGGCTGGCGCTGCTGGTCCTGGGCTCGGACTGGCTGGTGGGGGCGGCGGTCGCGTTTGCCAAGGCCTTGGGCGTCAGCGATGTGGTGATCGGCCTGACCATCGTCGCCGCCGGCACCTCCATGCCCGAGGTGGCCACGTCGATCGCGGCGGCCCTCAAGGGGGAGCGCGACATCGCCGTGGGCAATGTCGTGGGCAGCAACACCTTCAACATCCTGGGGTGCGTGGGCCTGAGCGGATTGGCCTCGGCCGGCGCCGGCATCGCCATCGCGCCGTCGGTGCTGTCGTTCGACATCTGGGTGATGCTGGCCGTGGCGCTGGCCTGCCTGCCGGTGTTTCTGACCGGGCGCGAGATTGCGCGCTGGGAGGGGGCGGTCTTCCTCGGCTACTACGCCGCGTACACGGCGTATCTGATCCTCGCGGCCCAGTCGCACGCGGCGTTGCCCGCCTACTCGGCGGCGATGCTGGGCTTCGTCGTGCCGCTGACGGTGATCGCGCTGGTGACGAGCGTGCTGCGTTCGCCCAGCGCACCACCGGCCCGCTGACCGGCGGGCGTGCGTGGCGGCGGCGGTTTTGGCACAATGAATCGCCTGTCACGGGCGCCGCCCGAAGCGTCCGGACCGTCACCGAGGAGACCCGCCGGCCATGTCTGCCGCATCCCCCCTGTTGCGCGACACCCCGCAGCGCGCCGACTGGCGTGAGGCGCTTCTCAACGACTACGCGCTGGCCGTGCTCACGCTCGGCGGTGTGGTCGCCGTGGTTTGGCTGGCGCCCTTTGCCGTCTACCGCGCCCTGACCGCCAACTGGCTGGCGGCCGCCTCGGACGCCATTTTGGCCATCGCCATCGGGGCGGCGGCGTGGTACGCCTGGCGCACGCGCGACACGCGCTGGCCCGGTTGGGTGATGGCGGTGGCCATCGTCGGCGGCATTTGGGCCATCGGCCTCGCGGCCCAGTTTGCGGCCCTGTTCTGGGCCTACCCGGGCGTGCTCATGAACTTTTTCCTCGTGCCTGCGCCGGCGGCGGTCGTGCTGGGGGCGGCCGCGGTGCTGGGGGCCGCGGCGCTGTCCTGGCAGGAGCTGGGTGGCACCGAGGGGCTGCCGTTTTTCGTCATCACCAATGTGCTCACCGGGGTCTTCGGGTATCTGGTGTCGCAGCAGGCCCACCGACGCATCGAGCGCTGGCAGGCCCTGAGCCTGCTCGATCCGCTGACCGGCGTTGGCAACCGCCGCCTGATGGAGGTGGAGTTTGCGCAGGCTTTCCGGTGCGGGGCCTCCGTGGGTGCGCTGGCCGTCCTGGATGTCGATCACTTCAAGGCCATCAACGATGGCCACGGCCATGAAGCCGGGGACGCCGTGCTGCGCGATCTGGCGACGGTGGTGCAGTCGGCGTTGCGCAAGACGGACCGCCTCTACCGCTTTGGCGGCGAGGAGTTCGTCGTCTGGCTGGGGCAGGGCGATGCCGCGGCCGCCGCGGCGGTGCTGGAGCGCATCCGCCAGGTGGTGCGCGAGCGGGTGCGTATCGCCGACCGGGCCGTCACGTTCTCGGCGGGCGTGGCCGTGCACACGGCGCCGGAGTCCTGGCAGGCCTGTCTGGCCCGGGCCGATGCGGCCCTGTATCGCGCCAAGCGCGAGGGGCGCGACCGCGTGGTGTGGACGTCGCCGGGCGAGGGCGCGTCCAGCCGCACCTGAGGCGCTCGGGCCGACCCCGTCCGACTCAGGCCGGCGGCACGCGGTCGCTGCGCCGCCGCGCGGGCGGGTGCGCCGCCAGATGCGCGGCCAGATCCGTCACGCCCTCGGCGCGCCAGCGCTCGAACAGCGCGCGCAGCGCCGAAAAATCCTCCAGCCACAGCGACACTGGCGCCAGCTCGAAGATCGCTTCGAAATCGGCATCGGCCTGCAGATACGGGGGCGGGGAACCGGGTTGAGGCGGCGCTGGGTCATGGTAGTGCAGGGGGGCGGCCCGCAAGGATTGGGGATGGTGCAAGTCATCGTAGGGCAAGCGCCCGGCGCTGTCGATGCGGCGGGCGGGCGACTGTCGCTTTCTCCCATCGTCGGCGATGGCGCTGCTAGGATCGGTCCATGGCCCGCGCCACGTCCGCCACCCGTTCCCGCTCCCCGCAGGCCCCGGCCGCGCCCGACGCCGCGCCGGCCGGCGCGGGGCGCGAGCGGCTCAGCGGCCCGCAGCGCGCGCTGCGGCGGCTGGGCTTGGTGCGGCCCATCGATCTGGCGCTGCATGTGCCCTTGCGCTACGAGGACTGGACGCGCGTGCGCCCGCTGGCCGACGCGCGCGACGGGGACGAGGCGCTGATTGAGGGCGAGGTGTTGGCCTGCGAGGTGCTGCTGCGCCCGCGCCGCCAGCTCGTCGCCACCCTGGCCGTGGTCGGCGGGGGGCGCTGCACGCTGCGGTTTTTCACCTTCTACCCCAGTCACCAGCGGGCACTGGCCGTCGGTGCCCGCGTGCGGGCGCATGGCGAGCTGCGCGGGGGCTGGGCGGGCTGGACGCTGGTGCATCCCCGCCTGCTGTCGCCGGATGCCCCCTTGCCCGCCGGCCTGACTCCGGTCTACCCGACCACGGCCGGCCTGCCGCAGCCCTATCTGCGGACCGCGGTCGCGCGCGCGCTGCAGCAGGCCGATCTGTCCGAGACCGTTCCCCCCGAAGCCCTGGCCGACCTGCCGGGGGCCGGCGGCGAGCCGTGGACGCTGCAGGCGGCGCTGGCGTTTTTGCATCACCCCGACCCCCGCGCGCCGCGCACGGCGCTGGACGATCGCACCCACCCCGCCTGGCAGCGCTTGAAGGCCGAGGAGCTGCTGGCCCAGCAGTTGGCTCAGGTGCGCGCGCGCCGCGAGCGCGACGCCCTGCGCGCCCCCGTGCTGCGCGCGGCGGACGACGGCCTGCCGTGGCGCCTGCAGTCTGCGCTGCCCTTTGCCCTGACCGGGGCACAGCAGCGGGTGGTGGCCGAGATCGCCGCCGACCTGGCCCGCCCCACCCCCATGCACCGCTTGCTGCAAGGCGACGTGGGCAGCGGCAAGACGGTGGTGGCCGCGCTGGCCGCGGCCGTCGCGGTCGATGCCGGCTGGCAATGCGCCCTGATGGCGCCGACCGAGATCCTGGCCGAGCAGCACTTTGGCAAGATGGTGCAGTGGCTGGAGCCGTTGCTCGCCCCGCTGGGCCGCGGAGTGGCGTGGCTCACCGGCAGCCAGCCGCGCGCCCAGCGCCAGGCCATGCTGTCGCGCATCGCGGCGGGCGAGGCCGCGCTGGTGGTCGGCACCCACGCCGTCATCCAGGAGCAGGTGACGTTCGAACGCCTGGGCCTGGCCGTCATCGACGAGCAGCACCGCTTCGGCGTCGCCCAGCGGCTGGCGCTGCGCCACAAGGCCGGGGCCGCCGCCGCGGGGATGGAGCCGCACCTGCTGATGATGAGCGCCACCCCCATCCCGCGCACGCTCGCCATGAGCGTCTATGCCGATCTGGATGTCTCCACCCTCGACGAGCTGCCCCCCGGGCGCAGCCCCATCGTTACCAAAGTGCTGGCCGAGCACCGCCGGCCCGAGGTGATGGAGCGCATCCGCCAACAGGTGGCGCAGGGCCGGCAGGTGTACTGGGTGTGCCCGTTGATCGAGGAGAGCGAGGCGCTCGATCTGCGCGCCGCCACCGCCACCCACGCCGAGCTGGCCGCCGCCCTGCAGGGCGTGACCGGCGCGGACGGCCGCCCGGTCCAGGTCGGCCTGCTGCACTCGCGCCTGCCGCCCGCCGACAAAAAAGCCATCATGGCTGCCTTCGCCGCAGGCGCCCTCGCCGTGCTGGTCAGCACCACGGTCATCGAAGTCGGTGTGGACGTGCCCAATGCGTCGCTGATGGTCATCGAGCACGCCGAGCGTTTTGGCCTGAGCCAATTGCACCAGTTGCGCGGGCGCGTCGGGCGCGGCGCGGTGGCTTCGGTCTGCCTGCTGCTCTACAGCCCCGGCGAGTCGGGCCGCGTCAGCGAATCGGCGCGCGAACGCCTGCGCGCCATGGTCGAGACCCAGGACGGCTTCGAGATCGCGCGCCGCGATCTGGCCATCCGCGGCCCGGGCGAGTTTTTGGGGGCGCGCCAATCGGGGGCGCCTTTGCTGCGGTTTGCCGATTTGCAGACCGACGAGCCCCTCATCGAATGGGCGCGCCGCTGGGCCCCGCGCCTGTGGCAGCGGCACCCCGAGCAGGCGCAGCGGCACCTCGACCGCTGGCTGGGGGGCAAGTTAGACTATCTGAAGGCTTGATCCGATAATCCACCCGGCTGCCGGCTGTCCGGCCGATCCCCCGGCAGGACCGCCGGTGCCACGGAGTCTGCCCATGACCCTGACCGAACTCAAGTACGTCGTCGCGGTGGCGCGCGAGCGCCACTTCGGCAGGGCGGCCGAGGCCTGCTTCGTCTCGCAGCCCACCTTGTCGGTGGCCATCAAAAAGCTCGAAGAAGAGCTGGAAGTCAAAATCTTCGAGCGCAGCGCGAGCGAAGTCACCGTCACCCCCCTGGGCGAAGAAATCGTGCGCCAGGCGCAGACCGTGCTGGAGCAGGCCGCCGCGATCAAGGAAATCGCCAAGCGCGGCAAGGACCCCCTGGCCGGGCCGCTGCGCCTGGGGCTCATCTACACCATCGCGCCCTATCTGCTGCCGGACCTGGTGCGCCAGGTCATCGATCGCGCGCGCCAAATGCCGCTGATCCTGCAAGAGAACTTCACCGCCAAGCTGCTGGAGCAGTTGCGCCTGGGCGAGCTGGATGCGGCCATCCTGGCCGAGCCCTTCCCCGACACCAACCTGGCCGTCGCGCCGCTGTACGACGAGCCCTTCGTCGCGGTGGTGCCGCGCGACCACCCGCTGGCCGCGCGCGAGAGCATCACCGCCGAGGAGCTCAAGCGCGAGACCATGCTGCTGCTGGGCAACGGCCACTGCTTCCGCGACCATGTGTTGCAGGTCTGCCCGGAGTTCGCGCGCTTTTCCGACAACGCCGAGGGCATCCAGAAGAGCTTCGAGGGCTCGTCGCTGGAGACGATCAAGCACATGGTGGCCGCGGGCATGGGCGTGACGCTGGTGCCGCAGCTGTCGGTGCCCAAGGGGGCGCTCGATCCGGCCGCGCGCGAGGCGGTCGCCGCCGGGGCGCCGGGCGATGGCGCCTATGTCCGCTACATTCCCTTCGCCGGCGAGCCGCCGATGCGGCGCGTCGTGCTGGTGTGGCGGCGCAGCTTCACCCGCTACGAAGCCATCGCCGCCCTGCGCAATGCCGTCTATGCCTGTGAGCTGCCCGGATGCAAGCGTCTGACCTGATGCCCGCTTCGCCCCCCCCGGCCTGGCGCACGCGCCTGGCCCTGTACCTGGACCTGATCCGCTGGGACCGCCCGGCCGGCTGGCTGCTGCTGCTGTGGCCGACGCTGTCGGCGCTGTGGCTGGCCGCCGGCGGCTGGCCCGGCTGGCACCTGCTGCTGGTGTTCGTCGCGGGCACCGTGCTGATGCGCAGCGCCGGCTGCTGCGTCAACGACGTGGCCGACCGCGAGTTCGACCGCCACGTCAAGCGCACCGCGCAGCGGCCGGTGACCAGCGGCCGCGTCGGCCCGCGCGAGGCCCTGGCGGTCGGCGCGGCGCTGGCGCTGGTGGCCTTCGCGCTGGTGTTGACCACCAGCGCCGCGGCGGTGGCGTGGTCGTTCGCGGCGCTGGCGGTGGCGGTGTTCTATCCGTACACCAAGCGCTTTTTCGCCATGCCGCAGGCGGTGCTGGGCGTGGCGTTCAGCTTCGGCATCCCGATGGCGTTCGCGGCGGTGCGCGGCGAGGTACCGGCGCTGGCCTGGGGGCTGCTCGCGGCCAATCTGTTCTGGGTGCTGGCCTACGACACCGAGTACGCGATGGTCGATCGCGACGACGACCTGCGCATCGGCATCCAGACCTCGGCGATCACGCTCGGCCGCTGGGACGTGGCGGCGGTGCTGGCCTTCTACGTGCTGCACCTGGCGCTGTGGACGGCGCTGGTGTGGCCGCACGCGGGCGGGCCGTGGTTCGCCGCCGGCGTAGCCGCTGCCGCGGCGCAGGTGCTGTGGCACGCGCGGCTGATCCGCGACCGCACGCGCGAAGGGTGTTTTCGCGCTTTCCGCCTCAACCACTGGCTGGGGGCCACCCTGTTCGGCGGCCTCGTGTTGCAGCAGGCGCTGGGGTGACGGGCGGGCATCCGCCCGGCCTCAGGCGCCGAAGGCGTCGCCCAGTTCTTGCGCGCGCTGGCGCGCCGCGTGCATCGCGCCGATGAAGGCGTCTTTCACCCCGGCCGCCTCCAGCGCGGCCAGCGCGGCGGCGGTCGTGCCTCCCTTGGACGTGACGCGCTCGCGCAGCACCTCGGGGGGTTCGCCCGCGTCCTGGGCCAGCCGGGCGGCCCCGATGAAGGTGCCGACCGCCAGCTCCAGCGCCACCTCGGCCGGCAACCCCATGGCGGTGCCGGCTTCGCGCATCGCTTCCAGAAAATAAAACACGTAGGCCGGGCCGGAGCCGGACAGCGCGGTGACCGCATCCAGCGCCGCCTCGTTGGCCACCCACACCCAGCGCCCGGTGCCGGCGATCAGCGCCTCGGCCAGCGCCCGGTCCTCGGCCGTCACACCGGGCAGGGCATACACCCCGGTCATCCCCAGCCCGACCAGCGCCGGTGTGTTGGGCATGGTGCGCACGATGCGGTCGCTGCCCAGCCACGCCCGCATGCTCGCGCAGCGGATGCCGGCGGCCACGCTCAGGTGCAGCGCACCGCCCAGGTGGGGGGCTGCAGCGGCCGCGGCCTCGCGGAAGGTCTGGGGCTTGACCGCCCACACCGCCAGCCGGCAGCCCGTCAGCGCCGGGTCTGCGCCCGCCAGCGTGTGCACGCCGAAGCGTTCGCGCAGCCGCTCGCGCGCGGCCTCGCCGGGATCGACGACGGCGATGTCCGCCGGGCGGCAGCCGGCCTGCAGCAGCGCGCCGATCAGGGCGCTGGCCATGTTGCCCCCGCCGATGAACGCGATGCGCTGACCGAGCAGGGGCGACGACGGGGTGGGGGACGACAGGGACAGGGGCGAATCGGAAGTCATGCCCCGCATTGTCGGCCAATCTGGAGGTATACAGGGGGGTTGACAGGCGCGCCGAAGCCCGCGACAATATGCGGCTTCGCCTGATTGGGTGAAGACCATCTGCCCACCGAAGCACGGTGGCAGCGCAGCGGATCGTGTCGGCGCGTAGCCGGCCGGTCGCTGAGCGGCGCCTGCGACGACGGGCCCAAGACTGATCGCCTAGGCCGCGGTGGCCCAGGGATTCAAGTTGGGACTACATCATGATCCAAACGCAAACTCGACTCGATGTTGCTGACAACACGGGTGCCAAGTCCGTGATGTGCATCAAGGTGCTCGGCGGCTCTAAGCGCCGCTATGCCAGCGTGGGCGACATCATCAAGGTCAGCATCAAGGAAGCCGCGCCGCGTGGCCGCGTCAAGAAGGGCGAGGTCTACAACGCGGTCGTGGTGCGCACGGCCAAGGGCATTCGCCGCCCCGATGGCGCGCTCATCAAGTTCGACGGCAACGCCGCCGTGCTGCTCAACAACAAGCTGGAGCCGATCGGCACCCGCATCTTCGGCCCGGTCACGCGCGAGCTGCGCACCGAGCGTTTCATGAAGATCGTGTCCCTGGCGCCCGAAGTTCTCTGAGGAACCGTCATGAACAAGATCCGTACAGGCGACGAAGTCATCGTCATCACGGGGCGCGACAAGGGCAAGCGCGGCAAGGTGCTGCGCCGCGCCGATGAGCAGCGCGTGGTCGTCGAAGGGGTCAACGTGGTCAAGAAGCACGTGCGTCCCAATCCGCTCAAGGGCGTGCCCGGTGGCATCGTCGAGAAGACCATGCCCATCCACCAGTCCAACGTCGCGATCTTCAACCCGGTGACGGGCAAGGCCGACCGCGTGGGCATCAAGGTGCTGGCCGACGGCAAGAAAGTGCGCGTCTACAAGTCCAGCGGCGAAGAAATCAAGGTGGCATGACCATGGCACGTTTCCAACAACTCTACCGCGACAAAATCGCGCCGGCGCTCAAGGCGCAGTTCGGCTACCAGTCCGTCATGGAGGTGCCGCGCATCACCAAGATCACGCTCAACATGGGCGTGGGTGAGGCCGTGGCCGACAAGAAGGTGCTGGAAAACGCCGTCGCCGACCTGACCAAGATCGCCGGCCAGAAGCCCGTCGTGACCCGTGCCCGCAAGGCCATCGCCGGCTTCAAGATCCGCGAAGGCCAGCCGATCGGCTGCATGGTCACGCTGCGCGGTGCCCGCATGTACGAATTCCTGGACCGCTTCGTCACCATCGCGCTGCCGCGCGTGCGCGACTTCCGCGGTATTTCGGGGCGCGCGTTCGACGGCCGTGGCAACTACAACATCGGCGTCAAAGAGCAGATCATCTTTCCGGAAATCGAGTACGACAAGGTCGATGCGGTGCGTGGTCTGAACATCAGCATCACGACGACGGCCAAGACCGACGACGAGTGCAAGGCGCTGCTCGCCGGTTTCCGTTTCCCGTTCAAGAACTGAGGTGGTCCGTGGCTAAGCAAGCTTTGCTCCAGCGTGAACTCAAGCGCGACAAACTGGTCGCCAAGTTCGCCAACAAATACAACGAGTTGAAGGCCATCGCCAAGGACGCCAAGCGTTCCGACGAGGAGCGTGACGCCGCCCGCGCGGCGCTGCAGAAGCTGCCCCGCAACGCGAACCCGACCCGCCAGCGCAACCGCTGCGAGATCACCGGTCGTCCGCGTGGCACGTTCAAGCAATTCGGTCTGGCCCGCACCAAGATTCGCGAGCTGGCCTTTGCCGGTGAAATCCCCGGCGTGACCAAGGCCAGCTGGTAAGGCGCGAAGGAGAACCCCAAATGAGCATGAGTGATCCGATCGCCGACATGCTGACCCGCATCCGCAATGCGCAGATGGTGGACAAGGCCGTCGTGACGATGCCGGCTTCCAAGCTGAAGACCGCCATCGCACAGGTGCTGAAGGACGAGGGTTACATCGACGGCTTCCAGGTGAAAGAGGCCGACGGCAAGAAAGAGCTGGAAATCGCCCTGAAGTACTACGCCGGGCGTCCTGTCATCGAGCGCATCGAGCGCGTCAGCCGCCCGGGCCTGCGCGTCTACCGCGGCGCCAAGTCCATCCCCCAGGTCATGAACGGTCTGGGTGTGGCCATCGTCACCACGCCCAAGGGCGTGATGACCGACCGCAAGGCGCGCGCCGCCGGCGTGGGTGGCGAAGTGTTGTGCTACGTCGCCTGATGCGAGGCAGGAAGGAGCAACGCAAATGTCTCGTGTAGCGAAAGCCGCCATCACCATCCCGCAAGGCGTCGAGGTGGCGATTGGCCAGGACAGCATCAACGTCAAGGGCGCGCTCGGCGCGCTGAGCCTGCCGCTCAATCCCCGGGTCCAGGTGGTCCAGGACGGCGGCACGCTGACGTTCGCCCCGGCGGACGAAACCCGCGAAGCCAGCGCGCTCAGCGGTACTGTGCGCCAGCTCGTCAACAACATGGTCGTCGGTGTCAGCAAGGGCTTCGAGCGCAAGCTGACGCTGGTGGGCGTGGGCTACAAGGCCGCCGCCCAAGGCACCAAACTCAACCTCAACGTCGGGTTCTCGCACGCGGTCGAGATTGAGATGCCCGCGGGCGTCAAGGCCGAGACCCCGAGCCCGACCGAGATCCTGATCAAGGGCGCGGATCGCCAGCGCGTGGGCCAGGTGGCCGCCGAGGTCCGTTCGGTGCGTCCCCCCGAGCCCTACAAGGGCAAGGGCATCCGGTATGCGGATGAGAAGGTCGTCATCAAAGAGACCAAGAAGAAGTAAGGACTGCGAACATGTTGACCAAGAAAGAACAGCGTTTGCGTCGCGCGCGGCAGACCCGCATCCGCATCGCCCAGCAGGGCGCCGTGCGCCTGGCGGTGCACCGCACCAACCTGCACATCTACGCCAACATCATCTCGGGCGATGGCGCGCGCGTGCTGGCGTCGGCCTCCACGCTGGAGCCCGAAGTCCGTGCCCAGCTCGGCGGTGCCGGCAAGGGCGGCAACACCGCGGCGGCGGCCCTGATCGGCAAGCGCATTGCCGAGAAGGCCAAGGCGGCCGGCATCGAGAAGGTGGCGTTCGACCGCTCGGGCTTCGCATACCACGGCCGCGTCAAGGCCCTGGCCGAAGCCGCGCGTGAAGCCGGCCTGCAATTCTGACGGAGCGGGTGACGCAAATGGCAAAAATGCAAGCTAACGTGAAGACCGAGGCCAACGACGACGGCCTGCGCGAGAAGATGATCTCGGTCAACCGCGTGACCAAGGTGGTCAAGGGTGGCCGCATCATGGGTTTCGCGGCGCTGACCGTGGTGGGCGATGGCGACGGCCGCATCGGCATGGGCAAGGGCAAGGCGCGTGAAGTGCCGGTGTCCGTGCAAAAGGCCATGGACGAGGCGCGTCGCAGCATGTTCAAGGTGTCGCTCAAGGGCGGCACGCTGCACCACGAGGTCAAGGGCCACCACGGCGCCTCCACCGTCATCATGATGCCCGCCCCCAAGGGGACCGGCATCATCGCCGGCGGTCCGATGCGCGCCGTCTTCGAGGTCATGGGCATCACCGACGTCGTGGCCAAGAGCCACGGCTCGACCAACCCGTACAACCTGGTGCGCGCGACGCTGGACGCCCTGCGCAAGTCGACCACGCCGGCCGAGATCGCCGCCAAGCGCGGCAAGTCGGTCGAGGAACTCGTGGCCTGATCGGGAGAACACCATGACGACCCCCAACACCGTCAAAGTCAAGCTCGTGCGCAGCCCGATCGGCTGCAAAGAGTCCCACCGCGCCACGGTGCGCGGGCTGGGCCTGCGCAAGCTGGGCAGCGTGCGCGAGCTGCAGGACACCCCTGCCGTGCGCGGCATGATCAACAAGGTGAGCTACCTGGTTCAGGTGCTCTGATCGGAGTCTCGAGATGGAACTCAACACCCTCAAGCCCGCTGCGGGCTCGAAGAAGCCCCGCCGCCGCGTCGGCCGTGGCATCGGTTCCGGTCTGGGCAAGACGGCGGGCCGCGGCCACAAAGGCCAGAAGTCCCGCTCGGGCGGCTTCCACAAGGTCGGCTTCGAAGGCGGTCAGATGCCGCTGCAGCGCCGCCTGCCCAAGCGCGGCTTCAAGTCGCAGGCGCTCAAGTTCAACGCCGAAGTGACGCTGGCTGACCTGCAGGCGCTGGGTCAGGCCGAGGTCGACCTGCTCACCCTGAAGCAGGCCGGGCTCGTACCCCAACTGGCCAAGAAGGTCAAGGTCATCAAGACCGGTGAGCTCAGCATCGCCGTCAAGCTGACCAACGTCGCGGCCACGGCCGGCGCCAAGGCTGCCATCGAGGCGGCGGGCGGCTCGGTGGCCTGATCGGTCGTACCACGCACCCGGGATCGCTCGTGGCCACCAACGCAACGACTCTCGCCAAGACCGGCAAGTTCGGCGACCTGCGTCGCCGGCTGGTGTTCCTGCTGCTGGCCCTGGTGGTGTACCGGATCGGGGCGCACATCCCCGTGCCGGGCATCGACCCCGTTCAGCTCGAACAGCTGTTCAAGGGTCAGCAGGGCGGCATCCTGAGTCTGTTCAACATGTTCTCGGGCGGGGCGCTGTCGCGCTTCACGGTGTTCGCGCTCGGGATCATGCCGTACATCTCGGCGTCGATCATCATGCAACTGATGACCTACGTCGTGCCGACGTTCGAGCAGCTCAAGAAAGAAGGCGAGGCCGGTCGTCGCAAGATCACCCAGTACACGCGCTACGGCACCTTGCTGCTGGCGGTCTTCCAGGCGCTGGGCATTGCGCTGGCGCTGGAGGGCTCGCCCGGTCTGGTGATCGACCCCGGCCTGACGTTCCGCTTTACCGCGGTGGTCAGCCTGGTGGCGGGCACGATGTTCCTGATGTGGCTGGGCGAGCAGATCACCGAGCGCGGCCTGGGCAACGGCATTTCGATCCTGATCTTCGCGGGTATCGCGGCCGGTCTGCCCAACGCCATCGGCGGCCTGCTGGAGCTGGTGCGCACCGGCGCCATGAGCATCCTGGCGGCGATCTTCATCGTCGCGCTGGTGATCGTGGTGACCTATGGCGTGGTCTTCATCGAGCGCGGCCAGCGCCGCATTCTGGTGAACTACGCGCGCCGCCAGGTCGGCAACAAGGTCTACGGCGGCCAGTCGTCGCACCTGCCGCTCAAGCTCAACATGGCCGGTGTGATTCCGCCGATCTTCGCCTCGTCGATCATCCTGCTGCCCACCACGCTGGTGAGCTGGATGAGCACGGGCGACGGCACCCGCTGGTTGCGCGATCTGGCCTCGGCCCTGTCGCCGGGACAGCCGATCTATGTGGCGTTCTACGCCACGGCGATCGTGTTCTTCTGCTTCTTCTACACGGCGCTCGTGTTCAACAGCCGCGAGACGGCCGACAACCTGAAGAAGAGCGGCGCGTTCATCCCCGGGATCCGTCCCGGCGACCAGACCGCGCGCTACATCGACAAGATTCTGCTGCGGCTGACGCTGGCCGGCGCCGTCTACATCACGCTGGTGTGCCTGCTGCCGGAGTTTCTGATCCTGAAGTACAACGTGCCGTTCTATTTCGGCGGCACGTCCCTGCTGATCATCGTCGTGGTGACGATGGACTTCTGGGCGCAGGTGCAGAACTACATGATGTCGCAGCAGTACGAGTCGCTGTTGAAGAAGGCCTCGTTCAAGGCCACGGGTGCGTAAGAACATGGCGAAGGACGACGTCATCGAGATGCAGGGTGAGGTGATCGAAAACCTCCCCAATGCCACCTTCCGGGTCAAACTGGAAAACGGGCATGTCGTGCTGGGGCACATCTCCGGCAAGATGCGGATGCACTACATCCGCATCCTGCCCGGGGACAAGGTCAAGGTCGAGCTCACACCGTACGACCTGACCCGCGCCCGCATCGTGTTTCGCGCCAAGTGAGCGACCGATTTTCGTTTTTAGGAGAGCAACATGCGAGTTTCGGCTTCCGTCAAGAAAATGTGCCGCAACTGTAAGATCATCCGTCGCCATGGCGTCGTGCGCGTGATTTGCACCGACCCGCGACACAAGCAGCGTCAAGGCTGATTCGAGTAGAGGACCACCATGGCACGTATCGCTGGTATCAACATCCCGCCGCACAAGCACGCCGAGATCGGCCTGACGGCGATCTATGGCATCGGCCGCACCCGTGCGCGCCTGATCTGCGACGCCTGCGGGATTCCGTATTCGAAGAAGATCAAGGACCTGTCCGACGCCGAACTCGAAAAGGTGCGTGAGCAGGTCGGTCGGCTCACGATCGAGGGCGACCTGCGTCGTGAGGTGACGATGAACATCAAGCGCCTGATGGACATCGGCTGCTACCGCGGTTTCCGTCACCGCCGTGGCCTGCCGGTGCGTGGTCAGCGCACCAAGACCAATGCGCGCACGCGCAAGGGTCCGCGCAAAGCCGCTCAGCCGCTGAAGAAGTAATCCGCCGCATAAAGGACAGTCATGGCCAAGTCTCCTTCCGCCAACGCCGCGGCCCGCGTGCGCAAGAAGGTTCGCAAGAACATCGCCGACGGCATCGCGCACGTGCACGCGTCGTTCAACAACACCATCATCACCATCACCGACCGCCAGGGCAATGCGCTGGCCTGGGCGTCGGCGGGTGGTCAGGGCTTCAAGGGTTCGCGCAAGTCCACCCCGTTTGCCGCGCAGGTCGCCTCCGAGGCGGCGGGCCGTGCCGCGATGGAGCAGGGCATCAAGAACCTGGACGTCGAGATCAAGGGCCCCGGCCCGGGTCGCGAGTCGTCGGTGCGCGCGCTGGGCGCGCTGGGCATCAAGATCACGTCCATCTCCGACGTCACGCCGGTGCCCCACAACGGCTGCCGCCCCCCGAAGCGTCGCCGCATCTGATGCGGGCGATTGGCCGCTTGACACAGCGGCCGTCGAGCGCGCTACAATAGCAAGCTTTTCTTTGAGCGCCGCCCGCGCCGGTTCGTCGGGTGGCATCGATGTTTAGACCACCGCCAGCGTGGGCTGGTGCGACGACAGGCCCGGGGTCGATACCCGGGCGACCGAACGAACATCCCCGTCGGCGTCGCACCCACCCGCTGGCTCCCGCAATGGCCCCGGTCGGGGTGGGTTGCGGCAGTACGGAAAGGATCACCAGTGGCACGTTACCTCGGCCCCAAGGCCAAGCTCTCCCGCCGTGAAGGCACCGACCTGTTCCTGAAGAGCGCGCGCCGCTCCATCAGCGACAAGGCCAAGTTCGACACCAAGCCTGGCCAGCACGGCCGCACCTCGGGCTCCCGCACCTCGGACTTCGGTCTGCAGCTGCGCGAGAAGCAAAAGGTCAAGCGCATGTACGGCGTGCTGGAGCGTCAGTTCCGCCGCTACTTTGCCGAGGCCGACCGCCGCCGTGGCAACACCGGTCAGAACCTGCTGTCCATCCTCGAGTCGCGTCTGGACAACGTCGTCTACCGCATGGGCTTTGCCTCCACCCGCGCCGAAGCCCGCCAGCTCGTCTCGCACAAAGGCATCAGCGTCAATGGCCAGACGGTCAACATCCCGTCCTACTTGGTGAGCGCGGGGGATGTCGTTGCCGTGCGCGAGAAGGCCCGCAACCAGAACCGCGTCAAGGAAGCGCTGGAGCTGGCCAAGCAGATCGGTTTCCCGGGTTGGGTCGAAGTGGCGGCCGACAAGTGCGAAGGCGTCTTCAAGAAGGTGCCGGACCGCGACGAATTCGGCGCCGACATCAACGAATCGCTGATCGTCGAACTGTACTCGCGTTGATCCTCGGGCGTGCCCCATTAGAGCCCGGATTCCGCATCCCGCGGGATCCGGGATTTTGTGCTCCATCGGCCTTATCGGTGTAACGAGCCGAGGGTATTGAAGGAAGTCCGAATGCTGAATAACCTGCTCAAACCCAAGACCATCCAAGTCGAGCGCCTGTCGGCCAATCGCGCCGAGGTGACGCTCGAGCCCTTCGAGCGGGGCTATGGCCACACGCTGGGCAACGCGCTGCGGCGGGTGCTGCTGTCGTCGATGGTCGGGCACGCACCGACGGAGGTCACGATCGCGGGCGTGGTGCATGAATTTTCCACCATCGACGGGGTGCAGGAGGACGTGGTGCACATCCTGCTCAACCTCAAGGGGGTGGTGTTCAAGCTGCACAACCGCGACGAGGTGACGCTGAGCCTGCGCAAGGAAGGCGAGGGCGTGGTCACGGCCGGCGACATCCAGACGCCGCACGACGTCGAGATCCTCAACCCCGAGCATCCGATCGCCACGCTCGCGCCCGGCGCCAAGCTGGACATGCAGATCAAGGTCGAGAAGGGCCGCGGCTATGTGCCGGGCAACCTGCGCAAGGGCGACGACCACCGCAACAGCATCGGCCGCATCGTGCTGGACGCCTCGTTCTCGCCGATCAAGCGTGTCAGCTACGCGGTGGAAAACGCCCGCGTCGAGCAGCGCACCGATCTGGACAAGCTGGTGCTGGACATCGAGACCAACGGCGCCATCGGCCCGGAGGAGGCGGTGCGCGCCGCGGCCAAGATCCTGGTCGAGCAACTGTCGGTGTTCGCGCAGCTCGAGGGCGGCGCGGCGTTCGAAGCCGGTGCCGGTGCCAAGGCCGGCGCTCCGGCGTTCGATCCGATCCTGCTGCGTCCGGTCGACGAGCTGGAGCTGACCGTGCGTTCGGCCAACTGCCTCAAGGCCGAGAACATCTACTACATCGGTGATCTGATCCAGCGCACCGAAAACGAGCTGCTCAAGACCCCCAACCTGGGTCGCAAGTCGCTCAACGAGATCAAGGAAGTGCTGGCTTCGCGCGGCCTGACGCTGGGCATGAAGCTCGACAACTGGCCGCCGGCGGGTCTGGAAAAGCACTGACCCGGGTTTTCCCTCAACCCAGTGACCCCCGGCGGTACCTGATCCGGCCGCCGGTGACAAGACAGAAAGGAACCTACCATGCGTCACGGACACGGACTGCGCAAACTCAACCGCACCAGCTCGCACCGCCAGGCGATGCTGCGCAACATGGCCAACTCGCTGCTCAAGCACGAGGCCATCAAGACCACGCTGCCCAAGGCCAAGGAACTGCGCCGCGTCGTCGAGCCGCTGATCACGCTGGCCAAGACCCCGACGCTGGCCAACCGCCGTCTGGCCTTCGACCGCCTGCGCGACCGCGACACGGTGGTCAAGCTGTTCAACGAGCTGGGCCCGCGCTTCCAGAACCGCCCGGGCGGCTACACGCGCATCCTGAAGATGGGCTTCCGCGTTGGCGACAATGCGCCGATGGCCTACATGGAACTGGTCGATCGCGCCGAGCCGGCGGCCGACGCTGCGGCGGCTGGCGACAAAGCCGAATAATCGTGCTATAATTCTGGCTTCTGACGCGCGGTGGAGCAGTCTGGTAGCTCGTTGGGCTCATAACCCAAAGGTCGATGGTTCAAATCCATCCCGCGCAACCAAACATTCAAACCCGTTGGCCCAACGCCAACGGGTTTTTTGTTATTCGGCTTGGGCGCTGCGGGGGCGCGGCCAGCCCGTCGCGGGGATCACCTCGGCATCGTGTTCGCCCAGCCGCGGGGCCGGATGGCGCAACGCCCCCGGGGTGTCGCTCAGCTTGGGGACGATACCGGGCACCTTCAGCGGACGGCCCTCGCGGTCGGTGGATGGCAGCACCATGCCGCGCGCGTGGTACTGCGGATCGGTGGCGATGTCGGCGGCGGTGTAGATCTTGCCCACCGGCACGTCTGCGGCGTCCAGCGCGGCGATGACCTCGTCCACGCTGCGGTCGCGGGTCCAGGCTTCGATGGCGGCGTCGAGTTCCGCCGCGCGCCGGGCCCGGCCGTCGTTGTGGGCGAGGTCGGGGTCCTGCGCCAGGTCGTCGCGGCCGATGGCGCGCATCAGGCGGCGGAAAATCCCGTCGCCGTTGCCGCCGATCAGCACATAGCTGTCCTGCCCGTCCGCGCCGGGGCGGCAGCGGTAGGCGTTGGAGGGGGCGATGCCGGGCAGGGCGCTGCCGGCGCGCTCGCGCACCACGCCAAAGGCGTCGTACTCGGGCAGCAGGCTCTCCATCAGATTGAACACGCTCTCGTACAGCGCGACGTCGACCATCTGACCCTGGCCGCCGCGGGCGTCGCGGTGGTAGAGCGCCAGCAACACGCCGATGACGCCGTGCAGCGCCGCGATCGAGTCGCCGATCGACACGCCGGTGCGCACCGGCACCCGGCCCGGCTCGCCGGTCAGATAGCGCAGGCCGCCCATGGCCTCGCCCAGAATGCCAAAGCCCGGCTTGTGCGCATAGGGGCCGGTTTGACCATAGCCCGACAGGCGCAGCATGACCAGCCGCGGGTTGAGCGCGTGCAAGGCGTCCCAGCCCAGGCCCCAGCCTTCCAGCGTGCCGGGCTTGAAGTTTTCGATCAACACGTCCGCTTCGGCGGCCAGGCGCCGCACCAGCGACTGCCCGTCCGCGCTGCGCAGGTCGGCGCGCACGGAGCGTTTGTTGCGCGACTGCACCTCCCACCAGACCGAGGTGCCGTCGCGCAGCAGGCGCCATTTGCGCAGCGGATCGCCGCCATCGGGGGGCTCGATCTTGATGACGTCGGCGCCAAAATCGGCGAGCGTCTTGGCCGCAAAGGGCCCGGCGATGAGTTGACCGAGTTCCAGCACGCGGATGCCGGCGAGCGGCCCGCCCGCGCGCGCTTGGGTTGGGGAGGGGTGGGTGTTCATGGCATCAGTGGCGCGCCTCGACACGGGCGGCGAGCACGCGTTCGATGTGGTCGAGCAGGCCGTCGCAGGCGTCTTCCACCAGATCGAGCACATGCTCGAAACCGTCGGCGCCGCCATAGTACGGGTCCGGGACCACGGGGCTGTCGTGGCGGCGGCAAAACTCCGTCAGTCGCCGCAGCTTGCGTCGGTGTGGGGGTGGGCACAGGGCCTCGGCCAGGGCGAGGTTGTCCCAGTCCATGGCCAGCAGCAGGTCGGCGTGCTCGAAATCGGCGGCGGCCAGTTGCCGCGCGCGCAGATCGGCCAGATCGTATCCGCGCAGCCGGGCGTGGTGCTGGCTGCGGGCGTCGGGCGCTTGGCCGACGTGGTAGGCGTGCGTTCCGGCCGACGCCACCGCCACACGATGGTGCAAGCCGCGGGCCTGCAGCCGGTGGCGAAACACGCCGTGCGCCGTTGGGCTGCGGCAGATGTTGCCCATGCAAAAAAAGACGACCCGGTATTCGTACGCGGCATCCATGCGGCGATTGTGCCGGATCGGGCCCGCGGCCGCCTCAGCCGGCCAGGGCGGGGAACAGGCGGGTGAGCCCGCTGGCCATGACCTCCACCGCCAGCGCGGCCAGGATCAGGCCCATGAGCCGCGTCATGACGTTGATGCCCGTCTTGCCGAGCACGCGCGCGATGGGCTCGGCCAGAGTGAAACACAGCGCTGTAGCGGCGGCGATGACCACGCCGTAGCCCACCAGTGCCGCGTGCTGCCAGAAGGTCTTGGCCTGGTCGGCGTAGATGACCACGGTGGACATGGTGGCCGGGCCTGTGAGCAGCGGAATGGTCAGGGGCACGACGGCGATGGAGGCGCGGCTGGCGGCGTCGTCCACCTCGTCGCGGGTGGTTTTGGCTTCGGCCGGCTGGGCGTTCAGCATGGACAGGGACGACATGAGCAGCAGCATGCCACCGCCGACCTGGAAGCTGGCCAGCGAGATGCCAAAAAACTCCAGGATCTGCAACCCCGCCAGGGCGGAGACGGCGATCACGGCAAACGCGGACAGGGCCGAGATGGCGATGGTGCGCTGGCGCTGGCGCGCGGAAAAACCCAGCGTGTAATGGATGAAGAAGGGGACGATCGCCAGCGGATTGACGATGGCCAGCAACGTGATCAGTGGCTTGAGGTCCATGGTCGCCATTGTGCGGGCATTGTGCGGCCATTGTGCGTCCGCGCCCGCCGTTTGCGCTACGCTCCGGCCTGCAGGGGCACCGTGCCCGCGGAAGGATGGCATCGGCAATGAACACCGTCATCGAACTGGCGCCCCCGGATGGGGCGCGCATCCCGGCTTATGTGGCCCGCCCCGCTGGCGCTGTTTCACCGTGTGCGCCCCGCGGTGGAGTTGGGGTACACGCGTCGGTGTCGTGGGCTATTGTTGGGGCGGGCTGATGGCGTGGCGCAGCGCCTGCCTGCTGCACGGCCTGAGTGCCGCGGTGCCGTACTACGGCGGCGGCGTCACGACGACGGTGGAGGCGGCGCGGCTCGCGCGCGAGCGCACCCTGGCCTTTTTGCGGCAGCACGTCGGCTGATCCGGCGCGGCCGGTGGGCGCACGGCGCGCTCAGGCCGGCACCGGTTGCCGGGCGCGCAGCCAGGCCAACAGCTCGGCCGGCGCCATTGCGCGGGCATACAGCCAGCCCTGGAAGGCGTCGCACCCGTGCAGGCGCAGAAAGTCGCGCTGCTCCGGGGTCTCCACCCCCTCGGCCACCACCCGCAGGCCCAGGTCGTGCGCCATGGACAGGGTGGCGCGCACGATGGCCGCGCTGTCCGGGTCCCCGGGCACGCCGTTGACGAAGGAGCGGTCGATCTTGAGCTTGCCGATCGGCAGCCGCTGCAAATAGCCCAGGCTGGAGTAGCCAGTCCCAAAATCGTCCAGGCACAGCTCCACCCCCAGTTGGGTGAGGGCGCGCATGCGCTCGGTCACGTCGGCGCCGGCCTGCACCAGCAGGCTTTCGGTGATTTCCAGCTCCACCAGCCGGGTGGCCGGGCCCAGGTCGCGCAGCGCGTCGCGCACATGGTCCAGAAAACCCGGCCGAGCAAATTCGATGGGCGAGATGTTGACCGCCAGCCGCACCTGCGCGAACAGCGGCGCGTCGGCGCTGGCGTGCCAGGCGGCGAGCTGCCGGCACGCGGTCTGCAGCACCCACGCCCCCAGGCGGTCGATGATGCCGGCGTCCTCGGCCACGCCGATGAATTCCGCCGGCGAGATGGGGCCCAGGGTAGGGTCGTCCCAGCGCAGCAAGGCCTCCAGCCCGAGCAGGCGCCGCCCATCGGCGTCGATCTGGGGCTGGTAGACGAGGCTCAGGCCCCCGCGCTGCGGATCGTCGACCGCCTGGCGCAGGGCGGATTCGAGCGCGAGGCGGCGCGAGACATGCTCGTGCATGGACGGCTCGAAGAAGCGCCACTGGTTGCGGCCCGCCGCTTTGGCGGCGTACATGGCGGTGTCGGCGTGGCGCAGCAGGGTTTCCACCGTGCTGCCGTCGTAGGGGAACACCGTCACCCCCAGGCTGGCACCGACGCGCACCTGCACGCCGTCCAGCTCGATCGGCTCGTCCAGGGTGCGGGCGATCTTGCGCGCCACGGTGGCGGCGCCGTCGCGCCCCTTCACCCACGGCAGCAGCGCGATGAATTCGTCGCCGCCGAATCGCCCCAGCACGTCGCGCGAGCGCAGACATGCCTGCAGCCGCGTCGCCACGGTCTGCAGCAGGCGATCCCCCTGGGCGTGCCCCAGGCTGTCGTTGACGTGCTTGAAGCGGTCCAGGTCCAGGAAGATGATGCCCACCTCCTGCCCGCTGCGCCGCGCCGTGGACAGCACCGTCTCGGCCTGCTCGGTCCAAAAGCTGCGGTTGACCAGGCCGGTGAGGGCGTCGAAGTGCGCGAGCTGGATCAGGCTGGCGTGGCTGCGCGCCAGCTCGAGCGTGCGCTGCTCCACCAACTGCTCGACCCGCCGGCGCTGGCCGGTGGTGACCAGCAAAAACGCCGCCAGCAGCGCCACGGTCAGGAAGGCCGTGCTCGCCGTCAGGTGCATGCGCGCGTCGGCCGTGTTCTGGCGCCAAAAGCCCTCGGTGGTGTCCAGCCGCAACACCCAGGCGCGCTGGGCAAACCGCAGCGGCCACTCGGTGCGGGCGCCCAGATGGTCGGGCGACGTGGCGCGCTCGCAGCCCTCCGGCCCCGCCAGACGCCGGTTGTCCGGGCTGGCGTCGCGGTCCATCAGGCACAGCGCCAAGCCCTCCAGCGGCACGGCCTCCAGCCCCGCCTGGGTGACGTCCCCCATGCGAAACGCGGTCGAGACGATGCCCAGCACCTCGCCGCTGCCGTGCGCCGCGCGGACCGCGTGGTAGACGACGATGCCGCGCTGGGAGCCTTGCTCCTGCACCAGTCGGAAGGGTTCGGTGGCCTGGGGGCGGCCGCTGTCGATGGCGCGCTGGGTGGCCCGTCGCAGCGGCTCGAAGGTCAAAATGTCCAGCCCGCGCGCGGCCTGGTTGGTGGCCAGCGGCGCCAGCCGCGTGATCACCATGTGCTCGTCGGCGTCCGGTGCCGGAAAGCGGCGGCCCGTGGCGTCGCGCGCCATGATCGGCCAGCCGGGGTCGCAGCATTCGTAGTGCGGACGGTCGGCGCGCGAGACCCGCCAGTTGAACGTGAAGTTTTGCGTGCCGGGGTAGCGGCGCAGCCACAGCTCGGCCGCGCGCTCGAACTCGTCTTGCCCCATGGTGGGGGCGCGTGCCATCAGCTGGCCCATGGCCTCCAGCGCATCGATTTGCGCGTCCAGCCGGCGCTGCAGCGTTTGCGCCGCCTGCTCGCCCGCCTGCTCGGCGCGCAGCCGCAACTGTTGGGCCTGGGCATCGGCCAGCAGCCGCACCACGCCGCCGGCCAACAGCAGCGCCAGCGCGAGCGGTATGCCCACGCCCCGGCGCCGCGCTTGCCATGCCGAGCGCGGTTCGCCAAAGGCCACCCACATCAGCGGCACGACCAGCACCGCGCCCAAGGAATCGCCCAGCCACCAACTGGCCCATTGCCCCCAGGCGTCGGCGGCGGCGATGACGCCGCGGGCCACCAGCGTCGGCACGGCCACGCTGGCGTTGAGCAGCGCGCCCAGGGGCAGCACCACGAACAGCAGCCGCAGCACCAGGCGCGGCTCGTCGAGGGTGGACGGGTAGCCGACCCAGCGCCGGATGGCCCAGGCCGATACGGCGGCCATGGCTGTCGCGCCCAGCGCCGGCACCACGATCGCCCAGTGGCGCCAGTCGGCGCCCAGACTGTGGTGTGTCAGGATCTGCACCGCCAGCGCACCGGCCAGGATGCCGGGCCATGCCCACCGGCCCCAGACCAGCGCGGCCCCCGCCGCCACGCCGGCCGGAAAGAACACCACGATGGCGTAGTCCGGCGGAACGCGCAGTTGCAAGGCCAGCCAGCCGCCGATCAGATACGCCAGCGCGGTGATGAGGGCGCAGCCGACCCCGCGCAGCCCGTGGCGCGTGGGGGCGGTGCTGGCAGCAGGGGCAACGACGTCCATGATGGTTTGAGTGTGGCCGCACTGTAGCACCGCGCACCGGGCCTTCCGACCGGCGCGGTTGCCGGCCCTGTCGGCCGCCGGGCAGGATGGGCGGTCGCGGGCGGTTGGCGATCAGGGTTTACCCGCAAATGGCCCTGCGCCAGCGCGGGAAAGCGCGCCATCCGCGCGCGCCGGCCCTACACTGCGGCCCATGCGCGGACGGGCGCGATGGGCAGGTGCGGCAGCCGGTGATCCCGGTGCATGGCCACCTCGGGCGCAGTTGGCAGGCCCGACGTCCGCATGGGGGCTTACCGGCCCGTTTTGCCTCGAAGGAGTTTTCTGCCATGACCGCTCCCTTGCCCGAGCACGTCCGGCGCGCGCTGGAATCCGTCTCGCTCGACGACAAATATGCCCTGGATCGCGGCCGCGCGTTCATGAGCGGGGTGCATGCGTTGGTGCGCCTGCCGATGCTGCAGCAGCAACGCGACGCGCTGGCCGGCAAGCACACCGCCGGCTTCATCAGCGGCTACCGCGGCTCGCCTCTGGGCGGCTACGACCAGGCGCTGTGGAAGGCGCGCGAGCACTTGAAGGCCCACCACGTCGTGTTCCAGCCCGGCGTCAACGAGGAACTGGCCGCCACCGCCGTCTGGGGCACGCAGCAGCTGGGCTTCGCGCCGCCCGGCAGCGCCCGTTACGACGGCGTCTTTGGTCTGTGGTACGGCAAGGGGCCGGGGGTGGACCGCTGCAGCGATGTCTTCAAGCACGCCAACATGGCCGGCACCACGCCGTGGGGCGGCGTGATCGCGGTGGCCGGCGACGACCACGTGGCCAAGAGCTCCACCGCCGCGCACCAGAGCGACCATATCTTCAAGGCCTGCGGGTTGCCGGTGTTCTTCCCGGCCAGCGTGCAGGAGATCCTGGACCTCGGCCTGCACGCCTGGGCGATGAGCCGCTACGCCGGCGTGTGGACCGGCATGAAGACCATTCAGGAGATCGTCGAGTCCAGCGCCACGGTGGAGATCGACCCCGAGCGCGTGCGCATCGCGCTGCCGGACGACTTCGAGATGCCCCCGGGTGGCGTGCACATCCGCTGGCCCGACGCGCCGCTGGAGCAGGAGGCGCGGCTGATGGACTACAAGTGGTATGCCGCGCTCGCCTACGTGCGCGCCAACCGGCTCAACCACAACGTCATCGAGGGGCCGCACGACCGCTACGGCATCATCGCCAGCGGCAAGGCCTACAACGACCTGCGCCAGGCGCTGCACGACCTGGGGCTGGACGACGAGACCTGCCGGCAACTGGGCATCCGCGTGCACAAGGTGGCGGTGGTCTGGCCGCTGGAGGCGCAGACGACGCGCGCCTTTGCCGAAGGGCTGCGCGAGATCCTGGTGGTCGAGGAAAAGCGCCAAGTCATCGAATACCAGCTCAAGGAAGAGCTGTACAACTGGCGCGCCGACGTGCGGCCGGACGTGCTTGGCAAGTTCGACGAGATCGAGGGCGACCATTCCGGCGGCGAGTGGTCCGTGCCGAATCCGAGTGCGCACACGCTGCTGCGCGCCAATGCGGACCTGACGCCCGCCGTCATCGCGCGAGCGCTGGCGCGGCGGCTGACCAAGCGCGGTCTGTTGCCCGAGGGCAGTGACATTGCGGCACGGGTGCAGGCGCAGTTGGCCGTGATCGAGGCGCGCGAACGGTCGCTGCAGGCCATCCAGGTGCAGACCGCCGACGCCCAGCGCGTGCCATGGTTTTGCTCCGGCTGTCCGCACAACACCTCCACCCGGGTGCCGGAGGGCTCGCGCGCCATGGCCGGCATCGGCTGCCACTACATGTCGATCTGGATGGACCGCAACACCCTCGCCTTCACCCAGATGGGCGGCGAGGGCGTGCCGTGGGTCGGTCAGCAGCCGTTCACGAACGAAAAGCACCTCTTCGCCAACCTGGGCGACGGCACCTATTTCCACAGCGGGCTGCTGGCCATCCGCCAGTCCATCGCGGCGGGGGTCAACATCACCTACAAGATCCTCTACAACGACGCGGTGGCGATGACCGGCGGCCAGCCGGTGGGCGAGCGGCCGGAAGGGCACTCGGTGCTGCAAATCGTGCACAGCCTGCGCAGCGAGGGGGTGCGCAAGCTGTTCATCGTCACCGATGAGCCGACCAAATACGCCCATGCCCAGCACACCACCCTGGGCGGCGTGACGCTGACGCTGCCGGCCGACGTGCCGGTGTTGCACCGCGACGAGTTGGACCGCGTGCAGCGCGAATGCCGCGAGACCGAGGGCGTGACGGCGATCATCTACGACCAGACCTGCGCCACCGAGAAGCGCCGCCGCCGCAAGCGCGGCCTCATGGCCGATCCAGACAAGCGCGCCGTGATCAACGAGCGCGTGTGCGAGGGCTGCGGCGACTGCGGTGTGCAGAGCAACTGCCTGAGCGTGGAGCCGCTGGAGACCGAGTTTGGCCGCAAGCGCACCATCAACCAGAGCACGTGCAACAAGGATTTCTCCTGCACCAAGGGGTTCTGCCCCAGCTTCGTGACGGTGGAAGGCGCCAAGCCGCGCAAGCCCGGCCGTGACGCGGGAGCACCCGACCTCAAGGATCTGCCACCGCTGCCCGAGCCGTCCCTGCCCGAGCTGCGGGCCGGCGCCGGGGCCTGGGGCATCGTCGTGGCGGGAGTGGGGGGCACGGGTGTCATCACCATCGGTCAGTTGCTCGGCGTGGCCGCGCACATTGAGGGCAAGGGCATCGTCACCCAGGACGCCGCCGGGCTGGCGCAAAAGGGCGGCGCGACCTGGAGCCATGTGCTCATCGGTGCGCGCCAAGACGACATCCTGACCACGCGCGTGGGCACCGCCGCCGCCGATCTGATCCTGGCCTGCGACCCGATCGTCGCCGCCAGCCCCGAGACGCTGGCGCGCATGCGCGAAGGCCGCACCCACGTCGCCCTGAACGCGCAAGCCACCCCGACCGCGGCCTTCGTCAAGGACGGGGCTTGGCAGAACCCGTCGGCGCGCTGTGTCGCCGCCATCACCGAGGCGGCGGGCGGCGTGGGCGTGGGGGTGTTCGATGCCGAGGCGCTGGCGCTCAAGGTGCTGGGCGACACGCTCTACGTCAACCCGATGGTGCTGGGCTATGCGTGGCAGAAGGGGTGGATACCGCTGCGGCGCGAGTCGCTGGAGCGGGCCATCGAGCTCAACGGTGTGGCGGTGGGGGCCAACAAGGCGGCCTTCGAATGGGGACGGCGCGCCGCGCACGACGAGGGGGCCGTCAAGCGCTGGCTGCAGCCGGCGCAGGTGGTCGAGCTGCGGCCGCGGCCCACGCTGGAGCACGTGATCCGCGTGCGGGTGGAGCACTTGACGGCCTACCAGAACGCGGCCTACGCGCAGCGCTACGAGTCCCTGGTGCGCCGTGTGCAGGCGGCCGAGGCGGCGCTGGGCACGGGCTCGACCGCGCTGACCGAGGCGGTGGCCCGGCATCTGGCGCAGCTGATGGCCTACAAGGACGAGTACGAGGTGGCGCGCCTGTACACCGACGGCGCTTTCCTGCAGCGTCTGCGCGAGCAGTTCGACGGCGACTTCACGCTGCGCTTTCATCTGGCGCCGCCGCTGCTGGCCCGGCGCAACGACAAGGGCGAACTCGTCAAGCGCGAATACGGCCCCTGGGTGATGGGGGCGTTCCGTGTGTTGGCCCGGCTCAAGGGGCTGCGCGGCACCGCCTTCGACCCCTTCGGCCACACGGAGGAGCGGCGCACCGAGCGGGCCTTGATCCGCGAGTACGAGGCCGCGGTCGAGGAGGTGTTGCGCGACCTGCGGGCAGACCGGTTGCCGCTGGCGCTGGAGATCGCCCGCTGGCCGGCGCGGGTCAAGGGCTTTGGCCACGTCAAGGAACGCAACCTGCGGACAGCCCGCCCGCTGTGGGACGACCTGCTGCGGCGCTGGCGCGCGGGCGACGCCGCCGCCGCGCCGACGTCGGCCGCGCGCGTCGCCTGACCGGCTGGGCAGGCGCGCCACCCGACCGCGCGCCTGCCCGGTGCGCGGGCCGCGCTGTCACCGCCCCGACGCAGCGCGCTGCCGCCGGTGGGCTGGCCGGCGTACACTGCGCGGTTTTTCGTGCAGGCAAGGGAGTGGCGATGGCCGCAGCGGGCAGTGCAGACGGTGGGGCAGCAACGGCGGGCGGGATCGGCGGCGGCGTCGCGTGGGCGCTGGCTGCCGGGGCCCTGTGGGGGCTGGTGTTCGTCGCGCCACTGATGTTGCCCGAGTATCCGGCGGCGCTGCAGTCGGTGGCGCGTTACCTGGCGTTCGGGCTGATTTGCCTGCCCCTGGCGTGGTTCGACCGCCGCGAGTTGCGCAGCCTGAGCCGCGCCGACTGGCGGCACGCGCTCAAGCTGGCCTTCGTGGGCAATCTGCTGTACTACCTGCTGCTGGCCAGCTCCATCCAGCGCACCGGCGGGCCCTTGTCCACGGTCATCATCGGCACCCTGCCGGTGGTCATTGCCATCGTGGCCAACCGCCGCAACGCGGTGCGCGACGGGCGGCTGCCGTGGCGGCGTCTGTGGCCCGCCCTGGCCCTGATCGCGCTGGGCATTGCGCTGGTCAACCGCACCGAGCTGCAGGCCGTGCTGGCCGACCCCGCGCGCGACGTGGGTGCCTACGCGCTGGGCGCGCTGCTGGCCGTGGGGGCGGTGGCCTGCTGGACGTGGTACCCCCTGCACAACGCCGATTGGCTGCGCGCGCACCCGGACCGCAGCCCGCGCGCCTGGTCCACCGCGCAGGGGCTGGCCACCCTGCCGCTGGCGGCCATCGGCTACGCACTGGTCTGGGGGCTGGACGCGGTGCGGGGCGATCCGTTCGCCATGCCGTTCGGGCCGCGGCCGGCGGTGTTCGTCGGCCTGATGGTGTCGGTTGGTCTGCTGGCGTCGTGGCTGGGCACGCTGTGCTGGAATGCGGCCAGCCAGCGGTTGCCGACGGCGCTGGCGGGGCAGCTCATCGTGTTCGAGACGCTGGCCGCCCTGTTGTACGCCTACCTGTGGCGGGGGGAGTGGCCGGCGCCCCTGTCGCTGCTGGGCATCGGCGCGTTGGTGGCCGGGGTGTTGTGGGGGGTGCGTGTGCGCCCGGAGCCGGTGATCGCGCAGGCGCACCCGGACTGACGCCCGCCCCCGACCCCGCATGCCCGCGGCACGCAGGCCGCGGGCTACAATGGACGTTTGCCATCGTGGATGGCCGGTAAGCGCCTGCCGGTGCGCGCCGGCCGCGATGCCCCCAACCCTTTGCACGCCAGAGGAATCCGACGTGTTCATCTCCAATGCCTACGCCCAGGCCGCTGCGGGCGGCGACACCACCTCCACGCTCATGAGCCTGCTGCCGCTGGTGCTCATGTTCGTGGTGCTGTACTTCGTCATGATCCGGCCGCAGATGAAGCGCCAGAAGGAGCACAAGGCCATGATCGATGCCTTGGCCAAGGGGGACGAAGTCGTCACCGCCGGCGGTCTGCTGGGCAAGGTCTCCAAGCTGGGCGAGTCCACCATCGGCATCGAGCTGGCCGACGGGGTCGAAGTGCAACTGCAGCGCACCGCCGTCGTGCAGGTGCTGCCCAAGGGCACCCTCAAATAAGCCGCGGCCGGCGCGACCGGCCCCGGGCCCATTCGCGGCGCCGCGTGCGCCGCAAGGCGTTCGTCCATGAACCGATATCCCTGGTGGAAGTACGCGACCCTGGTGGTCGTGCTCATCATCGCCACCCTGTACACCCTGCCCAACTTCTTTGGCGAGGCGCCGGCGGTGCAGGTGTCGTCGGCGCGCGCCGCGCACCGGCTGGACGAAGGCATCGTCAGCCGCGTCGAGCAGGCGCTCGCGGCGGCCAACCTGGGGGCGGAGGCGATCCAGTTCGACGGGCAGACCGTCAAGGCGCGCTTTGCCTCGACGGACGCGCAGCTCAAGGCCCGCGACGCGATCGAGCGGGCCCTCAACCCCGATCCGGCCAACCCGACGCATGTGGTGGCCCTCAACCTGCTGCCGCGCACCCCGGCGTGGCTGCAGAGCCTGGGCGCGCAGCCCATGTATCTGGGGCTGGACTTGCGTGGCGGGGTGCACTTCCTGCTGCAAGTGGACATGGCCGGCGCGGTGGACAAGCGCGTCGAGGGCATTGCCGCCGATGTGCGCACCGCGCTGCGCGACAAGGGCATCCGCCACGGTGGCGTGCGCCGCGAAGGGCAGGCGGTGCTGGTGCGCCTGCGCGATGCGGCGACGGCGCGGGCCGCGGGCGACCTGATCGCGCGCGACTTTCCGGATGTGCAGCTGGCCGAGCGCGACGAGGGCGGCGAGACGGTGCTCGCGCTCACCCTGCGGCCCGAGGCGGCGCGCCGCATCCAGGAGCAGGCGCTCAAGCAAAACATCCTGACGCTGCACAACCGCATCAACGAGCTGGGCGTGGCCGAGCCGGTGATCCAGCAGCAGGGGCTGGACCGCATCGTCGTGCAGTTGCCCGGCGTGCAGGACACCGCCAAGGCCAAAGACATCCTGGGCCGCACCGCGACGCTGGAAATCCGCATGGTGGACGAAAGCCCCGAGGGGCTGGCCGCCGAGCGCAACGCGGGGCCGGTGCCCTTTGGCGCCGAGCGCTATCTGGACCGCAACGGGGCGCCCGTCATCGTCAAGCGCGAGGTGATCCTGACCGGCGAGAACCTGACCGATGCGCAAGCGGGCTTCGACAGCCAGACGCAGGAGCCGGTGGTCAACCTGACGCTGGACGGCAAGGGGGCGCGGGTGTTCCGCGACGTCACGCGCGAGAACGTCGGCAAGCGCATGGCGATTCTGCTGTTCGAAAAAGGCAAGGGCGAGGTGGTCACGGCGCCGGTCATCCGCACCGAGATCGGCGGCGGCCGCGTGCAGATCTCCGGCCGCATGACGACGCAGGAGGCCAACGACACCGCGCTGCTGCTGCGCGCCGGCTCGCTGGCCGCGCCGATGGAGATCATCGAAGAGCGCACCATCGGCCCGAGCCTGGGCGCCGACAACATCCGCATGGGCTTCAACAGCGTGGTCTGGGGCTTTGCGGTGGTGGTCGCCTTCATGTGCATCTACTACCGGCTGTTCGGGGTGTTTTCCAGCGTTGCGCTGGCGGTCAACCTGATGCTGCTGGTGGCGGTGCTGTCCATGCTGCAGGCGACGCTGACGCTGCCGGGCATTGCCGCGATCGCCCTCACGCTGGGCATGGCGATCGATGCCAACGTGCTCATCAACGAGCGGGTGCGCGAGGAGCTGCGCAACGGCTCCGCACCGCAGACGGCCATCCACAAAGGCTACGAGCACGCCTGGGACACCATTCTGGATTCCAACATCACGTCGCTGATGGCGGGGCTGGCGCTGTTGACGTTCGGCTCGGGCCCGGTGCGCGGCTTCGCGGTGGTGCACTGCATCGGCATCCTGACCAGCATGTTCTCGGCCGTGTTCTTCTCGCGTGGCTTGGTCAACCTGTGGTACGGGCGCCAGAAGAAGCTGCGTGCCGTCTCGATCGGCATCCGCATCGCCCCGTCCGGCGCGGGCAAGGCCGACTGATCCGCCAGGAGAGCGACGATGGAACTGTTTCGGATCCGCAAGGACATCCCGTTCACGCGCCACATGCTGGTGCTGAACCTGGTGTCCTTCGCCACCTTTTTGGCGGCGGTGTTCTTTCTGGTCACGCGCGGCCTGCACCTGTCGGTCGAGTTCACCGGCGGCACCGTGGTCGAGGTGTCCTACGCACAGCCGGTCGACCTGGGGCAGGTGCGGGCGGTCGTGGCGGGCCTGGGCTATGCCGATGTGCCGGTGCAGAACTTTGGCAGCTCGCGCGATGTGATGATGCGTCTGCCGCTGCGCGAGGGCCTCAACTCCGGCCAGCAGACCGAGCAACTGTTGGCGGCCCTGCGCGCCCAGGACCCGGCGGTGGAGCTGCGCCGCACCGAGTTCGTCGGGCCCCAGGTCGGCCGCGAGCTGGTCAGCAACGGGCTGCTCGCGCTGGCCTTCGTCATCGGCGGCATCATGATCTATCTGGCCGTGCGCTTCGAGTGGAAGTACGCGGTCGCCGCCATCATCGCCAACCTGCACGACGTCGTCATCATCCTGGGCTTTTTTGCCTTCTTCCAGTGGGAGTTCTCGCTGGCGGTGCTGGCGGCGGTGCTGGCGGTGCTGGGCTACTCGGTCAACGAGTCGGTGGTCATCTTCGACCGCATCCGCGAGACCTTCCGCCGCCAGCGCAAGATGACGGTGCGCGAGGTCATCGACCATGCGATCACCTCGACCATGAGCCGCACCATCATCACCCACGGTTCGACCGAGGCGATGGTGCTGTCGATGCTGCTGTTTGGCGGCCCGACGCTGCATTACTTTGCGCTGGCGCTGACCATCGGCATCCTGTTCGGGATCTACTCGTCGGTGTTCGTGGCGGCGGGCATCGCCATGTGGCTGGGCATCCGGCGCGAGGATCTGGTCAAGGCGCCCAAGAAAGCGGGCGAAGGCGACGACCCGAACGCCGGCGCCGTGGTCTGAGGCCCGCTGCCCCTAGGTCCGCACCACGCGCTGCAGCAGGCCGCCGGGCAGGCGCTGCACGTGTCCGTCCAGCTCCAGCGTCAGCAGGTGGGCCTGCAGGCGGGCCGTGTCCCAGCCGCAGCGCGCTTGCAGCAGGTCGAACGGCGTGGGGTCGTGGCCCAGGGCGGCCAGTACCGGGTCGTCGGCGGGCGACGGTGTCGCGCCACTGGCAGGGGCCGGGGTGCCGGCAGCCAGGCCCCAGACCGCGCGCAGCTCTTCGTGGATGTGCTCGGCGGTCTCCACCAGCTTGGCTCCCTGCCGGATCAGGGCGTGGCAGCCCCGCGACTGCGGCGCGTGGATGGAGCCGGGGATGGCGAAGACCTCCCGCCCCATCTGGGTGGCCAGCTCCGCCGTGATGAGCGACCCCGATCCGAGCGAGGCTTCCACCACCAGCGTGCCCTGCGTCAGGCCGGCGATGATGCGGTTGCGGCGCGGAAAATGCGGCGCCAGCGGCGGCGTGCCCAGGGGGTGTTCGCTGACGAGGCAGCCCGCCGCCGCGATCTGGTGCGCCAGCGCCCGGTGGCGCGCCGGATAGACGCGGTCCACCCCCGTGCCGACCACCGCCACGGTCCGGCCGCCAGCGGCCAGGGCGCCCTCGTGCGCGGCGGCGTCGATGCCGGCGGCCAGCCCCGACACGATGCACACGCCCTCCGCCGCCAGCGCACGGGCAAAGGCGCGCGCGTTGTCGGCGCCTTGCGGGGTGGGGTTGCGGCTGCCGACCACGGCCAGGGCCCGTGGCGCGCTCAGGGCCGCAGGGTCACCGACCACATGCAGCAGCGGGGGCGGGTCCGGGGTGGTCAGCAGGCTTGCGGGGTAGGCCGCATCGCCCAGGGCGATCAGATGGTGGTCCGGCTGCGTCAGCCAGGCTTGGGTGCGGGCGAGCAGCGCCGGCCATTCCGGGGGCTCGGCCTGCAGGCGGCTGGCCACCGTGGGCCCCACCGCCTCGGCCAAGGCCCCGTGGCGTTGGGCCAACACGGCTGCCGGCGGGCCAAATGCCGCCAGCAGCCGACGCGCCGTCGCCGAGCCCACACCCGGCGTGGCGATCAGCCGCAACCACTCGACCCAGTTGTCGGGTGCCATCCGTCTCGGTCCCCCTGCCTGCCGCGCGTCAGGGGTTGACGAAGCGATCCCCGCTCTTGACGCCGTCGGTGATCTGCAGGATCAGGGCGTACGAGACGCGTTCGAAGGTGCGAAACACCATCATCAGCCCGTTGCGCTCCCCGGGCAGCAGGAGGTCCGGTCGCGCCTCGTCGGTCTTGTCGGTCAGCCGGGTGCGGTCCTTCAGCACGGCGAGCACATGGCCCGCCTCCAGCCCGTCGGCGCGCCCGCGGTTGAGCACGATGATCTGGTTTTGTCCCGCGTAGCGCACGGCATCGCCGTGCACCTTGACGATCTGCCCGCGGATCGGGGCCGCGGGGGCGTGGGGGATGTACAAGCGCATCTCGCGCCCGGACTGGGGCAGCAGCCGGTCGCCGATGCGGATTTCCTCGCGCGCCTGCACGATCTGGACGGTCGCCGGCACCAGGGCCGGCTGCCCGTCGGGCCCCTCGCCCGCGCGTTCGCTGCGCACCAGCTCCGCACGGCCCACGGCGTGGGCTTCGTAGCCCAGCACCTCGCCGGTTTCCGGGTCGCGCAGCGCGACGGCATTGCGGTAGATCGACAGCACGCGCGGCCGGTCCGCCTGCGCCTCCAGCGCGTCGCCCGTGAGGGCATCACTCGGGCCATACTGGCCGCGGGCGTAGGCGCGGTCGCCGCGGGCCAGCAGCACCCGCGCTTCCGGGCCGGCGACGATGCGCGGCGCGCGCTCGTGGGTGTCGGCATCGACGATATCGACGTCGGCCAGGAAGGGTTCGATCGCCCCCGGGGGCAGCGGCGGAATGCCCTCGTCGCGCAGCCGCTCGGCGCGCACGCGCGGCGAGAGCTTGACCGTGGGGGGCGTGTCCGCGGCGAGCTGCAGCACGGCGCGGTCGCCGATGCGCGTGAGCACCAGCACCTGCCCGGGGTAGATCAGGTGGGGGTTGCGAATCTGCTGCAGGTTCATGCCCCACAGCTCTGGCCAGCGCCATGGGCGCTGCAGATACAGCGCCGAAATGCCCCACAAGGTATCGCCGCGCCGCACGGTGTAGCGCTCGGGTGCATTGGGGGCCAGCTCCGACAGGGGCACGCCCGCCTGGGCCACCTGCTCGGCGGTGCCGCGCTGCTGCGGGGTCACGGGGTAGGGCGGTGCGGCCGAGGCGACGCAGGCCATGCCGCCCAACTGTGCTCCCACCAACGTGCCCACGACCCAGCGCGACAGGGCAGTGCCGATGCCGCCACGGGCGGCGGGCACCGGAGCGGACGAAAGCGGTGCGGGGCGTTGGCGCGGGATGGTCATGGGTGGCGATTCCTCCCTTGCCATTGTGCGGTCTGCCCCCACTTCTGGCAATGCCATCCCCTGCGCCGTGCTGGCAGGCCCCGCCAAAAGTGGCGAAAATACCGACATTCGCCTATGAACGCCTCCACCGAACTCCTGCCCATCCTGCGCTACCCCGATCCGCGCCTGCACAAGGTGGCCAAACCGGTCGCGGCCGTGGACGATCGCGTGCGCGCGATCATCCCGCGCATGTTTGCCACCATGTACGCCGCCAATGGCATCGGCCTGGCGGCCACGCAGGTCGACATCCACGAGCGCATCATCGTCATCGACGTGAGCGAAAACCGGGACCAGTCGCTGGTGCTCATCAACCCCGAGATCGAGTGGGCCAGCGACGAGAAGCGCAAGGGCGAGGAGGGGTGCCTGTCGGTGCCCGGCATCTACGACGGCGTCGAGCGCTCGGTGGCGGTGCGCGTGCGCGCGCTGGACGAGCACGGTGCAAGCCGCGTGATCGAGGCCGAGGGGCTGCTGGCGGTGTGCATCCAGCACGAGATGGACCACCTGATGGGCAAGGTGTTCGTCGAGTACCTCTCGCCGCTCAAGCGCGAGCGCATCAAGATGAAGCTCGTCAAGGCCGAGCGGGAGGCCGCGCGCGCTGCGGCCGAGGCCCGGCCGCGCAACCGCTTGCACGCCGAGCCGACGGAGGCGCGGCTTTGACCGCGGCTGCCGGGGCCACCCCCGCGCTGCGGGTGGCCTTTGCCGGCACGCCGGCGTTTGCCGCCACGGCCCTGCAGGCGATTGCGCAGGCGGGGTTTCCCGTCGTGTTGGTGCTGACCCAGCCCGACCGGCCGGCCGGCCGCGGTATGAGGGTGCAGCCCTCGCCGGTCAAGGCGTTGGCCCAGACGCACGGCTGGACGGTCGCGCAGCCGCGCGGCTTGCGGCTGGACGGCCGCTGGGCCGAGGACGCGGCGGCCGCCCGCGCCGCGCTGCAGGCCGCCCGGCCCGACGTGCTGGTCGTGGCGGCCTATGGGCTGATTCTGCCGCGCTGGGTGTTGGAGCTGCCGCGGCTGGGCTGCCTCAACATCCACGCCTCGCTGTTGCCGCGCTGGCGCGGTGCCGCGCCCATCCAACGCGCCATCGAGGCTGGCGACCCGCAGACGGGCATCACCATCATGCAGATGGACGAGGGGCTGGACACGGGCGACATCGTGGCGATGGAGGCCGTGCCCATCGGCCCGGCGGAGACGGCCGGATCGCTGCACGACCGTCTGGCCGACCTGGGCGCGCGCCTGGTGGTGCAGGCCCTGCGGGCGGCCGAGGCCGCGCCGCTGCCCCGGCGCCCGCAGCCGGACGAGGGCGTGACCTACGCCCACAAGATCGACAAGGCCGAGGCGATGCTGGACTGGTCGGCGCCCGCTGCGCTGCTCGAGCGGCGCGTGCGCGCATTCGACCCCGTGCCGGGGGCGGCCACCACGCTGGACGGCGCCATGCTCAAAGTCTGGGGCGCCCGGGCCGAACCCGGGGTGGCGCCATCGGCCGCGCCGGGCATGGTGCTGGCGGCGGACGCGGCGGGCATTCGTGTGCAAACCGGCCAAGGCGTGCTGGTGCTGACCGAGGTGCAGCGCGCCGGTGGCAAGCGGCTGGCCGCCGGGGACTTTTTGCGCGGCACGGCGCTGCCGCCGGGGGTGTGCCTGGGGGCGGCCGGATGAGCGCCGCGGCGTCCACCGCATTCTGGCGCGCGTCGTTTCTCAACCCGGTGCTGTGGCGCCGGCCCACCTTCGCCGCGGGCGCGCGCGAGCTGGTCAGCGTGGCCACCGGCATCGGGGCCTGGGGGCTGATGACCGGGGTGGCGATGGTCAAGTCCGGCCTGACGCCGCTGGAGGCGCTGTGGATGACGCTGCTCGTCTACGCGGGCAGCGCCCAGCTCACGGCGGTGCCGCTGATCACGGCCGGGGCGCCGCTGTGGGTGATCCTGGCGGCGGCCTTCTGCGTGAATTTGCGCTTCGTCGTGTTTTCCATCCACCTGCGCGCGTATGTGGCCCACCTGCCGCGCGGACAGCGGCTGCTGACCGGTTACCTGACGGGGGATTTGAGCTACGTCTTCTTTGCCCGGCGCTTTCCGCACCCGGGGCGCACCGACGAGGAGCGGCTGGATCAAGAGGCCTACCTGGCCGGGAGCTGCGGCGTCAATTACCTGTTCTGGATGACGGCGAGCGTGATCGGCATCGTGCTGGCCAATGCCATCCCGACCGAGTGGGGGCTGGGCTTTGCGGGCATTCTGGCGCTGCTGGGGGTGGGCTGCTCGCTGGCCACGTCGCGGTTGCGCGTGCTGTCGGCCGCCGTGGCCGGGTCGGCGGCGGTGGCGGCCTGGGCGCTGCCACTCAAGCTCAACATCGTGGTGGCGATCGCCGTCGCGGTCGTCGTGTGCCTGATCGCCGAGGCGCACGGTCCGCGCTGGCTGCGCGGCGCGCCCATTCCCCCCCACCGTCCGCATGGCTGATCTGAACCCCTGGACGCTGCTGACCTTCGTCGCGCTGGCCGCGGTGACGGTCATCACGCGCGGTTTTTTCTTTTTGTCCGATCGGCCATGGCAGTTGCCGCACTGGGCCGAGCGCGGCCTGCAGTACGCGCCGATTGCCGCGCTGGCGGCCGTCGTGGTGCCCGAGGTGGTGATGCAGCAGGGGCAGCTCATCCACACCTGGCAGGATGCGCGCCTCTATGCCGCCGTGGCGGGGGCCGCGTGGTTCTTCTGGCGCGGCGGGGTGCTGGGCACCATCGTCACGGGGATGGCGGTTTACCTGCCGCTGCACCTGGGGCTGGGCTGGTGAGTTCGGCGCGCGCGGCGATGCAGCGGGCCATCACCGCTTCGAGCTGGGCGCGTTGCACCGGTTTGGCCAGAAAGGCATTCATGCCGGCGGCCTGCGCGCGCTGCTCGGCGTCGTCCATGATGTCGGCGGTCAGCGCCACGATCGGCACGCGCCCGCGCGGTCCCGGCAGCGCCCGGATGCGTTGGGTGGCCTCCAGCCCGTCCATCTCGGGCATGTGCACGTCCATCAGCACGATGTCGTAGTCGCCTTCGGCGGCCAGGGCGACCGCCTGCCGGCCGTCTTCGGCGAAGGCGACCTGGTGGCCCAGCTTGTCCAGCAACAGGCCGATGAATTTGCGGTTGACGGGGTGGTCCTCGGCCACCAGCACGCGCCAGCCCCCGCGCGGGGCGTCGGGCGGGGCGTCGGGCGGGGTCGGCGCGGGGGCGCCTGCCGCGGTCGAAGCCTCGGCGGCGGCCGGGGCGTCCGTTG